>DATMNZ010000142.1:0-7404 GCA_035568495.1 Saccharimonadales bacterium (SeqCode) | reverse complement strand
ATGCCGGCACCACCGAGGGCCTGTGGAAGACCGTGGATGCGGGCGCTACCTGGAAGCGCATGACCGGACCCAACGTGATCGTGAATGATGTTCTGGTCGATCCGGGGAATTCTTCGCGCGTTCTTCTGGCCACCGATCGCGGTGGAGTGCTGGCCAGTAATGATGGAGGCGGCAGCTTCGCGCCATCGAACCGCGGCTTCGCCCACCGGCAGGTGGTTTCTGTGATCGCCGATCGCATTGCCAGCTCCGTTCTCTACGCCGGGCTGATCAACGACAAGGAATTTGGCGGAGTGTTTGTTTCCCGTAGCGGGGGGCAGTCTTGGCGCCAGATCAGCGATGGACTGGATGGACGCGATGTCTTTGTGCTGCGCCAGGCCGATGACGGCGCCCTGGTCGCGGGCACCAATCGCGGCATCTTCAAGCTTGCGCCCGGCAGCAGCCGCTGGCGCTCCATCGGCGGCCTCGATTCAACCAGGAGCAAGACCGTCAACGGCGCCGCCGGCCCTATCACGATGACTTCCCGGACCATCGAGCAGTTCAGCGGACAGGTAAACGGCCTGGAGCTGGGCAGCGAAAAATGGTATGCCGCAACGTCTTCCGGAATTCTTTCCAGCATCGATCACGGACGCACCTGGAAGGCGAATGGTCTGGCCGAGGCCAGAGATATGATTGGTATCCACGCCTTCGACCAAACGGTGGTGGCCGCGGGACGGCGCGCGATCTTTCTCTCCTCCGATGGCGGTGGCGCCTGGCAGGTCCCCAAGTTGAGCAATTCCATCAGCATTGTGAATGCCGTGACCCTCGATCATGAGGGAGGTATCTGGATTGGCGCGCGTGAAGGTGTCTTTCGCAGTACGAATGCAGGTAAATCCTGGGACTATATTGGGACGCTGCCATTGGCTAACATTGTGGCCATCGAGTATGACCCGGAAGACCACCGCCTCTTCGCAGCCGGGTCCACTTCCACCAGCATTTTTGAGAGCCGCGATCTTGGAAGGACCTGGCATCGCCATGATTCCGGCTGGCTGCTGCGGGATCTGTATCCCGCCCACGGAAAGCTGTTCGCCGCCACCGCCTTTGACGGCGTAGTAGCCGAGCCTGATGCGCCGGAAATAGCAGCTAGCAAATAGCAGTTGGCAATTGGCAAATAGCACTCAGCATTCAGCACTCAGCCATGAAACAGATTGGTACGGCTCTTCAATTACCCGATTACCAATTTTGGCAATTACCAATCTGTTTCATGGCTGAATGCTGAGTGCTACTTGCCAATTGCCAACTGCTATTTGCTAATTGCTTATTCCCAACTGCCAAAACACAAAACTCCAGAAATCCGTGTCCTCTTCCACCAGCTTTCCAATAGGCTTGCCGATGCCGTGGCCTGCCTTGGAATCTAGGCGCAACAGGATGGGCCGGTCGGATCCGTTGCCGGCCTGGGCCTGCATGAGGGCGGTCATCTTCTTGGCGTGTAGAGGATCGACCCGCGTGTCGCTGTCGGCGGTCATGAACAGGACCGCGGGGTAGACCGTCCCGGGTTTCACATGGTGGTAGGGTGAATAGGCGTAAATCCACTCGAATTGCTTTGGGTCCTCAGACGAACCGTATTCTGGAATCCACAATTTGGCGATCTGGAACCTCTGATAGCGCAGCATATCGAGCAGCGGCACCTGGCAGACCACGGCGCGGAAGAGATCAGGACGCTGCGTGAGGACTGCGCCCATCAGCAGACCGCCGTTACTGCCGCCCTGAATGGCCAGATGGTCTTTATCGGTGTATTTCTGCGCAATCAGGTATTCGGCAGCCGCGATAAAATCATCGAAAGTGTTTTGCTTTTTATCGAGCATCCCATCGCGGTGCCATTGTTCACCGAACTCGCTGCCGCCCCGCAGTTGGGCGTCGGCGTAGATGCCGCCGTGTTCGAGCAGCAGCAGCATCGCGTTACGGTTGAAGCTGGGCGTGCGCCCAATGTTGAACCCGCCGTAGCCGGAGAGCACCGTGGGGTTCTTGCCGTTCAAGACTAGTCCCTTCTTGTGGACTGCGAACATTGGTATGCGGACGCCGTCTTTGGAACTAAACCAAAGCTGTTGGACTTCATATTTCGATGGATCAATATCCGACTTCACCGTTTCCCATTGAGAGAGTTTGCCATCGAGAGTCACATGGTAGACGGTACTGGGAAGGGCGAAGGACGCGAAGCCAAAAAATCCTTCCTGGCTTTCCGGCTGGCCGCCGATGCCGTTGATGCTTCCCAAGGTAGGCATGGCAACTTCCGCGATACGCCTGCCTTCAAGATCGAAAACCGTGAGCGCCGCGCTGGCGTTTCTGATGTAGGGGACGAACAGTCTGCCCCCGATCACCCGGGCAGAATCCTCGATCGTGTCTTTCGATTCAGGAACAATTTCCTTCCAGTTTTCCCGCTGCGGAGCGCTGCAGGCCACTTTGAATACCCGGTAGCGCGGAGCGCCTTCGTTGGTGGTGATGTAGAGCTGGCCGTCGGCGACTTGCACCTGATAGAGGGAATTCCGGCCGCCGGTGAGGGGGAGAAATCCCGCTTGCGGTTTTTTCAGGTCTTTAAGCAGCAGGTCGCCGTTGCTCCAACCTTCGGAAACATGCACCAGCAGCCACCGTCCGTCATGCGAGAGCAGCACGCTGGGCCAGTGTTCCGGGTCAAGTTTTTCACCGAAAATCAGGGGGTCCTTCAGCCCATCGAAGTTCGCGGTAGCGCCCAGGGCATGAAAGAAGACGTGACGGTTATAGAGTTCCTGGCCCGCGGGCACGTCCCCAGGCCGCGGATACTTCGTGTAATAGAACCCGGAATTGTCGGGAAGCCAGGCAACGCTGGCCGCTCGCGTGCGGCCGATCTGTTCCGGAAGCAGCTTGCCGGTTGTAGTCTCGATCACCCGCAGGGTGCTGATTTCCGAGCCGTTGGGCGAAGTGCCGTAGGCTACCAACTTGCCGTCGTTGGAGGGGAACCACCAGTCCAACGCGATTGTGCCATCCGGCGCCAGGGCGTTCACGTCGATCAGCGCGCGGTCTTTCCCGTGCAACCCTTCGCGGACGTAAATGATCGGCTGGTTCTGTGTTCCTTCGCGCCGATCGTAGAAATAATAAGGGCCAGCGGGTCTAGGTGCATCCACCCGGCCAATGGTGAGCAACTGCTCCAGGCGAGTACGCAACTTCTCCCGGCCGGGGACGCCATCGAGCACCTTGCGGGTATGGGCGTTCTGTTGATCGCCGAATTTCTGTGTCTGCGCAGACTTGCTGTCCTCGAGCCAGCGGTAAGAATCGGATACCTTGCGGCCGTGGTAGTCGTCCACGACAGCATCGACCTTGGCTTTGGGCGTCCCAGAGGAACTTGGGCCATTCGCGGAGGCCGCAGAACCTTTGGATTGGGCCAGACCGAACACAGCGGCAAAAAAGATTATGGCAAAAAAGGCAGCGCGCATAAGCACCTCAGAAGCGTCGGGCAAATGGGACATGACGGGCATCGGAAAACTTGATATTCAACGCGTCCCGCATCGCAAGGATTCAGGAGCCGCATCGTCGAACCATGCTCATAAGATTAACAGATACGCGGAAAGCTGGCCCTCGGCGGCAAGTGCCAGCGGCCAGACAGCCACAAAAAGCGGATTGCGAACCGGGCGCTTCGCGTGTTATTGTACAAGGGTCAGTTTCAATGGGTTGAGTCCCTTCGCGGATCGCCCGTTGCCCACTCCTCAGTAGCTCAATGGCAGAGCATCCGGCTGTTAACCGGAGGGTTGTAGGTTCGAGTCCTACCTGAGGAGCCATTCATTTCTAGTCCTTCGCGCAAAAGGCGCGCTCAGGATTTCGCCTGCGGGCTCCCAGCCGCAAAAGCGCGGCTTCACGCCCGCAGAACGGCTCAAGTTCGAGTCCTACCTGAAGAGCCATTCTTTTGCCCGAATGGGCCTTGGCCGCTTCGAAATCCGCAATTACGGAACAGGAATTTTGGGAACGCGTGCAGAGCGTTTCTTGAAGTCATAAACATAGTGGCGGGATTGCAAGCTGCGCTGGACGAGTAAAAATTCATGCTCATCAAAGAAAAACTGCCGCAGGGGCATCCCTATCCCCAGATTACGCACGCTCCAATCGACTACACTGAGTTTTTGAATTTTTTCCGTGGTGGTCACACGAAGGACGGCAAAATTCTAGCCACAGGGCATCGAGGTGAATCAGGTGATCGCAGATTCAACCCCTATTTTGATTGGTTGTGGTGATGTAACGGACCTCACGACTCCGGTTGAGGCCGTCCGTTCTCCCTTTGATCTCATTGCTGAGGCCGGCGGGCTGGCTCTCAACGACGCAGGCTCGACGCGACTCGCACAGTCAATCGATGTGGTGGCCATGCTGCGGCTGTTTTCTGATACCTCCCATCGGTTTCGCACCGCGCTTGGTACGTCTTCCAACCCACCCAGAAGCGTGGCCCGGCGTCTGGGCATCAATGCCAGCCGTTATCTTTACACATGGAATGGCGGCAATATGCCGCAATACATGGTCAATCATCTCGCCGAAGCGATTGCCCAAGGAGAAGTCCGGGCCGCGATGATCGCCGGCGGAGAGGCGCTCCGGACCCAGCATGGTGCGGAGAAGGCCGGGCTGTCGTCTATCTGGAGTGAAGATCCCGGAGGCCAGCCTGAACTGATCGGAAATCCCCGGCGTGGTTGGAGCGACTGTGAAGACCGTCACCAGATGCGCGCAGCCATCACTATGTATCCGCTGATTGAGAATGCCATTCGCGGAGCGCGCGGCCGGCGGGTTGCCGAACACATGCAAGCCATGGGCAGTCTGCTGGCAGGGTTGTCCCAGGTCGCGGAACGCAACCCGCTGGCCACGCGTAGGGCAGGATATTCCGCTGAACGTCTGGCAACGGTCGATCATGAAAATCGCTGGATCGGATTTCCCTATCCCCGGCTCATGAATGCCAATGCGTTCATCGATCAAGCGGCGGCGATAATCATGACCTCGGTGGGCGAAGCGCGCCGGTTAGGAGTCCCCGAAAACAAATGGATTTATCTGCATGGTTGCGCCGACGCCGACGACCACTGGTATATATCCGAACGCACCAGCCTGCACGCCTCTCCGGCGATTCGCTGGGGCGTGCGCAAGGCATTGGAGATGGCGCGCCGGACAATTGCCGATATGCGCTTCTTCGACCTGTATAGCTGTTTCCCTTCGGCCTTGGAGATAGCGTGCCAAGAAACCGGGCTGGCCGAAGACGATCCGCGCGGCCTCACGGTCACCGGTGGTCTTCCTTACTTTGGCGGTCCCGGAAACAATTATGTGACGCACTCAATCTCCGAGATGATGCGCCGATTGCGCCAAAGTCCCGGCAGCTTCGGACTGGTGACCGCCAATGGCAACTACATTACCAAGCACTCGTTTGGCGTCTATTCGACCGTCCCGTTCGATGGTCCATGGCGGCGGGAATCTCAGGGAGTCCTGCAGGCGGAGCTGAATGCGTTGCCCAAGGCCCCGTTTGTTGAAGATGCTTCCGGAGCGGCAGTCATCGAGACGTACACCGTAATGCACGGCAAAACCGGACCTGAATTCGCGGTGGTGATGGGGCGGTTAAAAGACAATGGCCACCGTTTTCTTGCCAACACACCCACGGAACCTGCCCTACTACTTGATTTGCAAGAGCGCGAGAGCCTGGGAAGGCCCGGTATGGTTCGCCACCATGGCGGGCGGAATGTGTTTGTCCCAGAATGACGCCTGATGCCCTGATTGCTCGTGGAATTGTTTTTGCGCCGAATCCGGTGCTGGGTAAGTAGAGTCCTCCCAGTGACGGCTGACTCATGTTTCCTTCCCGTATACCATGTACGGCCAGAAGCCTCGTGAACTCCTCGGCAAAATCGAACTCTTTATGATGTTCAACCTGGTAAATATGCAAGAACACTCAGGGCTGTGATGACGCGCTTTGCTGGTGAATCACCCGACATAAAAGCCGTATACAGGGCGTTTTTTTTAGTTTCGCCTCTTTGAGCTTTTGCATCCTCCAGTTATTGGCATGATGCACAACGGTTTATCGTCAGCCACGAAGAGAACCGCCCAGAATAAAAGCCGGATAAAAGCCGCATACAGGGAGCGAAAAGGCATATGAATTTGGGATGGGATCAGAGTCGCAAAAACATGCCTTGGATCCGCACATCCGCGCATCTCGTTGAAAAACCAAGGACAAATCGTTGCGGATGCCGTTGCCGATGAGATTTTCGTTGCGCGACGGAAGCTCAGTCCTTAGCAATCAGAAATCCACAAACAGGAAAAGAAGCCCCGACGCTCCGCCTGCAGAGGGGGAGCGCGGGGCAGAAGTCCGAGCTTCCGGATATTCAGTTTTCAAAGAGCCTTTCAAATCTGGCGCGTGTGCGCCTGCAATGATTGTTGCCAGACTACAAGCTGTAAGTAAAGACTCTGATGTCGGAATGCTGTCAGATTGCTACTGAAAGGATGGGGCATGTGAAAACCCAGGAATTCAGGCGCCCCGCGCGGCGTGGAGCAAAGACTGATTCCGCGTGGCCCACTACCCGCCCGAGATGCCGGATGCAATACCACTTCCCGGTGATGGCATCCTGGGTTTCGGTGAAGGCAGGCGGGTGATACTGGCAAGCCTGTTCGATACGCTGAAGAACGATCAGGCGTCGCGCAAGCTTTTGACCCGATTTCCCACCGTATCAAAGGAAACGGCTATCACTGCCATTTAAGGAGAGGGAGAACCAGGCTCAGGTGCGCTACATCGATGGCAATCACGCACACAAGACAGGCCGCCGCATATAAAACCTGCGGCGATTCCCCGGTTGCCCTACTCATTTCAGGGCGTTGATTGCTGGCTCAAGCCAAGAGGAGAAAACGCCACCAATCTCCGGAAATTGGGAAGTCACCAGACTCAGTGCGGGCAGCGCTATGAAAGAAGCAATGCGAAGCCAGAAATCTCCGCCCAGTCTCCCCGGTTGCGTCTCAGTGATGTGGCTAAGAGTTGTGTCGCGATGCATCTGGGCATAGACAAAGCCCACGGCGCCGGCTAGGAAAACCATCAGTGCTATAAGCCAGAGGCGGATGCTGAGCTGGGGTTGGAATGGGTAAATGCTAAGGGCAAGCAGAAAAAAGACATACAGTCCACCCATGGCAATCACCAGATTGCGCACACGAATGATCACAGCCAGAATGAAAGTGGTGTAGCGTAGCGCGATGAATTGTTCGCAGGCGTCGAGTTGGGCCCCCTTGGTTTCCTCAGCCTTAGCATTCTGTCTTTGGGCCGCGGTTTCGCGAAAGGCGTGAATGATTTGAGCGACCCTGGATACACCGTCCTGGTCGAGAGTGGTCGCTTGGCTCCGTGCCGCAGCAGTAAACACCAGAGCGTGTAAATCAGCCTGGGCAAACTTCTCCTGCAGAGCG
>DATMNZ010000141.1:0-13134 GCA_035568495.1 Saccharimonadales bacterium (SeqCode) | reverse complement strand
AGCCGCAGCAGCGTCGACATTGTAGTGGCTCTCGTTGGCGTGAAGTCCTCTCGCTGGAGAGAATTTGGTAATCGGGTAATTTGAAATTTGGTAATTGAAAAGCTGCGGACTCAGAGAGCAACGGTGATGGACGAGATGCAGAATGGCTAACAGCTATTAGCCAAGTGCGGCGCGATCCTGGACAAATTTTGGCAATTACCAATTTTGGCAATTCCGGCGATCCTGGGCTTGAAAACGGTTTATCCTGTAATAGAAGGAGACTGCGGCCATGGCGAATCTTGATTGGTCACAATGCCCGGCAGTGGAGAGCATCCCCGGAAAGCGTAGCGGCGCATGGGTCTTCCGGGGCACGCGCACCCCGGTTTCTACGGTGTTCGAAAACCTGCAAGACATGAGCGTCGACGAATTGGTGGAAGAATTCGGCGTTACGCGTGAGCAGGTCCAGGCCGTCCTGCAGTTTGCCGCGCACACTGCGGACGCGCCCGCCCCCACCCCCACCCCCGGCCAATAATGCTGGTCCTGTTCGATAACGGCACTCCGCGCACCCTGGCCCGCTTTTTGATCGATCACCACACGGTCACGGAGGCCCGCGCCCGTGGGTGGGAAGAATTGGAAAACGGCGAGTTGCTGCAAGCGGCTGAGATCGTGGGGTTTGAAGTCCTGGTCACGACAGACAAGAACCTCCGCTACCAACAAAACCTGACGGGCCGCAGAATTGCTGTTGTGGTCTTGGGCCAGGGGCGATGGACTTTGATCAGACACCATGTTTCACGAGTGATCGCAGCGGTCAATGCGGCTACGCCGGGCAGTTTTGCCGAGGTAGAAATTCCTTTTGAATAAAACATCTACGGTAGCGGGCCCGCCGCTGACCTTCGAGCTATTCGCATTCCGCTTTCAGTTCCGCGCGCTGGAATCCATGTACTTTCCGGCGGGCAAGGCCGGCAACATCATTCGTGGGACCCTCGGCCGCATCTTCCGTAAGTTTGTCTGCACGCCTGCCTGCCGGGAAGCGCGAAGCTGTGCGCAACGCTCGGTCTGCGCCTATGCGCGGCTGTTTGAGCCGACCGCTCTGGTTGCCGGCCCTAGCGGGCTGGCCGACCAGCCGCGTCCGTTTGTGATTCGGGCCGCCCACCTCGATGGCCGCCGCTTTCTTTTCGGCGAGAGCTTTCATTTCGATCTGATGGTGTTTGAAATGCGCGACCCGGCGCTGGCCTACTTCGCTTTCAGTTTTTCGCAGGTACTGCGTGAAGGGATGGGGCCAGGGCGTCCGGGAGCTGAACTGGTGGCCATTCATTCGCTGTTGGCCTCAGGCCAGGCCGGGGCGCAGATCTTCGATGGCCAGACCTTGGCCGAACCTGGGCCCATGATCTTGCCGCTCAACACCCTGTCGCTTGACCTGCCGTCACCCAATCATCTGGCGCCTACCGCCAATAATAATAATGACGGTCATGCCGTAGAGCGGGTCCGCATCCAGTTTGTGACGCCCACGGAGTTGAAGGCCGAAGGCAAGGTCGTCCGCGAGCCGCAGTTTGGCGTCTTGTTTGCCCGGGTGCGCGACCGCATCCATACGTTGCGCAGTCTCTATGGAGAGGGGCCGCTAGATCTCGACTTCAGCGCCTCCGGCGAACGCGCGCGGGCCGTAAAGCTGGTCCACAGCGATTTGCGCTGGGAAGCACCCGAACGCCGCAGCGGCCGCACCGGACAAACACATTCCCTGGGCGGATTCACCGGACGCGCCGAGTACCAGGGCAACCTCACCGAATTTCTTCCATACCTGCAAGCCGCTTCCTGGACCGGCGTCGGCCGACAGACCACATGGGGCAAAGGACAGATAGAGGTTACAGTGCTAGTGCCGTGACCAGGAAGTTTAGTGATCCTTGAAAATCGGGTGATCTGGAGATCTGGTGATCGGGTGATCGGAACGGCGCATCGCTTTCTTCGGTTCCATTACTTTATTTCCTGGCCACGGAACTAGACTAGGTTGATCTTAACTCTCTCAATTGCGATTAGGCCCCCAAGGAATCTGGAACCCGGAACCGCAGATTCGCGCGGATAGAAGCGGATAGGCGCGGATAAAAATCCAAGGCCACAAGCTTTACACAAACCTGCCGGCGTTTCGCCAACTACCAACTACCAACTACCATCTGACCTAAGCCACCCCTGCCTTGCCCCTCAACCGCGCATACAACGGAAACGCCTCGGCAAACTCATGCACCTGGCGGCGAATGCGGCTGAGGGTAGCGCTGTCTTTGTGATGGTTGAGGGCCTCGGCGATCCATGCGCCGACCTGCTGCATTTCCTTTTCTTTCATGCCGCGTGTGGTCAGGGCGGGGGTGCCGATGCGAATGCCGCTGGGCTTGAGTGGAGGATTCACGTCGAACGGAATGGCATTCTTATTCACGGTGATGCCGGCCTGTCCCAGGGCGTTTTCGGCCTCGCTGCCTAAGACGCCTTTGGAAAACACATCCATCAGGAACAGATGCGTATCGGTGCCGCCCGAGATCACGCGAAAGCCTTCCGACATCATTTTCTGCGCCAGCACTTGGGCGTTGGCCACCACCTGGCGGGCGTAGTCCTTGAAGGCCGGTTGCAGCGCTTCCAGAAAACACACGGCCTTGGCGGCGATGATATGCATCAGCGGACCGCCCTGGATTCCGGGAAAGACAATCTTGTCGACCGCGGCGCCCAGATCTTGTTGGCACAGCACCATGCCGGCACGCGGGCCGCGCAACGTCTTGTGGGTGGTGCTGGTCACGATATGGCAATGGGGCACCGGTGAAGGATGCGCACCACCGGCTACCAGTCCGGCGATGTGGGCCATATCGACCATATATTTCGCGCCCACCTTGTCGGCGATCCGCCTCATGCGGGCAAAGTCGGTGATGCGCGCATAGGCGCTGCCGCCGCCCACGATCAGCTTCGGATGTTCGCGCTCGGCGATCTTTTCCAGCTCGTCGTAGTCGAGGGTCTCGGTGTCTTTGCGGACGTGGTAGGCGGCGATCTTGTATGTCTTTCCGGAAAAGTTCAGGTGATGCCCGTGGGTGAGATGCCCGCCATGGGCGAGATCGAGTCCCAGGATGGAATCGCCCGGCTGCAACACCGACATGTAGGCGGCCATGTTGGCCTGCGAGCCGGAATGCGGCTGGACGTTGGCGTATTCGGCGCCGAAGAGCTGCTTGGCGCGGTCGCGCGCGAGGTCCTCGACAACGTCGGCGAACTCGCATCCGCCATAGTAGCGGCGGCCGGGATATCCCTCGGCATACTTGTTGGTAAACACCGAACCGGCGGCCTGCAGCACGGCCTCACTGACAAAGTTCTCCGAGGCGATCAGTTCCAGACCTTCATGCTGGCGCTGGGCTTCATTGTCAATGGCGCGGGCAACATCGGGATCGGCGGCAAGCAGGCTGTTTTTCATACTAAGAGCATCTTATCAAAGGGAATAGCAGTTGGCAGTTGGCTTTGCATAGTAACGCCGGTTATAACCAGAGTTTCTGTGCAACCGGCGTTTCTGCACAAATACCCCAGGCTAAAAATATATTTCCTGATGCTCTCCCCGTGGCACCGTCGGGGGCCGGATAATGGGGATCGCTCGGTCTTGCCGAAATCCAGTTTACATCATGGCCAGCGGCGAGGGAGTAGATCGCTATGGCCGAAGTTCAAAATAAGCTTCCGGGGCAAAAAAACGAGATGGTGCCAGCGCCGACATCGCCCCCTATCCCCGACTCGTCCCGAACAGGAAATATCAAGAGGCAGTTCGGGACGATGGCCAAGTTTTATTTTGAGTGGCTCAAGCATATTTTGCGTTCATGGAGCATCGTGGACACTGTGGCCACAATTACGGCTATCGTTGTTCCCGTCATCGCTAGAGTCAGGCCAGAATTGGGAGCCAAAATGGGCGACCTAATTTGGCAGATTCCGGTTGGCATCTTCGCAATATTGGGCGGCATAAGACTTTTTCTAGCGCCGTATTGGATTTACAAAGAGAAAGATGATGAGGCATTCAGTTATCAACTACTGCTCGAAGATAAGCAACGAGAGGCAGATGAGTTAAAGAAGATACTCGAAAATTATAAGCTCGTTCCCGTTGGCGAATCAGCGCCGAAGCCAAACATAAAAATAGAAATCGTCGGAATTGGGCCAGTGATGAGAAATCCTGTGGGCACTTGGGACAGTTGCGGTGAGACCTTTGCGCGCCCGCGATGCCTGACTGCTACAGGCGTGATTGCATATATGCACAACGCTCCAGCAGTCAAAGGCGACAAGACAGCCACAGCTTACGATGTCGTGGCGACTGTCAAATTTTACAACGAAAATATTAATCTCGCTGGGTCTGTAGCAAGAGCTTACTGGCTGGGGCACTCAGCAAACAACGTAAAAATTGAATCTGGGGAGGATCAAGCGATACTGCTAGCTACATGCCACGGAGAAAAAATAGCAACTTACAATAACCACCGAACGGAACCGCTCCGACTGCCGAGACTTCCAAGCCAACTCGCTCGATGGATCCCTCCACGAATTGATCCAGGCTGGGTTGCGGTTGATAGGTTTGTTGACATTGAGATAACGATTTTGTCGACCGATACAGGTGAGACGCTCGCAAGGGAGGAAGCGCGTTTGTCGCGAGACGGCGACTCATTCTCAATCGCTAAGCTTGACGTAAAAAGCATTTGACATCAGGCAGAGAGTTGTTTATATGGCTCCCGCCAAAACACCGGGTCAATTCCCAACTCGTGCATCTCGTGAATCAGGACTACGATTCCTCGGCGGTGAATCGGAACAGGTCAGCCCGCTTGTAAGTGAGCCGATACCCGGACTTCAGGCGTTCGATTTGTTCGGTGATTTGGTCAGTGGCCCGGTTGATCGCGGACAGGGAGTCGTATACGGCGGTCTTGGTAAACTCATTGGTAGCCATTGTTACCTGCCAGTCAGGTGATTTTGGTTAGAGGTGCAGCGATGCGTAAACACCACTGCACTTCTGACCACAATCACCTGATGAGAGGCGACAATGGCTGCACCCAATCTTAACAAACCCTACGTGTACGATCTGCTCGGCAGGCTGAACGTTTCATTTGGCCGGGTCAATCGCAATCTGGCCGAACTGGAAAACACCGGCGCATTCAGCCCAAAAACCATGAAGACCATCGGCAGCTTGTCCCGCGCGTTGCAAGCCGATGCGAACCATCACCTGCTCGAAGCCCTTCAGGAAATCGAAACGCGGGAACTGGGCGAGATTCAGCAAAGCCCGCAACATAAGAAAATCCCGCTAATAAATAGCAAAAGGGCGACTTAGGATAAATCTTGAGTTGCCCTTTGTGTTCCGGCTAATTGTGGAAATTCAAGCAGAATCCTCCAGTAATCAAGTGTAAGTTGTTGAATATAATACGCATATATATATGCATAAAATGTGTTGTATTTCGCTAATAGCTGGCTTATAGTGAACTCCGTCAATCACTTACATGGAGGTTAACACATTGAGCGTCAGCCAGAATAAGACATATAACACCCTAAAACCAAAATTGATTAAGCTCTGGAACTGTGTTCATGAAGCCCTTGACAGCTACCGGGAATATCCGGACACCACAGTTCACGGCCCCTCAACTCAAGCTGCAATCAGAAACGATCTTATTTTTCGCAACATAGTCTCTGAATTTGACGACGATGTACCAGATTGCAAGCCGGTGCTGGACCGCAAGAGCCACTTGCGATTCCTTGCTGTCGGGCATAATGACTTGCTGCTCTGGTTTAAGAAGGTAAGTGCTCAGAGAGTTCCATCGAATTACATGACGAGCCACGCGACTGACATTCTGAGTGGCGGACAGATCGAAATGTTCCCGAAAGCCTCAATCATAGTAGTCGGCTACCTGCTGGACGGGGAAGAGAACCGTCTCAAGCGGCTGAGTTTCGCCCCGCCCAGTCTTGGCAAGCCTGCATGGTATTTTGATATTGCGCGAGTGGCGAAAGTAAGCGGGATGCGCGGTCCTCAGAGAATCAATACGAGAACCCAATTGGTAGTGACGAAGGGTGCGGAACAGATTATTCTCTTATAGTGATGAACACGCCATTCAACCCCGAAATGCTAATTCTCGCCAGAGAATCCAGAGAATTGAGCCAGAGCCAACTTTCGAGTTTGATTTCTGTTAACCAAGCAACGATATCGAGAATCGAAAGTGGGTCCTTGCCACCTGCGCCCGATTTAGTGGCGGCCTTCGCTAAGGCTCTCCGGTATCACGAAAGGTTTTTTGGACAGACAGACCGTGTTTACGGATTCAATTCGACCGTATTCTTTCACCGCAAACGCCAAAGCCTAGCCGACAAAGTACTTCGGAAATTACACGCTCAAATGAATATTTCCCGAATGCGTGTTTCTCGGCTGACTCGCTCAGGAACCCTCGAAAGTCCATTTCGCTTTCAACACATTGAGTCAAACGAGTACGCGGGCGGCACGACAGCGGCTGCTCGCATGGTGAGGTCAACATGGATGCTTCCATCTGGCCCGGTGCGGAACGTGACACAGGCAATCGAAGAAGCCGGAGGAATTGTAATTGGGCTGGACTTTGGAACGCGCCAAGCAGACGCTGTGAGTGAATGGGTTCCTCCGCACCCGCCGATTTTCTTAATCAATTGCAACTCCGAGATACCAGGAGATAGATCAAGGCTTACGCTCGCTCATGAGTTGGCGCATGTGGTGATGCACAGCTTTCCAAAGGCCGAGATGGAGAAGGAGGCCAATGAATTTGCCGGAGAATTTTTGATGCCCCGCAAAGAAATAAAACCTTCACTCTACGGTTTGACGATGGCGAAACTCGCAGAACTTAAGAGGATATGGAAAGTGTCAATGGCTGCCCTGATCCAGAGAGCATACGAACTTAAGACCATTACCGATTCTCAGCGCAGATATCTGTTTATCAATGTGGCAAAACGCAGCGGTGGCCGTATCCATGAACCTCTGGAATCGGAGATGCCAATTGAGCAGCCGCAGGTTTTTGACGGCCTCATAAAGACTCACGTTGACCAGTTAGGATATTCGGCGCGACAACTGGCCGACCTTTTGTTTTTCGATGAAGAACAGGAATTCAGGAATGAATATCTTGGAGAACAGCGATTGCGTCTTGTCTCCAATAAACCGCCCTCAGCGTTTCTTGCTTAGCTTGCACGGCTTATCCCAATAAGGCGATTTGCATTTAGGGCAGACTCTAGGGGAGGGTGTGTTTTCTTGGCGTGGAATCCAGGTATGTTCACACCGTTCGCACCTGTAACCCTCGATTGAAGTCGATTTCGCAGTGGACAGCAGCGGTTTTACAGCATCACGTTTTACTCGCTGGTTTGATGTGAAATACGGGAAGCCACGGGCCGAACATCATTGGGTCAAGGTGCATCTGATGTGCGGAGTTAAAACCAATATCGTGACCGCCGTCGAAGTTGGTGAGCCGTTCTCCGGCGACAGTCCGTTCTTCCCGCCGATGGTCAAGACCACGGCGCAGAATTTCATGATCTCCGAAGTCTCAGCGGACAAGGCTTACGACAGCATCAAATGCGTGGAGTCTGTTGTAGAGGCCAAGGGGCAGCCCTAAATTGCCTGAGAGAAACGGGCAACGGGCGGAGCCTATCGTCAGATGTCAGATGTCAGATGTTCCATTATCTCCAATTCAAGCGTGATGAGTTTCTGACGCACTACCACAAGCGGTCAAACGTGGAATCTACGTTCAGCATGATTAAACGCAAATTTGGGGATTCCTACGGAGCAAGATCGATACCGCGATGACCAACGAGATGCTGTGCAAGATTCTCGCTCACAACATCGTGGTGCTGATTCACGAAATGCACGAGCTGAGAATCTACCCTATATTTTGGGCAAATTAGATCGCTGAATTCAGAGGAATTATTCGCGGGGTTTAGCTTTAAGAGCCTTCAGGCTCGGCCTGTCGAGATTCTTCATGCCTTTATGCGTTGTTTTGAGACGCCTCTTGACGCTGTTTATGTCTTCCGAGATCGGGAGATTCTCCGGCGCAATGCCGCTGTTCGAGATCATCGTACTGCGCACGGCCTGTCCGATTTCTTTTGCCGTTGACTCCAGCGCTCTTTGTCCCCTTATGCCCTTGCTTTTTATACGCTCGGAAGTCTGCGTTATTCTGAAATAGTTGCCTGCCAGCTCCGTGGTGCCCATGAAATCATACAGAGTTCCTTCGGGTATGCCTTTCCTATTCATGAGTTCCCTGAGACTCATGTTGTACATGCCGCGAATTCCGGCATCTTTGAAAAAAGCATAGCCGTTCATGTTTATTCCGGCGCTTTTTGCAACACTGCTAAGCATCTTCTCGCCGGTTCTGATTTCATCGCGCAATTCCAAACGGGGCAGGTCGTCATCTGCAATGGCCCTTTCGATGATTTTCGCAGCGATGGCAGAGAAATAGACTTTTGCAGCCGACACTTTAGGCTTTTTATCGTCCCCGTGCATTGATATGAGAAAACACGCAAACCTGCTTAATTTGTAGCTGGGGGTCGTTTTCCCGTCGATGATCGTGGTGCACGGCATGAATGCGTCGTGGATCTGAATTCCAAGCTGGGCGCAGGAGGCAATGGCTTTATTGATGACTTTGGAAAATGAGGAATATGTCTCATATCCAAGCTGCTGCATGAGGTAATGGGCATCCCAATACGTCATGCCGTTTTCTTGGGCAGCCTCCTCGAAATCCGTGAACAGCAACAAATCCATACCCGTATTTTACCCCCAGGATGCTGTCGGTAATAATTATTTTCGGGCCAGGGGTTTTTGTGCAGAATCGCCAGTTGCACAAAAAGTCCGGGTATAACCGACGTTCTTGTGCAAAGCAATTGGCACTCAGCACTCAGCACTCAGCATTCAACATTCAGCCAAACAATGTCACTTACTTTGTGGCTTTAGCCTCTGCAGGTATCAGGGCATGGCTTTCAACCGTGCCGTTCAAGACCCACAAAAGATTGGGCTTCAGCTCCTGCCGCACTTTAGTGCCCCGTTGTTTTTTCGAGCCATCAGAGAAGAGTTTCTCCGAATAGGACCGTAATTGCTGTCACTTCGGCATCCGGTCGACAGCAAAGCCTTGACCGCTCACCATTCTGCCGTCACACTCGAGAATGGAATGGCTGTTGTCCCCAGGGACCAACAGCTTGATCCCGGAGGCGAAATCCCGGGCTCGCATTTTGGGCGAAGGGTCGTCATTCGGTAGCGCTACCGAGCGGATCGAAAAACAAGCGATCCGCTACCGATTTTCTTCTTGTTTTCAACGATTTGAGCGGAAGAGCGGATTGAGCCACTTGTTCCCTCTTTACTAATGACCGGGTTTTCCTGTAGCGAGGGCGTCCTTCTGTCCCTCGCGCTCGATGGCAGTTATTTTCTCAACGCGGCGTTCGTGGCGCCCTCCGGCAAAGGCGGTGGCTAGCCATTTGTCTACGATTTTGCAGGCCTCGTCTTCTTTCAGGATGCGCGAGCCCAGCGTCAGCACATTGGCATCATTGTGTTCACGGGACATCTGCGCTTCATACTCGCTGCTCACATTGGCTGCCCGGATGCCCGCCACCTTGTTGGCGGAAATGGCCATTCCAATGCCGCTGCCACAAACCAGAATGCCGAGATCGGCACGATGCTCACCGACGTCGTGCGCAACTTTGCTGGCGAAGTCGGGATAGTCCACTGAATCGGCGGAATTCGTTCCTTGGTCGTAGATCTCGATTCCGGCGTTTCGCTGAAGATGCTGCTTGATCTTGTCTTTGAGTTCGAAGCCGGCGTGGTCGGCGCCCAGTGAGATTTTCATCTGGCAATTCTACAAAAAGCGGCAACGCCGAGGACGCCACGAACAAGAATGAACGCCGGCGCCGGCGCACATCCTGCACTTGCAGGGCAAGAGGTTTCTGTATAATCTCGGGTTCCATGCAATCCGATCCGCGATGATTACTGAATCTCCTGGTCACAGTACCAGCCCTATCACTCAGCGAATGGCGTTGCGTCTCTCGGAGTTGCAGACGCAGGCGCAGTTGCGCGAACTATCGATCGTCCGGGGCGTTGATCTTTGTTCGAATGATTATCTGGGATTGTCCAGCGATCCGCGTCTGCAAGCTGCCCTGAGCGAGGGGCTGGAATACTGCGGGCGTAGCGGCGCAACCGGATCGCGCCTGCTCAGCGGGCACCATGATGTCTGGGACGAATTGGAAGCTGAGTTCGCCGGCTTTGCAGGAACGGAGGCGGCCCTGTTCTTCAACTCCGGCTTCGCCGCCAATACTGGACTTCTGAGCGCCTTGCTCGGTCCCGGGGACTTCGTCTATTCCGATGCCTTGAACCATGCGAGCATCATTGATGGTATCCGCCTGTCGCGCGCCCAAAGGACTATTTATCCGCACCGAGATTTGGATTTCCTGGAAGACGCATTGCGCCGGCACTCTCAAGCCGCCGGGTCGAAGGTGATCGTTACCGAGAGCATCTTCAGCATGGATGGCGACCACGCGCCGCTTAGAGAACTGTTTCAACTCGCCGGGAGATACGGCGCTGAGGTCATCGTAGACGAAGCGCACGCAACCGGCGTCTGCGGTCCGCGCGGACGCGGGCTGGTGGCCGGGCTGGATTCAGCACAACCGGCGCTGGCCGTGGTACACACTTGTGGTAAAGCGCTGGCCAGCGCCGGAGCCTTCGTCTGCGGAAGCCAGACCCTGAAACAGTTTCTCATCAATCACGCCCGCAGCTTTATCTTCAGCACCGGACTGCCACCCTATATGGCCTTTCAGGTCCGCGCCGCTGTGCGGCTCGCGGATTCGATGGAAGCTGAGCGCAGCCATCTGGTATCGCTTGCGGCCAGGCTGCGTACAGGGTTGAATGCTGCTGGTTTTGGAACTGGCGGTGGTTCACACATCGTGCCTTTGGTCGTGGGGAGCAATCAAGCAGCGCTCGAACTGGCGGAGGCCTTGCAGGTGCGCGGATTCGCCGTTCGCGCTATTCGCTCGCCCAGCGTCCCTGTGGGCGCCGAACGGCTGCGTCTTTCGCTCCACGCCCGGCTGAGCTTCGGCGATATCGAGAGATTCGCCGATGCCGCGCAGGCGGTTTCTTCCGTCAACCTCATTCATGGGTAACGGCTTCTTCATTACCGGAACGGACACCAACGCCGGCAAGACGGTGCTGGCGGCGCTGCTGTGCGCTGCGCTGCCGGGCGCGTATTGGAAACCCATACAGACCGGCGCGAGCGAAGGCAGCGACCGGCAGCAGGTCAAACGCTGGGCTGCGTTGGAGGAAGCCCAATTGTTGCCGGAAGCTTACCTGTTCGATGATCCGGTCTCGCCGCATCTGGCGGCGGAGCGCGCGGGAAGGGAAATCATATTGGAACAAATCGAGCTGCCGGCGCAGGGCGAGGGCCTGCCATGGATTGTGGAAGGCGCAGGCGGCGTGATGGCGCCGGTCAATTCCCGGCAATTCATGATTGACCTCATGCGGCATCTGGCCCTGCCCGTGGTGCTCGCGGCCCGCAGCACTCTGGGGACGATCAATCACACGCTGCTCTCGCTTCAATGCTTGCGTAACGCCGGGCTGGAGACACGGGGCGTGGTCATGATCGGGCCGGAAAACTGCGAGAACAGGAAAGCCATTGAGCGTTATGGAAAGATCCAGGTCATCGGCCAAATCCCGATGCTTGCCACCATCAACCGGCAAAGGCTGCGGGAAGTTTATGCCCGGCACTTTAGCCGGGAAGCTTTCCGGTGAGCGCCGTGATGGATCTTAAGGTATGGCATCCGTTCACCCAGGCGCACCTTGATCCTGAGCCATTGGCGGTGGTCCGGGCCCAGGGCACGTATCTCTACACCGCGGATGGCCGCAGCATCATCGACGCCATCTCATCGTGGTGGGTCAATCTGCACGGGCATTGCCATCCGAGGATTGCCCAGGCGGTTGCCGCCCAGGCGGCGCAACTGGACCATGTATTGCTTGCCGGCTTCTCTCATCCGGCGGTGGAGCAGCTTACGTGCAAACTACGGAAGGTAGTTCCTGCCGCACTGGCCCATATTTTCTATTCTGACGATGGCTCGACCGCGGTGGAAGTAGGATTGAAACTGGCGGTGCAGTACTGGCAGAACCGCGAGCGTCCGGAGAAGCAGGAAATCGTTGCCCTCGACCATGCCTATCACGGCGATACCGTAGGCGCCATGTCGGTCAGCGACGACTCCGGCTTTAACGGCCCGTTTGACCGGCTCCGCTTTCCTGTGCATCGTGTGTACTCGGCGTATTGCTTGCGCTGTCCCGTGGGCAAGAAGCGCGCTACGTGTGACATCGATTGCGTCGAGTCGTTAAGGAAGCTGCTGCAGCAGCGCGGCGGCAAGATTGCCGCAGTGATCGTGGAGCCGCTGCTGCAGGGGGCCGGCGGCATGATCGTGCATCCTGCCGAATTCCTGCAGCGCGTACGCGCGCTGTGTACGGAGCATGATGTGCTTCTGATTGCCGATGAAGTACTCACCGGCTTCGGGCGTTGCGGCAAGATGTTTGCCTCTAACCTGGCGGGCGTCGTTCCCGATCTCATGTGTCTCTCCAAGGGCATCACGGGCGGCTTTCTTCCGTTGGGCGCCACGCTCTGTACGGAAGAGATCCAGCGGGAATTCTCCGGCGCCGGCCGCAGCTTCTTTCATGGCCATTCGTACACCGGTAACCCGTTGGCCTGTGCCGCGGCCGTAGCCAGCCTGGAAATCTTCGAGACCGAAGATGTATTTGGCCGGATTGACGCGATCGCGGCCCAACACTCCCAGAGGCTGGCGCGCATCGCCGGGCATCCGCAGGTGGAAGAGACACGCCAGATCGGCACCATAGCCGCTATCGAGTTGCGGACGTCTGGCAACGACGCCGGCTATTTTTCTTCACTCAAACCCCGGCTTTACAAATTCTTTCTGGAGCGTAACGTCCTGCTGCGGCCCCTGGGGAATGTCATCTATCTCTTGCCGCCCTACTGCATTGCCCGCGAAGAGATGGATTACGTGTATGAGGTGATTGAAGAAGCGCTGGAGAAGATTGCCGGGCAGAATGACCGGGCGTAGGCTTGGCGTAGGCGCAACTCCTTTGCGGTTCAACATGAATCTTCTATAATTTGCGCTGAGTCATGAGCGAAACCGCCAACACGGTGATCAGCCCGG
>DATMNZ010000140.1:0-19121 GCA_035568495.1 Saccharimonadales bacterium (SeqCode) | reverse complement strand
CTTGACCTCCTGGGGCTTGGGAAGATGGTTGGGCGCTGCCGCGGCGTGGGCCTCGGAGCGGTCGTCTTCCAGAATGGAATTGCACACGGCCACGCATTCGTCACAGATGTAAGCTCGGGGATAATCGCTGGGTGAGGAAATGAGTTTGGCCACTGCGTCCTGCGACTTCCGGCAGAACGAACAATGCAGCGTTTCTTCTGGGGACCTGGGCTTCACGAGAATACTCCTTCGCTTCGGGATCCCCGGCGCTGAGACCACCGGCCTTCCATCCGATTTGACCAAGCATGATTACTTATGCTTATAAATGATATCGTCAATAATTCCATATTCTTTAGACTGTTGTGCATTCATTATAAAGTCCCGTTCGACATCTTTTTCCACTTTTTCGAGTTTCTGTCCGGAATGCTTGGAAATCAGCTCATTGGTGATTTCCCGCATACGGAGGATTTCCCGGGCATGAATGTCGATATCGGTGGCCTGTCCGCTCAATCCTGACATGAGCGGCTGGTGGATGAGGATGCGCGAGGTAGGCAGGGCAAAACGCTTGCCCGGCGCGCCCGCGCACAGCAATAGGGCCGCCATGCTGGCCGCCTGCCCGCAGCAGATGGTCATCACGCTGGGACGCACAAACTGCATGGTGTCATAGATCGCCATGCCGGACGTAATGGATCCGCCGGGCGAGTTGATGTAGAGCTGGATGTCTTTCTCTGGATCTTCGGCTTCCAGAAACAGAAGCTGTGCGATCACCAGGTTGGCGATCGTGTCGTCAATGGGCGTGCCGATAAAAATGATGTTGTCACGCAGCAGCCGTGAATAGATGTCGTAGGCGCGTTCGCCCCGGCTGGTCTGCTCCACGACCATCGGTACCAGTGCCATGTCTACTTTTTCCTTTCAACCGCGGTAGGGCCGCTCTCGCCGCCGCTTGCCCGGGTATACAGCAGCGTCAATGCCTTTTCGCTGCGGATTTGGTTCTTCAGGTGGTCGATGCCCCCGTCTTTCATCAGGTGCATGTGTACCGCTTCGGCTGTCTGTTGCGACTGCTGCGCCATCATCTGTATCTGGAAGCCCAGGTCCTCCTCGGTGGCCTCGATCTTTTCCAGGGCGGCGATTTTCTCCAGCACCAGATTCGACTTGACCTCACCGGCGGCGATGGACCGCATACTGGCGCGCATCCGGCGGAAGTCCATGCGCTGCATGTCTTCGGTGCGCATGCCCTGGGCGGCCAGACGCCGCACAAACTGCTTCAGGCGTATATCAAGCTGGTGCTGCACCAGCGTTTCCGGCACCGGGAAGCCGTATTTTTCCACCACCTGGGCCAGCAACGCCGTCTTGGCCTCGTGCTCGGCCTTGTGCTCGCGCTCCTGCTGCATGCCTTCGCGCATGCGCCGACGCAGGTCATCGAGCGTCTCGAATTCCTGGCTCAACTCTTTGGCGAAGGCGTCGTTCAACTCCGGCGTGGTTTTCTTCTTGATGGCGTTGATTTTGGTGGTGTAGGAGAATGTCTTGCCCGCCAGCCGCTGGTCTTTTTGGTCCTCTGGGTAGGTCACGGCAAAGGTGCGTTCTTCACCGGGCTTGGCGCCCCGCAAGTTCTCAGAGAATTCAGGGATGGTATTGGCGCCGCCGATCTCCACCAGCGCCTCATCCATATCCACCGGCTGGCTCTCGGCCGCGGGCGCCTCTCCGGCAGATGCATCCGCGAGCGTGGCCTTCAACGAGACCTGCGCGAAATCACCATCCTGCAGGGCGCGGTCCTCTTCCATGGGATCGTAGCTGGCCCGTTGCTCTTGCAGCCCCTTCAACTCTGCTTCCACCTCGGCCTCTTCCAGGGTGATGGAGGGTTTTTCGACCTTGAATTCCTGGTAGTCAAGCAGTTCGAATTCCGGCAACACTTCGAAAGCAGCCTTGAAGCGCAACGGCTGGCCTTGCTCCATCTGCAGCTCCAGCACCTGCGGTTCTGACACCGGCAGAAAGCCTTGTTGCGCGACCGAGTTGCGGAAGTATTCAGGCAGCAGGGCCTCGAGCACGTGCTGTTTGATCTCCTTGCCAAAGCGGTTGCGGATGACGCTGGCCGGCACTTTGCCCGTGCGGAATCCGGCGACCCGCGCCTCCCGTGAGTATCGCCCGGTGGTCGTATCCCACTGCTTGTTGACGATGTCGGCGGGAATCTCGATGGAGATCTCGCGCCGGCACGCCTCGTTCATGCCGTCAGGAGGCATGCCGTCGGAAAGCGCCTCTTCCTCAGCTATGGCGACGGCGGGCTGCTCTTCAGGGTTCTCGGCTACGGTGTTTTCTGCTTCTGCGGGGCTCAAATATTTGGCTTCCTTTACCTCTTTATGTCTTTCAAGAGAGGGCGATTTCGGTGGGCAAAGCTTTGCCCGCCATATCTCAGTTTATGAGACGTTGCGGCAGGGGGTCAAACCCGGCTGGCGGGATATCAAGGGTTCGCAGCCAGAGTGCCCGAGCTTTCTGAAATCGGTGCAATCGAAAGTCGGATTAGTTTTGTGCTGGTTACAGGCGACTCTAGGGATGCACTTGCAGACGAAGGTAAGACGAAAGCGATCCAAGGGAGGACGTACACGTATTGGTGGTGCTGGAACGCCTTAATCAGCCCGCACGTGCAAGCGGTATACAAAGTCGGTTTCTCCCGCTCAGGTGCGTGACTTTCACGGCGCGATGGCGGGCCGCGCTGATAAAGGCATCATAATCACAACAGGCACTCACAACTGAAGCGCGCCGGGAAGCTAAGCTTCGCGGGATGGTGTGCCCGCCATTGAGCTGATCGACGGAGACGCACTCGCTAACAGGCTGGAACGACTGGACCTGGGTCTGAAGCCCGTGACAGCGTACGAGATCGATGACTCGTTTTTCAATGAGTTCAGGAGCTGATTAGCAAATGCGGCGTTGGGTACGAGCACAGCCGCGCTTCGATGCGCAAGGCCGTGTCATACGCATACAATTCTCCCAATCCTGCTATCGGCAAGACTGCCCTTTCGACGATGGAGTGGAGTTCATCGAAACTCTTTGCATTGTCGACGGCTTTCTTGCACTGCATCAGAGCGTCCCGCCCCTCTTCCATGGCTCTCTGTTGAAGTCTTCGTTGATGTGACTGCCGTTTGTCACATGCATCAACGGCCAGGGTTGCCTTTTTGATGGCATCGGCCAGCGATGATTGACTACGGTAAAACTCAAGTTCATCAGAGCGCCAATACGTGATGTAGCTGTTGACCAAGACTTTCAATTTGATTTGCATCGGCGATCTCCGCTCAGGGCGTTGTTGTGATCAATGCAGCATGATTTTTTCGCACTCCGTTGCGCTACCCGTGGACCTATAGTGGCGAGGTTCGCGGTGTCGAGAAGGGTTTGACTAAACATTACTCTGGCGGCGCCGATACATGGGCGACTTCGCCGGGCTTTATTCGCTCAACTGCATCCATGAGCGCAGGGAACAGCGGTCGGTAGTACTCCATTCGGTTTTTCGGAACGTGGACGATCACAATACCGAAACGCAGCTTCTTAAGGTTGTGTTCGTGCTCAAAACCTCGATCGATGGTTACCAGAACGTCACACTGGCCCTGGGCTTGCGCGATCAGCTTGGCGTCAGGAAGTGCGCGCCACTGGGCTTGCGCGACAGTCAGGACTTCATGATTGGGGAAGGCCTGCCGGAGACGCGGGTTAACGCATTCGTCTAAGAGGATGCGCACTCGATTAGTTGCTGCTTGGCCAATTCAAGGAATTGAATTGCCTGATCCCGCTTCACGGTGGGGAAATCCTTCAGAAAGCTGTCAAGCGTATCGCCTTCCTCAATATAATCGAGCAGAGTCTGGACGGGGACGCGCGTACCCGTGAAACAGGGTGTACCGTGCATGATCGCGGAATCAATCGAAACCACGCCGGCAATGTTCGCCTTTTGTTTAGCCGTCACATCTCCTAAGATAAGCGGAGTTGCACTAGGAAGCAAGTGTCCTCTCATCGTGTCCATGGAGGGGCAGAATGGTATCGGACGAACATTCGGGCGTCTTGCTCGTGTGACTGTTAAACTCAAAGGTTCCATGCCCTCACCACTTCTCATCCTCAATCAGGAAGTCATCGCCTGCACGCGCTGTCCGCGCTTGATCGCCCATTGCCGCAAGGTGGGGCACGAGAAACGCCGCGCTTATATGGATTGGGAATACTGGGCCAAACCTGTCCCTGGATGGGGCGACCCTAACGCCCGCCTGCTGATTCTGGGTCTCGCTCCGGGCGCGCATGGTTCCAACCGCACCGGACGTCCGTTTACCGGCGATGGTTCTGGAAACTTCATGTATCCGATTCTGCACAAAGCGGGCTTCGCCTCGCAGCCCACATCCACGCATCGTGACGACGGCCAACGACTGAAGGATGCCTATATTACCGCTGCCGTCCGCTGTGCGCCGCCGCAGAACAAGCCGGCGCCGGAAGAGATTGCCAACTGTGCCGATTACCTGGACCGCGAACTGGCGCTGCTCAAGAGAGTCAGGATCGTGGTTGTACTGGGGAAGATCGGCTTTGACGCTTACCTGAGCTACTTGAAGCGGGGCGGCGTGATCGCCTCGCGCTCAGGTCTGGACTTCGGCCACGGAGAGCGTTACGAGATATCCAACGGGCACATTCTTCTGTGCTCTTATCATCCCTCCCAGCAGAACACGCTCACCGGCAAGCTCACGGAAAAGATGTTCCTGAAGATCTTCATCGACGCCCGCAAGCTGATTGAAAAGCAAGGGCGCAAGAAGAACAAAAAACTAGCCACGAATGGACACGAATGAACACGAATTAAAACAGAATCAAAAAAGAATCAGGAAACCCCAGCCCAGTCTTCGAGACATTCTCATTCCTTGGTTTAATTCGTGTCATTCGTGTTGATTCGTGGCTATTCCCCGCACCACCAGGGATTTCAGTGTGGCCATCAAGGCGTTCAGCAGTGTGATGCCGCCAAAGACCAAGTAGATCCGCTCATGCTGCGCAAAATATGCCCAGAACAGCGCGGCGGCGATCAGGAAAAACAAGACCGCTGCCACCCGGTACAAAACAGGTGAAGAGCGGCGGGGCTGGAAATCTTCTGGCATAAAAACCTTTGAAACACAGCGTGACGTAGACACAACCAAAACCGTTTCACACGGTGAACACTCAAGTCATTATGAAACTTGAACACGGGTGCGTCAAACCGGGTCCGATGGCGCGGGCCGGGTCTTCGGTCTGCTGGACACAGGATACTTTCTGGGGCAATATTGCTCGACCTGATCTTGTGCCAGGAACCATGGCCGAGTTTGGTGATCTCCAGGAGCTTCCTTTTCCTTATGCAAACTTCTCGCCGCAATTTTCTTCATACCGCCGGAGCGGCGGCCACCGGCCTGCTGGTTGCGGCTACGAGCGCCGATGGCCAGCAGATCGAGGCGGGGTCGAAATCTGTGCCGCAGCCGATTGCGCGCCTCAAGTCACGCACGGCCGAAGCCCTGCCGATATCTTCCGCCGAACGCCAGTTGCGCATTGAGCGCGCCTGGCAGTTGATGGGGCAGAACAAGATTGACGCGGTCCTTATGATCGGCGGCACCTCGCTGGTGTACTTCAGCAATATTCACTGGTGGCTGAGCGAGCGCTTATTTGCCATGGTGCTGCCGCGGAAAGGCACGCCGTTCTATGTGTGTCCGGCGTTTGAAGAGGACCGTGCCCGCGAGCAGGTCGCCGGCGGTCCCGGAGGGCCGAACGCCGAGTTGCGCCTGTGGCATGAAGACGAGAGCCCGTACCAGCGCGTAGCTGAGGGTTTGCGCGATCGCGGATTGACCACCGGACGGCTGGGCATCGAAGAGACCGTCCGTCAGGTCTATACCGAGGGCGTAGCCAAAGCAGCGCCTGGAATGCAGATTGTCAGCGCCACACCGGTGACCGCCGGTTGCCGCATGATCAAGAGTCCGTATGAGCTGCAGTTGATGAAGCTGGCCAACCAAGTGACCCTGGCTGCCTATGAAGCGGCGTACCTCTCGACCAGGGAAGGCATGACGCAGCATGATTTTGCCGATCTGGTAGCGGCGGCCCACCGGCAGCAGGGCTTTCAGGGTGGCGCCGGCGTGCAGGTGGGTGAGAACTCGGCGCTGCCGCATGGCTCGGCCAAACCGCAGGTGATTCGTGAAGGCACGATCCTCTTGATGGATGGCGGTTGCACCATCGAGGGTTATGAATCGGATATCAGCCGCACCGTTGTATTGGGCAAGCCTACAGACAAGATGAAGAAGAATTTCGAGATCGTCCATCGCGCCCAGCAAGCGGCGCTGGCGGCGGCCAAACCCGGCGTGCAGTGCCAGGCCGTGGATGCGGCGGCTCGCAAGGTGATCATCGACGCCGGCTATGGCCCGGACTACAAGTTCTTTAGCCATCGCCTCGGCCATGGCATCGGCATGGACGGGCACGAGTGGCCCTATCTCGTCCGCGGCAATACCCAGTTGCTGGAGCCGAACATGTGCTTCAGCGACGAGCCCGGCATCTACATTCGCGGCGAATTCGGTGTGCGCCTCGAAGACGACATGTACATCACCGAACACGGAGCGGAACTGTTTACGCCGCCGAGTCCGTCGCTGGAGAGTCCGTTTGGGAAATAGCAATTGGCAATTAGCCGTTGGCAATTAGCACTCAGCATTCAGCCGAGAAACAGCGTTGGTGGAATTTGAGATGCCGGCAGTATTGCAATCTATGTGGAAAGGCGTCGGTAACTATGGACGAGGGCGAAAGAGGAGAAGAGGGCGAAAGAGGAGAAGAGAGCGAAAGAGGAGAAGAGAGCGAAAGAGGGTGGCTTCAGCGCTGGCGGAAGAATGTCGGCACGACTGTCAAAGAGGGCGGCTTCAGCCGCCCGTAATGCAGCAAGAAGCCCCCGGCTTTAGCCGCTGGGGGCACTTTAGTGCCCCGCTTGAAATCGTGAGAGGGATTATGAGGAATCCCGTAGCGCAATTACCAAATTACAAAATTACCCACTTACCAAATTTCCCGGGAGGGACTTCATCGTGAACCAGCTCCTGATCACACTGCTCCTTGCGATTGCGCCCCAGATGATTGCCGATCCTGACATCAACAAGAAAATTCGCCAGGAAGAGAACGATCATTCCCAGATCATGCATACCATGCACTTCTTTACGGATGTTTACGGGCCGCGCCTCACCGGGTCGCCGAACCACAAGAATGCCGCCGATTGGGCGCTGCGGCAGATGCGGGAATGGGGCATGGAGAACGCCCATCTCGAGCCTTGGAATTTCGGCCATCCCGGCTGGATGAACGAACGCGCCAGCGGATATTTCGTGGCGCCGATCAAAGACCAACTGACCTTCAAAGTGTTGGCCTGGACGCCCGGCACCAACGGCGTGGTGACCGCGCAGGTCTTTCAGTTGGTTTCTCCGGAAAAGCCCAACCAGGAACAGCTCACCGCCTATCTCAATTCGATAAAAGACAAAATCAAAGGCCGCATCGTGCTGGTGGGTAAGTCCGATGTGGTGCCGGTGGTGATCGATGTTCCTGCGCGGCGGCTCGACGACAAGGTGGCCGCCGAGCGGTATGATCCGAAAAACCCCAACGCCGGGCAGTTCGGCGGGCGCGGAGGGCAAACGCCGCCCAACGATCCGCCGGGTACACTGACGCCCGCGCAGATTAACGAGCAGATCGATCAGTTCCTGCTGGCCAACGGCGCGGTACTGCGGGCCAACGATGCGCACATGGGTAACGGACGCATCCGCGCCTTCCAGAACCGCACCTATGACACGGCCAAGGTCGTGCCCACGGTGGTGCTGCGCAACGAAGATTTTGGACGCATCATCAGAATCCTCGCCGATGGCGCGCCGGTAGAGCTGGAATTCAATATCGCCAACCGCACATTCCCGGAAGGCAAAACTTCTTACAACACGATTGCCGAGATCCCCGGCAGCGACAAGAAGGACGAGATCATCATGCTCGGCGGCCATCTGGATTCATGGCACTCCGCCACCGGAGCCACCGACAACGCCATCGGCTGCGCCATCATGATGGAAGCGGCGCGCATCCTGAAGGCGCTGGGCGTCAAGCCCCGCCGCACGATCCGGGTTGCGTTGTGGAGCGGCGAAGAGGAAGGACTGCTTGGCTCCAAGGCCTATGTCAGCCAGCATTTTGGCACCGCCGAGGAACCAAAGCCGGAGTTCGCGAAGCTGGATGCCTATTTCAACGTCGATTCCGGCACTGGTAGAATTCGCGGCGCCGGTGTCTTCGGTCCGCCCGCGGATTCCGACATTTTGCGGGAAGTGCTTGCGCCCTTTGCCGACCTGGGCGTGATGGGAGCGATTTCCACCAAAGGCCGCCGCGCCGCCGGCACCGACAGCAGTTCCTTTGCCGAAGCCGGATTGCCTGGTATCGGTCTGGGCCAGGACCCGATTGAATACTTTACCGACACTTGGCACACCAATCTCGATACGTATGAGCGCATCATTGAAGACGATGTGAAGAAAGACGCGATTGTGGTGGCTGCCGCAATCTATCAACTGGCCATGCGCGACGAAATGCTGCCCCGCTTCACCGCCGCAGAGATGCCGCCCAAGCCGGAGCCGCCGCCTGCCGCCGGTACGGCACCGTCACAACCGGCCCGGCCTTGAAAAACAAGATCTCACCACGGAGGCACGGAGAAAAGCGAGAACGGGTATTTGGTATTCGGTAGTTGGTAGTTGTGGTTGATCGCGGCATTGCCAAATCTGGCAAGACTCGTGATTTTCCCACGAAGCACCAAGTACGAAGTACCAAGTACCAAGTACCAAGTACCAAGTACCAAGTACCGATTACCAACTACCGATTACCAACTACCCGTTCTTGTTTTTCTCCGTGCCTCCGTGACGTCGTGGTGGTTTTTTATTTACTATCTCCGTCATGAAAATACGCAATGTTCTATTGATCGCCGCCTGCCTGTGCGCCGTATCTGCCTTCGGCGCTGAGAACCCTGATTTCACGGTCAAAAAAATTGGCGATGGTGTTTACGCCGCCATCAGCGGTGACGGCAGCAAGTCCGGCAGCAACGCCGGGTTCATCGTCGGCGGCAATGGCGTGGCCGTGGTGGATACCTTCGTCAGCGCGCCCGCGGCCAAAGACCTGCTCGCCGAGATTCGCAAGGTTACCAGCCTGCCGATTCGCTATGTGATCAACACCCACTACCACCTCGATCATACCGGCGGCAACGCGGTGTTCGCCGAGGCCGGCGCCACCATCATTGCCCAGCGCAATCTGCGCGGATGGCTGCGCACCGAAAACCTGAAGTTCTTTGGGGCCACGCCCAAGCCGGAACAAAAAGCCACCGTTGAGGCACTGGCCTTGCCCGATATCGTTTATACCGATGCGCTGGAAATCAATCTGGGCAATAAGCTGGTGCTTGTCCGTTACATGTTGGGTCATACCGGCGGGGACTCGGTGGTCAGTGTTCCTGACGCTAAAGCCGTCTTCGGCGGCGATTTGTTCTGGCAGCATCATCTGCCCAACCTGATTGACGCTTCCACCCTGCCATGGATCGAGACTCTCGATAAACTGATCGCCGAGCAGGCGTCTTCCACATTTGTTTCAGGGCACGGCGATACAGGCACGGTGACCGATGTAAAGGATTTCCGCGATTATCTGACAGCCCTGCGCCAGGCAGTGGCCCAGTCTCAGAGCGAAGGGAAGTCGGGCACGGAGCTGACCGATGCGGTGACCGCGGCCCTCAAGGACAAATACAGCAAGTGGGGCTTCTACAATGCCTTCCTGAAGCGCAACATCGAGCAGACCGCCGCTGAGCTGAAAGGCACGAAGAAGGTTCCCGTCGCTGCGAAATGATCTGAAGTACACAACGGAACCCTGAAACTCCGGGGAGCTTATCCGGTAGGACTTGCTGCCGCCATCTTGCCGGTTTGCTATCATTCACCTTCGCAGCCAATCAAGACAAGACCTGCCGAGGAGGAGAGACGCTATGGCTCAGCCATGCAGTACGTGCGGAGAACTGCTCGCAGATGACCAGATGTTCTGCAGGAAGTGTGGGGGCAAACGGAGTGAACCCGCCACCGTTCCAATGCTGAAGCTATTCTGTACCAGTTGCGGCGCGTCTGTCCCTGCCGGATCGGCTTTCTGCAATACATGCGGCGCGAGAGTGGGAGCTACGGCAGCGCCCGTCGCAGCACCAGAGCCAGTAACGCGCCCCTGTCCGCAATGCGGCGCGGCAGTAGTCGGCACGACGGCGTTCTGCACCAAGTGTGGCGCGAAACTTGATCGGCCATCCACAACGGCGCCGGAAGCTGCTATTCCAACGCAAGCAACAACCGGGATGGAGGCGGCGCCACCGGTCTCCATGTCTGCTGAACCTGTCGCTCCCGCAGTTGAGCTGGTCGCGGCAACCGCTGCGGTCGCCGTTACGACACCTTCCCCAGCACCCTCGCAATCATCCGGCGTTCCATCATGCGCAAGTTGCGGCGCAGCATTGACCGGAGCCGCGTTTTGCGTCAAGTGCGGCGCCCGGGCCGGTCAAACGGGGGGCGCGCTCAGCCCCGATCCAGTAGCGGCTGCGACCGGAGCCATGCTGGTTCCCGCTGACTCCGCGAAATCCGGCGGAGGATGCGGCAAGATCGTGGTCATAGCGATCGTGGTTGTCTTGATCGTTGGCGCCTTGATTGTGGGAGGCGTGATCTATGCGGGATACCGGGTCAAGAAGAAAGCCGATGAGGTCCAGGGCGCTCTGGGTATTGGCGGCGGGAGCCAGCCGTTGCCCGACTGGAAGACCGCTTCCTCTTCCATCATCGGCGCGCCTTCCAGCAAGGTCCCGCTACTGCCGGGGCTGACCGTAGTTACGGCCATCAATCAGCCGCTGCAGGGGGACTATGAGTCGATCAAGCGCATTGACGCAATCTCACCCGGCGGGGTGCATCTGTATTACTCGGCGGAGATTCCCACACCCGATGTCGGCGCCCTGTTGGGCCAACAGAGCGGAAAGAAAGAGCCACCCAGAAAGGTCAGGTGTGGCCGGACAATCCTGCGGGCCGATCTCGATGCCGCGCACGACTACCAGGAAAATTTCTGCACCCAATCGTCAGAAGAGCAGTTTCCCGGAACGACCGCCATCGGCATCTCCCGCGAGGTGCTGGCCCAGCTCAAACTAAAGGGCGAATCGAGCTTCAGTTACCGCCTGGCGGGCCTGCAAGGGCTGGTGAAAGCATTCAAGGGAATGATGAGAGATGGCCAGGGTAGGAGCAATCAGAGCGTTCCAGGAATCGGTGGTATCGGTGAGCCAGTCACATGTAATCTCAAGCGCGCCGATTCCATGGACCTGGCATTTCCGGTATTGGTGAACAGCCAGCGCGTCGAACTTCCGGTGCTGCACGCTTCGTGCAAACCTACCGATGAGACCGCCGAGGCGCACTTCTATTTCCTCGACGACCTCGATCATCCACTGGCGCTGGCGTGGCAGATTGGCGGAGGGAACCGGCTGCAGGTCATCAAGATTGAAATGCCGGCCGCATCCAACGAAGCATCGGGCCAGCAGATAGAGCAGCAACTGGCCACCAAAGGCCGCGCGCAGGTCTACGGAATCTACTTTGATTTCGGCAGCGACGTGCTTCGTCCGGAATCGGGAACAGTGCTGCAGCAGATCGCGCAGGTGATGGGCCAGCATGGCGACTGGCAGCTCAGCATCGAAGGACACACCGACAACATTGGCGGCGACGCCTACAACCTGGATCTTTCCAACCGCCGGGCGGCTGCGGTAAAACAGGCGCTGGCCGACCGCTTCCAGATTGCCCCGGAGAGACTCACAACCGCCGGCTTTGGAGCAGGCCGTCCCGTGGATAGTAACGATACATTGGAAGGCCGGGCGAGGAACCGGCGGGTGGAGCTGGTGAAGAAGTAGGGGAAAGCGGTACTTGGTATTTGGTACTTGGTATTTGCTTGTCAAAAAAATAACACGCTCTTCTAAATCATTGGGTGGGAATCAGAACCAAATACCAACTACCAACTACTAAATACCAATTACCAACCACCGCCGTCACTTTGCCCCCGGCAACAGCGCATAAAAATTTTCCGCTGTCTTCTCGCCAATCTCTTCCTTGCTCATGCCCCGCAGCCTGGCGATGGTTTCGGCGGTGTTCACTACGAACGAGGGTTCGTTGCGCTTGCCCCGGTGCGGGACCGGAGAGAGAAACGGTGAATCCGTTTCAATCAACATGCGGTCAAGTGGGACCTGGCGGGCCGCCTCGCGGATGTTTTCCGCCTTCGGGAAGCTGACGTTGCCGGCAAAAGATATGTAGAAGCCCATGTCGAGTGCGCGCTGGGCATGCTTCCACTCGCCGGTGAAGCAGTGCAAAATACCGCCCAGTCCGGCGGGCGCCCAGTGGTCGCGGAGCATGTCGAGTGTGTCGTCCCATGCGTTCTCGCTGTTGTTGCTGGGGCGGCAGTGGATGACAATCGGCAGCCGTGCCACTTTGGCCGACTCCATCTGCCGGCGGAAAACCTCCTTCTGCACATCGCGCGGCGAGTGGTCGTAGAAATAATCGAGGCCGATCTCCCCCCAGGCGACGGTCTTAGGATGTTTTGCCAACTGCTCCATCTCGGCGTAATCAGATTCCTGGGCTAGCTGGGCCTCGTGGGGATGGATGCCCATGGTGGCGTAAATCCAGTCATGCTGTTCGGCGATCTTGATGGCGCAGTCGAGCGACCCGGGTCCGGTGCCGCTGCCGATGGCGAGAATGCGTTGCAGCCCGGCAGCGCGGGCGCGCTCCAGAACCTCAGAGCGGTCGGTATCGAATTTGTGGCCCTCAAGATGGGCGTGGGAGTCGATGTACAAGTTCTTGGCGCCTTTGGGATTCGGGGTAGATTTAGAATTTCAAATTTAAAATTTAAAGTCTTTCTATTTGAGCTTGGCCCCTACCGGCACATCTTCCAGAAACCCGGCCAGCACCGGCTTGCCGTCTTCTCCTACGGACGCGGCCACGATCATGCCGTTCGATTCCAGTCCGCGGAGTTTGCGCGGCTTCAGGTTGGCGACAATTACCACCTTTCGTCCGATCAGGGCTTCCGGTTCGTAGGCGAGGGCGATGCCGGCCACCAGTTGGCGGACTTCGGTGCCGATATCGACTTCCAGCCGCAGCAGCTTGTCAGCGCCTTTTACTTTCTCGGCAAACTTCACCTGGCCGACCCGAAGTTCGACTTTCAGGAAGTCGTCGATGGAGATCTTGCCGTCGCCTGCCACCACTGTGGCGGCGGCCGCCGGCGTTGCTGCAGGCGCGGCGCCGGCTACGGCGGGTGTTGACGAAGAAGGTGTTGCAGAAGACGCGGGAGTTGTCGCAGACGGAGCTGGCGCGTTGCGCTCCTGTTCCATGGTTTGCATCCTTTCGATGGCGCTCTTGTCAGCGCGCGGAAATACGGGTTCGACCTTGCCCAGCTTGCCGCCCAGAGGCAGTTGCCCCCAGGTCAGGGTGCGCAGGTCGATCCGGCTGATTTCGCCCAGACCCAGCATGTGCCAGATCTTGGCGGTTGATTCCGGCAACACCGGATGCGCCAGCGCGGTAACAACGCGCAGCGCTTCGGCGGCCGTGTATAGAATGGTGGCCAGGCGCGATTTGTTCTCCTCGCCTTCCTTCTCAGCCACTACCCATGGTTCCTGTTCCACCAGGTACTTGTTGACGGCGCCGATCAGTGTCCAGCCATTTTCGAGCGCCCGCGAGAATTGGCAATCCTCAAACATCCGGTTGAAGTCGCCAATGACAGTCAGCGCCTGCTGCTTGATGACGGCATCGGCTTCCTTGTGGGCGACGGTCGGTGAAGGATACGGCACCGATCCGTTGAAATAGCGCGTAATCATGGTCAGCGTGCGGCTGGCCAGATTGCCCAGATCGTTGGCTAGGTCGGAATTGTAGCGCTGCACCAGGGCGTCGAAGCTGAAGGAACCGTCTTGTCCGAAGACCACTTCGCGCAGCAGGAAATAGCGCAGAGCGTCGTTGCCCAGCACGTCGATGACGGTCTCGGCGCGCACGATGTTGCCGCGCGACTTTGACATCTTGTTTTCTTCAAACATCAGCCAGCCGTGGGCGATCACCGCTTTGGGCAGTGCCAATCCGGCAGCCATGAGGAAGGCCGGCCAGTAGACGCAGTGAAAGCGGATGATCTCTTTGCCGATCATGTGCAGGTCGGCGGGCCAGTAATGATTGAACTTCTCCTGGCTCTCGGGGTCGTCAGCGCCGTAGCCGAGCGCGGAGCAGTAGTTGATCAGCGCATCGAGCCAAACATAAACGATATGCTGCGGATCGTCCGGCACCGGGACGCCCCACTTGAAGGTACTGCGGCTGATGGAAAGATCGCGCAGCCCGCTGCGGACGAAAGCAATGACTTCATTGCGGCGCGTCTCCGGGCGGATGAAATCCGGCTGGCTCTCGTAATGATGCAGCAGCCTATTGGCAAAGGCCGACAATTTGAAATAGTAGTTGTCTTCGCTGACGGTCTCCGTGGGCCTTCCGCATTCCGGGCACTTCGCCCCTGGCTCTGCCGTATCGATGTACATTTCGTCGGAGACGCAATATTGGCCCGTATATCTGCCCTTATAGATGAAGCCCTTGTCCTTGAGGACCTGGAAGAGCTTCTGTACGCCGCGTTCGTGCCGGGGTTCGGTCGTTCGGATGAAATCGTTGTTGGAGATGTTCATCTTCTCGAACAGGGCGCGGAACAGCCCGGAGACCTCATCGGCGAACTGCTGAGGTGTTTTGCCCGCGGCGGCCGCCGAGCGCTCGATCTTCTGCCCATGTTCGTCGGTGCCTGTGAGGAAGAAAGTATCAAAGCCTTGCATCCGCCGGCGGCGGGCCAGCGCATCGCACACGATCGTCGTATAGGCGTGCCCGATATGGGGGCGCGCATTCACGTAATAAATGGGCGTGGTGATGTAGAAGCGCGGCCGCTTGTCTTTTTCCCTGTCCTTGTCCTTATCCATTTTTCTCTTCCAGATAGACTTTCATGGCTTCCTGCATCACTGACTTGAGGGGCACTTGCCGCTCTTCGGCAATGCGGCGGCAGTCTTCATATTCCGGAGCATAATTGCTGACGCTGCCGTTCACGCCGCCCAGCTTCATTCGCACCTCGCCCCACTGGGTGCTGACCGTTACATGCCGGCGCGCCAGCCGGGCGCGCTTTTCTTCCCTGATGCGCACACCCAGCGTGGTGGTTTCGGCAAAGATAAGCTGCGTCAGCTTCTGCCGGTCCTCGGGATGGCAGAGCACCGACAGCAGAGTGCCCGGCCGGTCCTTCTTCATGTGGACCGCCGTAGTGAATACATCGAGCGCGCCTTTCTCCAAAGCCCGCTTCATCACGTAGCCGAAAATCTGGGGCGTCATGTCATCGATATTGGCTTCCAGAATTGTAATTGGTTCTTCGGGAAACGGGGCCGCGTGCTCTTCCGAGGTCTCGCCGATGGTCAGGCGCACAACATTCGGATGCCCTTTGAAATCGCGGGTGCCGGCGCCGTAGCCGGTCCGGCCAGGCATCATCTTTGGGAAACCAGAAAATCGAGCCGCCAGCACGTGAACGATGGCGGCGCCCGTAGGCGTGACCAACTCCTTCTGGATTTGGCCGGAATACACCGGAGCGTGCCGCAGCAATTCCAGCGTAGCCGGCGCCGGAATCGGAAACGTGCCATGGGCGCAGACCACTGTTCCTCCGCCGACGTTGAGCGGGGAACAGATGAACTCGTCGACCCCGAGCGCCTCGGCGCCGACGGCCGCGCAGGTGATATCCACAATGGCGTCGATGGCGCCGACTTCATGAAAGTGGATTTTCTCGATGCTGCTGTTATGGATCTTGGCTTCGGCCTCGCCCAATACTTCAAATATCCTGATGGCCCGTGCCTTGGCAGTCTCGCTGATGGCAGCCCGCATGATGATCTCGCGGATCTCTTTCAAGCCGCGGTGGTGATGCCCGTGGGTGCGATCTTGCGAGTGCGAGTGTTCATGTGAGTGCCCATGATCATGTGAATGGCCGTGCTCGTGCGAATGGGAGTGTCCATGCTCATGAGAATGTGGATGCTCGTGAGGGTGTGCCACAGGCGAAGATGTTTCATGGCTAAGTGCTAAGGGCTGAGTGCTAAGTGCTGTCTTTGCTAAGTGCTGAGTGCTAAGTGCTTCCTTCTCCCAAAACTCTTCGCGCGGCAACTCCTTCTCCCCGGCAGCAATCACATCCACTTTGGTGGCGCTGATGCCGCTGCGATTGACCCGTGAGAATTCGAGCTGTGCGTCCACCCCCAGCGCTGCCACTGTCTTGACCAGCAATTCGGGCGGAACTCCAGCATCCACCAGAGCACCGAGAAACATATCGCCGCTGATGCCGGAAAAACATTCTAGATATGCGATTCGCATAAGGGTTTAAGCCTAAGTTTTCATCATAGGGTCGTGGCCCGGATGCGTCAATTAGGGTTGACTTGACGGAGACTCAAGCAAAATCAAGAGCGCACCACGGAGTCACGGAGAAAAACCAAAGCTTTGAAAATCAAATTAGCGATGTCATCCCGAAGCCCGTCAGGAGCGCGCGTTCTCTTCAGCGCGCGCGAGTAGAGCTTGCCCATCGTTCGATTCTCGCAGGGCGAAGTATAGCAAACCCTGTTTGTTATAATTTCGTTTTCTGGCGATGAGTTGGGGACGGGCTTCTGTCAGCCGTCCCTGAAGGGACTTGGTGTTGTTCGCGTGTCTTGCCCAGCACGGTTCGGCGCTTGAGAGTTTGGAGTGATGATGGTCATGTATGCTTGCGCCGAACCGTGCTGGGCTACTTTCATTCGTCCTTCGGACTCTGGCATGTGCCTCTGACACCATAATTAAAAGCAGCATAAGAAGGCGGATTGTCTTTGTACCTCGAACTCCAGCAAAAGCTCATCCAACACGTTCGCGACCTGCTCCAGCGTCAGTATGACGTTGAGCTGCCGCGCATTGTGGTCGACCAGCCGCCGGACATCAAACTGGGCGAATATGCTTTGCCGCTTAGCTTTGAGCTGGCCAAGAAGCTGCGTAAGGCGCCCAAGAAGATTGCCGAGGAGATCGTGGCTGCGATGGGCACGGTGCCGGGGTTTGAGAGGTTTGAGGTCGCTGGAGCGGGTTACATCAACGCTCGCCTCGACCGCCGGCTGGCTGCCGGACTCTTGTTGACCCCCAAAGCTGCGGGCCAATCCACCGGCAAGAAAGTCCTGGTCGAACATACCAGCATCAATCCCAACAAGGCCGCCCACATCGGGCATCTGCGGAACTCTGTTCTTGGAGATACTTTTGTCCGGCTGCTTCGGGCATCGGGTGCGCAGGTGGATATCCAGAACTATATCGACAATACCGGCGTGCAGGTGGCCGATGTGGTTGTGGGCTTCCTGCATCTGGAGAAAAAAGGGAAGAGCGAAGTTGAGAAGCTGATTGCCGCCAGCGCGCCGCCTCGTCCTTTTGATTACTACTGCTGGGACCTCTATGCGCGGGTCTCACAGTGGTATGAAGAAGATAAAGAACATCTCAAACTGCGGCTCCAGACACTGCACGAAATTGAGCAGGGCGGAAACGAAGCTGCCGGGATCGGGCGAATCGTGGCCGTGGCCATCATCCGCCGCCACCTTGAGACCATGGATCGCCTGGGTATTCAGTATGACTTCCTGCCGCAGGAAAGCGAGATTCTGCATCTGCACTTCTGGGACTTGGCCTTCGAGCAGATGAAGCAGAAGGGCGTGCTGTATTTCGAGAAGGAAGGCAAGAATAAGGGATGCTGGGTGATGAAGCGCGCAGGCAGCAAACCGGCTGCGCCGCCAGTGGAAGGTGAGGCCGCGCCCGAGGGCCCAGATGAAGACGCCAAAGTCATCGTCCGCTCGAACGATACTGTGACCTATGTCGGCAAAGACATTGCCTATCATCTTTGGAAGTTCGGACTGCTGGGGCGCGACTTCGGCTACCAGCGGTTTTACCAGTATGCCGGTGGACACCAGGTCTGGATCTCGGCGGCTTCGGGCGAGGCCGATCATCCACACTTCGGTGGGGTAAGCGCCATTTACAACGTGATCGACTCCCGCCAGAGCGATCCGCAGAATAACGTGATTGAGGCGATTCGCGGGCTGGGGCATACGCAACAGGCCGAGGATTACCACCACTTCTCGTATGAAATGGTGGCGCTCACCCCCGGCTGCGCCATCGAGCTGGGATACGATGTCTCCGAGGACGACCGTAATCGCGCCTACATTGAGGTGTCGGGACGCAAAGGCTTTGGCGTCAAGGCCGACGACCTGCTCGACTCGCTGATTGCCGCTGCGCTGCAGGAAGTTGAATCCCGGCATCCGGAGCTGCCGGAAGCCGAGCGGCGGGGCATCGCCACCCACATCGCCATCGGAGCGCTGCGTTACTTCATGCTCAAGTTCACCAAGGGTTCGGTGATTGCCTTCGATTTCAAAGAGGCGTTGAGCTTTGAAGGAGAAACCGGTCCCTATGCGCAGTATGCCGTGGTCCGCGCCACGAATATCTTTCGCAAGGCGGGGCTGTTTCCGGAAGATGTTTTCAGGAGCGACGCTGATCTGCGTTCAGTGAGCCAGGGTTTCCTGAATCAGGGCTTCCTGAGTGAAGACGAAATCTGGGAGCTGTGGCTCAAGGCTGGACAGCTATCGAGCATCGTGGAGCAGTGCATCGCCACCACCGAGCCGGCCTACGCCGCCAAATACGCCTTCCAACTGGCGCAGCAGTTCAATGCCTTTTACCACAATCACCACATCCTGACAGAACCCGATGAAGCCAGAAAGCAGTTTCTGCTGGCCACCACAGCCGTAGTGCGGCGATCACTAGTTCAGTGCCTGGAATTGATGGGGATACCTGTTCCGGCGGTGATGTGAGGAAAGCAGTTGGCAAATAGCAAATAGCAAATAGCAATTGGCAAATAGCAATTGGCAAATAGCAAATAGCATTCAGCCCCGCAACATTTGGGACGTTTGCTGCAAATGATGGCAGTTGGCATATAGCAATTATTAATAGCACTCAGCAGTCAGCATTCAGCCAGGAAATATTCAGGGCCACCTCCGCAGCGCAACACTGCCGTCTTCGAAAGCTCACTAATGTTTCATGGCTGAGTGCTGAATGCTGAGCGCCAATTGCTATTTGCTAACTGCCATT
>DATMNZ010000139.1:0-47791 GCA_035568495.1 Saccharimonadales bacterium (SeqCode) | reverse complement strand
AGCCACGGATTCCGATCAGAGCATGGACCTGAACACTCTGCTGCCCGGCATTGGCCACGACCCCGATGCGAAAAGGCTGGCCGAAGCCGCTACAACTGTGGACAGCCGAGAAGCTGATATACAAATTAGCCTCCGCACAGGGATTTCTCGCTGGAAGGTACGACAAATTAGGAAGAGGATGACAGCATTTGAAGTGAATAGCGACTCTGACGCCATCGCAATTGCTGAAGCGGCTAAGACAGCAGACAGTCGCGGGGTCGACATACAACTGAGCGAGAAGACGGGGTTTTCCAGAAAGCAGGTCCGGGCTATTAAGAAACGAATGAAACGACTGCACACGAAACAATTGCGGATGAGAGGAAAGCTGCGAATACGAGGAAATACATTCTAGCCGCGTAGGTAATTAAAAAGTCGGCTGTGCTCATTCATGTTTGCGTAGAGTGTTTTGTAGCGATGTGAATCGCTGATCATCTCGAATGGGAGACCAAATCGGATCAACCAAAACGTATGGAAACGAAGTGTCCAATGAGTCTTGCGCGGCCTTCAAATCGGCGAAAACCGAATCACGTTCGCCCAAGCCTGCGTGAACAACGGCTGTCCAATATGCTGATACGTACTTGCGGGAATCCGGTTGGCCTTTTAATTCTTGAAGGCTCCCAAGAATGGCCTTCGCCTTTTGGGTATTGCCCGACCGAGCTAGTACATAGCCAAGTGTAGCCAATTGGGGTATGTTCTGCTCGATTTTCAATTTTTCAGCGTTCCCTAAAAGCTCAATCGCTTCTTTCGGCTTGTCCGTTAACTGATAAGCCACCGCCAGCCTCCAGCGCGCTGGAGTGAAATCGGCCTTTTCCAGTGGCTTCAGCTCGCGAATCGCTTTATCATAGTTGCCCATAAACATCAGGATCCAAGCGCCCGCAGTCTTTGCAATCTTCGATTGCGGATCCAGCTCCTGTGCTTTCAAGCTCTCTTTGTACGCATCACCAAGTTTACCCTCAAATGCCAAAAATGTTGAATAATAATGATGAGCACGGAAATTTTTCGGGTCGAGATCGATTGCTGCTTTGTATGCCTTATCCGCTTCGCCAAATTTCAACTCCAATTTGTAAAAAAGCTCGGCGACGCAAGTCTTGGTTTCAGGAATATTGGAGCTCAATTCTTTCGCTTTGTCACATGCATTCTTAGCATCGTTCAGCGCATTACGGGGAGGCCCGCCACCATACATTGAAAGGAGAGTGTAAGCATTTGCCATTTCTGCCCAGGCACGACCATTCGTAGGGTCGGTTAGTACGGATCGCTGATAAATGGGAATAGCATCGTTGATATCTGTATCTCTCCTACTTTCGGTTTCGCAAACCGCCATGCCGAGTTGATATTCGCTTGCGGACCTTAGATTCTGCTGATGTATCACCCGAATGTGATAAAAAACGAGAGGCGATATAATTACGGCTGCGGAAACGATGATCCAGATCACCTTTGAGCCCAAGTGCATAGAGCTCAAGCGACGAAGGAAGGCAGCAAATGGGGCAATTTTGGGGGGCGGAACGTCACTATCCCTAAATTCGGCCCTATCTATCGGCTCTGCATTGTGTTGTAAAATATAGTGGCTAACCGGAGTTGTCTCTAGCCGAATATGCGCTTCAGTCTCGGCATTAGCAGAGCCTCCGAGGGTCTTTGCAAGCTCGGCAAGTGCCTGTTGCACTTCCTCGTCCTTCACGTTCCCTGGTTGATCCCATCCTTGCCTAATCGCCTCAAGGCAAAGAGGTCCTCCATGTGCCTCCAATAGCTTTTCGAGAATTCGTCTTTGGTCACCACTGCAATTTATGCTGGTGCCAGTCTTAAGAATATGGTGACGGTCCGCGCGTCGCAGCTCAAAGGGGCCGAATCGAAAACCTTCAGGAATGGGAGCAATCTGATACACTAACCGGTAAGATGGAATCGGAATGCTTTCAGCATCAGGTATAGAGACGTCAGTGATCTTGTTAGATTTGAAGAACTTCCGAATCGTCGCTATGTGCGCCTGCAAAGCACCATCGTGGATGTTTTTCGCATTCCATGCTTTGTTCTTAAGGAACTCGCAACTGCACGACTCCCCATGTGCATCGAGGAGTATTCGAAAAACTTTCCTAGGAAGATCAGTTAGACCTGCCTCCGATTGCTTTTTCAGCTGATTTAACCGCTCTTCATTAAGCATTCATTCCCCGAAGGTCAATAAATTGCGAATGCGGATGATAGCAAAGCAGAGGGAACTATGGCAAATGTTTCTTTAGAATCAATAGGGTTTCTCCAGATATTAGGATTCGCAGGGGGGGGATTATTGGAAAAGCACAAGAAAATCCTTTGCCTACTCAGGTAAACCCTTTGTAATCAATCAGAATCAGACTGATTCAGAGTTCCCTAAAAACAAATTCAGGGCAAATGGCAAAAACGGGATAGGTGCTTCGTAATCTTCAGATGAAAGGAGAAATTACAAAGCTGAAAAGGGGATCTTTATGACAGAACAGAAACCTATAGAAGACGACGATTTTGAGTGTCGAATTAACGACGTGTTTGCCGAGGCCGTTGAGCAAATATCCAAGACCGACGACCTTTCCTGTTTAAGCGGTCCTCTAACCTTGGGCGAGAAAGCTCCTGCTCTGGTTCGAGCACTTGCACGCAGAGTAGCCATGCAGTATATCCTGCGAGGAGAAGTGCCTCCTCCGCACATTCAAGCAGTTGCCGGGACTAGCGGCATTGATCGTCATCCTAATCGGAAGGTTCATAGTTCTCCCGTTAGCACCAAATGGAGACGATTGAGAAAGCGATTCCGCATAAGAAACGTGCAGAAGCACTACCGGATGGAGAAAGTGCTCATGTGAAGCCGGTATCTGTTACATGAAGAAGCAGAGGACGTTCGCTTAAAAAACGGACGTCCTCGTAACTCCTCAAAATTTAAGCTTGTGTGTAGCCAAAGCGTTCACCGCTAACCGCCAATTTTCACCACGATCTTCCCCCGGACGTGCCCGGTCTCGCTCAGACGGTGGGCTTCGGCCATCTGTTCCATGGGGAAGATCTTCTCGATGACCGGACGGACCTTTCCGGCTTCTATCAGGGCTGAGATTTTTTCGAGGTCTCCGCCGCGGGGTTTGGTCCTGGTCAGGGCCAGACTTCGTCCGCGCAGGCGCGCGCCGAGTTTGGCTGCCAGGAGTCTGACGGCAATACCCCCGAGAAACGCCAATTTGGTTTTGCTTCTTTGTGGAACGGGGGCCACCAGGGCGACGAGCCTTCCGCCGAATTTCAGGACCTTTAGCGAATCCGGCCAGACGCTGTTTCCCACACCATCGAGCACGACATCATACGCGGAGATGCGCTCGGCAAAGCGTTCCCGTTGATAGTCAATGGTGACATCGGCCCCCAGGTCATGCAGGAACTGCTGGTTATGGCTGCCGGCGGTGGCGGCCACATGAGCGCCGAACGCCTTGGCAATCTGGACGGCAAAGATACCCACGCCACCGGCGGCTGCGTGGACCAACACGCGCTGCCCGGGCTTCAGCTTTCCATCCTGCAACAGCGCCTGCCAGGCGGTCAGCGCGGCCAGCGGGACCGCGGCCGCCTGCTCATGACTCAGGTTCGCGGGTTTCTTTGACAAGGATTTTTCCGGGACGGCGACATACTCGGCGTAGGTCCCACGATAGGTCTTGCCCACGCTGCCGTCTTTGAACCCGTAGACTTGGTCACCCGGTTTGAAGAGCGTGACCGCAGCGCCGGTTTCGACGACCTCCCCGGAGCAATCCGCGCCCCAGATCACGGGGAAGACGTAGTTCAGCAGAAGCTGGAAATGCCCTCGCCGCAGCTTCCAGTCAATCGGATTGACGCTCGCCGCGCACACACGCACCAGTACACCGTTCGGCCCGATCTTGGGGAGCGGCACGTCTTCGACGCGCAGGACTTCGGGGCCGCCATAGGATTCCGAGAGAATGGCCTTCATGGGGAATAAGTTTATTGCAGGGTAAACAATTGCGCTACGGGGCGCGACCAAAAGCAAAGGCAATTGGCCACGAATGAACACGAATGAACACGAATCGGAAGCAGAAACTTGAAACTTGCCGTGGGCCAACGCCTGATAAACGCGGACTGGTGCTGAAGAATTTGTCTGCTTCTTCACTCGCGCCGAGATATAAATATTTTATAAAGAAATTGGACTGTCTCTCTTATCCCGCTAATAAAAATTTCGAATTGGATATCGTTCAGAGTTGCGTGTATTGCTTTACAACGCTTGTCTTTCGATATGTCTTTTGATCGCAGAGACAAGGCATTCCGATATGGCGCGAGCCTGTCTTTACGAACCGAGGCATGAGGACCGATGGTAAGAATTCAGTACAAATATCTTGCAGTATGCGCAACACACTTCCTGGCGATAACGCTCTTCCTGGTTTGGGGCATTTTGACACAAGCGCAATCGGCGCCGGATATCGCGAAAGACCCAACCGCGGATTCATCTTCTCAGACCCAGGCAATCGGGCAGCCATCGAACCAGCCACAGAAAGCTTTGGCTGCAACCGGCCCCGTGGCCGCGACCGGGGCCGGCTTCGTTCAGGGCAACTTCTTTACCAGACTGACCCAAGCCTATCTCAATGACTGGAAGGGAACGGCCGCTTCCGAGGGTGAACCGAAGAGGCGCGGATTTCCAGCGCCTGTGGATGGCCCGCCTTATCCATTCGCGGATTGGCCCTATGGAGGGTCCGTGGTCATTGGCGCTCCATGGACGCAATCCTCGCCGCTAATGCAGGCCCTCTGGAGCGGTCCGCACGGGGAGGAATGGAAGAACAGCAAAGTGCAGATCTATGGCTGGTTCAACGGCGGATTCAATATCAGCAGCTCCAATAAGCCCGGATATGCAAACCTGCCGGCGGCCTATCCGGAAAGGCCCAACAGCTTTCAGCCTGACCAGCAGGTACTGTACATCGAGAGGCAGCCGGATACGGTGCAGACCGACCACTTTGACTGGGGATTTCGTATCGCCCAGTTGTGGGGACTCGACTACCGGTTCACCGCGGCCAAGGGCATCTTCAGCCATCAATTGCTGGGCCGGACCAATCCGGACGGCTCGGTTGGGCAAGAGTATGGGTACGATCCGGTGATGTTTTACCTGGATTTATATTTTCCCCATTTAGGCAAGGGAACCGATGTGAGGGTAGGCCGCTATATTTCATTACCCGACATTGAGGCGCAGCTCGCGCCGAACAACTACACCTATAGCCACTCGCTGACGTATACCTACGATTGCTATACGCAAACCGGGGTCAACGCCACCACCCGATGGAATGAACACTGGAAGACCCAGGCCGGAGTGTCGGCGGGCTGCGAAGCCACGCCCTGGACCAAAGCGCCGGACGCGAAGCTGACGTTCAACGGCTGCCTGATTTATGAGTGGAATGAAGGCAAGGACAACATTTATCCCTGTCTCAACGCCCTCAACTCCGGAAAGTATGCCTACAACAACCTGCAGGCCGTTTATTTGACCTGGTATCACAAATTCACCAGGCATCCATCGCTGCACACGGCCACTGAGTACTGGTATATGTGGCAGAACCGGGTCCCCAATGTGAATCCGGCGGGCGCGCCCGCAGCGGCAGCGGCCCTGGTGGAGCCGAACGCCAACGGGGCCTGGTGCAAATCTCCGCAGCAGCTCACCTGTTACGCTCCGGAGCACGCGGTGCTCAATTACGTGGAAAAGCAATTTGGAAAGCGCGACTATCTCTCCATTCGCAATGAATGGTTTGACGACCAGAGAGGCCAGCGGACAGGCTTCCAATCACATTACACGGAGCACACGATCGGGTGGGGGCACTGGATCGGCACGACGATTCTTGTCCGGCCGGAGCTGCGATTCGAGCGTTCCTACCAAGTCCCGGCGTATGACAACGGCACCAAGAAGAACCAGCTCATGTTTGCGTCGGACGTGATCGTCTTTTTCTAGGCGCGCCGCATATTCTGCTGTGGCTGTGCCGGCAAACCGCTAGTTTCCGACTGCCTCCACGGCAAATTGCCCTCTCAACTTGGCTGGCAGGCCGGTCATGGCCTGCCGGGCTGCTGCCATTTGAAAAATATGTTGAATTTCCCGGCGCAGCCCGCCTGCGTGTGTTATTTTTTCTATTCACGGCCATTTTCCCACAATACCCGGAGGACAAATCATTGGGTCTTAATCTGGTGCCCAAGCGCATCTTTCTGACGAAAGGCGTTGGCAAACACAAGGAACGCCTTACTTCATTTGAGCTGGCGCTGCGCGATGCCGGAATTGCCGCACAAAATCTGGTGCGCGTATCTTCCATCTTCCCTCCTCACTGCAAACTGATTTCACGCAAAGAGGGCCTCAAATTCCTGAACCCCGGCGAAGTGGTCTTCGCGGTGGTCGCCGAAAACTCCACCCGCGAACCCCACCGCTTGGTGGCTTCCAGCATCGGACTGGCCGTGCCCGCCGATCGCAATACCTACGGTTATCTCAGTGAACACCACTCCTTTGGCGAACCCGACAACGTGGCCGGCGAATACGCCGAGGAACTGGCCGCCGAGATGCTCGCCACCACCCTCAACGTGGAGTTCGATCCTGATAAATCATGGGACGAAAAGAAGGAAATCTACCGGATTTCCAACAAGATCGTCCGCACCACCAACATGACGCAGACCGCCGTAGGCGACAAACGCGGTCTTTGGACGACCGTGATCGCCTCGGCAATTCTGATATTTGAATAAGAGAACAGAGCAGGATTTGGCCGCTGATTTCCGCTGATGCGCGCTGATAATAACCTGGGACGGTAAAGCGCGAAGTTCTGTTCGAAGGGGCAACGAATGCAATGGCCCAACTGCCGTTTTTAGGCCGCCCAATGCAGCTCAAATTCGCCCTGAAGGAATTCGCTCAGAAAGAGATTTTACTGCTCTTTGGGAATCCGTGGCCGGTCGTCATCGTCATCCAGCACCGCCAATCCACTTTCCAGGCGGCCGCCGGCAGCGCGGCTCCACACCACGCAGGCAGGTATCGAAACACCCATATAGACGACCCGCAACTGCTGACCGGCGGCGAGCTGTGCGTAGGCATGGCCGACCCGGAATCCACCCCTGCTGATATTGATGAGGCTGGCGGATACCTGAATTTCTACCGAGGCGCCCGGCAGCACCAGGGTCACCTCTCCGGCGACGGGAACCCGTTCCGGCGGACGCTGCGCAGCCTGCGTTGAAAAAAGCTGAGGCACCTCCGGGGCTGGGAGGCTAAAGATGATCGCTTCCGGCTGGAACAAGGGTTTCAGCGTCACGGTCACCCGCCCGGCATTTTCCAGGAATTCAAAGCCATGATTGAAGCCGCGCCGGTTCTTCACCCGGGCACTGAGCGCGACGGTGCCTGAGGCCTGCGAAAGCGCGATCTCCAGCGAAACCTCTTCGCCGACATTCAATTCCACCTTGGTCAGAAGCGCATCGATGCCGCCCTTCCCAGCTACCGTGCAACGGCCATAGGCGATCACGTCCCGGTCCTGGGTGCGGTAGCGGACGCAGAGCCGTTGGTTGCAGCGATAACGAGGGTGCTTGCGCACGGCTGTGGCGGCTGATGGTCGTGAATTATGCAGCATAGGTTTCCGGGTCTATCCTGATGCATGGCCGCGCCATGCAGCAAGTGACCAAGGGCCGTTAGTCTTTGGTGAGCCGACTTCCGGTGTGTGAAAAACATCCAACTGTGAGACGCAACAAGTTACGTCTCTACGCGGTGGTTATTTTTTGTTCTGAGTTGTTTTTTGTTCTGAAAGGTGTGCCGCATTCCGTCGCCACGCGCTGAAGCGCTAGCAAAAGACCAGACGCGTAGGCGGACCGCTCATTTACAATCGGCAGTCATGTTTCAACGCCCTCCAGGATTCGAATATCGCAAGCGAGAGTTACACTGCGAGCGTGTGCCGTTGCGGCGGCTCGCCGAAAAATACGGCACGCCCCTTTACGTCTATTCTTCGACGGCCCTGAAGCAACGCTTTCGCATCTTCAACCAGGCTTTCCGGGAAGTCCCACACACCGTCTGTTATTCGGTCAAAGCCAACTCCAATCTCGGACTGCTGCGAATCCTCGGCGGCCTGGGTGCGGGCTTCGATATTGTTTCCGGGGGCGAATTGGAACGCGTCCGCGCCGCCCGTCCCACGGCGCTCAAGAAGATTGTTTTTTCCGGCGTGGGCAAGACTGCGGAAGAGCTGCGGCTGGCGTTGCGCGCGGGCATCCTGCTGTTCAATGTGGAAAGCGCAGCCGAGCTCGATCTGCTGGCCGAATGCGCCGCGCGGCTGAAGAAGAGCGCCAACGTGGCGCTGCGGGTCAACCCGGACGTTCCGGCGGAAACCCATCCATACATCTCCACGGGATTGCGGCAGCATAAGTTCGGCGTGCCCATGGAAGAAGCGCCAACGCTCTACCGCCGTACCGCGAGGCATAAATACTTGAAAGTGGCGGGCATCAGCCTGCATATTGGCTCGCAGATCACGGACGTTTCGCCGTTTGGCCTGGCCATCGAACGCTCAGTCGAGCTGATACGGCAACTGACCGGCGATGGACACGCAATCCGCTTTCTCGACGCCGGCGGCGGGCTCGGTATTTCGTATTCCAGCGCAGAGCCGCTCGATCTGGCGACTCAGATCCGGCGCTATGCGCAGGCCATCACTGCTCCTTTGCGGGCCATGGGAAAGTCACGCCCCCATCTGCTGCTGGAACCCGGGCGCTCGATTATCGCCCCCGCCGGCGCTCTGCTCACCCGCGTCCTCTATAGCAAACACAACGGAAATAAGCGCTTCACCATCGTCGATGCGGCCATGAACGACCTGCTTCGGCCAGCGCTCTACGGGGCCAAGCACGAAGTCACCGCGGTGTCCCAGGCTCCGCCTTCCCAAGCCGGGGCCGCCGATGTCGATATCGATGTCGATATCCCGGGCGACGTGGTCGGCCCGGTATGCGAGACCGCCGACTTCCTCGCTCGTGACGCTTCCCTGCCACCCACCGCTGCCGGAGATCTGCTTTGCGTTCTCGACGCCGGCGCCTACGGCATGTCGCTTTCTTCCAACTACAATACCCGTCCGCGGGCCGCTGAGGTACTTGTCGAAGGAGCCGGCGCGCGCGTCATCCGGCGCCGGGAAACGGTGAAAGATCTGCTCCGTCCGGAGATTGCCTGCTTATGACCGACCTCAAAGCACTGGCCTACGAGCTTCTGCACGAGGCCCAGCAGGCGATGCAGGAAGAAGGCAGCCTGGCGCCTACGGCCATCGTGATTACGCCGGCCGAGAACCTGATCTTTGACATCGAGTATGCGGACGAGGACGAGCGCGAAGAAATCTACGCGCAACTGGTCGATACCGCCCTCGACAAGGACGCGGTGGCGGTGGTGACGGTCAATGACGTTTATCTCGATGGTGAAGGGAACCTGGTCAAGCTGCAGCTCGCCGATGGGCCTGCGGAAAGACCGGCGGAGGCCATCCACATCGTGATTTCCGGCAGCGGCTTCGAGAGCTGGAGCCTCACCTGCCCCTACTTCCGGCAGGGTGATCACCTGGTCTTTCAACCGGCCGCGGAAAAACGCGACCCAACGGCGGAGCTGGAATTGCTTGGAGACTGGACGGGTAGAACGGGCAATGCCTAGATTGGCAATTGCCAAAATTGGCAATCGGGGAATTGAAAGGCATTTGCCGCTGATTTACGCTGATGAACGCTGATTCGTTTGCGGCTGGTCCCTCGCTTGTTGATTGCTTTCATTGATTATCGGCGAGCAGACTCTTTACATGTGCTTTATCAGCGGTCATCTGCGCGAATCAGCGGCGACTGGTTTTGCCTTTCAATTCCCCGATTGCCAATTTTGGCAATTACCAATCTGTTACCGGCTGTCGGCTTCCTTTTTTTCGAGCCAGGTGGAAAGCGATTGTTTCTCCTGGTCGCCCAGCAGATAGAACTTGATGCCCATGAACCCTTCGGTGCTTGACCAGGCGACCTCGCCTCTTCCTTTGATTTCGCCCAGGGGAAGATCGAAGGTGAATTGTATGGCTGCCCCAGGCTCGTATGTATCATTGCAACGGATGGCCATACCGCCCCGGCTGATGTTCGACGTAATGGCTTTTTGCTCATTGTCGCGGCGCTTGATGACTACCGGCACCATCAGTTGATGACGCAAATAACGCTTCCGCTCCGCTTCCATCATCTGCGCGGCGGTATTCATGGACTGGTTGATTGCCTCCGTGAGCAAAGGCTTGTAGAGGACAAAATTAACGCCGAAACTGAGCAGTTCGCCGGCGTCTTGCTTGGAACCGGCACAGGCAAAAATCACCGCGTAGCGGTTGGAATTGCCGCGGCGGATACTCTGCACCAGTTCCGGGGCGCCTTCCAGCGACATATCGAGGAAAACGCCGTCGATCTTGCGCCGCGCAACATAGGCACGGGCTGTGGCGGTCGTTGAAGTGTAATTCACAGCCCCATGAACTCGCTGAATGGCACTGGTAATTGTCTTATATAAAGCTATATCGATGCAGGTTACCAAGAATTCCAGCCGGGACTGGTACATGGCAGCAATGACCCTTCCTTCCCCGCGCTTAAGCCCGTCCAAACGATGGACCAACAGGTTTTTTTCAGTTTAGCGTTTCTTTCAAATTGAGGCCCGGCACGCTCATATTTTTTTCCGGAAACGAAACAACCTGATGACCACCGGACAGCGTCTTTTGTAATCCCCCCTATTTTTGTCAATTTCCCAACTCCCCGTAAACCACCTTGCCGCCCACGAACGTGGTCTTCACCTTCACATCCTTGATCGACGCCGGCGGAATCTTGAAGATGTCTTCTGTAAGGACCACAAAATCCGCGAGCTTACCGGGAGTGATCGAGCCTTTTTCATTTTCCTGGAATTCCGCATAGGCCGATCCCATGGTGTAAGCCTCCACGGCCTCAGCCACGGTGAGCTTCTGCTCAGGCACCCATCCATTGGGCGTCTTGCCATCGAGAGTGGCCCTGGTCACGGCTGCATAGATAGTCCACATGGGGTTGAGCGGGGCGACCGACCAATCGGTGCCCAACGCCAGCTTCGCGCCGTGATCGAGAAATGAACGAAACGCATAGGTGCGTTTGACACGGTCAGCCCCGATTCTCTTTTCCGCCCAGCGCCCGTCGTCAATGGCGTGGTAAGGCTGCACTGAGGCAATCACACCCAAGTGCGCGTAACGGGCAAAGTCTTTCTCCGCCATGTGCTGCGAATGTTCGATACGCCAGCGCCGGTCACGCTTGCCGTTGGCTTTTTCGATTTGCTCAAAGAGATCCAGCGTCATGGAAATAGCCTGGTCGCCGATTGCGTGGATGCACAGTTGTAACCCGGCAGCGTCGGCGTCCTGAAGCCGCTGCTCCATGGCTTCGGGAGGATGCATCTCATCGCTGAGCAGACCGTGTGTCTGAGGCGCGTCGGTGAATGGGTCGAAGAAGTAAGCGGTCTCGGAGCCCAGCGAGCCATCCGCGTATCCTTTGACTGCGCCCAGCCGCAGAAACGGCCCGCCAAAACCCCGGCGCAATCCGATCTTCGCCTGGTCTTTCCATGTGGTTTCCAAGGGCGCAGCATAAATCCGCGCGGTCAGCCGGCCCTGTTCGGCCATCTCGGCGTAGGCGGAAATATCCTCATAGGATGGGTTCATGTCCTGCACGCTGGTCACGCCCACGGAAGCGGCGTGTTCCAGCGCCTGCCGCAGGGCCCTCATGCGGTGCTCGCGCGTCATCGGAGGCGTGATCTTATCGACCAGGCCCTGTGCCGCATCGCGCAGAACTCCCGTGGGATTTCCTTGCGCGTCATGAACGATCTCCCCGCCCGGCGGATCGGGCGTCTTCGACGTGATGCCGGCCATCTTTAACAGCACAGAATTCGCCAGCGATTCATGACCGTCATAGCGATTGACCCAGACGGGAGTGTCGGGCGTATCCGGATCAATCAATTCTTTCGTAGGCAGGCTGGCCGGAATCCATTGCTGCTCGTCCCAGTCGCCGCCGGTCACCCAATCGCCCTTGGCTGTGAGCGCGGCGCGCGCGGCAATCCTGCGGACAAACTCCTGTTGGCTCTTGGCGTCTTTCAGTTGCACTTGCTTCAGGTGGTTGCCGCCATCCACGAAGTGGACATGGGCATCGTTGAACCCCGGCAGCAGCAAGGCTCCGCGAGCGTCATAGACTTTGGTGAACGGCCCACGCCATGCATTCACCTCGGCATTGGTCCCCACAGAGACGATGCGATCACGCCACACCGCCAGCGCCTCGGCCTGCGGATGCGATTCATCGGCCGTCCATATCTTGGCGTTGGTGACGATCAGATGGGCCGCCGGCTTGCCCTGGGAAAGAGCCAAGGAAGCGGCCAGCCATAGGCACAAAAGTAGATAGATAGATTTCCGTGAAGCGATCCGACGCATGACTGACTCCTACCGCTCGCCCCATTTCAACTTCATCCGCAGCACGTCGAAGAATGAGCGCTCCGGCAGCTTGAGCAGTTTCACCTGAAGTTCCGACTTGCGGCAATGCACGATATCGCCATCGGCCACCGCCATGCCGCGCTGGCCGTCGATGGCCAGGAAGGCCGCTTCCCTGCTGGACTTCATGCTGATCTCAATCACGTCAGTATCCTGCACCACCAGCGGACGGTTGGTGAGGGCGTGCGAAGCCACGGGCGTAATGACAAAGGCCGGAACATCGGGCGCGAGAATCGGCCCGCCGGCGGCCAGAGAATAGGCAGTTGAACCAGTGGGAGTCGCCACGATCAGCCCGTCGGCCTTGTAGTTGGAAACGAATTGTCCGTTGATGCGCAGGTCAAAATCGGTGATGCGCGCCAGCGCCCCCTGGTTCACCACAACGTCATTGAGCGCTTCATAGGAGGCCACGACCTGGCCGTGGCGCAGCAGCCGGCATTCCAGCATGGAGCGCAGGCTGATGGCGCAGCGCCCCGCATCAATGGCTTCCAACGCCTGATGAATCTCATCGAGTTTGACTTCAGTCAGGAAGCCCAGCGAACCCAGGTTCACGCCCACGATGGGGATACCGGCGCGCGCAACGTCGTGTCCGGTGGCCAGGAGCGTGCCGTCGCCACCCAGCACGATGACGAAATCCGGCTTCTGGTCGATCATTTCCGCGCGTTCTGTCGGTTTACAGTTGGGGCAGAACTCGGCCGTAACGGAATCCACCACCAATTGGTAATCATGCTGGCGCAGCCAGCCGGTGACCTCACGCACCACCTGCGCCATCTCTGGCTTACCGGGTTTCGAAATGATCGCCGCTCGTTTCATGATGTGGTTGTGTGCAAAAGGAATTCCCGGTTGCCTTCCATGCCGCGCACCGGCGACTCTTCAACTTCAATATTGTGTGTGCCCAATAACTCCACCGCCCGCCGCACTCTGAGCACAGCCATCTCGCGCGCCTGCGGGTCACGGACAATGCCGCCTTTGCCGACCAAGTCGCGCCCGACTTCAAACTGGGGCTTGACCAGCACCACCAGCTCGCGCAAAGCAGCACCCTGAAGATCGCAAATTGCTTGCCATACCGCCGGGAGCACGAGTGTAACAGAGATAAAGGATACATCGAATGCGGCAAAGCTGATCGGGCCACAGTCGCCCACCTGCTGCAGATGTGCGGAGGTCAAGTAGCGGGCATTGGTTTTTTCGAGCAGCCGCACCCTCGTGTCGGTGCGCAGCTTAGCAGCAATCTGCCCGTAGCCGGTATCGATGGCGATGACGGCGGCGGCGCCACGCTGCAACATGCAATCCGTGAACCCGCCGGTGGAAGCGCCTACATCGAGACAGGTCCTGCCGGTGAGGTCGATCTTCCAGCGGTCGAGGGCAGATTCCAGCTTGAGTCCTCCGCGTCCGACGTATTTCAGGTCTTCGCCCAACAGGCGGACCTCCGCATCCTCTTCCACCGGAGCGCCCGCCTTTTCAATCTTCTGTCCACCGACGAGCACCCGCCCGGCCAGGACCATCGCCTGGGCCCGTTCCCGCGAAGCCACCAGCCCGCGTTCCACCAGCAGTTTGTCGATACGAATTCTGGTTGCCAACTGGTCCCCGGCCTTCTTAATTCTGCTATGCGCTACAATAAATGATTCTCTACACAAACCCATGCTTGGTAAACGCCACGGGACACGATCTCCCCACGAAGCCGCAAGTGCGTCCACGACGCCGAAAGCCGCAATGAAAATCACAGCAGCCCTGGGCGCCCTTGACGCCCGGAAACTCAAGAGCCTTTACGCGCGGTTGCTCCAATGCCGCATGATAGCCGAACGGGCGGTAAGGGTTCTCAATGGCCGATCCTCCCCGACCGGCTACGTCTGTGTGCCCGGCGAGGAAGCCATCCTGGTGGGTGGGCTCAGCCACTTGCTTCCGGGTGACTGCGTTGCTTCTTCGCGGCGTGACCTGCTCTGTGATTTTCTGAGAGGGGCGTCGCTTAAGGATTTATTCGAGCAGATGCGGAAGCGAAGCTCTACGGCTGCCCGCCCCTCGTCCCCAGCGAAGAAACGCGGGTTCGCAGAGTTCAGCGTGATTGCGCCTCTTCCGACCGCCGCCGGTGCTGTGCCGGTAATCATGGGCGCGGGAGTGGCGCTGGGCTTCAAACTGCAAAAGCGTCCGCTGGTGACCGTTGCATTCTCGCTGGATGACGCGTCTACGCAAGCCCCATGGCGCGAAAGCTTGCGTTTTGCCGCTCACCATAAACTGCCGGTCGTACACCTGGTGCGCTGTGGCGTACCGGGGGCGCGCAAGCATGGCCAAAGCGCTCCTTCCGCCAAGCTTCTGAGCCAACTGGCGCTCGACTGTGAACTGCCGGCCATCACCGTGGACGCGAGCGACGCCGTAGCCATTTATCGCGTCGCCTTCGAGGCCATTCGCCGCGCCCGTGAAGGCCACGGACCATCCCTGATTCTGTGTATCCCCTGCCGTGTGGATGCTGGGAAAACGGCCACAGCCGCGCTGCGTCACAGCCGGAGCAAGGGTCCAAACCCGAGCGTCCGTTGGGAACCGCACGACCCGGTCGTATTCATGGAAAACTATCTGCGGCAAAAAGGGCTGTGGTCTGATGCCTGGAAGAAGGCGCTAGTGCGCAGGAAGTTGGCAGTTAGCAAATAGCAGTTAGCAAATAGCAGTTAGCAATTGGCATTCAGCACTCAGCACTCAGCCATGAAACATTCGTGTGGAGTCTTACAACTTTGTTTGTCTGCGAGTCTCAACGCATCAGCGCCGCTACCTCTGGAAAGATGGTCATGAAGATGGTCATAAAATAAAACTCTTTAGGAAGGAAAGAATGTTTCAGGGCTGAATGCTGAAGGCTGAGTGCTAATTGCTAACTGCTATTCCCTCACGCCCGCTTCTGTTCTGCCCCGGCCCGTTGCTTGGAATTCACCGTGATCTCGATGAATTGGAGCACGGCTTCCTGGCTGGCGGTATCGCCGATTTCCTTGAACATGCCGGCCGCCATCTGGAGCTGCTCCTGCCCTTCGGCCAGGCAGATCTTGGCCAGACTGAAGATGGTCAGGGCATGGTTGCGCTTATCACCACCATGCTCGAACAGGGCGGCCGCTTCTTCGAATAGCGGGCGCGCGGCCTTCCAGTCCATAGCTTCAAAGTGGATATGCCCCATGCAAGCCAAAGTGCTGGCTGCCAGCGTCTGGTTCTGGGCTTTCTGCGCCAGCGAAAACGCGCGGCGATGGAGTTCCAGGGCGCGATTCGCTTCTCCCGCAGAGCCATGCATGGAGCCAATGCGGTTGAGAATCATGGCTTGGCGGTCATCCTGTTCCAGCATCTGCCAGATTTCGAGGGCCCGTCCGTAGCTCTCAAGGGAGGCGCCCTTCTTGCCCATAGCGGCTTCGGCGGCTGCCTGGTTTTCCAGGGCCTGGGCCTCGGATTCCGGCACCAGCGCCGCATGAAACATCGAATGGGCCAGGCTGAAATGGCTGCGCGCATCGTCGTACTTCTTCTGGGACATATTCAAACCGCCCAGGTTATTGATCGCCATGCCCTGCCCCAGCACGTGACCGATAGAGCCATACGTCCCAAGGGCCAGCGCGAAATACTCCCCCGCTTTGGAATACTGTTCCGCATCTCGATAGGCCCCGCCCAGATTGTTGAAAACCGTGGCCTTTCTTTCGAAGTCGCGCATCACGTCGAAGAATTCCAGCGCCTTCAACAGGTGCTCGACCGCACGGGTGGTGTCCTTTCGCTCCCGATAATAAGTGCCGATATTGTTCAGGGCGACGCCTTCTTTATGAGGGTCGCCGCTGGCACGCGCCTGCAGGAGCTGCTGGCTGAGCTCATCCATGGTAGGCATGGGGCGCGGCATCGGAGAATCGGGTCTTCGGCTCAAAAGGAGAATACCCCTCGCAAAAATCTCATGTATACCCCAATCCCGTTAAAGTATTGACCTGACATCATCCACCCGGAGCGCAGATTCAGGCAAGACAAAACTTTGGCCTGCAAGGGGCCGAAAAGACCTGTGCCCAGGCCGGCGGCTGCCTCCGATGTTTGTTATAATCAATGGTTCCTGTGCGTACGGTCGAAGTTCGCCCGCTAAGCGCTCAGGCTTTGTGCGGAAGTGGTGGAACTGGCAGACACACCATCTTGAGGGGGTGGCGCCGCAAGGCGTGGGGGTTCAAATCCCCCCTTCCGCACCATCCGTTTTTGAAAGGACTTACAACCACTGTCATGCTTATTGCTCTCATTACCACGGTCCACGTGATCGTATGCGCGATCCTGATCATCGTTGTGCTTCTACAGCATGGCAAGAGCGCTGATATTGCCGCCACCTTCGGCGGCGCGGGCAGCCAGACGGCCTTTGGTCCACGGGGCACTGCCACCCTGCTCTCGCGGGTCACCACATGGTGCGCGATCATCTTCATGCTTACCACCATCTCACTGACCTTGTTTGCTTCCAAGCATGGATCTTCTTCCATCATGGAAAACGTAAAGAGCGGCCCCACGACTCCCCCACCGGCAACTCCTACAACTCCGGCGCCGGAGAAGAAATAGCGGTTTGCGAGTGTGCGATTGGCTGTGCCTGAAATGCACAAACACCGCTATTCCACTTCCACCACTCCATCCCGGTAATTCAACGTCACCTTCTTGCGGTTGAGGGACGGAAGGCCGATGAAGCCGGAGACTTCCGTTTCCAGGTCCTTGCTGAGGGAGTGGCGGCCGTAAGAAACCATGTCTTCGCGGGGCTGCCGCAAATGGGAAAACTGCAGGCTGATGCCTTCGGCGATGAACACCTCGTCCACCTCGCCATTGTTGCCGCTTACCGTCACCTTGGAGTTGCGCAGATGGCCGACCTGGCGGGCCAGCCCCGGTGTAATGGAATTGGTATTCGCGCCGGTATCAAGGATGAAGAGTCCCTCAGCACGGTCGTTGACGGTGGTGGGTAGCAACAAAAGATGGCCGAAGCTGAAAAGCTGTGCCGGGCCGCGGTCACCGGTGGGAGCCTGCACCAGCAGCTTATCGGGACCATCATTTGCGGCTTCCACTGAATCCGGCAGGGGGGCCAGCCGCAGCCGGTGTGTGGGAAAGTCGAGCGTGATGATGGAGCCGGTGAACATCTGCAGCCCCAGAGCGCCGTCTTGCGGCCCGGCGATGTCTTTCATGGATACCTGAACAACACAGTCATGGAATTCCATGTCACCGATAGTGATCCGGTCTACCCAGGCAAAGTACCCGGCCACAGGTCCGGAATCGCCCGTGCCTTCCATACCCAGGTCTGACAGCTTGCGGGCGCCCGCCTTTTCCGCCAGCTTGCGGGAAATGGTAATCCAGGCGGCGCCGGTATCGAGCAGCAAAGTCTGCGTAGGGCCGCCGTTGAACTTCACGCGCACACCCATGCCCCGAATGGCGCCGGCCGTGGCAATGTTCTCGAGCTTGATTTCCTGGCGGCTGATGCCTGGTGGGGGAACCCATACATGGCGTCCGGCCAATGCCTTGAGAAACGCGATGTATTCACTTTCGCGGCGTTCGCGTTCAACATCCGCACGGTACTCCTTCAAGTGCCGCTCCAGGGCCACGACATTTTGCGGATAAGGAAGCAGCAGCGCCCAACGATAGAGTGCGTCACCATCTTCCGGATCAAGCTCATGGGCGCGTGTGAAGGCGGCGCGGGCATGGCCGCGATGCGAGACCAGAGCTTCCATCCTGCCCATACCGAACCAGGCGCGCGCGCACTGCCCGTCGAGCGCGAGGGCGGCGCGGTATTCCAATTCCGCCGCCAGCATCTGGCCTTTGCGAAACAGGAGGTCGCCGCGCACAGCATGAAGCAGGGCCGACTTAGGCAGCGCCGCCAGAGAGCGGGTAGATTCGTCATCGGCGGACTGGACTTCATCGAGCTTGAGCAGGCCCTGTACCAGGCCGGCGCGCAGAGTGGCCGAGGACGGGTCTTTCCCAATCCGTTCACGGTAGATGGCGACCGCTTCCCGGAATCGGCCCGCGTGAAATAATTGCGCAGCCGAGGGGGCATCGGCTGCCCCGGTTGATTGCGCCGGCCCCGGAGAGGAAACACAGGCGGCGAGTAGCAGGAATGAGAAGGCACGCATAACAGAAGAACGACAAGGCGTCCGGTCCTTGCAGACGACCGCGTTCAACTTAGAGCTATTCCCGCGCCGGACGGAAGTCATAGACCTCCAGATTGACCAAGCCATCTCGATAATCGATGGTCATTTTCATCTGGACCAGGGTCTGGATGCCGATCAAACCAGAAAACTCGGTCGGGTCCAAATTGAGCGGCACGGCGGGAATATCGCTGCTTCTAACCCGCACCTTCGCGAACTGCAAGGTCGCTTTGTCGCCGGTCAGGACTTTCACGGTTCCGCTCACGCCCTTGACGGCCTCGCCCTCGTTACTGAGTTTGGCGATCTGCGACATGAGCATGGGAGTAATCGTATTCATCGAAGCTCCGGTATCCAGAATAAAGTTGCCGGTGGCTGCGTCACTCACGACGACCGGGATGACCAGATCATGGCCAAACCTGAAGATCTTGGCGTAGGACTGCATCTCGGGAGCGATATACCGGTCTTGAGGGTCATCTTCATTCCCGGACACATTGGGGTTTTTGGGCAGCGGATTCAGGACCATTTTCCACTCTTTGAAGTCCAGAGTAACCAGGAACTTCTCAAATACATCGGCGCCGATTAGGCCGGCCTCATCATTAATATCGGTCCGGCTGGAAACCACAACGATGTAGTCGTGGAACTCGACGTTGCCGATGGTAATCTTATCGACCCATCCCACGTAGCTCTGGATCGGTCCCTCATTGCCGATGCCACCATACGCCGTCTCGGCGATTTTTGTAACGCCCACCTTTTCCGCCAGCTTGCGCCCGATGATGATGCCACCTGCGCCGGTATCCAGCAGCAGCACGGCCCCAGTGCGGTCGTTGAACTTCAATTGAAGTCCGTAGCCCTTGCTGATAGGTACGGCCCCGACGGAAGCTGCTTTATTGACACCGACCAGAGTTCTACCGTAGGGCAGCATCTTGATCTCGGTGGGCTTGATTTCGCTGACCAGCACGTTCGGCTTTTTCTTGGCCACCGCGGCAAGGAATTTAATTTCCTCCTGCTCCTCCGCTCCAGGGTGGCCGGCAACAGCCGTTTTCACGGCCTCCAGCCATCGCGTCTCTACAATCGCTTTGCTGCTTGCCGATTCGCCGGATAGCCGGGTCTCGCCGCTGGCGTCATTCCACCCGCGTCACCGTGGCTTCGACCTGCAGGCGCTTCTTGCTGGCGGTGTCATCAATGCTGGTGACCAGAGTGGGCTTGCCGGGCGAAAGCAGGGCCGTGAAATGCTGCTTCACCTGGCGTATCACGGGGTTGCCACCGGTGCGTGAATCGGCATTCTGGTCGGGCAGGACAAAGCTGCTGATTTCCAGTGAGCTCGTCAGGATAAACTTGTCAGACTGCTCGCTGATTTCACACTCCATGTTCATACCGACATCCAGGTATAGTATTTGGTCTTTGCCAGAGGAAATCGGCACGCGGGTCCCGACCCTGATGCTGCCGGAGCGCCCAATACCATCCATGGAATTGACTGGAAGGCTGTAATTCCGCTCGTTGGTCTTCTTACCGTCTTCCAGTTCGTAGATGTTGAAGTTGACCCGGTAAACTTTGACCACCGGTTTGGGTCTGGAATCCTGGGCCTGCATCGCCCCTACCAACGCCAGAACCAGGACCAACTGCAATAGCTTTTTCATAAAAACTTCTCCTTTATCGAGTGCTGACTGCTTCCGTAATTTTGAATTCCTGTACTTGAGGCGGCAACGGTCTGCCGTCTTCGGGAGCAGGACCATCGCTGTGACTCTGCGCCACAACTTCTTCCGCCGCAGTGTTTGCGAGATACCGCAGCAAGAGCCTTTCCTGATCGGTAAGCGGAACCGGCGCGGGAAAAACCTCTTGCCGAGCGGCCATAGCCAGGGACCGCTCCGGCTTCTCGCTCTCCCGATCGCCTGCGGTCCTTGGTCTACGATGAATCCTTGGCACGCCCGGTGCGGCCTCCGGTGGCGGTTTCATGGCGCCCACCGCGGGCGGTGCGGGCGGAGGCTGCAACCGGCCTATGTAAACAGCCAGGGCGATGGCCACCAGCGCCAGCGTTGCGGCGCTGCTCCACAGCCATCGCCAGAATGGTGCGTGCTCTGGTTTCTGGCTCGCTTCCGCCCGCAGGGTAGCTAGCACGCGCGTCTCAAGCCCCGGCCGGGGTTGTTCATCGGAATAGTTGCTGAGCATGGAATCGAGCATTTCTTCCAGGGGCTGATCGTGTTTGTCATGTTCAGCCATGTTTGGCCTCCAGCATCGAAGAAAGTTTTTCTTTGAGAATCTTGCGGGCGCGCAGTAACCGGGTGCGCACCGAGCCTTCAGGGATTCCCATGAGTTCGGCGATCTCCGCCGAATTCAGCTCTTGCACCGTCGAAAGCTCCAGAGGATGGCGCAGATCTTCGGGCAGGCTGGCAATCATGCGTTCCAGAAGCCGGCGCATCTGTTGGCCGGCGAGCTGATCATCCTGGCCAGGCCGCGCATCGGGCAGTTGCTCGAGCAGGTCTGATTCCGGCCCTCTTTCGGCTGGCCCGCTTCTGTTCTGCAAAGCGCGCCGGTCGAGGGCCACGGTCCAGGCAATACGGCCCAGCCATGTCTTGGGGCTGCGCACATGCCCCAGGTCTTTTCCGTACTTGAGGGCCTTGAGAAAGCATTCCTGCACCGCGTCTTCAGCGTCATGATGGTTCCGGAGGATGGAGTACGCGATCCGGAAGACCATGCCGCTGTGCTCGGCCACCAGGTGCTCCATTGCTTCCAGTGGCGCCGCTGGGGTTATGGCCTTGGTGTTGTCTTTCAGAAGCACCCCTTCAGTGACCGCGTATCCTGACATTTTGCCTTCCTGAGAGTACAGACAACCAGGGAACGCGAAGTGTTCTGATTTCTTGCGCGCCAAAAGCAAATTAGCCGCGAATGAACGCGAATAAACGCGAATAAAAAAGAAGAGCAGTCATCCCGAAGCCCGTCAGGAGCGCACGTTTTCTTCAGCGTGCGAGTAGAGTCATCAGATCAACCGATCCGCGATGATTACTTAATCTTCCAGTCACTGTACCCTAGCTGGCGGTGGCGATGGCGGCGGGCGCGGAGGAATAGACTGGAAGTTCCATGACAATCCGAGCGCCCGAGGGATTGACGTTGATCGCGTGGATGTCGCCGCCATGTTCCTTAATGATGCCGTAACAGATACTCAGGCCCAGCCCCGTACCTTTGCCCACCGGTTTGGTGGTATAGAAGGGGTCAAAGGCGCGGTTGACGTCGGCGAAGCCCGGCCCGCTGTCTTCGAAACGCATCACCACGCGTTCGCCGTGGCGGGCGGCCTCTACGTAGATGCGCTTCCGGGAAAGGTGCTCCATGGCGTCAATTGAATTGTTCAAAAGATTGAGCAGGATCTGCTTGAACTGGTCTTCATCGAGGGCCACCATGGGCAACCCGGCTTCGATGTCGAGCACGATATCGACTTCCAGCTTGCGTATCTGGTATTCACGCAGGGCCAGTACGTCTTGCAGCAGGGCCTCAAGATTGGCGGACTTCTTTTCCAGGTTGTTCTGGCGGGCAAAGCGCAGCAGGTTCTCGATGATGCGCCGCATGCGCTGGGCTTCACGGCTGAGCTTGTCGAGCTTCTGGCGCGACGGACCTGCGGTAATCTCATCGCCCAGCAACTCCGAGTAGCCCACGATGGAGGCCAGCGGGTTGTTCAGTTCATGGGCCACACCGGCCACCAACTGGCCGATGGCCGCCAGCTTTTCCGCGCGCACCAACTGCCGGTGCAGCGAGGTATTGCTGATGGTGACCGCCAAGTCGCCGCCCAGCAGTTCGATCTTCGACATTTCATCGGCGGTAATCTTGGCGAGGTCGCGAGGGTCATCGAGGAAGATCCAGCCTACGGCCGCGCCCCGCGTGGATTGCAGAGGCACCACCAGTTCGTAGCCGCTCTGCCAATAGGCGTTGGGTGGAAATGTTGCGGCATCATGCATCGGGCAATATTTTTGCGCTTCTTCCTGCTTGAGCAGATAGGAATTTTGCCCCAACCGTCCGCCCACGCGCCGGATATCGTCGATGTCGCTGTTCAGATGTTCGGCCCGCAGGTGAGTGCAATGTTTCTGCAGATGGGCAACCGTCTCGGGCGAGAGGCCGCTATGGCCAGCCAGATAAAAACCCTTGCCGTCGGAGCCCAGCACAATCGCAGTGCGGCAAAAATTTGTGGTCTCGGTGATCGCTTCGGCAATATCGTGGCACAGCGAGTTTACCTCGGTGCCGGTCAGCAGCCGGGAAGTGATGCTGGCGAACTTCTGCATCTGTTCGTTGAGGCGGCGCTCGCGCAGATTGGCGGCTTCCAGCCCCGCGGATTTGTCTTCCAGCAAGGTCAGAATCATGCCCAGGGCCACGAACACTTTAGGCGTATCCCACAGAGCGCTGCTGATTTGCACTTCCGGAAAGTGGGCGGAAGCCATCTTCGACAAGGGAACGAACGCCCCCCACAACAGGAACCCGCCGGCGCTGGCGATGACGCCTGGCGACCAGCGGCGCATCCTGGTACAGAACAGCAGGCTGGGCATGGCAAAGCCTACGGTGAGCAGGGAAACGAATCCGACCGATGGGTTGTGGTTCCAGGCTTCGTAGATGGACCATGTGCCGACGACCACCACGACCGGCATCCAGGTCAGACTCTCGTAGGTGAAACGGCGGCGGAAGCTGGTGATAAAGATCGCCGGACCATAAAAAATGCAGGCCAGACAGACCACATCCAGGGGGCGAAGCTGCCAGTCATAGGAGAATCCGGCCTCGAACACCATGACCGGCAGCGAGATCATCAAGACCAGCGTCCAGGTCTTCTTGCGGTCTTCAAGAAACGGGGTCAGCGAAGCGATAAAGAAGATGGATGCCAATTGCAGGGAGCTGAAGATGACCAAATAAAAAAAATTCTTAAAACCGCCCTGGAGGGGCGAAAAAAGCTGCATCAGAAAGTGAACAAAAACCAGGATCCAGGCCGTGGTCCACAGTCGCAGCCGGGCGGTCTTCCCCTGGCTCTGCAGGGTCACAAAAATCCCTACCAATACGCCCAGAACGATAATCGACGGCAGCTTGTCCAGTAAGGACGCCATAGGTTTCCTAATGTGAGTGTTCCGCCGAAGATTAGCATATTTCAAGCACCGAAGATATATGTCATTGGAACCGCCGGATGGTACTGAGGTAACGAATCAGGGTCCTCCCCCGGATGTCCCTGGCCTGTCCCGCTTTAAAAGGCTCTTCGCATTAGAAGGCTCTTGGCATTCCGATTTCCAGATGTCCCGATGTCGGCGATGTCCCGATGGCAAGGATGTTCCGATCTCCAGGATTTGTTAGTATGGGTTCATCCCCGATGATGGGGCGGTTAGCTCAGCCGGTTAGAGCGCCTGCCTTACAAGCAGGAGGTCCACAGTTCGAGTCTGTGACCGCCCACCATTCAATGCCTACAGGACCAGAATCGAACGCCGCCGTAGAGACGGTGCTCAGCACCGTCTCTGGTTTCGCGCGTCCAAGCGCGAAACCAAAGCCTTTGCCGGCCAGATGGATCAGCTATCACACCCAAACTCCCAACGTCCGCCCCAGTTCGCCAGGAATCATCGCTGCATACTTCTGTAAAGCAAACTTGAAGACTTGATGATGGAGCGGATGGAGCAGAACGACAAGATCGTCACCCGATATATGGCAGATCGCGCGTTTCAGGCGGCCGCTTTTCCAATCCTCGCGCGGGAGATTTTCGATACTGTGCGGGGTGGGAAGAGTTCCGCTTCGCGAAGCTAGTACCTGGCCGCATCGCGTCCCACCCTTCGCAACAAGCGCGAAGGGTGGGGCACCCATCTTTGTATCTCCCTATCTCCCAATCTCCCATCTCTGGCGGGTGTTTACCGATCCGCGCAGTCATGATACTCGTGTCATGTTGAGAGTTTTTCGCAGCTTTCAAGAATGTCTACGGGGCCATGCAGTCAAGCGTTCAACACCGCATCTTCGCCGATCCGGCAAAGGCTTTGGTTTCGCGCTGGGGGGCGCGCGAAACCAAGAGACGGTGCTGAGCACCGTCTCTACGCCACGATTGATCGGGAGATGAAACATCTAATGCATTCGCCCAAGTCCTGTTTCCAGCCTGTATATACTTTGTAGTCGCATCGGTGCATACTTCGTATAGCGCTCTTAGAGATGGGCGCTAGAGGTGATTCGGTGAAAGCCCAAATGGTGAAGTGGGGCAACAGCCTGGCGGTGCGCATACCGAAGCCCGTCGCGGAGGCTGCCCGGCTCAAAGAAGGTGATTTTCTGGAAATTGCGGCCACATCTGAGGATGGCCACATTGAGATGCGCAAGCCCACCAAGGTCCCTTCTCTGGCTTCACTTCGTGGCCTTCGGAATTTGTTCAGCGCGCATGAGCATTACTTCCGTGGCTTTGATCAGGGCGGCGGCCATCTGACCCACTTCCAGGCGCATCTCCCGGGCGGCGTCGGCGGTGATGATGGAGGTCAGCAACTGGCCGGCAATGGAGAGCGTGACCTGGGCCAGCAGGCCTTCGATCTTCAGGTCTACGATCCGGCCGAGGAGTTGGTTGCGTCCGCTGATTCTTCTGTAGTTCTCGCGGCGGCCCTTGGCCGGGCCGCGCTGGGGTAGCGCCGGCAGCAGGCGGTCGATCTCGGTTGCCGGTATCCGGTGGTGCCCGCCCGGGGTCTTCATGGTCTTGATCTTGCCTTTGTAAATCCATTGCTTCAGGGCCGGATAGCTGACGCCCAGGACTTTGCTGGCGTGACGGACGGCATACAGTTTCGGTTGCGATTCGGCCTTCATATTTTCACCTACTTAATCTTCTTCTGTCCTCACAACCCCAAAAACCTCTGTTGCCTCTGTTCCTCTGTGTTTCAAAGGTTTTGGCTGCGGCTACGTTGCGTTAGATCGGGGCGAGCAGCGACCGCAGCAACGGTGTCGCGGGGTTGCTGTACAGGTCGCACCATGCTCCGCGCTGCACCGCTTTACCTTCTTCCAGCACGATGGCCTGTTGCGGGCAGAGCCGCTTTAGCACCTCTGCCTGATGGTCGACGGCGATCATGCTGAAGCCGACTGTTTGGCTCCAGAAAACCAGGTCGTCAATCAGTTCGCGGACCAATTGGCGGTCCAGCCCGGCGAAGGGCTCGTCCAACAGGACCAACGGCGGCCGGCGGGCCAACATGCGTGCCAGACTCACACGGCGGGCCTGGCCGCCGGAAATGGATGACGCCGGCGCGTTCCACAACGGCCCTAGCTGCAGACGGTCGCGCAGGGTTTCTATCCAGCGAGACTGCTCCGCGTCCGCAGACAGCTCCTTGGGGATTCCAAAGCGGATATTCTCGCCGACGCGCAGATGCGGAAAGAGTCCTGGTTCCTGCGTCAGGTAGCCGAGCGGGCGCTGGTGCAACGGCAGAGATGGCGGGAAGATCTGCACGTTGTTGAGCTTCACAAAGCCGTCGTCCGGCTCTTCTATGCCGGCGATGCACGCCAGCACGGTGCTCTTCCCGGCGCCGGAGGCCCCGAACAATCCCAGGGACTGGCCAGCTTCCAATTCCAGGGACACATCCACTTCGAGTTCGCGGCGCTTCTTGACGATGTGGACCTTAAGCATGGCGCCGCCGTTGGGCGAGCACGTGGACCAGCCATGGAAGAGGCAGGGCCACCGCCAAAAAAACCACGAGCAACGGCATCACCGCAGGAAGGCCGAAGCTCTGCAGGTTCACCCACAATTGCACAGGCATACCGGAAGGATAATAGGCGGTGACCACCACAGCGCCGAATTCACCGATGGCCCGCACCCAGGCGATGCTGAGGGCGACGGCCAATCCAAGACGCGAAAGGGGCAGGGTCACCCGCCAAAAGACTTTCCAGGGCGCCAAGCCAAGTAGGGCCGCCTGTTTCTGCAGAATTCCTGGAACCGCATCAAACGCAGCCACCGCTCCCAGAACGTAATATCCCATGCCTACATAGACCTGAGTAGAGACAAAGGCCGCGCGGCTGTTGGTCATCACGATGCCGAAGCGCTCAAGGTATGAGCCCACGGCCCCATAGGGCCCGAAAGCCAGGGTGAGGAGAATTCCCAGGGCCAGGGGCGGCAGTAGAATCGGGACCAGCAAGACCGCCTGCCACACGAGCCGTTCCGTCATCCGGCAACGCGCAATGTAGGCGGCAATCGGCGTGCCCACCGACATGATGATGACCATGGCGCAGCCGGTCAGCAAGAGTGAGACCCGAACGGACGCCAAGGCCGGCCCGCGCACGTCCTCTGACCATTGCCAGGGTCCGATGTGCGCGAACAACGCAGTCAACGGATACAGAAGAGCCAGCGCGAATACGGTGGCGCCGGCCCGCGCCCACCAGCGCCGGTCGTTATGCAAGATTGAAGGATTCATGCGTGAAGCGTAGAAGCATCCCCCGGTGGATCGTAATCATAACGGCGGAAAATAGCCTGTGCATCGTTGCCTCTGAGCCATTCCGTAAAAGCAGCCGCGCCTTTGGGATTGGGGGCGTCTTTGAGAACAGCCGCATAATAGATGAGCGGTTCGGGGCCATAGGTCTTACCGCCCACTGCCAGATTCACGTCAGGGTGGGCGGCACTAACATTCTGACCGCCAAGATTGATTTCCTTGGGCAGCGTTATATATGGAAGGTGGAAGGGGCCCGGCTGGATCTTGTAGGCCGAAGCCGCGTCGAGCTCGCCGCTCTGTAGCCGTGCCTGGACAGTAGGCTCGGTAAATATCTGCTTCTCATTGATCGTGGGGCCCAGTACCTTCTCTACCAGGTCTTGCTGTTTGTACAGTTTGGCGGCCAGCATGGCTGTGAAAATGATATTGCGTCCCTGGGGATCGGTAACCGGATCGGTGCGCCCGAAACGAAGACCGGGCGACTGTAATACCTTCCACCAATCGTCTTTGCCTTGGGCGGCTGCCCGGAAGCGCGCAGCAAAGCGGCTCTTGGGGCTATAGGCAATAACCATCTCCGTGTGAGCGATGGGAGATGCGGATTCAGCTTTGCCGGCGTACAGCACAGCCAGCATGGGGCCGGGAGTAATAGGAATAAAGACATCCGGACGGATGCTGCCACCCACAATCAACTGCGCCAGAGCGCTGGAACCTTGAGCACGACCGTGCAACTCCAATTGCAGTGAATGGGCAACCGAGGTCTTCACAGGCCCTTCCATCAATGAGCCCATGGAGCCGGCATAGGCCACGTCGAGCGCCGTCAATTCCGTAGCGCCCAGGCTGCCAGGGAAGCCCGCGAAGGCGGCCAGAGTGAGCCAACCGCCGCGCACCAGAAAAGCGCGTCTGGGCAGGCTTGTGCGAGCGTTCTTCACCGTCAGTCCCCTTTTCGGCTACAGAGATTCAAGCAAGCCACACCGGAAAAACGATTTAATACGAAATTTATCGTTGGCGTCAAATGAATCTATATGTATGTGGCGAATGGAATAAAATGCTGGTTCGGCTGTAACTTTCGGCGCATCTAAACATCGAACAACGGGAGATAATTCAAGATGGGAGAAATAGCTTACATTGCCAAGTCGCAAATCAAGCGAGGGAAAGGCCCCCTGCGTTATGCGTACCTGGCCGGCGAGAAGAATCCTGTGGCCTTCAGTGTTCATGGCGCGATTGCCGCCCACTATGGCGTGAACCCCGCGGATCTAGTGGAGCCTCATGCCACTACGATTGATTATCTGGTGGCGGCGGTCGGCGGTTGACTGATCGGCACATTTGGCCACGCACTGGAAGTGCGTAAAATCAATGCCCGCGATGGAAAGCTGACGACCGAGGTCGCCGGCGAGGTGGAATGCGCAGAGGATGGCGTATTGGTCGTCAAGCGTATTCATGTAACGCATACTCTCACCGCAGCCAAGGACCAGATGCAGACGGCCGAGAGGGTGCATGGCGTCTATGCCCAGCATTGCCCGCTCTACCGGTCGGTCAAGGACGCGATTGCGGTTTCCTCATCGCTCTCGTTCGTTCCGGAGTAGTTGCGCTGGCCGGCATGAATGTGGCTTGCAGACGGAAGTACGCAATCGACCCAGCGGAGCGCCAGAGGAGAAGTATCGATGTCGGTTCCATTTCTGAAAGAAGCCGCGGCCGCCGGCTCGGATGACAAGCTGATAACTTTTGTCCGCCTGCACCTGGGAGACGGCAACGAAGAAGTAGGCCGCCGAGAGATCGACAAATCGTGGATACAGGCGGTCAAAATCCTGCTCCAATATCAACCCACCGACGGCGATTTCATTGAGCAGGTGCTGCAGAGAGACGAGGCAACGCTGGCCTTGCTTTATTTCAGCCTGCATTTTTACCTGATTCGAAAGTCCGGAGAGTGGATCCATGATGGAAGCCGTTGAAAGCCTGAAACAGGACCCCAGAGAGACCGGCGAGCAACTGCGGGGCGGTTTGTGGCACACCATCAACCAGCGCTATCCAGGTTCGATGATCACCAAGGCCGACTATGTGCCCCTGGCCCGCTTGTCGAAGCCGTTGCATCAGTCGCGGGTCACGCTGATCAGCTCCTGCGGAGTACACTTAAAGTCTGATCGCCCAATGGACGTTTGCCATCCTTTGGGCGATTTTACTTTTCGGCGTGTGCCCTCCGGGGCCAAACACGCGGATTTGATTATCCACCAATTGAAATATCCGCATGATGACGCCGATCTCGACATCAATGTGATCTTCCCGATTGAGCGGCTACAAGAGCTGGCGGCGGAAGGAACGATTGGCGGCCTGACCGCGAATTTCTTCAGCTTCATCGGCTATAACATGGACCCGGAGCGATTTGAACAGACCGTGGCGGCCGACATTGCAAACGCGGTCGTCGACGAACGCGCCGATGTTGCGCTGCTGGCCCCGGCTTGACCGATCTGCCATCAGTCCGTCGGACTGATTCAGCGCGCGATTGAGGTTCGAGGAATTCCAACCGTCTCCGTCACCGTGGCCAGGGACGTAAGCGAGATGATCAAAGTGCCCCGCGCCCTTTTTCTCCCCTGGCCCATGGGACATCATTTCGGCGCCCCGTTTCATACGACCCTGCAGCGCAGAGTCATCACCGAGGCCTTCCAGTTGCTCGAGACCGCCGAAGCCAGCGGAACCATCGTGGCCCTACCGATCAAGTGGGCCGATGTGCGCCGGGAAGCTAAGCAACTGACGTCCCAGGGACGGTCACTCTAAGAGCCTAGGTTTGACAGTTGTTCCGGCGTTTTTCCGCAAGCTCTGAAAGCGATTCGCGATGAAGTTGATTCGTCTCAATGTTCGTTTTTTCTTAAAGCCGAGCGAATCATCGTCTCTTGCGGGGAGACTTCTTCGCTGAGGTTCGCTTCGCCGGAGCACTTCCCTTCCCGCCTGACCTTGCGTCCTTCTCGACCCGCAGTTTCCATCGCATGCACTCACCAGCGCCCTTTGTCTGAACGGAAGGCCCGCCATTTTCCCTATGAGTTTTCTCATCAAAAGAGTCTTTCAACACTGCCTGTAACGAAATACACATTTATGCTACTTAGCATCAGAAGGGAGCTGCCCGAGGACCGGTAGATTCATATTTCTGGTGCGTCCAGGTTCTTAGGTGCAGGCGTACGGTGAAACATGCCGGAGCTAACTATCATTTCATTATCGATATGGAACTTGGCCAATGCTATTGACCTTGATGCCAAATCCATCACTTCTGTAGTTGTGGGAGCTATAGGCACAGCCGCCGCCTTGATGCGCAATCTGTCGGAGATCATAGAAGACCGCTCCAAGATCGCCACGGAGAAAGTGGAGACGGCCAGGGTTGCGGCGGTTCTTGATCTCCTGGCGAAGTTGCCTGCGGGCGACGCGTTTTCTGCCTGCAGGAAGGAGTTGGAACTGCAATTGGCACACACACTTAGAAAACTGGATGCGCTCAGGGAGAGGGCTTTAAAGCGGGCGCAATCCCCGAACCGCGATCTCACGCTATTCCAGCGTCTCTTCGTTTTCTTTCCGCCCGTGAGCCGGCGCATCTGCGTCCTGCAAGGGTTGACTTATGTGTTCCTGGCAGGCGGTCCTTTGACCGTGCTTATGCTGGTCCTCTTTCGCATCGTTAATTCCGCCACGGTCGGTGATATCGTGATCTTGATCGTGTTTGGCAGCCTTGCTTTCCGGACCTGGGCGCTGGCGGAGAGAAAGTGGGCCATGCAATCGGGTAAACCGGCGGACGTACAGGTTGAACGATCACAGGCTGAAGTGGCCCCGCTGGCGACCCTGTTCGCGCTCAGGCAATCGGTTGGCTGGAAAATGCTGGCCGCGCAAGTCTGCATGTGGGCCTGCATGTTTTGTGCCGTGGAAAGCCTGGAAGACATCTTTCTGGCCGGCCTAGATGCACGCGAAGCGGCCACCCATACGGACCGGGCGGAGGCCGACATGGAGAAGGCAAAGCTCTCAAACCGCGGCATCCAGCAAGCACAAGCCGGATTGCGGAAAGCGCGGGTTGAAGAGAACACGGCGCGGAGAAATGCCAGGGGTGGAGTCCTTCTATTGCTGATAGCCTTGTTTGGGGTAGGCATTTGCAGGGCATGGGCCTGCTCTGAATTACTCCGAAGGTCTGCTTCAACGCCTATTGCCCTTGCCAAAGCAATTTTGCCGGCGTGGAAACCAACTACCGTGAAAGCCTGGCTCCTCACCGCTGGCTATGTTACCTCCATAGCACTGCTGATCGTGTCGCTACTTTCCTGGCCGTGGATTTTCGATGATTTAATCGACCGGATAGAGTTCACGTTCGTGTGGGTAGCCGCCTGTGTCGCTTTTAATCGTCTGCTGAGCTCTCGCGCACTTACTACAGACAGTTTCAGAGAAGAAGACAGTTCGGCGGACTGGTCCCCATCAGTGGCGGCATAGCTGGGAGCTAAGTACATGATAAATCAACATTTTGCTAGTTTTATCGGCAGCCGCAGGCCGGCTGCCGAGCATCCCAGCCATTCTTAGAGAAAGTTCATCCAATCTTTATTGATATCTCGGTGAAACGATTTAGCACATTTACATACTCTTCAGTATGGAAGAGAAATCTGGCCGCTGCCGGGCAGGTTACAGTCGTGAGTGGCCAACACTTCCGGCGCGATTCCCGGCCCTCGCGATGGGCAAATCGTAAATCGTATCGCGGGCTCGAGCTGTTAGATCTCTCACTTTCACTGAATCGTAGGTTAAGTATGGCATTCGACGGACAGAGTTCATTACGTATGGGCATTCATGAAGTACAATCGATCTCGAAAGAGAAAGTGCCCGAAAATCCCTTCAACGCCGAGTATCTACAGCGCCTCAAGAACCATGATGCGGAGATTGAGACCCACTTCGACGCCTATTTCCGCCCCAGACTCCGGGCGAAACTTCGTAGTCGCCGCCTGCGGGAACCAGATATACAGGACCTGGTCCACGAGACACTCGGGCGCGTTCTGAAGGCCGTACAGAACGACGAAATTCTTTGCCCTGCTGCTTTTGGCGGCTATGTGAATAAAGTATGCTGCAATATAACCCTTGATTTCTGGAAGGACTCCAAGATTTTCGAGGATATTGATGAGCACGATGTCCCCGACCCCGACCCCGGTGTTGAGACCCTCTTTTTCCGCCGGGAGAAGCAACAACTAGTAGCAGAGATCCTCAAAGATCTGCGTCCGAAGGACCGCAACCTTTTGCGCGCTAAATTTTTTGACCATCTCGACACTGAGGAGATGTGTGCTCGTTTTGGCGCCTCTTCCCCAGATCATTTGCGTCTCCTGCTGCATCGCGCCCGAAAACGATTCGCCAGGGCCTGCAAGAAGCGTGGTTTGGATTTGCGCGGCTAAAAGAATTTTGTCGAGGTATTCCTATGAACATTAGCACGGACACTGACCCAATGAGCCACGAAGAAGCCGTGAGGAGTAATACGGTGGAGCGTTTTGTCCTGGATGAGATCACTCCGGAAGACCGGGAGAGATTTAAAGCCCACTTCTTTGACTGCGACGAGTGTTTTGAAGGCGTCCGCCTAACATCTGAGTTCCTGCGCCATACGCAAAGGGTCCTGACGCCAGAGACCGAAAAGGGCCCTGTGGCGCGCTTTCTCACCGACCTCTGGAATCCAGCTCCGCGGTTCGTGACTGCCCTGCTTTTGATCGCCTTCGGAACCAGCGTTTATCAGCAGAGGCTTATTGCCGATTTGAAAAAGCCCAGGCAGGAGGCGCGCGTCTATCTCAGCGAGCTGACGAGGTCGAAGGGCAATGAAAAGGTGATAAGCGTGCCTCGCCATAGCCGGCTGGCCCTGGAGTCGGGGTTCTTGCAGCGGGATGAATTCAAGTCATACCGGGCCCTGATCCTCACGGAACCGGACAAGCGGACCACGTACACTGTGCCGTTGCATTTGGAGGAGGATGAGGTCTCGATCACAATCGGCTTGCCGCCGGAAGCCCTGCCTGAAGGCATCTATTCCCTGGCGATTCAAGGACAGCAAAGCGATGGGCAATGGAAAACCCTTGAAGAAGGCAAGAAAGAAGCTGGAGGCATCTTCCGAATAAGCGTGAATACCCTCAAGGAGCCCTCCTGGAAAGCCGCCTTGGGAAATGGTGGCCCTGAATTGCGGTTGAAGCGGAATATGACTTGAAACCTCCAGCGAGCGCCGCCGCTTGCCAAGGTCCTCGCGTGAAATGGCCTGCAAAGATAGCTTGTAAATCATTGACGATCTGGAGTGTCAAAGAATGAGTAAAGAGTGCCGCGAATACCATTCGCAATATATCTACCAGTCTTCCGCGTACGGAATAGCGGGGGAATTTTACCGCCCTTCACGGCAGAGCCTGCCGATGCACGGCGCAGCAATATTGCCGGTAACCGGGGGCCTCAGCAGCCAAAGGACTGCGGGATTCAGCCTGGATGGCCTGGTTTCGTTCGAGAGCGTCTTCGTTGAAGTAGGAGGAAGTTATGACCAGTGCCATGATACTCAGACCAGCTATTCCTACTCCGTCATTGAGGGCTTGAATATTGCAGATGTGCTCACCGCAGACCGGGTAGTTTCGCGCTTGATGGTCTATTCGCCCGAAGAGGACCATGGTGGCGAGCACACGTTTGATATTACTGGAAGTCATTTTGACAATCTGAAGATTTGCGGTAATCACATTGATGTCAAGCTGGATACAGGCGCCTTCCATGAGCTGAATTCACATTCGAAATTCCATGATGCTTACAAAAATAAGAAGGCCGATGAGCTGTTGTTGTTTAATAGGCTGTGCGGCCTGAAGGACGAGCAGCTGGCCGAGTTGGAAGAGACATACCACGCGCTCCATGGCCTCACTGGAATGGTCAAAACATGGAGGGCCGACCAAGCCCGGGAGCCAAAGGACCGTTACATATGTTCGGCGGTCAGTCATCTCGATCTGAAGAGCTACGCCGGGCAGAATTCCGAGTTGCAAGGCTATGGCGCGGTCATCTGTATACCCAAATTTGGAGTGATCCGGCTGGGAGAGATGGTGGTTTACAAGCACTCCCGCAGTTTGACAATGTTTACCGTCCAGATGTGTTCGGTAAGCTCGGGCAGCTTGAGCGGCGCCTATGCCAGCACGGGTGGCGGCAACGGTCTTCCATGAAGCGGCTTAGCTGGCGCCTGCTCTGCATGTTGGTCATCCTGTGCGGGTGCAACAACGCCGCCTCTGGCCCTCCGGGGAAGCAGTCACCGGAGGCTTCACGCAAGCCACAGGAACTGCGCGGGGAAACTGGAGGCGCCGATGACTCGCCCGAAGCTTCGTTTGCCCTGCTCACGCAAAAGCTTGAGCAGGGCCACTATGAAGCTGCGGTCCGTGGCGCCAAGGAAGCATATGACCTTACCGAAAAGAGCAAACCGATTTGGGCCTGGAAGTTCCGGCTGGTACAGGCACGGGCCACCCTCAGGGACCTTAGACCCAATGAGGCCCTGCGTCTCTTGAATATTCGACCGCCCGCCGGGCTTTCGGTTGAAGAGTTTGCCCGCAAGGACATCATCGCTGCTGAGGCCTTTTGCAAGATGGAAAGGAACGCAGCCGGCATTGCCGCGTTGAGTCGAGCGAGGCCATTGCTCACCTCGCCTTCAGTCGATCCAGTTTTGAATGCTGAATGGCTGTTTATCCGCGGCAGGTGCGAACCAATCACTAGCGAGGCCGCCAGAAGCTATTACGAGCGGGCCAGGAAGATGGCCCAGGGCAGAGATAGATTCCTGGAAATTTGCTCCATCAATAATCTGGCCCTTAGGTTAGCACGGCTTGAGAGATTTGACGAAGCCCTTGACTATTACAAGCCGGCGCTGGGATTGGCCAAAGAAATTGATTCTACCTTCCTGGAAGGTGGGATTCTCGGCTACATGGCGCAAAGCTATTATGAGTTGGGAGAATACCAGAAGGCCGAGCAGTATGCCGTTCGCGCTGAAAAACTGGCCGCCGAGCTGGGTCATATAGAACCTCAGGCGCGTCATTTGATTGATGTGGGCGTGAATGAACAAAGCCGGGGAAATTTGGCAAAGGCGGAGGAATACTTCCTGAGGGCGATCTCGTTGGCCCACAAGATTTATGACCCGAAAGAGGCTGGATCGAAAGGAGTTAGCGACGACATCATTGCACGAAGTCTCAACAATATGACCGTGATCGAATTATCAAGGCAGTCTTTTGACAAAGCAGAGGACTATAACCGGGAGGCGGCCCTTCATGTGAGACCGCAAAGTCCCGATGACCGCCTCACTTGGAAACTGTGTCACATAGATCTCGCGCTGGCCCGCAAAGACTTTCCGGCCGTTCAATTGGCCCTTGCCCAGCTTTTTGCCGAGAGACCGCAAGGGCCAATCTTGCGCTGGTCGGGACAGGAGCGCATGGCCAGGATGTACGAATCGATGGGCAATCTGGATGAGGCGGAAAAATGGTATCGCACCACGATTCGTACCGCTGTCGAATTATCGGCAAAGCTCAACCACCAGGAGTATAAGACCTCCTTACTCAGCAACCTGCTTTTCTTCAATAACTATATTGAGTTCCTGCTACGAATCAATCGGCCCAATCAGGCGCTCCAGGTGGCCGAAATAGGGCGCGCCCGCGCGCTCGCCATCAAGTCCGAGCATAGCCTGCCAGAGGAAAATACGACGTCGTGGCTGGCCGGAATCCAGGGTGGACTGAAACATACCGGCAAGACAGTACTTGCTTATTGGGAAAGCGAGACTCAGCTCTACCTATGGGTGGTCACGGCTTCGGAGGTGAAGCTGGTGCATCAGCCCTACGGCGTGCGGGAGCTTGAGAAACTTGTAGCGGGCTACCAGCAAGAGATCGCAAACCACAGGGGAATCGAAGGGTCTTTCGCGGCCAGGAAACTTTACGAAATTCTGGTCCAGCCGGTCGCGCCTCTTATTCCCAAAGACTCTCCAGTCGTCATCGTTCCCCATCGCAATCTCTATGATGTCAATTTTGAATCTCTCATTGTGCCCGGCCCCGAACCACACTACTGGATTGAAGATGTCAGGCTGGAAAACGCGATTTCTTTGAGTCAAGTTATCCATTCGACCAGGCAGCGTGGGCGCTATAGGTGGAACATGCTGGCCATCGGCGCTCCAATTCAGATAACCACAGAATTCCCTGCTTTGCCACATGCTCCCGAAGAAATTGCCCGGGTCGCAGGCTTTTTTCCTGCGGGCCTAAAGCAGGTGTACACGGCCGAGTATGCCACTCCACAGGCATTTTTCGCCAGTAACCCTTGGACATACCGCTACATTCACTTTGTGGCCCACGGAACCAAGATCGTACTGGAACCGCTGGATTCAGCCATCATTCTCTCGCCGGGTACAGACAACGCTTACAAGCTTTATGCGCGGGACATCGCAAGTTTGAAACGACCGCTTCAGGCAGAACTGGTGACAATCTCCTCTTGCGATTCTGCCGGCACCAGGGTGAATGACCTCGGCGGGCCAATCGGCCTGAGCTGGGCCTTTTTACACGCTGGCGCCCATCAGGTAGTTGCGGCCCGGTGGAAGGTGGATGACGCCGCGATGCCTCAGTTGATGGATCGATTTTACAGCGAGCTAGCCAAAGGCAAGACCGCCAGTGAAGCCCTGCGCGATGCGAAGTTAGATATGTTGCGCACACGGGGGCCGCACCAGAGACCCTTCTACTGGGCCACCTTGCAACTCTACTCGCGCACCTGAGCCGCAGTCACGTCCTCAAAACTCCTGCTCTTATCAAGAATTCAGTACACACCTATTTCACAACTTATGTTCAATGAATGTGAAATGATTTCATCGCCACAGCTACTATATATTCAGTAAGTAGTTGAGTTGATAAATAGGATGCACATCGCCATGACGATAGAGCGGTGTTTATATTCGCTGCCGACGGCCCGTCCGGGTAGTAACCGAGTAATCACGATGAACCGTCGAGATGACTCGCAAGCATGATGCCCGCTTATGACGAGTCTTTCCATCACCCATTGGTCGGTACCAATGTTGCGTACTTTCACAAAATGTTCATCCGGCCCATGTTGAGCCGGTTGTCAGGAGAGAGCATGCCTCATCTATGCTATGAAATCCACGGTCAAAGACATTGCTTTGAAATTCCGATGCTTGTTGACCTTCGTCAAATCCACATACCACCGCCGCACAACTATCCTCCTCTGGAGTTAGCTGTAACGGTCATCAAACTGGTGGAAGCCCTGGAGCTGGCCGGACGCAAGTCCGACCTGGGCAGGAAGCTGCTTGAGGTGTCGACGGCTTTCATGCAACATGTGCAAGCTGGATTACCCGAGGGCGTGGAGCTCACGACAAAACGAGTTGCTTCCGCCCAGCCAGTTGGCTAAGGTTGCTTTAGAATCGTCTGATTCAATGGCCAGGTGCATCGGAGTGAAATCCGGATCGACTGATGCATTTGGCCACGAATCATTCCAGTGGCGTTTTTGTCTTTTTGCCAATAGCAGAGGGGATCGCAGCCTTCGGAGTAGACTGCGCTCCAGCGTCATTGGAAGGGTGTTCTGGGAGCTGGAAGTACTGAAAAGTCCAGCGTTCCGCTTGCCGCTGTTCAGTGAGCCTCTCGGAGCCACCAGACCATTCGGGTTCTCCCGCTACTTTGTGCTCTCGCGAGTGCGCGCGAGAGAATGACGTGTGGGGCAGCCTCTCCTTAAGATTTTGGCGGTTCCAGGAGCAAGGACGACCCAATTTCCATTTGCGTTTATTCGTGTTAATTCGCGGCTAAATCCCTTTGGTTGCGGCTACGTCATGCTATGGCTCAATTTCTTGGTTTTCCTGCGCGCCCTTGCCGTATTCTGCGGTAGATTGCCTTTGGTTGCGGTTACACGTCTCTGTCTCCTCTCCGGGTTCAGTCTTGCATTCCGCAGACCGCGAGTATATTGTCATCTGAGCCAACGCTCTTGATTACCTGCAAGGGAATTCCGGCCCTCTCGGTACTCGCAACAAACATCCTCATGGGAGGAAACACGCATGATTGCTCTCAAAATCAACGGCAAGCCATTATCTCTGGACGTGGACCCTACAACACCGCTGCTGTGGGTGCTGCGCGACAATCTCGGTCTGACCGGGACGAAGTTCGGCTGCGGCATCGCGCAGTGTGGCGCCTGCACCGTCCACATTGACGGGCAGGCGGTGCGCTCCTGCGTGGCCTCCGTCGCGCGCGCGGCGGGCCGGGAGGTCACGACCATCGAGGGCCTGTCGAGCGATCTGCATCACCCGCTGCAGCAGGCGTGGCTGGAGATCGATGTTCCCCAGTGCGGCTATTGCCAGTCGGGCCAGATCATGAGCGCCGCGGTCCTTCTGCGGGAAAGACCGCAGCCCACTGACGACGACATTGACCAGGCGATGACCGGCAACGTCTGCCGTTGCGGTACCTATCCCCGGATTCGCCAAGCCATCCATCGGGCTGCCGAACTGGCAAAGGGAGGTACACGATGAGCGCCGCCACCTCTCTTGAACGCAGAGATTTTCTCAGACTCACCGTCGCCGCCGGTGGAGGCCTGCTGATCGGCTTCTACCTGCCCGGCGTGTCGAAGCTGGCGCAGGCCGCCGAGAACCCGGCCTTTGCTCCCAATGCCTTTGTGCGCATCGCCACCGACGGACACATCACGGTGATCGTGAACCATTCCGAAATGGGCCAGGGCGTCTATACCTCGTTGCCCATGCTGCTCGCCGAAGAGCTCGACGCCGACTGGTCGAAGGTCGGCTATGAGCCGGCGCCGGTCGATCCGGTTTATAACCATCCGGTCTATGGAATTCAGATGACCGGAGGCAGCACCAGTGTGTGGTCGTCGTTTGAACAGTTCCGCAAGGCCGGGGCCACGGCCCGCGCCATGCTGGTGGCGGCGGCTGCGCAACAATGGAATGTGGAAGCCGCAAGCTGTTCGACCTCCAACGGCAAGGTGCTTCATCAGGCCAGCGGGCGCAGCCTCACCTACGGAGAGCTGGCGGAGCGCGCCGCCAAGCTCACGCCGCCGGCGCAGGTGGCCCTGAAAGATCCAAAGGATTTCAAGCTGATCGGCAAGCCGATCAAGCGCCTCGATACCGCGGAAAAGCTGAACGGCAAAGCGATCTTTGGGATCGACGTGACTCTGCCCGGAATGTTGACGGCGGTGGTGGCGAGGCCTCTGGTCTTTGGCGCGAAGGTCCGCCAGGTTGATTCACGCGCGGCGCTGGCGCTGCCCGGTGTAAAGAAGGTAGTGAACATTCCCTCGGGCGTTGCGGTGATTGCCGATAGTTTCTGGCAGGCCAAGAAAGGCCGCGATGCGCTCCAGATCGAATGGGACGAGGGCGCGATGGCCGCGTTCAGTTCGGCTTCCAAGCGCGAGCAGTACCGGGCGTTGTCGAAAACCACCGGCCTGGTGGCGCGCAAGCAGGGTGACGCGGAAGGCACACTTTCGCAATCGGCGCGCGTCATCGAGGCTGAGTACGAGGCGCCCTATCTTTCCCACGCGATGATGGAGCCTCTCAACTGCGTGGTTGACCTGAAGGACCACCATTGCGAGGTATGGACCGGCTCGCAGTTTCAGACCGGCGACCGGGCCACAGCCGCAGCCGTTGCCGGGCTGAAGCCGCAGCAGGTGCAGCTTCATACCACTCTGCTCGGTGGAGGGTTTGGACGGCGCGCGAACCCTGCCAGTGACTTTGTATCTGAAGCCGTGCATGTCGCCAAAGCCGCCAAGGCCCCGGTGAAGGTGATCTGGACCCGTGAAGACGACATGCACGGAGGCTACTACCGCCCGGCTTATCTGCATAGCCTGAAGGGCGCGGTGGACGCCTCGGGAAATCCGGTGGCCTGGCGTCATCGCATCGTGGGCCAGTCGATCCTGGCGGGCACGCCTTTCGAGAAATTTGCCGTTAAAGGCGGAGTTGACAGTACATCCGTGGAGGGTGCGGCCGATCTGCCGTACGCCATTCCCAATCTTCTGGTGGAAAGCCATACCACCACCGTCGGGGTTCCGGTCCTATGGTGGCGCTCGGTGGGCCACTCGCACACCGCATTTGTGACCGAGTGCTTTCTCGATGAGTTGGCGGCCCTGGCGCAGCAGGACCCATTGCAATATCGAAGGCGCTTGCTGGCCAATCATCCGCGTCACCTGGGCGTGCTCGAACTGGCAGCCGCCAAAGCCGGCTGGGGGACTTCCCTGCCCCAGGGCCGGTATCGCGGCCTGGCTGTGCATGAATCCTTCGGCAGCTACTCGGCCCAGGTGGCGGAAGTTTCCGTCAATGAAGGCCGTATACGGGTGCATCGCTTTGTATGCGCCATCGACTGCGGCGTTTACGTAAACCCCGGCATCATTGAAGCCCAGGCTCACAGCGGCGTGATCTTCGGAATGCAGGCGGCGCTCTATGGTGAACTCACGTTTTCCAGCGGCCGCATCAACGAATCGAACTTTCACGATTACCCCATGGTGCGGATGAACGAGTGTCCGGAGATCGAGGTACACATCGTGAAGAACACTGAGAGGTCGGGCGGCATCGGCGAGCCAGGAGTTCCGTGCGTGGCACCGGCCATCGCCAACGCCATCTTTGCCGCCACCGGCAAGCGCATACGCAAACTTCCCATCAGGATCAGTGAAGCGGTTTAGCGTTGACCAGATCGGGACATCTGGACATCGGGTAATCGGGACATCGGAACTGCACGCCTGCTTTTGTGGCGCAACCAGATTCTCCCGGCCCCGAGACCAGGCGGAGATGATTATGATGAAAAATGCCAAGTTGTTGCTGGTTGGTTTTGCCGGGTTGGTTTTGATTTCCTTGGCTTTCGGGAGAGCGATGGCTGGGACGCCGGCCAGCGGAAACGCGGCGTCCGCCGTTCCTGCGGCTGCTGCCGGTGATCCATCGCTGTTTACTGCGCTGCTCCCGGTCCTCAAGCATCCCCGCTGCCTGAACTGCCACTCCGCCGGAGATTTTCCCCGGCAGGGTGACGACGGACATCCGCATGGCATGAACGTACGTCGCGGCGTTGGCGGTCTGGGTGTTACCGCCCAAAAATGCGACACGTGCCATCAGGACCACAACGTCGCCGGCCCGCACACGCCACCAGGCGCGCCCGGCTGGCGGCTGCCCTCCACTGCGACCCCGATGATCTGGCAGGGCAAGACCGATGGAGAGCTCTGCAATCTGATTAAAGATCCGAAAGAGAACAGCCACCGCACTGTCGCCCAGATCGTCGAGCACATGACTGCGGACAAACTCGTACTCTGGGGATGGGCGCCGGGTGAAGGACGGAATCCTGTGCCTATGGGCCAGCAGGAATTCTCAACAAAGGTAAAGGCGTGGGCGGCGGCTGGGGCGCCGTGTCCGGCGCGGTGAGGCTGCGGGCGGCAAAGAAGGGACATATCCCATTCCCTACCCAGCGCTTAGCCGCTCCGTCCCGCGAAGGACGCGGAACGGAGCATCACGCGCTGGGCTAAATTATTCCGCGCCCCTGGCGCTGGTGCATCGTCTGGTCTTGCGGCCCCGACTCCCTTAAGAACTGTATTGGGCGTAACCCGGATCCGCCAATTCCATAATCCGGATTAGGCGAGTGTATAATCCGGATTGGACGGAGCTTCAATCCGAAATGGCCAATACTGCCTCCCAGCTTTTTCGCCGGTTTTCCGCCGAGAGTGTGACCACCGCCCTGAAGGATACGCCGGTGGTCATGGTGAACGGTCCGCGGCAGTGTGGAAAGACCACGCTGGTGCAGGAGTTCGCAGAAGGTGATCGTGTCACAAAAGCAATTGGCCGCGAATGCACGCGAATTAACGCGAAAGCCCAGAATTTTTGCGTTCCCGGCGGCACGGCTCGAAGCCGTGCCCTGATACCTGCAGTGGCTGAAGCCTGGCTGAGGCCCGCTACTGCTGCAATTTCTCTGTACATTCAGGTGGTCAAAGGATCAGGGTTGCGCTGGGCCGCGATGCCGCAAAGGTGCCCTGGGCCTAGCTGAGCAAATCCGTTCATCCGCGGTAGGGTTTGCTCTTCAGCGCAGCAGGTTCAGCACCCGGCAATTGCGGCGTATGGCCTCACGCTCTTCATCTTTGGCGTCGACAAACTCCACGCCGTATTCGAAATTCACACGGTTCCGGACGGTGGCCTGCATCATGAGTTCTTCGCGGTTGTAGGGCAGGCGCAGTTCCAGGGTGATCCGCTTGCCCATTTCCAGGTCGCGAGGCACGAAGACCCGCATTCCGTCTTCGCTGATGTTGGTGCCGGTACCGAAGTGGGACACCACTTTATCGCCTTCGTTAAAGGTGATTCTTACCGGCAGATCCACCATATAACGTGGTGATTTGCGTTGAAACGGTGAATTCTCTTCAGGATCGAACGCCACTTGCACTTCACTCCAGGGTTTTCTGATTGAATCGTATTCTACGCTGCTTTCGGGATGAAAGCTCGATTCGTCGAGTGTTCAACGGGGAACCGGCCCAAGCCGTCATTTTGCCGGCCTTCAGATTTTCGCCGCCTTCCCGATATAGCGGCGGCGGCAATCGCCGGCATCAGCATCTCCCGCCTTCCCGCAGAAAATGCCGGCCAGCCCTCACACGCACTCAGAGGGCCAACCATGTTGAGCATTCCGCCACCGTGAGTGGCGCAGCCACCATGCCCGTATGGATTCTCACGATGCCATCTCCGGTGCCGCAGAAGCTCTTCATCCCGATCTCATCGCCCGCGGGTGTGGAGGTGACAACAAAATCCGTGGCGGGCGGGCCGCCCTCACCCACGACGATGTAGCGATAGCCATCACGGGCGCACCATGTCCCGCCGGTGCATTGACTGCCTCCCAGCGTGGAATCGATCAGGCAGGCGTTCTTGGCGGTGCCTTCGCCGGCACAAATGCCTCCCTGGCCCGGTCCCAGGGTTGCGAGGTCCCGGGCGTATCCGCTTTCCGGAAACTTGGTGTTGTAGGTCAATTGGTTGGTGATCACGGTGCGTACCGTCTGTGCCGCGGCCGCCTCGTTGGCCGCCATTCTTGCGCGAATCAGATTGGGAATGGCGATTGCGGCAATGATCAGCAGAAACGGCAAGGCCGCCACGCTGATGTAGCCCATGATCAGGCCCGCCAGCGCCATGCCTTCACCTTGCAGCCTTCCCATACTCTTCTTGATTTCCGATCGCGACATGTGACCAAGAATCACAGCGGGAATGGCGGCCAGGAACCACAAAATGGTCACAGACAAAATACCGCACACCAGGCTGCCGATGGCTTTCCCGTCCGTCTGCTGTACGCCGGGACAAGCCGGCTGGGCAGGGGGTGGAACATACGGCCCCTGCGCTACGGCTGGTGGCGCCAGGGGCGTTGCCGCTCCTTCCGGCGCGGGCCGCGGAGGGGCCGCAGAAGCGGGGGTCGATGCAAATTGCGTCCCGCACTGTGGGCAGAACCGCGCCCCATCGATGACATTGGAGCCGCACTGGTGACAGAACATTGGGTGATCTCTCTTTTAGAGAATTTAGATCCGTTGCACGAAAAGTACTGTATTTACCGGGAGATGGCAAACACCAAAAGTGTTCTTCCACCAAAAGGGGGATGTGGGGCAAGAACCCGGCCTTGGCCGCCTTTGCCGACTTACGATTTATCCGTTCCGGGGCATTTCCGGGGCATCTCGCGCTTTACAGCCTTCGCTTCTCCGTGTTAGCCTGTTTAAGTCACATACAGGACAAGTATTTAGACATAGGAGTGCATCAGCTTCAGTGTTAGCGAGAGAGCAAAAATCGAACGTTATTCACCGCTTCCGCACGCATGAGTCAGACACGGGCAGCCCGGAAGTTCAAATTGCCATTCTCAGCGAGCGTATCGGCGAGTTGACGGAGCACTTCAAGAACCACAAGAAGGACCACGCCTCCCGGCGGGGTCTTCTGATGATGGTCAGCAAGCGCCGCCGCCTGCTCGACTATCTCAAGAAGTACGATACCGAGCGCTATAAAAGCGTCATCCAGAAACTTGGCATTCGCAAGTAGTTTACCAGCCATCTCGGTCGTCATCCCGAAGCTCTGGATCGGTGCGGAAACGTGTGTCCCGCCGGTCCATGACCGCTCTCTCTACCAAACAACACGCTGGCTCTTCCTGGAAAAGAGGATTTGATGAAATATACTGCCTCCGTTGAACTTACAGGCGGCAAGACCCTCCATTTAGAAACCGGACATTGGGCAAAACAGGCACAGGGCTCCTCCGTAGTCCGAATGGGGGAAAATGTAGTCCTGGGCACAGCATGTGCCAACCCTGAACCGCGGGAAGGCATTGACTTCTTCCCCCTGACCGTTGACTACCGCGAATACACCTATGCCGGTGGACGCATCCCCGGCGGCTTTATCAAGCGTGAAGGCCGCCCCAGCGAACGCGAAATCCTTACTTGCCGCCAGATCGATCGCCCCATCCGCCCTCTGTTCCCCGAAGGATTCAGAAACGAGACCCAGGTCATTGCCCTGGTGCTCTCCGCCGACACTGAGAACGATCCCGACGTGCTGGCCATCAACGCTGCTTCCTGCGCGCTGACGATTTCCGACATTCCCTTTCACGGTCCCGTGGGCGCGGTGCGCGTCGGCTATATCAACGGCGAGTTTGTGGTCTGTCCCACGTACAGCGAAAGCCGCGAGAGCCTGCTGAACATCATGGTTGTAGGCACCTCGGAAGGCATCGTGATGATCGAATCCGGGGCCAAAGAGATCACGGAAGACAAAGTGCTGGAAGCCATTGACTTCGGCCACCGCGAAATTAAAAAGATATGCGCCGCTATCAGCGAAATGGCGGCCAAGGTGGGCAAGCCCAAGCGTGAAGTCAAGCCGGTTGAACATGACGAGGCCTATTACAACGCGCTGAAAGCCAAGGTTGGGGCAGAACTCACCGATGCCCTGGATACCAAGAAGCATCCCAAGACCGACAGCTACGCCCTGGTGAAGGCGATCAAAGACCGGCTGAAAGCCGAGTTGCCGGCGGATGACGCCAATGCACCCAAAAAGCTGTCTCATTATTATGAGCTGTTGCGCGAGCGGATCTTCCGGGAGCAGGTCACGCATGGCCGCCGCCGGCCCGATGCCCGCGCTTTTGACGAGATTCGCGCGATCTCCATCGAGGTAGGCGTGCTGCCCCGCACCCATGGCTCCGCCCTCTTCACCCGCGGCGAGACCCAGGCGCTGGTCACCACCACGCTCGGCACCCCGGACGACATGCAGCGCATTGAGATGTTCGAAGGCGAGAGCCGCCGGCGCCTCATGCTGCATTACAACTTCCCGCCGTTCTCGGTGGGTGAAGTAGGCCGCATGACCGGCGTAGGCCGGCGCGAAATCGGCCACGGCGCTCTGGCCGATCGTGCCATTACCGCCGTGCTGCCCCCAGTTGAAAAGTTTCCGTATGCCATTCGCGTGGTTTCCGACATTCTGGAATCGAACGGATCATCCTCGATGGCCACGATCTGCGGCGCATCGCTTTCGTTGATGGATGCGGGCGCTCCGCTTACCTCGGCGGTCGCCGGAGTTGCCATGGGGCTGGTCAAGGAAGGCGACGACTATGCCATCCTTACCGATATCGCGGGCGCGGAAGACCACTACGGCGACATGGACTTCAAAGTTGCCGGGACCCGTCAGGGAATCACCGCCCTGCAGATGGACATCAAAGTCGGCGGCATCACTTCCAAGATCATGCACGAGGCCATGGAGCAGGCCCGCCGCGGGCGGCTCTTTATTCTCGACAAGATGGAACAGACCATCACCGGAGGCCGCGAGCAGATTTCCGCTTACGCGCCGCGCATCTACACCCTCCAGATTCCGGTGGATAAGATTCGCGACCTGATCGGTCCCGGTGGCAAAGTCATCCGCGGGATCATCGAGCAGACCGGCGTCAAGATCGATGTAGATGACAGCGGCAAGGTCAACGTGGCGTCCAATGACGGCGTCTCGGCGGCCAAGGCCATCCAGATGATCAACGACATCACGGCGGTGCCGGAGGTGGGCAAGACCTACCTGGGTAAAGTTGTCCGGCTGGCTGAATTCGGCGCCTTCGTCGAGATCATCCCCGGTACCGACGGCCTGCTGCACATCAGCGAAATTGCCGAGCATCGCGTGAAAGAAGTGAAAGACGAGTTGAAGGAAGGCGACCAGGTTCTGGTCAAGGTCCTGGGCATCGAAGGAAACCGGATCAAGCTCTCGCGCAAGGCCATCCTGAAAGAGCAGCGCGCCAAAATGGGAGGCGGAGCGCCCCCCAGCGGCGACGGCGACGGCGCTGGCGCCCCAGTTGAACATGGCGGCGAAGGACCGGGAGTATCGGGCGGATCGGAAGAGACCATCACCTTCGAAGGTGGGGCCGATTTCGACGACCACGATGAAGAACCCAACTTCAACCGCGAAGAAGCCAATCGCGATACGGTCAACACCGCCGGCGCGCCCGGTGCAAGGCCTGATCGCCCGCGTGGCGACCGTCCGCATGGCGGCGGTGGCGGTGGCGGAAGGCGTCCTCGACGGGGCGGCGGTGGTGGTGGCGGACGGGGCGGCCCGCGCGGCGGTGGCGGTGACCGTGGCGGACGGCACTAAGAACTAAGAGCGCACCACGGAGAAAAGCAGAAAGAACAAAATCAGCCACGAATGAACGCGAATTAACACGAATTAAAGCAGGCGGTAAAAGCAGAACCAAGAAATCGAAATCTCAAAATAGATTTCTATTTCCTGATTTTAATTCGTGTCATTCGTGATAATTCGTGGCTGATTTTGCTTTTCGCATTTTTCCGTGGTGCGCTTTCGATTTGCTACACTGTTGATTCATGTCTTCGCTCAGCCGCATTCATATTCTTGCTTACTGCTTTCTCTGCCTTGTCTGGGGCAGCACCTGGCTGGCAATGCGCTATGTGGTCCACGATGTGCCGCCCTTTAAGGCGGCGGCCATTCGTTTTCTTGTTGCCGGCACGGTCCTGTTGATATGGGCGCTGTTTCGCAGGATTTCCATGCCGAAAGCCGGCGCACAATGGAACGCCACCTTGGTCCTGAGTCTCACCATGATTACCCTGCCCTACGGGTTCTTGTTCTGGGCCGCGCAGTTCGTAAATTCGTCGACCATCGCCGTGCTCTATTCCTCTTTGCCCCTCACCGTGTCTCTTCTAACGCCGCTAATGACAGGCCGTAAAGTCCCACGTCCGGCCGTATTCGCCATGGTGTTGGCCTTTGGCGGAATGCTCATCCTCTTTTATGTGGAACAGACTGCCAGCCGGAAATCCCTGATCGGAGGCCTGTGCGTTCTGATCGCCATGCTGTTGAGCGCCTGGTCCTCGGTCTATGCCAAGAAGCGCCTGCAGGATGTCGATGCCCTGGTTTCCACCGGATTGCAGTTGACCCTTGGATCGATAGGGCTCTTATGGGCCACCTGGGCGCTGGAATCACAGGCGCGCACTTCCTGGACACGGCCGGCAATCACCGGCCTGCTGTTTCTGATCACCTTCGGCTCGTCCGCGGCCTTTGTCGTCTACTATTGGCTGCTGCAGCACATGCAGGCCTACCAGATCTCAACCATCAGCCTGGTAATTCCGGTGATGGCCGTGCTTGAAGGATCGTTGATCGGCGGCGAGCATGTGCCCCTCCTGATGGTGGTGGCCATGCTGGTGGTGCTGGGATCGGTGGGCGCAGTGCTGTTCGCCGAGTCGCACGGCGACGGACTCATATCAGTTAGAAGCGAAGAGGTCCAGGGGTGAGCGGAAAGCAAAAGATTGGTAATCGGGTAATTTGTAATCGGGCAATTGAAAAACTGAAAAACCGGAATTGCGGAAGGCCGTGCAGGGTTTCAATTACCCGATTACAAATTACCCGATTACCAATCTTTTGCTTTCTCCGCCTCCGCGGTGGATTCTT
>DATMNZ010000138.1:0-42068 GCA_035568495.1 Saccharimonadales bacterium (SeqCode) | reverse complement strand
GATGTAACCGGCCAGCACGGAAAGCATCAAGGAAAAAGACGCAACGCCGATGTCGAGGATGAGCTTGAGCCGCGGCGCCTGGGAAAAGTCCGGCCCGGTGGCCGTCATGGGCACAAACGCGATGGCGGTGGCAATCAGGATGCCGCCGCAGGCAATAAACGGAATCGCATACGAAACGCCCGTGAGCATATGTTGCCGCAATGTTTTGAGCCAGTCGAACATCGGGTTACTTGGCATAGCTCATGGAGTATAACGCCACGACTTGGAATTTTTACATTCTGCAAAAACACTCTCCATTGAGGGCCGTCCCACGAGGAGAGAGAATCCCGTCACGAGAGACAGGTCCGTCAAGAGAAACAAGCCCACCATGAGAGAGAGTCCCGTTAGGGACAAGTGAAAGTAGCCCAGCACGGGTTCAGCACAGAAATGCCCTGTCGAACTTCGTAACTCAATGGTGCTGAACCCGTGCTGGGTATGTTTCATCACCGTGCCAGAGTCCCTTAAGGGACGGCTGACACCCATCTCATCCACGATGCTCTTCCACGGGTTGTGCTTCCCCTTCCCGTGAGAATTCGACGGCATAGGACTGCACTCCAGATTGTTATCAGCGTTCATCAGCGGAAATCAGCGGCCAATTCCCGGTACAAACCAGGCAATTGCTTTACTGCTCTGCGTTGCGTATCGTGATGGTGAGGTACCCGTGAGCGGAGCGCCGAAAGCGTGTCCTTGCCGATGACGATGAAAAATACATTCAAGGCTACCTCGTCTCTCTGGGGACCCTCAGCCTGGGAGCAGATCGCCCAAGACCTCCGCTTCGGGCTGCGCATGTTGCGCAAGAACCCCGGATTCAGCCTGACCGCCATTCTTACTCTCGCCCTGGGCATAGGCGCTAACACCGCCATCTTCACCGTCACCAGCGCCGTGCTGCTCAAGCCTCTTCCCTATCGCGACTCAAATCGATTAGTGGTGATCGAACCGCGCCGCAAAGACAGCCCTGCGGGAAGCAGTGGAAGTTTCTCTCTCGGTCGCTACGAACAAGTCCGTGATCGCAGCCGATCGTTCTCTGGAATTACCGTGGGGGCTTCCGATACGCTCAACCTTACCGGACGGGGCGAGCCGGTACAGGCGCAGGTCGCGCGGGTCACGCCCAATGCGCTGGCGGTGCTGGGCCTGCAGCCGCAACTTGGCCAAACATTCACGGAACAAGACGGCCGCCCGGAGGGGCGTCCGGTGATCATGATCGGCGATTCGCTCTGGCGCAGCCGCTTTGGCGCCGACCGCAATATCATCGGACAATCCGTGAACCTCGACTCCGCGCCTTACACCATCATTGGCGTGCTGCCTCCCGATGCGCAATTCCCCACGATTGCCCAGGCGGAAATCTGGACGCCCCGCTACTTCGAGCTCACTCTGATTCCCGCGGCGCGGCTGCGCATCGGCACTGGCTATCTGACGGCGGTTGCGCGGCTGGCGCCGGAATCGTCGCTCCAGTCGGCGGCCACGGAAATGACCGAACTCGGCCGGAATTACCGCCTGGAAAATCCGGCAGCGCCCGATGTCGGCCCCGATGTTTTCATGGCGGTCACCAAACTGCAAGACCTGATCGTCTCGGACTTCCGCCAGAAATTACTGATACTCTCCGGGGCCGCAGGCATGGTGCTGCTGATCGCCTGCGTCAACGTAGCCGGCCTGCTGCTCTCACGCGCCCTGGCCCGCAAAAAAGAAATCGCCGTGCGCGCCGCCCTGGGCGCCGGCCGCGCGGCAGTCGTACGGCAATTGCTCACGGAAAGCATTCTGCTGGCGCTGATCGCCGGCGCGCTCGGTCTGGGGCTGAGCTGGAGCGCAACCCGTTCGCTCGCGACATGGGGCGCAGCCAATCTGCCGCGCGGCGCACACATCGGCGCGGATACAAGCGTACTCGCCTTCACGCTCGTGATCTCCCTGTTCACGGGCATAATTTTTGGAATCATTCCCGCCCTGCAGCTCTCACGCACCGACATCAACCGCACCCTGCGCGAGGAAGGCCGTGGCTCTTCCTCAGGCCACGTTCGTGGCTATCTCAAGGACCTGCTGGTTGCCTCACAGGTAATGCTGGTGTTGCCGCTGCTGATCGGCTCGGGACTGCTGGCGCGGAGCTTTCTCCACCTGCTAAGCGTTGACCCCGGTTTTGATCCGGGCAACGTGCTCACCATGAGCATCGCTCTGCCTACGGTGAAATATTCCAATGCCCAGAAGCAGATTGCATTCTTTGACGAGTTACTGCGCCGCCTTTCCGTGCTACCAGGCGTGACCTCGGCCGCTGTCACCGCCGCGCAGCCACTTTCGGAAATCCGCATCACTCCCGTCCTGCCTGAAGGGCAGCCCGAAGTCGCTCTGGCCCAGCGGCCCTTTATCGTGGTCGAGGCCGTCAGTCCCGCATTCCTCAAGACCATGGGCATTCCCCTGCGCGCCGGACGCCACTTCTCCGAAGCCGATAACGCCCAGGTGCCCCGTGTGCTCATCATTAACGACTCCATGGCGCGCCGCTTCTGGCCCCATGAGCGCGCCGTGGGCAAACACATCACCGTCGGCCTGACACAACCCGCGGAAATCGTCGGCGTCTCCGCCGACGCCCACAATAACGGACTCGCACAGCCCCCGGATGCGCAGATCTATCTTCCCTTCCCACAACTACCATGGGGCAGGATGAATCTCGTAGTGCGCACCGCCACCAATCCCAGCGTCATCACCGGCGCGGTGCGCGCCCAGGTCGCCGCCATCGACCCCGACCAGCCCGTCACCAGGGTCCAAACCTTGAACGAACTCATGGATGGCTCCCGCACCCAACCGCGTCTCACCATGCTGCTGGTCGGCATCTTTTCCGCCGCCGCCCTGGTGCTGGTGGTGGTCGGTATCTACGGCATGCTCGCCTATTCCGTCGCCCAGCGCCGCCAGGAGTTGGGAATACGTATGGCCCTGGGAGCGAAGAAAGCCGATATTCTGCGGCTAGTAGTAGGTGACGGAATGAAGCTCACGCTGCTGGGCATCGCCGCCGGAATGATGGTCTCCCTGCTCCTGGCGCCCGTGGTATCAAACCAGCTCTTCAATGTAGAAACACGCGACCTGGCAATCTTCTCGCTCACGCCCCTGGTCTTGCTGCTCGTCGCCCTGGTGGCCAGCTACCTGCCGGCCCGCCGGGCAACCCAGGTTGATCCGACGGAGGCGTTGCGGAATCTGTAGAGCGCAGACCGGAAAAGAGTGCTGCCGCTGTAGCCCTAGAGAAGCGCAATTCGACAGCATTCTGGAGCAGCCCACAAGTCCCCTAGGTGGCGACTTGCAGAACCCGAAAAGCGAACAGAATGAGAAGCTTACCCTGCCCGACGCTGTGGCGGACTGCTAATGAGGGAAAGATGGGGGTAACTTTGGCGCTGTTTCTGCCCAATATTTAGTGCAATTTGTTACTAATACCATGCTATTCTTTGGTTCTGATGAAGGATATGAAGTCTAATTTCGTTAATGCTAATCGTTTCCGGTCGCCCAAGGGTGCTATAACCTACAACATTGTGAAAACCGACCACGGCTATACGATTCAGGCGTTCATTCCGAAGCAGACATCCACGTCTGACAAATCAAAGATCATCGAATGGTTCAGGGACTACCGAAATCGGATTCGCCAAGAAAACCCTTTTATTTCGGCGCGGTTCTATAACCACGACAATGGCTATTCTCTGGAAATTAAGCCATGCACTTCTTGCAGACCGATTGATGAAGACGGTGAGCGGGTGAAAGGGATTTTGGACGACTCATTTAGAAATGCCTGAAGATAAAACTCCCGCTGACGGTGCTTTGACAAAAGCGAAACTTGACCCTGTGGACTCGGCGCACACGGACGCCGTACCAGTGCCGCAGGTAGTAACGCCGCCGCAGACTATTGCCCCGATTCAATTCAATCAGCAGGTCAATTTGTCCATTCAGCAGATTCCTTCATCCGCATGGGATCGTCTTTCCTCGGACCAAGTTCTGGAGATATCAAAGGCAATAATTGCCCAAACGGATGCCGCGGACAAAAGACAATTCGACTATGCCATGGAAGACATTAGGCGCTCCTCTTTAGGCAAACGCATCGCCATCGCTTCCGGCTCGGTGGTTGCAATTGTCGGGTATGCCGTATCGGGGTACTTGGCAGCACATGGGCAAGCCCTGGTTGCGGCTTGTATCGCCGCTCCAATCACAACAGTGTTAGCGGTGATTGTCGGCAATCGTTTCTTAGACAACAACTGAATCACAGAAGTTTAACCCTACTCGTTCACACCTACGGAAACCCAAAATGGCCCACTACCGAAAATCTGGTAGTGTCTTCTTAGCGAGTTCAATGGCTTCCGGCTGTTATAACCGGGGAAACACGCTAATAACAGTACCGGAAATCCATCAGCCTTTTCCCTATGCCGATCCGTCCTGATACCATCAATACTCTTGCATTCCTGAAAGGTAGCCCGAGCATTCATGCCAGCACCGATTTACAAGAACCTCATTGGCGGGGAGTGGGTCGCTTCCCGCAGCGGCGAGACTTTTGAAAACCTGAACCCGGCCGACACCCGGGACGTTGTCGGCGTGTTCCAGCGCTCCGGCAAACGCGACGTAGAAGACGCCGTGGCCGCCGCCAAAGCGGCCTTTGAACAGTGGCGGCTGGTACCGGCGCCCAAGCGCGCCGAGATTATCTTCCGCACCGGGGAGATCCTGCAGCAGCGCAAAGAAGAACTTGCGCGCCTGATGACCCGCGAGATGGGCAAGGTGCTGAAAGAGACGCGGGGCGACGTGCAGGAGGCCATCGACACCGCCTACTACATGGCGGGCGAAGGCCGGCGGCAGTTCGGGGCGACTGTCCCATCGGAGCTACCGGACAAATTTGCCATGGCCGTACGTATGCCCATCGGCGTTTGCGGCATGATCGCGCCCTGGAATTTCCCTATGGCGATTCCTTCCTGGAAACTCTTCCCGGCCCTGGTCTGTGGCAATACATGCGTGATCAAGCCGGCGGAAGACACGCCGCTTTCGACCATCAATCTGGTCACCGCGCTCATGGAGGCCGGCCTGCCGAAAGGCGTGGTCAACATCGTGACCGGCTTCGGCCCGGATGCGGGAGCGCCTATCGTTGAACACCCTGACGTTCGCGCCATCTCATTCACCGGATCGAGCGACGTGGGACGCATTGTGGGTGAAACAGCGGCCCACACCTTCAAGCCTTGCTCACTGGAAATGGGAGGCAAGAACGCCATCATCGTGCTCGATGACGCCAATCTCGACCTGGCGCTCGATGGCATCCTGTGGGGCGCTTTTGGCACCACCGGGCAGCGGTGTACGGCCACCAGCCGCGTCATCCTGCAAAAAGGCATCTACCGCCAGTTTGCTGAAAAGCTGATCGCCAGGGCCAAGCTGCTCAAAGTCGGCAGCGGTCTGGATGAAAGCATCGATATGGGTCCGCAGATCAATCAGCAGCAGGTGGAAACCAGCCAGAAATATTCGGAAGTAGGCCGGCAGCAGGGCGCAAAACTCGCGCTAGGAGGCCAGCGCTGCGCGGGCGCCCAATATGCCAACGGCTGGTTCTTCGAGCCAACGGTCTTTACCGATGTCGATCCGCAGATGAGGATCGCGCAGGAAGAGATCTTTGGCCCGGTAGTCAGCCTGATTCCCTGCGACAACTTCGACCAGGCCATTGAGATCGCCAACGGCGTTGCCTACGGACTCTCGTCGTCGGTCTACACGCGTGACGTGAACAAGGCATTCCGCGCCATGCGTGACATCTACGCCGGCATCACTTATGTGAACGCCCCGACCATCGGCGCCGAAGTGCATCTCCCGTTCGGCGGCACCAAATCCACCGGCAACGGCCATCGCGAAGGCGGAATCGGCGCCATCGATTTCTACACCCAATGGAAGTCGATCTACGTGGATTTCTCCGACCGGCTGCAAAGGGCACAGATCGATAACGCCGAATAATACGGAAAAAGGAAAAACTTAGCCGCGAATTACGCGAATCAACGCGAATGGGAAGCTGTATCACCATGCCTGAAAATCCTCTCAGCCCGAGACGAATTTGGCTGCACCGTCAAAACCTTTGAAACACAGAGGAACAGCAGGAATTGGTGCCGTGAAGTGGCCATCATCATCACCTTTTACCCCGAAATCCATAACGCATGGTCAGCAGGATTTGAATTGGCTCCGGCTTTCTCGACAAACGCGCAATGAGGAACAGAGAGGCTCCGTGCCGCCGGCCGTGCTGTATTACTATCCATCAGAGTCTTCGCGGCTTGCGACGATTTTTCCGCCGCCTCACACCCCCCAAATCCTCTGCTTCCTCTGTTCCTCTGTGTTGCAAAGGTTTTCGTGACACTTCGTTACGCCATGATCTCCGTGGTGTTTTTGGTTGCGGCTCGGCTGCGCCGTGCCTCCGTGGCGAAGCTTGAGTTTTTCCTTGCAGACTTCATCAAGCCTGCTATCCTGTTGACAAGCTCTGGCGTCAAAATCCGGCCATCCAAAACACAATCATGCAGAGATTCGTCACTTTCCTAGTGGGTCGCGCACCTGTTTCTTCCCAGGCTGCCGGTCAATCTCTGCCTGAACCCTTGTAAAAAGCGGCGTTCTGAGTAAAACTTCTCCTAAAATAGGCACAAAACAGGGTATATTGAGGATTAGCCTAGCTCCGTCTGTAGAACCGATTTATGGCAGTCAACAACTTTAACGGCGAAGACGACGCGCGCAAGCCGGCAGCGGCCCGAGACAGTGCCGAACTGCCCGACCGCGCCTCCGCGCACACCATCGAGTTTGATGACGATCTCGACGCCCAGTTCCTGCGCACGGAAAAACGTGTGCCGGTGCGGCGAAGCGCATTGCCCAAAAAAGCCAGAGCTCAAGTCAAGATTATTTTCTCCGTCGTGCTGGCGGTGCTGATGGGCTGCGCCGCGGCGGTGGCGGCCTATCGCTACGGCACCACTTCCTGGCGGTTCCGTATCGAGTCGAGCGACAACATTGAAGTGACCGGGGTGCAGAACGCGCCTCGCGGATTGGTGATGGACGTGGCTTCGTCCGACATCCGCCGCAACATTTTTGCGGTGCCGCTGGAAGAGCGCAGAAAGCAACTGGAGGCAATACCCTGGGTGGAATCGGCGTCGGTCATGCGGCTGCTGCCGAACCGCATCGCCGTCCACATTCAGGAACGGACGCCGGTGGCTTTCGTGCAAATCGGCTCTAAGGTCAGTCTCATTGATTCCCAGGGTGTGGTCATGGGAATGTCGGCCACCCGGCAGGCGCGCTATTCGTTTCCGGTCGTCCGGGGCATCACTGAAACCGAGCCGCTCTCTTCGCGGGCTGCGGCCATGAAGATCTTCAACCGTCTGGTGCGTGAGCTTGATTCCGAAGGAGCAAACTATTCGCAGGAACTGAGCGAAGTCGATCTTTCCGACCCGGAAAATGTGAAGGTCACGGCCAACGGCGCCGGCGGCGCGGTCATGATCTTTCTCGGTCCATCGGATTTTCTGGCGCGCTTCAAGCTTTATGTGGGGCACGTGGGCGAATGGCGGCAGCAGTTCCAGAACCTGCAGTCGGTCGATCTTCGTTACGAAGGGCAGATCATCGTGAATCCCGACGCTACCCGGGGGACGCAAGCCGAGACCGCGGCTTCACCGGTAGCGCAGTCGAGGAAGAAGTAAAGCGGACCATGACAAAAGCCAGGAACAACACGGTGACCGTGCTCGATATCGGCAGCGCCAAAACCATCGCCCTGATCGCTGAGGTGACCGATACCGGCCTGCGCTATCTTGGGCATGGCCTCGCCGATTCCCGAGGCTCGCGCAAGGGCATCATCATTGAACTCGACAAGGCCGCCGAGAGCATTCAAAAGGCGGTCGAGGAAGCGGAAAAAACGGCCGGATGCGCTGTCGGCAACGCCGTGATCGCCATTGGCGGACCCCACGTGAAAGGTGTCACCAGCCGGGGCGGCCTCTCCCTGGGCGCCCGGCCACGCGAGGTCGGCCGTGACGACATTCGTATGGCCGTGGAAAAGGCCCGCTCCATTAGCCTGCCGCCCGACCGCGAAGTGCTCCATCTGCTGCCCCAGGAGTTCATCCTCGATGATCAAGCAGGCATCCGTGATCCTGCGGGCATGATGGGCAGCCGGCTGGAAGTGAACCTGCACGTGGTCACCGCATCTTCCAGCGCTACACAGAACGTGATCACGGCCGCCAACCGCGCCGGCATCCACGTGGATAACACCGTGTACGAAGCGCTGGTGGCCGCCGACTGCACCTTGCGCGGCGACGAGAAAGAGCTGGGCGTCTGCCTGGCCGATATCGGCGCCGGTTCCACCGACCTGATTGTCTACTTCGAAGGCATGGTGGCCCACACAGGTTCGGTCCCGGTGGGTGGTGATCACTTTACCAACGATGTAGCGGTGGGCTTGCGCACACCGCTGGCTGAGGCGGAAAAAATCAAAAAGGCCTTCGGCCACGCTGTCAGCCGGCGCGTCCAGGAAAGCATCGAGATCGAAGTGCCTTCCGTGGGCGACAGGCCTTCACGCATGATGACCCAACGAATGGTGGCCGAGATCCTGGAACCCCGTGCCGTCGAGCTATGTGAGCTGGTGCGTGATCATCTGCATCACGCGGGCGTGCTCGAGATCTGCCATGCCGGGCTGGTCTTTACCGGAGGCGGATCGCGCTTGCAAGGATTCGCCGAGACAGGTGAAAGAATCCTGAAGCTGCCGGTGCGGCTGGCTTCTGCCACGCCACTTTCCCGGATGCCGGTCCAGCTTGCCGACCCGGAGTTCGCTGCCGTGGTGGGGCTGGCCATGTATGCGCACCACACCACCGCCGCCAGAATTTCCCCGGAAGCGGGCTGGGGCGCGAAGATGCGCGCCTGGTTTACCCGTTTCGGCGCGCCGGGAGCTCATCTACAGCGCCATTAAAGTTTGTCGGTGAAATCAACGATTTTTGGAGTGTTCACATGAGCGACGAAAACCAGAAACCGCAGCAGGCCGAGGGCGATATTCGCATCCATTTCAATGAAGACCCAGGCAACAACGCCAAGATCAAAGTCATTGGGGTAGGCGGCGGCGGCGGCAACGCCGTCAACCGCATGATCGCGGCGGGCGTGGAAGGCGTGGAGTTCGTGGTCGCCAACACCGATCTGCAGGCGCTACAGATGTCGCGCGCCCCGGTGAAGATCCAATTAGGCACCAAGCTCACCAATGGACTCGGCGCCGGGGCCAACCCGGAAGTCGGCCGGCGGGGCGCGCTCGAAGATGCCGACAAGATCATTGAGGCCCTCGAAGGGGCCGACATGGTGTTCGTTACCGCCGGCTTGGGCGGAGGCACCGGCACCGGCGCTGCGCCCATCATTGCCTCGCTCGCCAGCGAAATGGGCGCCCTCACCGTGGCTGTGGTGACCAAGCCCTTCGCTTTCGAAGGCAAGCGCCGTCTGAACCAGGCTGAGCGCGGTCTCGCTGAACTGGTTGACAGTGTCGATACCATGATTGTGATTCCTAACGAGAAGCTGCTGGCAGTGGCCCAGAATGCCGGCTTCTTCGAGTCATTCCGCATCGCCGACGACATTCTGCGCCAGGCGGTGCAGGGAATCTCCGACATCATCACCATCCCCGGCATCATCAATCGTGACTTTGCCGACGTCAAGACCATCATGGCCGGCATGGGCCATGCGGTGATGGGGACGGCCACCGGCAAAGGCGAGCGGCGCGCCGTGGATGCCGCCCAGGCCGCCATCGCTTCTCCCCTTTTGGAAGCCGGCGCCATCGACGGCGCTCGCGGCATCCTGATCAACGTGACCGGCTCCAGCTCTCTGAAGCTGGCGGAAGTCAATGAGGCATCCACGATCATCCAGAGCGCCGCGCATGAAGACGCCAACATCATCTTCGGCGCCGTGCAGGATGAAAAAATGAAAGACGAAGTGAAGATCACGGTAATCGCCACCGGATTCAAGACCGACCAGCCTCAGCGCCGTGACCGCGCCGTCAATCCCGCGCAGGCCGCGATTTCCGCCTCACGGACGGCCTCGGTCTACCAGACACAGCCCGCACCCGTGGCCGCCAAGACCAACGGCCATACAGCCGCAACCTCGCGCACAACCTACGGAGTGCGCGAACGGCAGAGCCTGGACGCAGTGAAGGAATCCGTAACCGGAACGCTGGAACCCAGCGACCTGGATGTCCCGGCATTTCTGCGGAAGCGTGGAGACAATTAGGCAGCCCCAACCAAAACCTTTGAAACACAGAGGAACAGAGGAAGCAGAGGATTTTGGGGTTGCGAAGCGAGGGGAAAATTGCCGCAAACCATGGAGCGCTTTGAGTACTAGTGGTACGGAATCACGGAGAAAGAACGCTGACCAAATCTCTTGAATCCAGTCAATTGTATCGGCCAGAATTTGCGCCAATTTGTTTGCTTCCGTATTACCCATCACAATCAAAATTCTCGCGGCCCGCGACGATCTTTCCCGCACCTCACAACCCCAAAAAACCTCTGCTTCCTCTGTGTTGCAAGGGTTTTCGTTGCAACTCGTTGCGCTGTGTTTCAAAGGTTTTGATCGCACCACGTCGCGCTGGCCTCCGTGGTGAGCTGTCTGGTTACTTCTCCTTGCGCTCGTCACTGGCGATCACGCCGTCTTTGATGTGAATCACGCGGTGCGCGTTTTCGGCGATGTCGGGCTCATGCGTGACCAGGACGATGGTGTTGCCATTCTTGTGCAGCTCGCTGAACAACGCCATGATCTCATTGCCGGTCTGGGAGTCGAGGTTGCCGGTGGGTTCGTCGGCCAGAATGATCGATGGATGGTTGACCAGCGCCCGGGCAATGGCCACCCTCTGACGCTGTCCGCCGGAAAGCTCGTTGGGCTTGTGGTTCATGCGGGATTCAAGGTCCACCGAGCGCAACGCATTTTTAGCGCGCTCGATGCGTTCATCAGCCGGCGTTCCGCTGTAGATCAGCGGCAGTTCGACGTTATGCAAGGCCGTCGCCCGGGCCAGCAGGTTGAACGTCTGAAAGACAAAACCGATTTCCTTGTTGCGGATGCGGGCCAGTTCGTCATCGTCGAGTTCGCTGACCAGGTGGCTATTGAGCCAGTAGTCGCCCTTGGTAGGCGAGTCCAGGCAGCCGATCAGGTTCATGAGGGTCGATTTGCCTGAACCCGATGGCCCCATGATCGCCACATACTCGCCGCGGTTCATCTTCAGATTCACGCCCCGCAGAGCATGCACCTGCTCCGCGCCCATCTGGTAGGTTTTCCAGAGGTCGTCGGTGCAGATCATGCAATCTGCGGGCGGCGTTTTGGCCGTATTCGCCGGAGTGGTGGCGGCTTGAGTTGCCATGAATTTCTCCTGGTTCGGTTGACTGCTGATAAGTGCGCGCCCTGCCTGGCTCTACGGCAGTTACGATTCTTCTTTGACGATGACGGAGTTATCGATTTTCACTCCTGCCCCGTTGCGCAGCGTGCGCAGGATTTTATAGCTGCCGGTGATGATTTCATCGCCTTCTTTCAACCCGGTCTTGACCTCAATGTCGGTGGTGCCCGTCAGGCCGGTTTCCACGGTGACAAACTCGGCTTTCTTGTTGCGCACCACGAACACGCCCTGGACCACCTCTTTCTGCTTCTTGGAAGTTGATGGAGTGGCGGTCTTCGGCCCATTCTTCTTCTGGGCTTCCAGATCTTCCTTATCTCGAATCGTCAGCGCCTGGATAGGGATAGTGACTGCGTCGGTGCGGGTCCCGGTCGTAATCTTGGCGGTAGCCGAGAGACCCGGGCGGAGGTTGTCCGGTGCGTCTTTCAGCGTGATCGTGACTTTGAAATCCTTGGCTTCCTGGCTGCTCGTGTTGCTCTGGGAGGTCGCCAGACCGCTGGAGCGGATGATGGCGTTGTCGCCGATCTGCGTGACTTCCCCCTTGAAGGTCTTGCCCGGAATGGCGTCGATGGTGATTTCTGCCGGCTGGCTGAGCTTCACGTTCACGATGTCGGTTTCATCCACCTGCACTTCCGTGGTGATGATCGACATATCGGCGATGGTCATCAAGGTGCTGCCCGGCGAGTTCTGTATGCCGGTGACCACCGTCTCACCTTCGCGCACCGGCAAATTCGTCACCGTGCCATCGAAGGGCGCAACATAGGTGGTCTTGTTCAGCACGTCGCTGGCGCGGGCCAGTTGCGCGCGGGCTGTATTGATGTGGCCATGCGCGGAATCCACCTGGGCCTTGGCCTGCGCGACCCGCGCCTGGTCCTGGGCCATCACTGCGGACGAGATTTCATAGGCGGCCTTCTTGGTATCGTATTCGGCCTTGGCGATGAGCCGGTCTTTGTAGAGCATCTCCGCGCGTTCGAATTCCAGCTTGACGCGGGCCGCATCCGCGGCGCTGCTCTTCTGCTGGGCGGCCGCGGTGCCCAGGGCCGCTTCGGCCGCTAGGGTGTCCGTTTCGTTGCTCTGCAGGGTAGCGCGCATGGCGGCCACATCGGCGGAGGACTGTACGTTCTCAAGCTGGGCCAGCACCTGCCCCTTCTTCACGCGGTCGCCTTCTTTGACGACCAGCCGCGAGATGCGGCCGGCGGCGTTGGCGCCTACATTCACGAAGGTCTTGGGCTTCACTTCGCCGGAAGCAGTGACGTAGGATGCCAGCAAATCCTGCCGGGCAACCTTGGCCGTCTGCACCGTCACTACGCTCTTCTGGTTCTGGCTGACTGAGAAGCCAACAATAGCCAGGGCCGCAACCACCCCGCCAACGATGATCATTATTTTTTTGATGCTCATGTTGCCTTTCAGTCTCACCGCTGGTGGTTACCCTATCCTTATGATGATATACGGTGACGGGGACGTACCGGTTCCGTTTCCCAGAGCCAATAGACACCAAAATGACGAGTGTGGTGAGCCGTTTATTCGATTATAGTCATCTCTCCTGCCTGCGCGGCCAAATTCGAGACCATTGTTGATCGCGGTTGATCGCGCATAGTGTTGCAAAATCAGCCGTTTACCGGCAGGACCAGTTGGAGCAGCCGGGCTGCGGGTGCCCCTCATGAATTCCTGAGTCTTGCTTCCGGCGCGACAAAGCCGTAAAATTACAATACCTTAAGTCTACGTTTGTTGAGGAGTAGGTCGAGTGACATCATCTTCCTTCGCGAAACGCATTTTTCTTTCGATTCTTGTTTTGGCTGTTTCCTCCGGCGTGGCCGGCTACGCGCAATCCGCCGGGCAGAGTGACTCCAAAACGGCAGCCGCTCAGGACCAGGACCCTCTGAAGAGGCCTCTCCCCAAGGACCTGGGCAAGGCCAAGCTTGAAAAAGAAGGCAAGTATTACAAAAACTGGCGTGACGTAGATGTGCGCTGGATCATCACCGATGAAGAACTCGCGGCCTTCAAGAAACTCTCCACGGACGCCGAACGCGACCAGTTCATCGAACAGTTCTGGCAGAGGCGCGACCCCACTCCTGACACCGAAGAGAACGAATACAAAGACGAACACTACCGGCGCATCCAGTACGCCAACGAGCACTACCAGTCGGGTATTCCCGGATGGAAGACCGATCGTGGCCGCATGTACATCATCTACGGCAAGCCGGATTCCATCGATTCCCATCCCATGGGCGGCCCTTACCAGCGGCCGGCGGAAGAAGGCGGCGGCAATACTACCACGTATCCCTTTGAAACCTGGCGCTACCGTTACATAGAAGGCATTGGCCAGGAAATTGAGATTGAGTTCGTTGACCGCAGCGGCAGCGGCGAGTATCGCATGACCCTCGACCGTTCGGAAAAAGACGCGCTGCTCAACGTTCCCAATGCCGGTCTCACCGATTTGGAAGCGCTCGGACAGGCCAACAAGGCCGACCGTTTTCGCGGCGTGGAATCCATCGGCCAGGGCTTTTTCAACAAGAATAACGACACCAAGCAGTTTGACCGGCTCACCACTTTTGCCAAGCTGAACCGGGCGCCAGAGGTCAAGTTCAAAGACCTGGAAGCGGTGGTGAACACCAAGATCCGGTACAACGTGCTGCCCTTTGATGTACGGGTCGACTTTCTCCGCGTGACATCGGATACCGTTCTGATGCCAGTCACGGTGCAGGTACCCAACCGCGAACTCACCTTTGTGAACAAAGATGGCGTGCAGCGCGGCGTGGTCAATATCTTTGGCCGGCTTTCGACCATCACCGGACGCGTTGCCCAGACGTTCGAAGACACCATGCGCCTCGACGTTCCCGCCGAGCTGCTGGAAAAGTTCGTGGGCAATACCGCCCTCTACTGGAAGGCCCTGCCCATGCGCCCCGGGCGCTACCGCCTCGACATCGTGGTGAAAGACGTGAACGGCGACAAGCTGGGCAGTTTCAGCCAGGGCATCGTGGTGCCGGAATTCAGCGATGACAAGCTGGCTACCTCGTCCCTGATTCTGGCCGATCTCATGGAAACCATTCCGGCCCGTGAAGTTGGGACGGGAAACTTTGTACTGGGCACCATGAAGGTGCGCCCCAAGGTACAACCCGCCAGCGGCCAGCCCGCCCGCTTCAAACAAAACCAGAAGGTCAATTTCTGGATGCAGGTCTACAATATGGGCCTGGATGAAAAGTCCAGCAAACCCTCGGCCATTGTGGAATACCAGATCGTGAACACCACCACCAACAAATCGGTGGTGGATATTACAGAAAACACGGACCAGATGGGAAACATAGGCGCGCAAATGACCCTCCAGAAGAGCCTTCCCTTGGGCAAGCTGGATCCGGGAGTTTACCAAGTGACTATCAAGATCAACGACCAGATTTCGAAGCAGACGATCTCACCGACTGCGAAATTTGCCGTTGAGTAGGCCCCCGTACGCTGGGACTCCATATCTAATGAGGTGCTGGGGTATGGCCAATAAGTTCCGATATTTATGCTTGGTCCTATTCGCTGCGGCGCCGGTGTTTGCAGCCGTGGCGCCCGGGACGATCTCCGGATATATCAGGAGTAGTGCGGGCGCGCCGCAATCCAGCGCGGTGGTGGAGGTGTTCACCTCCGCGGCCAAGCTTGGAGTTACGGTCTACACCGATCTCAAGGGATATTACTCAGCCCAAAACCTGCCCGCTGGGACCTATTACGTCAAGGCATCGGTCCCGTCCTTCCTGCCGTCACTGCAGGAAAACGTGAATGTCCGGCCCGGAGCCAACGTGCTGGTGAACCTGACGCTGAACACCCTGGCCGATGCTCTGAAGCTGATTCCGCACCGCCGGCCGGCGGAGGCCGACCCCGACGAATGGCACTGGACCCTGCGCTCTTCCGCTAACCGCCCGGTGCTGAGGTTTGACGACGATGGTCCGGTGATGGTGATGGCAAAATCGCCCGAAGAAGCCGAAGACCATGCGCTGCGGGGCCGGGTGGCCTTCATCGCCGGCTCTCAGGGTGATGGCTTCGGTAGCGCCGGGGAAATGACCACTTCGTTTGCCCTGGAAAAATCTCTCTTCGACTCCGGCACACTATCGCTCAATGGCAACCTCGACAACTCCCCGGACAGGCCGAATGGCGTGCTACGGGCTTCTTACATTCACGATTTTGGCAGTGCTTCCCGTCCGGCTTTCACCCTGACCTACCGCCGCCTGGCGTCACCCGGCGCGGCGGCGCAGAACGCCGCCTATTCGGCCGTGTCGCTGAGCACTTCCGACCGCATGTCGATTGCCGATCTGGTCGAATTCAATTACGGCGCCGATTTGGAAGCCGTGGATTTTAGCCGGCGCGTGACGGCCATCCGTCCCTTTGGCTCCATGGATGTGCATCTTACGCCCGACACGATAGTGGAGTACCGCTATGCCACGGCGGGACCCGATCCGCGCACGGAAAAGGGATTTGATTCCGCCCCCGCTGATCTCACGGAATCTGGCCCGCGCATGTCGCTGGCCTCCGGCGTTCCTGAGATTGAGCGCGCACGCCACCAGGAAATCTCCCTCTCGCGGCGCTTCGGCTCGGCTAACGTTCAATTTGCTTATTTTGTCGACCAGATCAGCAACCTGGTGCTCACCGGCGCCGGCGACCCTTCCGGCTATTCCGACAACGTGCTGCCCGATGTCTATTCCGGTACGTTCTCCTACGGAGGCGGCTCGCTACGCACGAACGGAATGCGCCTGGTGCTGCAACGCCGGATCAATGACGACCTCACGGCCACTCTCGATTATTCAACCAGCGGCGTGGCCGCGCTGAAGTCGCCCGTAAGCGCGTGGCAGGATGTCGCTTCCAGCCTGACCACATCCAAGCGGCACTCGATGGCCGCCAAATTTAACGGTTACATCCCCGCCTCCCACACCCGCTGGATTACATCCTACAAATGGACCAGTGGCAGCGCCCTTTCCATGGTCGATGAGTTCAACGCCTCGGCAGGTCAGACCGATCCTTATTTCAGCGTCTTTATCCGCCAGCCCCTGCCTTCCAGATCGTTCATCGCCGGCAGGATGGAAGCCCTGGTCGATATCCGGAACCTGATGGCCCAAGGCTACGTGCCCATCCTAGGACAGGACGGCCACACGGTCTACCTGGTGCAGTCGGCCCGCACCGTGCGCGGCGGATTGTCGTTCACGTTCTAAATCGCCGCTGATTTTCGCTGATAGGCGCTGATAAAAACAAACGATCTGGCGGGAACAGCGACAGTCAAGGCTCTCTAAAGCCACGTTCTAATCCACATTCTCTAATTCCACAGCTAGTAAGATTTTAATCAGCGTTCATCGGCGCAAATCAGCGGCTAATTGTTTTTCTCCGCGCCTCTGTGGTAGACAGTTCTTGTATCCCCGTTGACGCCCCTCTGTCCCTTCATTTAGTCTCCGTCTCTCGGAGCCATCATGAAAAATCCCCCCGATCTAGACCGGAACAAGACCATCACCCGGCGCAGCTTTACCGTGGGCGCCGCAGCGGCGGCCACCGCTGCGCTGATTCCCTCCACTGCCCTGGCGCACAGCAGCACACACGCGTCCGCGCACCAACAGACTTCCGCCATGGAAAAGCTTTCGCCTCAGTCCCGCGCAGAAGTCGAAATGAAGATCAACGGGATCTTTCTCAAGTACGGCAGCCGGCTCAACGATGAGCAGAAGGCCGACATACGCCGCATCATGACCGAGGGGCAAGAAGGTCTCGAAAAAATGCGGGCCTTTGCCCTGCAGAACAGCGACCAGCCGGCCACCGTCTTCAAGACCTACCGGGAAAGGCAGGGGAGCTAACGATGCTGAGCGAAGACATTCTGTATTTACCCGTCACTGGACTTGCCCGGATGGTCCGCCAGAAGCAGCTTTCTCCCGTGAAGCTCACGGAGAGCTACCTGGAACGCAGCCGTAAGCTGGGCGCGCGCTTGAATGCCTATGCCAACCTCACGCCCGAACTGGCGATGAAGCAGGCGCACGCCGCGGAAAAAGAGATTGCTGCCGGAAAATATCGCGGCCCTTTGCATGGCATTCCCTACGCCGCCAAAGACCTGCTGGCAGTCAAAGGATACCCAACCACATGGGGCGCCCGCCCGTATGCGCAGCAGACGTTTGATTACGATGCCGGTGTCGTGCACCGGCTGGAAGCCGCAGGCGCGATTCTGATCGGCAAAGCGGCCATGATCGAACTGGCCGGAGGTCTCGGCTACCGTTTTCCTTCCGCTTCGGCGACCGGACCGGCAAAGAATCCTTGGAACGAAGACCACTGGACTTGCGGATCTTCGAGTGGCTCGGCGGCCGTTGTAGGCGCGGGACTGGCGGGCTTTGCCCTCGGCACCGAAACCTGGGGATCGATCATCTGCCCTTCCGGCATGGTGGGACTCAGTGGCTTGCGCCCGACCTTTGGCCGTGTAAGCCGCCATGGCGCGATGGCGCTGGCCTATTCCATGGACAAGATCGGCCCTATGGCCCGGAGCGCCGATGACTGTGACCTGATTCTGCAGGCGATTGCCGGCCACGATGCGCGCGATGCCGGCTCTCTGCCGGAAGCTGTGGCCCGCTATACCGGCGCCCCGGAGCCAAAGAAGCCCTTGAGGATTGGCTGGATGACCAACCAGTGGAAAGAAAAAGAGATTTCCGCGGAGGTGGGCAAGGCCATGGCGGAAGCGCGGCAGGTGCTCGAACGCCATCCGCTGATCGCCATGGGAGAGATCAAGCTGCCCGAGGGTCCGTGGGAGGCCGCAGCGGGTACCATCGTTTCCGTGGAAGCCGTGGCGGCTTACCGTGATCTTATCGAGTCGGGACGGGCGGCGGAGCTGAGCGACCCTGTGGGCAGGATCGGCGGCTATATGGGCGAGGCCATCAGCGCCTCGGACTTCATCACCGCCCAACGAGTCCGCGAAGTTGTTCAGGGGAAGATGGAAGATCTCTTTACCAGCACGGATGTTCTGGCCACGGTTACACTTCCGGTGACCGCCCCCCGGATCGACGCCAACCTCGACGATGCCTTGTCATTTGCCGATCCCATCGGCGGCATCGGAAACATCTGCGGCCTTCCCGCCATCAGCGTACCCTGCGGATTGGGCGCGGGCAATCTGCCCATCGGCCTGCAATTCATCGGGAGGCCCCAGGATGACGCCCGCGTGGTGCAGGCGGCGCGGCTCTTCCAAGGCCAGACAGGCTGGCACAAACGTCATCCGCAAATCGCCTGAATCAAGCACAACGAAAACCGTGGCGTAGAGACGGTGCTCAGCACCGTCTCCAGAGTTTCTACATTTCGAGGTGTGGGCCATTCACTGGAGTCCCGCCAGGGACGAGTGATAGTAGCCCAGCACGGGTTGGGCGCGGCTGGGAAATGTAGACAGCAACACATTGGAGCGCCAAACCCGTGCTGGGTAAAGGCGACAACGAACCCGAGTCCCGCCAGGGACGACTGACAGTCCTGTCCGTTCACTTCAGGATTGAAACGCGGACGAGGCCAGAGTCAGTCGTCCCTTAAGGGACTCTGGCATTGTGGCACGTTCACCCAGCACCGGTTCAGCAGCAGCGAGCGCATGGCCGGATATGCCATACTTGAAGAGCGTCGGACGGCTTGCGGAAATCACGGAGCCTATGACTGGAAGGTCAGCAGCATTGTCCACTGAGATTAACCCCTGGGGGCCCGAGGAACTGAGGCAGTCGATTCTGCGGCATGTCCGCTATGGCATGGCCCGCGCCGTGGACACTCTCACGCCCGCTGATCTGCTCAAGCCTCTTTCGCTCGCGGTCCGTGATTGCCTGGTGGACCACGCGCTGGCCACCGAGCGCCGCTATCGCGAGCGGGATGCCAAGCGCCTCTACTACCTCTCCATGGAATTCCTGATGGGACGCTGGCTGAGTGACAATCTCTGCAACCTGCGCCTTGAGGAGCCGTGCAGGGCCATCCTGCGCGAGGAATACGATATCTCGCTCGATGACGTGCTCGAAACCGAACCGGATGCCGGGCTGGGCAATGGCGGATTGGGCCGGCTGGCCGCCTGCTTTCTTGAGTCTCTGGCCACCATGGGCATGCCCGGGTTCGGCTACGGCATCGATTATGAGTACGGCCTTTTCCGGCAGGAGATTTCCGGCGGCTACCAGCGCGAAAAGCCCGACCGCTGGAAGGCCGAAGGCACCCCGTTCTATCTGGAACGTCCGCACGAGCTCTGCTCGATACCGCTCTATGGCCGCGTGGAACATGTGCAGGATTCTCTTGGGGGCACTCACCCACGGTGGGTGGACTGCAAGATTGTGATCGGCGTTCCCAGTGACATGCCGGTGGCCGGCTACCGTGGAGCGGCTGTGAACTACCTGCGGCTGTTTTCGGCGCGCGCTTCCGAGGACTTTGATATCGAGATCTTCAATCGCGGCGATTACATCCGGGCGGTGGAACAGAAGATCGCATCGGAGAATATTTCCCGTGTGCTCTATCCTTCCGATTCGGTGATGTCGGGCCGGGAGCTGCGGCTGATTCAGGAATACTTTCTGGTGGCCTGTTCGCTGCGCGATATCCTGCGCAGCTTTCTCGCATCTCACCACACCTTGGACGAGCTTCCCGCGAAGGTCGCAATGCAGATGAACGACACTCATCCCAGCCTGTGCGTGGCGGAATTGATGCGCCTGCTGCTCGATGAGCACAGGCTGGAGTGGGACCGCGCCTGGGCCATCACCCAAGCCACGCTCGGCTACACCAATCACACCTTGCTGCCCGAGGCCCTCGAAAAGTGGCCGGTTTCGCTCATGGAACGGGTGCTGCCGCGCCACATGGAGATCATCTTCGACATCAACCAGCGCCTGCTGCGCACCGTCGAGGGCCATTGGCCCGGAGACATGGAAAAGCAGCAGCGCATGTCGATCATCGAAGAGGGTCCGGAAAAACATGTGCGCATGGCCCACCTCGCCATCGTCGGCAGCCATGCCGTCAACGGGGTGTCGCAGTTGCACACCCAATTGTTGAAGAGCGCGCTGGCCCCTGATTTCGCCGGCCTCTGGCCTGGCCGTTTCAGTAACAAGACCAACGGGGTGGCCCCGCGCCGCTGGATTCTCAAAGCCAACCCCGCGCTCGCCGGACTGCTCACACGCGCCGTGGGCGAGGAGTGGACCACCGATCTGGGACGCACAGCGGGCATCGAACGGCTCGCCCATGATCCCGCATTCCAGCAGGAGTTCTTGGCCATCAAGCGCCAGAATAAACAAAAGCTGGTGAAGGTGGTGTTGCAGAGCACCGGCATCGGCATCGATCCCGATTCGTTATTTGACGTGCAGGTAAAGCGTATCCACGAGTACAAACGGCAACTATTGAACGTGATGCGCGTGATTCACGAATACCTGTGCGTGGTTGAAGACCAGGCCGAGCTGCGTGTGCCGCGGACATATATCTTCGCCGGTAAAGCCGCTCCCGGATACTGGGCGGCCAAGCAAATCATCAAGCTGGTCCACAACGTGGCGGCGGTGGTGAACGCCGATCCGCGCGTGCAACATCGCATGAAAGTGGTGTTCGTGCCCGACTACCGCGTCTCGCTCGCTGAGACCATCATCCCCGCGGCCGACCTGAGCCAGCAGATTTCCACCGCCGGTATGGAAGCCTCAGGCACCGGCAACATGAAGCTGGCCATGAACGGCGCGCTCACTCTTGGCACCCTTGATGGCGCCAATATCGAGATCATGGACGCCGTAGGCAAATCCAACTTCTATGCGTTCGGCTTGACCCGCGAGGAAGTGCGCTGGTATCAGGAGCAGCGGACATACTCTCCGCGATCGCTTTACGAAAGTGACCCCCTGCTCCGGCGCGTGCTCGACAGCTTGAGCAGCGACCGCTTCTCCGCCGATGAGCACACACTGTTCCGCTGGATCGTCGATGAGGTCCTCGACCGCGGCGACCGCTATTTCCTCATGGCCGACCTGCCCGGCTACATCGAAGCCAGCCGCCAGGCCGAGAGAGATTACGAGATGCCCGAGGTGTGGGCCGGGAAGGCCATCCTGAACGTCGCTCGCGTAGGATATTTTTCGAGCGACCGCACGGTCAAAGAATATGCGGATGAGACTTGGGGCATCAAATCAGCGACGGATCACGAGACCGATCACCCGATCACCAGATCGCCGGATCACCCGATTCTCGACCCGGGCCATCCTGTGTTAGACTAATCCAGTCCCACCAAGTTCGACCATCCCGGCAAGGGCGCGTAGCTCAACTGGCAGAGCAACTGACTCTTAATCAGTAGGTTGAAGGTTCGATTCCTTCCGCGCTCACCATCTCTGTCTTCAAATGATTTGCGAACCGCACACGCACTCTGCTGCCCACGGCATGGGTGCATATCAGCGTTCATCAGCGAAAATCAGCGGCCGAGTTTTGGTTGCGGCCACGGCGCTCCGTATTTCGACTGGAATGCGCATCGCACGAAATTGCGGTTGTCTCTCATGTGGATTCGAGGGCAAACTCACCACGACTCCCAAGCCAGCCATCTGGCGCATGTGATAAGCCGGAGCGCTGCTGCTCCAAAGTCTTTGAGGAGAAAGGGGCATCGTCAACTCCTCTTTTTCTGTGGTATATCATATGCACGGATTATCCGAAAAAACGCATAATTTGGGCGGTCCTGGTGTATACTTAAAAAACTGAAGCGCCTAAGAGCGCGTATCGCGACGGTTCGTGGCGATATGTGCGTTCCCGGCTGCATAAAACGCCTGGCCAAGCTGCTGACTTATGAGTCGACGATGTTGATCTGACTTTGGAGGAAGAGCGGTCGCCGTGATGGATTCCTCCCAAACCCCGATATTCCTTCCGTCCACCGGAGAGCGAGATCGGAGAAAACAAGTGTCGAGCAGGGAATCATTGTATCTCTCGATTGCAGCAATACCCTGCAATTGGCTGGGGCGTATATGGTTTCGCACCCCATCACAATCAAAAAGCTGAAAATTCTAGACTTTGAGGACATAGATGCTTCAATGTCTAAGTGCTTGGACGCCAGATGGATGCAACAGAGTTAAGGCTGATCGACATGGCTGCCACGGAAGTCCGTCCTGCCAACGCAGCGGACGTTGAGGGAGTGGCCAGACTTTTTGCCGGCGTGATTCGCTCTTTGCCCTACTATACCGAAGAGGCCAAGCTGGAGGAAATAGCAGCCTTGCGGGCCGAAGAAATCGGTGCAATGGTTGGCGACAGAGGCGCACTGCTGCTCGTTTCTACGCTTTCGCGCAACCTGACCGGCGCCTGCTTGCTTCGGCGGAATGAGGGCGGCGTCTGGTGGTTGACTTGGATTGTGACTGACCCAGGATTTCGGGGTAGGCGGGTCGCCTCTGCCTTGATCGCTGAAGCCAAACGGCTCATACGCAACGCTGGTGGTCATAAGATTTGGTGCGACTGCCGGACCACCAATGAACCATCACGCAAGATGCTGGCACACAATGGTTTTCTCTCTCTCTGCGAAATTAACAACCACTGGTACAAACAGGATTTCATTCTATGGGAGCTAAGCTTATAAATCTGCAAGAACAGCACGAGATGTGGCGATCGCGGGCACGCGGTTTCGAGAACAGCCCATACAACAGAAGATCGTCCGCCAGTTTCTGGGAAGCGTAAGGAGAAATTGGGTCAGGCGGCATTGCATTGTGTGTCCGGCCGGATGCCATCATAATTAACCAGATCCTTTCTCTGCAGCGAAGAATAGGCATCCTAGACCTTGTCCCGGAGATATCCGGTCAAGGACTGAGGCGCCGCATTGAATGGTCACGTTGTCTAGCCGCTCGGATTGAAGCCTGGAAAGCCATGCAGAAGAAAGCTTCGACACAGTCCACAGCCATATCATCGCGACTGGAAATGCGGTCGCCAGAGGCGGAGATTGCGCTGATCGAGAGAGTGTGCGCCGGGGAGAAGCACTTGTTTTATGATCTGATATGCCCTTACGAGCGATCGGTGTATCTGTTAGCATATTCTCTTCTGCGAAACCAGGCCGATGCTGCTGAAGTCATCCAGCAGGCCTTTCTCAAAGCGTTTTGCGATTTGACAAACTTTCGCAGGGAAAGCAAATTCCGGACGTGGCTGATCCAAATCGCCATCAACGAGGCAAAACTGAAGCTGCGCAAGGAGCGCAAAGCCTTTTACGAGTCGATTGATGAGCAGCAAAAGGCCAATGACGGCAAAGTTTTTCCCAAGGATTTTGCGGATTGGCGGGAAATACCGTCCGAGAGTCTGGAACGAGCTGAGTTGCGCCAAGCTTTACAAAGAGCGATCGGGTCGCTAGAGCCAATCTATCGCGAGGTGTTTGTCCTGCGGGACGTTGAAGAGCTGAGTATTTCAGAAACGGCCCGGATCCTTGGTATCAGTGAGGCATCCGTGAAGACCCGGCTCCTAAGGGCACGATTGCAGATGCGCGACGCTTTGGCGCCCGGCTTCGACGGGGCATGGAGAATTGGAGACAGCGTATGGAAGAAAACGAGACCCTGGTAACGTGACTATCATCGAAATCAGTTGTGTCGAAGTCTGGCAAGAGGTTTCAAACTACCTCGACGGTGGTGCCGCTCCAGACCTCCGCCTCCGGATGGAAGAGCACTTCAAGAACTGCGAGCATTGCACGGCTATTCTGGATGGTACCCGAAACATCATCCACTTGGTAGGCGATGAACGTGCGTTTGAGGTGCCCCAGTGGCTCAGCGAGTCCTTGAAGACGTGGTTGGAGGGAAAGCTTGGCGGCTAGATTTGACCCGATTTCGCCATGGTGAAACGACCCGGCTGGGCGCTCTCATTGGCAAGCATGCGCGACGGTAATTCCTGGTTGGTAATCATATAACTGATCTTCCACTGCGCGCCGTCTTTAAGCCAAGTCTCGAAATAGCGATACTTCGTATTTGTGATGACGCCGGCTTGCTTGTCTATCAGGCGGACCTTATGCCAGCCCCAGTCGTAGGCGAATCGCTGGCCTTCGACCACCACGTCGACGACAATCACGGCCAACTCAATCGTGTAAGAGCGGAACAGCTTTTCTACTCTTGCGCGCAAAGCGCGCGGGGCCTCATCGCCATAAAAAGTCGGCTCCCCGTCAGAGCAATCCGTAAACTCCGGGGCAAACACTGAGAGGAGGCGTTCCACATCGCCGGTGTTATATGCCTCGCGATAATTGGTCTTAGCGGCTAAAATGGCGTATTGATCTTCGCTGGACATGCTGGATCGCGCAATAGCTCAAGTCAGCCGAGTCTAACCCCGGTCCAACATCCAAGTCAAGAACCCGCAAATGAAGTGTCAGATTCGATCAAGGACAGGATTCAGAACCAAGGCTAGGGGACAAGAATGCCGAAGAAATCGATTCAATCTCATGCCCATCTTTTTCTCGACCTGCTCGATTCGTCCTATCAGGGCAAAGCCTGGCATGGACCAGCGCTGAAAAGCACCTTAAAAGGCCTAACCATCGCCGAAGCGCTTTTCCGGCCTAAGCCACACACTCATAATATTTGGGAACTTGCCTTGCATTGCGCCTACTGGAAATATCGGGTCGTGCGGCAGTTGGTCCAAGTGCCATGTCCTCGTTTCCCGCTACGAGGCGCCAATTGGTTTCCGCGGACCGGCGGAACCGCTAGCCAATGGAACGACGAGAGGAAGATACTCGATCAGCAGCATAAGAGCTTGCAAGCGGCCATTTTGGCGCTGCCACCGGCCCGTCTACAATTGCCGGAAATAGCCCATCTCGTGGGCGGCATCGCCCTGCATGACACCTATCACGCAGGACAAGTCAAGTTCATCCGTCGCTATCGGAGTTCCAAGAAGCGCCAACCATAGCCAAGACAATTATGCCGACGCCCGCAATCTTAACGCCCGTGAGCGGCTCGCCAAGAAACACCCAAGCGCCGCCCACTCCAAATACCGGAATGAGGGCCAGGGAAACGGCCGCCAAATTCGCGCGGAGTTTTCTCAACGCAATCAGATAAAACCAAAAGGCGAGCGCATATTGGACAATCCCGGAAATTGCCGCCCAAACCCAACCCGCTGCGGGAATTGCGGCCACATGATGAAATTTGCCGGCCAAAGGCCCAGAATGATTGAGTAAACTCAAGCACCAGACCAAAAGAATGAGGGCCAGCCCGTACCCCTGTTGTATGACGAGCAGCGGAAGCGGCTCCATCCTTTGCACCAGCCGGTGCGACAGCACCACATAAGCGGCCGCACACAGGGTGCCGGCGAGAATAAGAAAGTCGCCCGTGTGCGCGGTGGCCCCCCCGGCGCGAATACCCTGGGTGCCTGCGCTCGTAACGATCAATACTCCAGAAATAGCCAAAGCGGCGGAAAGCGCTATCCGAAAGCGTATCGGCTCTTTAAAGAGAAGCCAGGCAAGAAGAATGATGATAATCGGCTCGCTGCTTGTTATGACCGACGCATTGGAAGCCGAGGTGAAATTCAGGCCTATCATCCCCAACATGTAGGCCATGCCTGGCTCAAGGAGGCCGGTAGCGCCTACACGAATTCCGTCGAGAGACCATTGAAATCGTTGCGGTCGAACAAGGATGGCAATAAACAGGAAAATAACGCTGGCCGTCAACTGCACCGCAAAGAGCGTCAAGGGCGGAACAAACCCCAATGCTTCTTTGCTAATCACAGTGCCCAATCCCCAACAAGCTGAGGCCGTGATGGCTGCGATCAACGGAAGGAACTTTCCCCGTTCGCCCGATAAGGCGTTGTTCATCGCTATGGCTTGGTCACTCATAGACCTTTTGGCCGTACGCCATGCCTGGGGCATTCACAGGTCTCGCTGGAGGCCAAGGATTGTGATATTTTGCCACTTCTGGAATCGGATGACCATGAAAAAGGGCATAATTTTGACTTTTCTCGTCAAAACGGGTCTCAACAAGATAGTCGATTCTCAGGTGGTCCCACACTTCAAGATTCCTGTAGTCGCCGTTCAGGCGGTCAATTCGTTGATCGTCAACGGTAACGGCCGTGGGAACCAGGACATCCGTATGGTACAACCCCGAATAGTGTTCCCTAGAGAAGTCTGCCGGGACATAGGATGGGAGGTTCTTCACCGGACAATGGCGCCGGCTACCTTCTGGATCGCGGTTGTGCCAAGTAAGGCTGTGCATCCCTTCGCCTCCGATTCCGCCATTGCCAATGGAGCGCAATGCCAGATTGCGTACGTATTCGACGGCTTGGGGAAATGCCGGCACCAGCCCACGCACTACCAGTGAATTCAGATAGTGGCCGGGAGAATTGATCGAAATTAACAGGCCACCAGGCACACGCCGGTCATGATTGCGAGTCAGATGGGCCGTGGGATAGAAAATATTGGCGCCCGCCTTAAACACGGCCATTTTCCCGCTAAGATCGCGCAACGGCATGGCTTCGGTGTAAATGACGTCGACTTCCGTCGGCGCGTGTTCAACGAAATATAGGTCCGATATATGCCTACACACTTCCAGCAATTCCGCGCCAGGCTTAGCAAAGACCAAGCGGCGAACATTGAACATAACGAGAAATCCATGGCTCTCGCCACGTTCTGCGCGGTCCTTCCAAGTACGCCGGGCTTTTTGGAGTTTGCTGCTGACGAATGAATCCCCAGCAGTTATATCTTCTTCCGTAATCCAGCAAATATCAAAGGACATGCCCTTAAGGTCGGCGGCCGACATACGGCCAAACAGGCATGGCTGGAACTTCCCGCACCACCGGAAGAAAGTCGTCGCCTTCTGAGACACGGAGGAGTTGTGAGACAACAAGGCTACGTTTGCTTCATTGATATCGGAACCAAAGTCAAAGATATCGGGATACTGTGGCAGCTTTTCAATCAAGTCTTCCAGGGTAACGGTCGTCGCGCTATATTCATGAAATATTTTCGGCATAGATATTTACACTCCGGGACCATCAAGAGCAACCAACAATAAAATGACAAATGCCGCTTTGCCATTGTGTTTCGCAATTGTCTATTGTTTCTATTGGTCTTATTTTGCATGGCCATACCGACATAAGTGGCACTTAGTATGTGATACTTAACTGTTACAAAAGTTTCAGATCGCATTTCCGCACTTATTGATATGAGCAGAACTTAATCTTCTAGAGATCGGCGCGATCACGTTGAATTTATTGATAATCAATGTCCTGAGATACCATAGTTAACACCCAGTAACCCCCGTAATATTACGGATGATAAGAAAGTTTTATATTTTTCGCATTTTCCTTTGCAACTTTTTAAGGAACTGTGAATCTCATCTATAAGCAGTCCGGGCTAGCTGACTTGCGGTCTGCGTCGCCCCCGTCAATTGCATCAGTGATCGTCATGAGGGACAAAGTGAAATATCAGACGAAACAATCCGTTGGACTGTGCGTACTCTGGGTATTGGTAGTTGCGGCTGCGGCGATGGCCGAGACAGGCCCGACCGGCGGTTTTGTATATACGCTGACCAATCCGAGCGGCCCTAATTCGATCGCCGCCTATCGACAGGACCGCACATCCGGCAAGCTTACTTATTTCGCCAGTTATCTCACGGGAGGCTTGGGCGCAGCCACCGCAGATGTGATTGGCACTGAGCAAAATGCAATCGTCACGCAGGGTAATCGTCTTTATGCCGTGAATCCGGGGAGCAACGATATTTCGATTTTTGCGATCCAGGCAAATGGCGAACTGCTCTTGCTCCATGCGCCGTTTCCTGCGCAAGGCATGGCTCCAGTTAGCCTTGCGATTCATGGCGATTTGCTTTATGTGGCAAATCTAGGAGATAGCGCAACCCCGCCAAGCTATGTGGGATTTAGAGTGGACGGCCAGGGCATCTCGCCGCTGGAGAACTCGGCGATATCTCTAAATATCGGCGACCATCCTTCCGATGTGAGGTTTGATCGAGCGGGCCGGCTGCTTGTGGGTTCGCGCGCGATCGCAGGCGTGCTGGACGTTTTCCGCGTCGCCGTGGATGGACGGTTGATTCGCACCGCGGAATTGAGCGCCCAACCCGGCGTCCTTGGGTTGAGTTTCAATCCCGTCGACGACAACCAGATATTCGGCGGCCTTACATTTTTGCCGGGAGCTGCCGCATATTCAGTTTCGACCCAGGGGTCTGTTTCTTCCGTTAATTCCGTCATGGATGCGGCGGCCATAGATACTTGTTGGGTGGCGGTCGAAAAGACGGGCAAGCAAGCGTGGTTTTCCGCCCCGGCCTCCAGTTCAATTACGCTGTTCTCCATCGACGCCAATGGCGCCCTTGCCCGCGTGAGCGGGCACAGTACATCGGCTTTTGGCGACAGCACCACCGACATGGTGTTCTCAAGTTCTGAGCAGTTTATCTATGTTCTAAAGCCTTTAAGCAACAGGATTGAGGCCCTGCGCCGTACCGGCCTAGACTCTGATGCCGGTCTGGCGGATGTCGAAGCCGTAGAAATACCTGGCTCTTCATTCTCTGCTACGGGAATTGTGTTTGTGGGCCTTGGACAAGAGGAAGAACGTTAGAGTCCTTGTTAGCGTGCTTGTTTGTTGATCGTTTATTTTGGGAGGCATAGGCCAACTTGACCACGAGCATGGTAACAAAGTCTATTTTCCTTACGAAGGGTGTCGGTAAGCACAAGGAACGCCTCACGTCTTTTGAGCTTGCCCTTCGTGATGCAGGAATAGCGGCCCAGAACTTGGTGCGGGTGTCGTCCATTTTCCCGCCGTTATGCAAGCTGCGCTCCCGGAAAGAGGGCATGAAGTTTCTCGCTCCGGGCGAGGTAACATTTGCAGTCATCGCGGAGAACTCTACTCGCGAACCCCACCGCCTGTTGGCCGCCAGCATTGGTCTGGCCTTGCCGGCTGATCGGCGCACGTACGGATATTTAAGTGAACATCATTCGTTTGGGGAGCCAGACAATGTCGCCGGTGAATATGCAGAGGAGCTAGCTGCGGAGATGTTGGCGACCACTCTGTCTGTCGAGTTTGAGCCGGAGAAATCCTGGGACGAGAAAAAGGAACTTTATCGCATTTCAAACAAGATTGTCCGCACGACGAATATCACTCAGACTGCAGTGGGGGACAAGCATGGTCTATGGACAACGGTCTTAGCGGCCGCCATTTTTCTTTTTGACGACAAGCTGTGAGCTGAGGACCACTCCCCCCATGGATGGACACCGCAATCTAGCTGTGTTTGTTGACCTACACGAGTGCAGATTGCGTGGTTCTACCATCTGTTTCAATCCGGAGAATGAAGATGAATGTTCCTGCTCCTTTGCCATGCCTTACGCTTGCATTGGTCTTGTTTGTCATGCAGTTCTCAGATAGAGCGGCAGCCTGGGGGAACAGTGTTCAGGAAGTGAATGATCGCCATACCGGCGCCATTCCGCTGGGCAGTCTGATTGAGGAGGCCAACTCCAGGAACCCTCAGATTCTGGCAGCAGTCCACAGTTACAAAGCAGCGGCGGCCGTACCTAAACGCGTGGCCGCGCTGCCAGACACACAAGTCGTCATCCAGCAGTTCTCCGTGGGAAGTCCTCGGCCGTTTGCCGGATACACCACCAGCGACTTTGCCTATATCGGCATTGGTGGATCGCAGGACTTTCCCTATCCCGGCAAGAGGAAGCTGAGAGCTGAAGTTGCCCGGCACGACGCAGACTCCTTCCACGCCCAATCGGAGACCGTCAGGCAAGGTGTCATTGAGCGTGTGAAAGACGTCTATCTCCACCTCGCCTCCGCCCAGCAGTCGATCAAGGTGTTCCAGCGTTACGATGAGATGCTGGTGGAGATGCTGGGAATCGCCGATTCCCGTTATCGGATGGGCCAGGGCAATCGACAAGAAGTGGTCAAGACGCAACGCCAACGCGCGAAAATCCAGCAGGAAATCATGATGGGCCGCCGCGACGAAGGGCGGCTCGAAGCGCAGCTCAAACAGTTGCTGGGCCGTGATCAAGAGTCGGCTGATATTCAGACCGAACTGCTGAAGGAACGGGCCATGCCGTACTCTCCATCACAGCTCTTACGGCTTGTGGGAGAGCAAAATCCAGCTGTTCTTTCACGGCAGGCGACGCTCAAGCAGGCACAATCGCAGGTTGCGCTGGCGCACCAGGAGTTCCGGCCCGATTTCAGCCTGCAATACATGTATCAGAACACCGATCGCAAATTTCCTGATTACTACCTGTTGACCTTTGGCTTCACTCTTCCCAATCGCGGACGCCGCCAGGCGGAATTGGCGGAGACGCAAGAAAAGCGAAAAGGTGCGCAACAGGAGTTAGAAGCTGAGGTTCAGCGGCTACGGTCCGAGCTCCAGCAGCAGGTCGTGGTGGCACGGAGTTCAGAGGAACAACTGAAAATTTACAGGGAGCAACTGGTTCCCCAGGCCGAGGCAACCTTCAGAGAGGCATTTGCCGCATATCAAGCAAATCGACAGGATGCCGAAACCCTGCTTTCCCTGCTTCTCGAAGCGTTGGAGCTCGAAGTTCAATACCAGCGGGAACTCGCGGACCACGAATCGGCTTTGGCCGAGGTCGAGGCCCTAACAGGAGTAACGCTGCCATGAGAACCGCGACATCGGGCAGTTGAGTCATGGAGCGAATTGGCCACAACCAAAATCTGGCCGCTGGTTTCCGCTGATGAACGCTGATATGGACCTGAAAGCATCAGCAGTGGAAGTGATTCGACTGAGACATCCATTTCGAATGGACCGGATACGGAGTTGCCAGCAGCTCGCGAATACGGCGCACCACCGCAACTGCTTCGACTTCCTCTCGGATGCGCTCTTCTTCCAGAAAACTGTCAGAAGTCGGACCCCAGTTCCCGGCAGTCACATCGGCAGCATTGCGACAGCATAATTTCATGGCGGCGTCACGGATCGGTAATAATCCCGGCAGGCGCTCAGGCGTCAAGCGGGAACGGTTCTTTGACATTTCGCAATGACTTGCGGCCTGCATCCTTGGGGTCCTCAGTAGAGGTGTGTCCAGGCAAAGGGGGTGGGGCAGATTGGACCCCTGATTGGCCCCCCACCCCCTGGTATCCAAAAAGCTACTGAAAAGTCACCCGTGGAGGCATTCACCAGCCGAAGCAGTCTCAAGCGAGAATCCGACGGTAGCCATTGAGGAAAACAGCCCGATCATCGCAGAGTGTAGCCCCAAGACCTTGGCCACCCTCGAGCGTGGCGCAGCCGGTTCCTCAGGCCACGCCCGCGCAAAAACCGCGCTAGCGAGGCTTTTCGGAATGACAAAAGGGTGAGAGTGTCGCGTAGCGCGGCTTCCGCCGATACTCTTGGATGCTTTGTCCGGCAGCTTCTTTCGTCACAGAGGCTATGCGCCAATTAGGTTCTATTCAGAGACCAGCAAAGAGCATTTTTTAAGGGCGCTCCGCTGCTCGCCTGCGGCAGCAAGGAAGGAGTATGTTCTGCGCGCTACCCAGCACTTAGCCACGATGCCCCGCAAAGAACGCGTGGCATCGTGGCATGTACTGGGCTATTTTTGGTGTCCCGCTCAAGCGGAACTTGTCGGGCTATTTCAATACAGTTCAATCTTCTGTCGCCGGGCGGGACGGCTTCGCCGCCCTAATGAAGGCGCTCATAAACTTGCCTTCCACCTCTGGCGCAATCGCTTCCATATCAACGCCTTCAGCAGCAAGAAACTCGCGTGCGTCGTCCGCGCTGTAAATGCGGGTGGGTTCGATGTCGATTTGCTCGAAGCCGGCGGCGGCGAGCTTACTCCGGTATTCATTCTCCTCCAGCGCTCCAGCAACGCAGCCCACCCAAAGGAGCATGCTCTGGCGAATCTCCTGCCTCGTTGCTCCACGGGTAACTACGTCCGAGACGGCCAGTCGTCCTCCGGGCTTGAGTACGCGAAATGCTTCGAGCAACACCCGGTCCTTGTCCGCAGAGAGGTTAATGACGCAATTGGAGATGATGACATCCACGGAGTTGTCAGGCAGAGGAATGCACTCGATCTCGCCCTTGAGGAATTCGACGTTTTCAGCTCCCGCCTTCCGCTTGTTTTCGTTCGCCAGCTCCAGCATTTCGCCGGTCATATCGAGGCCGTAGGCTTTGCCAGTCGGCCCCACGCGCCGGGCTGACAGCAGCACATCCATGCCGCCACCCGAGCCAAGGTCGAGCACAACCTCACCGGGACGAAGGTCCGCCAAAGCCGTAGGGTTGCCGCATCCCAGGGACGCCAGTAATGCCTCTTCAGGAACTTGGCCCGACTGTGCAGCATCGTAGAGATTGGAGGTAATTGGATCGCAGCCCAATTCCTTTGCCGGAGACGCTCCACAGCACCCATTGCCTCCCCCGTTTGCCACCCGGAGAGCTGCCTGTCCGTACTTTTCCTTGACGACTTCCTTGATGTTTACGCTGTCCACTGTTCCCCCCCCCCTCTATTTACAAACTTGAATGACACTCTGCGGCTTGAGCGCCTTATTGCGGGTGCAACACTCCGCGTAGAGGAATTGCAACAATTCCTGTAGAGCTTCGGTGTTCGCCGTGTAGCGCTGGAAGGTGCTCTCCCGGCGCACCAGCACCAGGCCTTCGTTCTTGAGCTTGTCGAGGTGGTGGGAGAGCGTTGAATTTGGGACCTCCAATTCTTCCTGGATTTCCCAAACCACCAGGCCTTCCGGATGCGCAGACAGCAGTAGCTGCATAATTCGCAGCCGGGCCTCGGCCCCCATAGCCGAGAGCATGTCGGCATATTTGGCGACCTGACCGGTAGTCTTCTTGATCTGGCTGGGCTTCATATTTCTATATTTGCAGAAATATGAATTATACGTCAAGTGGCTTTTTCTTGCGGTGGGCAAAAAGCATTCTTTAAGGGCGTTCCCGCCCGCTGTGCGGGCGGCAAGGAAGAAACCGCACCTTACGCCCACCCAGGCCTTGCGGCCTGGGCCAACTTATTTCGCGCCGCTGGCGCTGGAGCGCGGCGCACCGGCTGAAGAAATTCGCCGCCAGGATATTGACCCCATTTTCGAGGTGGATTGCCCAAACGCTATGAACTGGGCTGCGGGTGATTTCACCGCGCGATACGGGCGAACAGGATGATCAATTCTGACCAGCTTCCCGAAGCCTGAAGATTAATACTGGTGATGCACCGAGGAACTGGCGCAAGCGCCGGCGAACGAAATGACTGCCGTCTATGGATGGTCTACCGGCCGCCACGGTGCAAAGGATGCATTCCGGATGGGCCACTACAGCGTGCTCGGATATATAGCGAGAGATATCGGTCTTACATTCTTCTACAGCGGCGCGCGCTCCCTGCTGGCTCCCATGCAACTCAATCACGGTCACGGAGCGCCAAAATCGGGGCTAAGTCCGTGATAGACCGGAATTCCAGGACGATCTCAGGCATGGATCCTGCACTTCCGGGGCCACCGATTTTGCCTGTGTCCTCCGCTGGTGACTTCTCTGGGAACCGGATCAACCGGTTTTTCGAATGGTTCGGCGATCTGGGCATATTCTTCTGGCGAGTTATACGGGCCACGGCGACACCGCCGTTTGAATTTCGCGAATTGTTGCGACAACTCGACGAGATCGGATCGAAGTCTTTGCCGCTGGTCGCTTTGGCCGGGGCCGCCACCGGGGTTGTACTCTCTCTGGAAGCGCGTTTCAGCCTGACTCGATTCGGAGCGAAAGCGCTACTCCCTGCCGCTATCGTATTCTCCGTCATCCACGAGACAGGTCCTATCATCACTGGCCTGGTGGTGAGCGGCCGGGTCGGCGCGGGCATTGGCGCGGAGTTAGCGTCGATGAAAGTGACCGAACAGATCGATGCCATTGAGGCATCCGCGGTGAACCCTTACCGTCTGCTGGCGGCGACCCGCATCCTGGCTTGTATCCTGATGCTGCCTTTGCTCACCTTGGCGGCCGACGCATGTGGTTTGCTCATGGGCTGGGTGACACAAGCGCTGGTTGGGCCCCTTTCGTTGCATCAGTTCATCACCAGCGGTTTCAAGGGCGCGAGTTTCAACGATCTGCTGCCGCCCACGTTGAAGACTGCTGTATTTGGCCTGATCATCGGGCTGATCGCGTGTTTTCAAGGAATGCGGACACGGGGAGGCGCCGCGGGCGTGGGCCGCGCGGCCACCAGCGCGGTCGTCTTGTCGTCGCTGTTCGTGATCCTGGCTGATGTCTTGCTGGTGAAACTCATTATCGTATTTTTCCCGTAAAAGCCGATTCAACGGCCAACGAAACAACTATGGATACCATCGATCAAATTGCGATCAAGCAGGAAAAAGCCGAAGAAGACGGCCGTGCGCCAGTTATCGCGGTGGAGGACTTGCACAAATCTTTTGGAAGTCAGAAGGTCTTGAACGGGACCAGCCTGAGCGTGGGCCGCAGTGAGACGCTGGCGGTGCTGGGACGCAGTGGCACCGGCAAGAGCGTACTGCTGAGGCTCATCATCGGCCTGGAAAAGCCTGACTCGGGATCAGTCCGCATTCACGGGCGAGACATTGCTGGCTTGACGCTTGACCAACTCGGGCACATCCGGAAGAAGATCGGCTTTCTGTTTCAGCACGCGGCGCTTTACGACTCGCTGACCGTCGAACAGAACGTAGCTTTTCCGTTGCAGCACCATAGGCAGGAGATGTCGAGGCCGGAGCAGAGAGACCGGGCCAGAGAACTACTGGCCGAAGTGGGGATGGAAGGCAATTTGAAGAAGATGCCTTCGGAGATTTCGGGTGGCATGCAGAAACGGGTCGGGCTGGCGCGCGCGCTGGCATTGGATCCTGATATTCTGCTGCTCGACGAACCCACTGCCGGTCTCGACCCCATCAGCGCCGCGGAGATTGACGATTTGATTCTCACGCTCCAGCAAGAACATCACATGGCCTCCATCGTAGTGACCCACGATTTGCACAGCGCGAAGACCATCGCCGGCCGGCTGGCCCTGCTCAATGAAGGCGATGTGGTGATCGAAGGCAGCTTTGAAGAGCTTCAGAAAAGTGACATCGAGTTTGTCAAGAAATTCCTAAGGCACTCGTAAGGAGGACACATGTCGAGAACGGCGCGGTTAGGGGCTTTTATCGTTGTGACACTGGCCATTCTGGTGGCCGGCGTCTTCATTATTGGAGGGCAGCAGTATCTTTTCAGCTCCACGTACCAGTTAAAGACGCAATTCGACAATGTAGCGGGCCTGGATGTTGGAGGCGACGTGCGGGTCGGCGGGGTCCACAGTGGAACGGTGCGCACCATCGTATTGCCCCACAAGCCCGGCGAAAAGGTGACCGTGATCATGGATATGGGCCGGTCGACACACGAGATCATCAAGCAAGACTCCGTGGCTTCTATCGAGACCGAGGGGTTGCTCGGCAACCAGTATCTGGCGATTACCTTTGGGTCCGCGGGCACAGCCGAGGTGCGCGATGGCGATATCATCGCCAGTCTGCCGCCACTCGAAGTTGCGGGCCTCTTCAAAAAGATGAACGGCATTCTGGATAGCAGCCAGCAAGCCATCCAGAATGCCACGCAGGCGACGGCGAATCTGGTATCAATCAGCGCCAAGATCGATGGGGGCAAGGGGACTGCCGGAGCGCTGGTGAACGACAAACGGCTCTATAGCAACCTGGAACAAACAACCAGCACCTTGCACACCACGATGACACAGGCCCAGGCGGGGGTCACCGACTTCCAGGAGAACATGGAAGCCATGAAGCATAACTTCCTGATGCGCGGGTATTTCAAGAAACGCGGCTACGATAACTCCGCCGAACTGGCGAAGAATGAGATCGAACGTCTGCCGCCAGGCAAACCGATCAAGGAGTTTACGTATTCAGCGAAGCAGCTTTTCGAAAAGAACGATTCGGCCAAGCTGAAGAACCAGAAATCTCTCAATGCCGGCGGCGAATTTTTAGTGAATAGCCAGTTTGGGTTTGCGGTAGTCGTGGCCTCCACGGGCATGGAAGGCGACACCCAGAAAGACCTGATACTAACGGAAGCCCGGGCCATGGTGGTGCGCGAGTATCTGGTGGAGAACTTCGGATTTGACGATAGCCAGCTTAGAACTATGGGAATAGGCAAGCAGCCGGCGAATCCGGATGCTGCCTGGGGTACGGTGCAGATTTTTATCTATCCGGAAGGGACCGAAATCCCGCCGAACAAACAGCCGCAGGTGAGTGTTTCCGCCAAAACAACCGTGGACCAGCCGGTTAAGGCTGCTGCCGCAGCGGCCAAGCCACAGTAGCCTGCGGGCGCAATAACTCTTTTTGGAAATCACGGCGCGAGTGGGATTACAATGCTTCGTTCGATGCGTTGAGCATTCCAAATTCCAAAACTACGAGAAAAAAATGAACCTGTTTCGGCGATTTTCTGCTCTAGCCACGCTCGCTTTTGGCGGCGTTGCGCTGGCCCAAAGTGGCGCCCAACCTCCGGCGATTCCCGATGACGTTGCATTCCGCACCGTGGATATCTACAGCGAAGGCACACGCATGGCGGGCGACGTGTACGCGGCCAAGGCCAACGCCGGCAAGAAGCTGCCTACCATCGTGATGGCGCACGGCTGGGGAGGCACCAAGGCGGGCTTCCGTCCGGAGGCCGTGGCTTTTGCCCAGGCTGGCTATCTGGTAGTGGCCTTCGATTATCGTGGCTGGGGCGAGAGCGACTCCCGCGTGATTCTAGTCAGCAAGCGCGAGCCGGCGGAGCGCACGAATAATCGATTCACCGCTGAAGTCCAGGAAGTGCGCGAGGTGGTGGAACCCCTGGATATGGTGGTGGATTGGCTGAACGCCATTAACTGGGCCGCAGGCGATGCGCAGTGCGATGCCACGAGAATCGGACTGTGGGGCAGCAGTTTATCCGGCGGGTTGGTGGTTTCAGCCGCCCTCATGGATACGCGGGTGAAGGCGCTGCATAGCCAGGTGCCATCGCTCGACGGCCGCTGGACACTGGCCAGCCCGCAGGAGCGCGCGACCACGGAGAAGGAAGCCACGGAGCGGGCCCGAGGAGAATTGGGTTATCCGGCGCCGCGCACCAGCGCCGTGCAGCGGCTCATCGGCGCGCCAGTGCGTCTTCAATTCGCTGCGTGGTTTCCTGTGGAGTATGTTGACCGCGCCCCCAACGTGGCTATGCAGTTCGTCGTAGCGGAAAAAGAAGAGCTCATGGACAACAAAGACAACGGCCTGCTTGCCTATCAGCGGGCCAAGGGACCGAAGAACCTGGTCACGATTCCTGAGATCACGCACTATGGCGTCTACATGGCGCCGCCAGCCCGGAAGCAAGCGCGTGATCTGGCGATTGCGTGGTTCGACCGACATCTGAAGGGGCACCGTTAGACTACCCAGCCCGTCCCCAAAAACGGGATGGGCTAGTCAGTACCGTGACCGCGTGATTGCTACACACTCAAATCGGGGAGCATCGCGTCCCACCCTTCGCAAAAAAGCGCGAAGAGTGGGGTACCCTTCTCGATTCGGAAGCGTCTCCCACATTCAGTGAACTTGTATTAGGGCGAACCTATGTCGCGCCATCATTTCCCAGGTATTCCCCGGCGGCTCATTAGGTAAACGGCAAAGCTCCCCAGCCAATGTCCGCCTTCGTAGTGTTCGCCCGTTACGGCGGCGATTCCCGCGGCCCGGTGCGCAGCGGCGGATGCCCGCAGCGCTCCCAGTCGCGCATCATTCTGGGGCAGTCCCGAGGCGATGCCTTCGAGCATCCAGGCGCGGCTGAGGTTCAAGCCGTCGATGTGCGCGAGTTTGGGATCGGATTGATCCGGAGACTTCTCCGGATGCAACCAGTCGCCAGACCCATTGCCGGAAAGCTGAGGCAGGAAGCGACGCAGCCAGGCGGCGAATTCCGTTGGGGTGAGCACGCGGCGCATGACATCGGCTTCGGCCAGGCAGGGTGAGAGAAAGTCTTCGCCCGAAGGCTCGTAGGCCATCGGACAGTCTTTGTCCTTGAGGTAGAAGGCCCGCGCTTTCATGGTCAGCAGATCCACGAAGTCGCGGTCACCGGCATTCCGGGCGTAATCGATCATCAGGCCGAGTGAAAATGCCGTCTGGCTATGTTCACCGGAGCGCACGGGATACGAAAGTTTGGGCAACCAGGTCTTCAATCGGCCAGCGGCGGCCTGTTCGAGAGGACTCAGATGGGCCGAGAGTTCGCGCGCGTATGGGGTCTTCTCTTCCGCTGCCCATTCACGCAGTTCGGCGCCGAGTTGCAGAAGCCAGGCGAGTCCGTAAGGGCGTTCGAAGCTGGCACGGCCTTCGGCTTGCAGGTAGGCAACTTCCTGGGTAATGTTGGCTTCAGTGAGACTCTGTTGCAAGGCGGCACGCGACTGCGGGGTGAATGGGGCATCCGGATAGGTGCGAGTCAGGCGGGCCAGCAGCCAATGGCCATGCACAGAGGAGTGCCAGTCATAACAGCCGTAAAACGCCGGTGTGAGCTTATGGGGCGGCCCGACATCGGCATCGCTGTTCAGGGAATGGGCCAGCTTGTTGGGATATTCCTTGTGTACGCAGGCCAGCGCCAGGGCCGCGAAGCGCTCTGCTGACTTGACGTCAAAGGTATTTGGCGGCGGATGGTGGTCTTGCGGGAAGGCGATGCCCACCCCGGCGATCAGGGCGAAGAAGATTTGGAACCATGCAGGCCTCTTCATAGGCAATAAATTTACCACGGTGCGTCCTGGCCGCAACCAAAGGCTTCACCACGGAGTCACGGAGAAAAACAAAAAGGGGTATTTGGTATTCGGTACTTGGTATTTGATCTTAGAAAAAAAACGGGTCTTGCCGGATTCGGCTATGCCGCGATCAATCACAAATACCAACTACCGATTGCCAAATACCTGTTCTTGTTTTTCTCCGTGCCTCCGTGGTGCAATCGATTTTTCTATTTTCTCGACCCGAACCTGGCTGGGCCGTCGTCTTCGTCGGCGGTGCGTTTGCCGAAGAGCCGGGCCAGGCGCTTGTGGAGTTGCTGCATCATGTCATTGAGTTCGCCGATGCCTTCGGTGAATTCGTTGATACTGGTGGAATCAATATCGGCGATCACATTGCGCGACAGCTTGATGAGCATGTGCATGCGTTCGGCTTCGAGTTGGGGCAGCACTTCGAACGGGTCCCCAGAGCCGGCATGCAGATCGACCCATTGCTGCACGGTCCAGGCGGTCTGGCGGGTGTGTTCCATGGCATCGTGGAATTGGGCAATCAGCCGGGGATCGACCTTGTCTTTCACCAGGTTCTGTTCGAGTTCGGTGAGCTGCGCGATGGCGGTCATGATCTGGGTGGCGATGGCGACGGATTTTTGCGGCGAGGTCGAACCGGTGGCCGGACGGGAAGCGGCAGGCGCGACCGCCGGTAGGGGCATCGGCTGCGGCGGCGCGGGCGCATCCGCGGGAACAAAGGTGCGCTGGTTTTCGGGGAGCATCTCCTGGCGTCCGGCGAGCGTACCCATCAGGAACTCAAGGTTCTGCTGGTCTTCCGCGCCCAGGTGCAGAAATGCCAGACCCATACCGACAGCATGGTGCGAGGCTTTGACCATGGCGCGTCCGCGAATATTGAGGTCGTGGGTACGGATGTGAAGGCTGACCATGCTGCCTTCGGAAAAAGTGGAGGCAGTTTCGACGTAACAGCCGGTCAGGCTCACGTCGCTCAGGTTACCCCAGGCCGGTGGTCCGCCATCCTGCTGGCGAAGTTCTACCCCGCCACTGCACGGATAACGCGGATGTCTCCTCCTGCTGGCTGGCATATCTCTCCTCGATGGACGCAATCTTTTGGTTTCTTCAAACCCGAGCTGCGGCCGTGTGATTCGGGGTGGTGCAGGAACGGTAAACGGCGCTGCGGGCTCCGAAATGAAAACGGGTTTTTCGGATTCCATGCAGTGAATCCCGATCTGCCCGGCTTTGGGAGTGTTTTCCCGTCCAGTCCAGACTACCTTGAACCGGGCCTTGTTCACACCGTGCTGAAGGCCGATGATTTCACCCTCGCGGACACAATCAACGCCAATCAGCCGTGCGCCCAAGCGCGTGGCATCAAGGGTTCGAGCATTCTGGACGAATAGCTTGCCCTGACGGTCGAGCCCCCAGACCTTTACGTCAAGATTGACTTCCATTCGAGGTTCACGGCGACGGCCCATTACCACCCTTTTCTATCTATCAGTTCTCCCGATGGTACTTGGTAACACACTCTTTGTTCAACTGTTTACGCACATGTTTTGCGTACGAGGCCCCATGCAGCGCCGGCACGCTTTTCGCGGTGACACAGCCGCCTGGGGCGCGTCTAAGAAGGATGATATGCTGGCAACAGGGGGCGGTGGCGGAATGATCTTCAGCCCAACAGAACGTCCAGCGCGGGTGCGATGGAACCGGGGGTTCGCGGTTTCCATGGGCGCGCATGTGGTATTTCTGTTTTTGCTGCTGTACAAGCCAGCGATCTTTGTCAAACCAGCAGCCGTGGTCCGGGGAGACATGGGAAAAGCAACGCTGGTGTACTTGGGGCCACGCGCGCCTAAGGAAGCGGTAGCCGCGGAACAACCGCGTGTGGCGCGCGCCCGGCTGCAGGCGCCGGTCATGGCCGCCCAGGCGCCGGTCGAAGACGCACCGCCGCATAAGGAAGTACAGTCCGCCGATGCCCGGACGCAGACAGTTTCGGCGCGTGCCGGCTCTCCTGATGGTTCGATATATGACGGGCCGGCGAGCGGGCCGGAAGTCCGCCCGGCCATACCAACCAGTTTCCCTGATCCGCCGGTTTCCCGATCAGAGGTCCCTGCGGGGGTACACGGTGACGTAGTCGTGGAAATCACCATTGACACCGCCGGCACTGTGGTTGAAATCAAATTGCTGAAGGCCCTTGGTTATGGCATCGAGGAAAAAGTGATCGCCGCAGTGCAGCGCTGGCATTTCCGCCCGGCCACCCGAGATGGCACACCAATCCCCTCTAAGCAGGATGTTCACTTTCACTTCCCAAGCTAAGGACATTGCCATAATCGCCGGAAGTGCCAAAATTAACTCTGCAAGCTTGGCGGAAATCTGCGTTCTTACGACGAGACCCTGCCAGAATGTTATTTAAGACACAGAGCGCTGCTGTTTACGGGATCGACGCCGGCATCATCGAAGTGGAAGTGGACGTAGGCGTCATCCAGACCGATAAAGACAACTTCCATACCGTGGGCCTGCCGGATGCGGCGGTGCGCGAGAGCCGTGACCGGGTGCGGGCGGCCCTGCGCAACTGCGGCTATGATCTTCCCAAGACCATCATCACCATCAACCTCGCCCCGGCGGACATCAAGAAAGAAGGCTCCGGTTTTGACCTGCCCATGGCCATGGGCATCGTGGGAGCTTATGGAGGACTGGTCAAGAAGGAAGTGCCTGATTTCGTGATGGTGGGTGAGCTATCGCTTGATGGCGGGGTACGGGCGGTGCGGGGCGCGCTGCCCATTGCGGTGGCCGCCCGTGACCGGGGTATTGCGAACCTGATCATCCCTGAGGCCAATGCGCGGGAGGCGGCCGTTGTCGGTGGCGTGAACGTCTATCCTGTGAAGTCGCTTCTGGAAGTCGTCAATCTGCTCAACACGGGCAACGGCTGTGTGCCGGTGCAGGTGGATACGGCCAGAATGCTCAATGCCGGCGCGGGGCACACGGCCGATTTCAAGGACGTCCGCGGGCAATTCACCGCCAAACGGGCGCTGGAGGTGGCCTGCGCCGGAGGCCACAACATCCTGATGATCGGCCCGCCTGGTTCCGGCAAGACCATGCTGGCCAAACGCATACCGGGAATTCTGCCGCCCCTGACGTTTGATGAAGCGCTGGAGACGACGAAGATCCATAGCGTGGCGGGAGTGCT
>DATMNZ010000137.1:0-2195 GCA_035568495.1 Saccharimonadales bacterium (SeqCode) | reverse complement strand
GCCAGCGTGGGGGCTACGTCGTTGATGGTTACCGGCCCATAATGGACGCCTTTTCTAATTCCGAATCCATAGAAGATCAACGGCACGTGGTTGTCATAACTATAGGGCGTTGCGTGGGTGGTGCCGGGCGCAGCGCCGAAGAAGCAATAGGGCTCGGGCAATAGGAACACATCGCCGGAGCGGGCCGTGTAGAAGCCGACTTGGATTGCGCGTCCGACTGAATCGGCCATGGCATTGCCACGCAGCAGGTCTTCGCGGGTGAAGGCACGCGCGATGTGAGGCAGTCCGCGGGCAACTTCGGCGGCGTAGCGCCGGACCTCGGCGCGGTCGGCTTTATTCGCGTCAACCGTTATGTCATTGAGATAAAGAAAACCATCATGGCTGTAGAGAAACCAATCGCCCGGACCAAACTTCTTCGCCAGTTCGGCGGAGATTCTGCGGGCATAGTCGGCGGAATCCAGGTAAGCGCCCGGCATCTTGCGGGCGTTATTGACCGTGGGCACGGGCGCAACGCCGTGATCGGCAGTAAAAACGAAGAGGGTGTTGCCGTCGCCTAGTCGTGCCTTGATGAAATCCAGCAATTTGCCCAGAAGCTGGTCAGTGCGAATCGAGATGTCATGCACCTCGGGGGAATCCGGCCCCAGGCCGTGCCCCACATAGTCGTTCGAGGAAAAGCTCAGTGCCAGCACATCTGTGCCTTTATGCTCACCCAGATGCTCGTTGGCGATTGCCTTTTCGGCAAAGTCTTCCACCAGTTCGTTGCCAAAGGGAGTATTTTCAATAGCTCCACAGGGACGCACACCGCCGCCCTCGGTCATGGCGCAAAAAGGCTTCTCCCCCGGCTTGGCATGCACGCCCGACCACACGGCGCTTTTGTATTTTGCGATCGGCTGGCCCTCATTGACGGCTTTGACCCATGCAGGAAGGTCTTTCATGTAGTAGTCGCTGGAAACAAAGATGCCTGATTTTGAATGGAACCAGTAGGCGGCGTCGGCCATGTGGCCGGCCGGCAGGATGGCGCTGCGGTCTTTCATGGAGATGCCGATGACCGTGGACTCGCGTCCGGCCATCTTGAGTTCGTCACCCACGGTGCTCACCAGCAGGCGAGCCGGGGAAGAGCCCATGACCTCAGGCCCGCCCAACAGGTGGGCGCCCTCGTCGCTGACACTCGTAACTGAATGTTTTGCAGTGCGGTCATACCACTCATTGCCGATGATGCCGCTGACGGAAGGAGTGGCCCCGCTCATCAGCGTGGAATGACCGATGGCGGTGACCGTCGGATAATGAAGATAGCGGGCGTCGACGAATACCGCTCCGTTGTCGAGCAGACGGGCGATGCCGCCGTGGTATTCCGCGCGGAAGCGGGTCAGATAGTCGTAGCGAAACTGGTCAACGACAATGGTGACCACCAGCTTAGGCCGGGGCTTTCCGGTTTGGGCATGGGCGAGCGGCAGCATAAGAAGAAGAATTACAGAGAGGAGGATGCGTTTCATCGTTTAACACGCCTTTAATGTTTACTTGGAAATCGCGCCATTATCGCACGATGACATCGTTGCCGCCAGCAGCGAAACCCTACCACTGATTCCGCGAGGCGGGACTGATATAAGCATTGATACGCACGGATGAAGAGCTGGAAAATACGCAGCTTGCGGCAAGGCATGGTGGACAATATTTATGACTGGACAATATTTTTGTCTATATTAAAATAATGCCATGCAGAAAATCAACGCCTCAAAGTTCAAGGAACAATGCCTTTCGCTCCTTGAAAATCTCGCCCCGGAAGGAATCGTGATCACCAAGCACGGAAAGCCTGTAGCCCGGCTGATTCCCGCGAGTTCGGATTGCGCCGACCTGATTGGCAGCATGAAGGACAAGATCAAGGTCCGCGGTGACATCTTATCGACTGGAACCAAGTGGAATGCTCAATCTTGATACGCACATCCTTGTCCATGCATTGCAGGGCGACCTAACCACTGCTGAACGCCGCCTTCTGGGGCAGCACTCGTGGAGCATATCCGCGATCGTGCTTTGGGAACTGGCCAAGTTGTCGCAACGGAAGCGCCTTACCCTTGATCTCAGTTCTGCGGATTTCACTCTAGCGCTGGCACGAGTACACATCTGGCCCCTGGATCTGAGCATCTGCCGGCAGAGCACATCGCTTGATTTTGCAAGCGATCCCGCAGATGAAATCATTG
>DATMNZ010000136.1:0-3740 GCA_035568495.1 Saccharimonadales bacterium (SeqCode) | reverse complement strand
ACATGGTGGCCATCGTCTTCCTGACGTTTTTCGTGATGTCGTTGCTTACCAACATCCTCGGCCCACTCGTCCCCGACATTATCAGCAGCTTCAAGGTCAGCCTGGCGGCTGCAGCTTTGTTGCCATTCTCCTTTTTTATTGCCTATGGAGTGATGTCGATTCCAGCTGGTTTTCTGGTAGAACGGTTTGGCGAAAAAACCGTCATGATCGCGGCGTTCCTGGTGGGCACGGCGGGATCGTTGAGTTTCGCCTTGCACCCGGGCTATCGCGTGGCGGTGTTCTTGCTATTCGTAATGGGATCGGGAATGGCTACGCTGCAAACCGCGATCAATCCCCTGTTGCGGGTTTCGGGGGGCGAAGCGCATTTCGCTTTCAATTCCGCATTCGCCCATCTCGTGCTTCGGAAGCGCCTCGTTTCTCAGTGCGTATATGTATTCATATTTGGTCCTGAACCTGGGTAATGAGCACGCCGGCAGCAATTGGCTGCTCAAGGTGCTGGCCAGGCTCACGCCTCCGGCGCTTCCATGGGCTTCCGTATGCTGAACTTTCTGTATATTTACCTTGGCCATGATTGCAGTCCTTTTCTTCAGCCGCTTTCCCCGGGTGGAGCTTACCGTCGACGAGCAGGCCGGCTCCTTGAAGACCTATAGTGGTCTGTTTGGCAAGCCCATGGTCTGGGCCTTCTTTCTTTGCGTTTTTGCCTTCGTGGGATCGGAACAGGGGACGGCCGACTGGATGACTAAATTTCTTGCCCAATATCATGGCTCCGACCCGCACACCGCCGGCGCGGCTGCAGTCTCGTGGTTCTGGGGCCTGCTTACGGCGGGCTGCTTTATCGGGATGTGGTTGCTGAAGATCGTCGACAGCCGCTATGTCCTGATCGGTACTTGCCCGGGAGCTCTTCTGTGCTTAACCGCCGCTCTGTTCGGCCCGGCAAATGTTTCAATTATTGCTCTACCCGCGGTTGGTCTTTTCGCATCGGTGATGTGGCCCATCCTGGTATCGCTGGCACTCAATTCAGTTTCTGAGCACCACGGGTCTTTCGGCGGAATTTTGAGTACCGGCATTATGGGTGGGGCCGTGGTGCCGGTAATCATTGGACGCATCGGTGATCACTTTGGACTGCGAACCGGGCTCGCGTTCCTCTACGTCACGTTCACCTGCGTTCTGAGTGCCGGTTTTTGGGCCCAGCCACTCATCTCTAAGGTGACCGTCAGCTTCCGGAAAGGCGAAGTTCAGCCTGCCGCCTCGGCAGTCAGCGGGGAAGACTGATATGTGCTGCGGATCCTCACAACCTTTCGCGCGGGCGAAGCCGGCGTACAACCATCGGGATTTCGATGTCAAAAAGAGACTTCCGTCTAAAGCTGCTTTACCAACGGACACGCCGCGACATAAGAAGACGATTCCCGCTTTGCTTGTTTTTGCGGTCTGGATGTTTCACGTCTCGTTTGCGTTGGCAGAACCTCGAGACCACTATGCGCAACCGTCGACCTTTGGGAATCGGATTGCCGGCGGCGATATGCCTCTTAATCTGCTGGAAGTGGAGGGGCGGTGGGTTGTCAGCACGAACTCCGGCTGGCATAACGCTTATCTCCAAATCTACGACGAACAACTGCGCAAAATCTCCGGCCGCGTGGATCTCCCCAGCACCTGGTATGGGCTCGCCTACGATGCCAAACGAAAACTCGTGCTCGCTTCATCCCCGGACTCCGCGGTCTATGTGATCCCGTTCGACGAAGGAAATTTCGGAAGCAAGCGGGAGCTTGCCCTGGACCAATGCCGCTTGCCTGCCGGGATGGCCCTGGGAGTCGATGGTACGGCATGGGTTGCCTGCAACCAGAACGACACCCTGATGCGAATCGACTACGTGAAGGGAAAAGTTTTGCACTCGGCCAGGGTCGGATCATTCCCTTATGCCATCACAAAGCTTCCTCTGGGCAAACTTGCGATCAGCTTGTGGGGCCAGAGTGCGGTTGCGATTATCGACGGCGCTACTCTGGAACAGGTGGCGCTGATTCCGGTGGGCAGTCATCCCACCGACATGCTCTACCTGCCTCATGCCAAGCATTTGCTCGTAGCATGTTCTGATTCTGACGACGTTTCCGTGATCGACGTCGCCAAACAGGTGGAGGCCCGACGTTTCCACCTGGACGTACCGGATGTACCGGTGGGCGGTGCTCAGCCCATAGCTTTGGCAGCGGATGCTGCGAGCGGAAATATCTATGTTGCCCTGGCCGCCGTCAATTCCGTGGCGGTGTTTCAAATCAAATCTGGAAGACAGATCGAGTATTCATTCCGCAGTCTCTTCGCTGTAGGGGCCTATCCCACAGCGTTGTTCTTTTCCGGCCGCTCGAGAACGCTGTTTATTGCGAACGGAAGAAATTTGGTCACCGGTTCGAATGCGCCGCCGAACGCCACCGCGAGATACCCCAGAATTGGGACCATTCTTGGTGGAGCGATCGAGGCGTATTCTGCCGCGCAGCTTCGCAACGAAGTGGAAACCACCACTCTCCGCCATCAAATCTATAACGCTGCACCTGCCGAACCGGCAATGGCCAGGGAACGGATCGCTTATTTCTCCGCGACCAGCTCAAAACCGGGTCCGATTCAGCACGTTTTTTACATCTTGAAAGAGAATCGCACTTACGACCAGGTGTTGGGCGATATTCCGGAGGCAAATGGCGACCCGCGGTTGGTTCTGTTTGGGGAAGCCAATACTCCGAATCATCATGCTTTAGCGCGGGATTTTATTCTCTATGACAATTTCTTCGTCGATGGAGATGTAAGCGCCGATGGCCACTTCTGGTCCATGGCGGCCACCGCCACCGATTATGTGGCCAGGCTTTGGACCACAACTTACTCCGGCCATGCCGAAGCGGCATTCGACGCACCGTACGACGGAGATGAAGAACATGAACATCCCATTGCAGCCCCAGGATCGGGTTTCCTCTGGGACCGTGCCAAAAAACTCGGAATTACTTATCGCGACTATGGAGAGTGGGGTGTCCGCGACACAAGAGACACAAAAAAGGATACCGTGTATTTGGCCGGACTCAAGAATCATTTTGACCCGTACTACCGCGACGAAATCGGCGACGTAACCGATCAGGAACGTGTTGATGAATGGCAAAAAGAATTCCGCGCTTTCGAAGCAGACGGGAATCTTCCTCGGTTGAGCATTATTCACCTACCGAACGACCATACCTGCGGGACTCGGCCTGGCTACCCGACACCTCGGGCCATGGTCGCCGACAATGACCTTGCCTTGGGGCGGATCGTCGAAACCATTTCACACAGCCGCTTCTGGCCACATAGCGTGATTCTCGTACTGGAAGACGATGCCCAGGACGGCCCCGACCACGTGGATGCACATCGCTCTGTTCTACTCTCAATTTCTCCTTTCACCCGCCGCCACATAATCGAGCACAAGCATTTTCAAACAGCTTCGGCACTCAAGACCATGGAGCAAATCCTTGGAATGGGGAGCCTTACATTTTTCGACGATCGAGCACCGAGCCTTCTGGTGGATTTTGACCCGCAGCCTGCGCTTGATCCGTACGCAGCGCTCCAACCCGGCCTCTCTCTTACCGAGATGAATACTCCTGACGCGCCAGGCGCAAAGGAATCGTCGCGATGGGACTTTACCCATCCGGATCGCGCTCCTGAAGCTGAATTGAATCGAGTCATCTGGCAGTCTGTCTGGGGTGCGGATTCAGTGCCTCCAGCGCCGGTCGTTCAAG
>DATMNZ010000135.1:0-73132 GCA_035568495.1 Saccharimonadales bacterium (SeqCode) | reverse complement strand
GAAATCGGAGTCCATGTCCTCCAAATAGAGGACGTGCAGCGGCGGCCTTTCCGTCGCATGAGTAGCCATAGATCCAAACTCTTACTTTTAAGTCTATCGGATATTCTCAAAGATTCTACTGCAACCAACGAAAAAGAATGGCCGTTTGCCGGCCATCAAGCAATTAGTTAGAGATACTTAACAGGATTTGAATAAGTTTAAACTAATCTGATGTCGATTATTGAGTGAATCTAATGCTCACTGAAGTAGACTCTTAAGCTATTCAACCATAGCGATTTTTGTTTTTCTCCTTTGGCAATGAGTAGTAGACTCAATGAGTAGCAGGCTTTCCATGGCTTTCCACAAACAAATCCAGGCAGAGAGTTAGCATGCGGCGGTGCGAGATGGAAGAGCACTGGCGCCCTAAGAGAATGTACGCTTGGCGGGCCGGCTATGTGGTTTTACTGGCCGCGCTGTGGAGTTGCTGGCCGGCGCGGTGCGCCATCGCGCAGACAACCTCCACCCTCTGGGGGGCCATCACGGACCAACAGGGGCTGGCAATTCCGGGCACAGTGGTCACGCTGGAAGGCCCGCCGGCAAGAAGCCTCCAAGCGATCAGCGATGCTACGGGTTCCTATCGCTTCCTGGGACTGCAGGCCGGAACATATACTCTGCACGCGGCCAAGGCCGGCTTCGCCGCCCGCGCGTACGAGGGCCTGGTCATCACCGTAAATCGTTCCCTCACTCTCGACGTGACGCTCGCCATCAGTCCGATACAGGAGACGGTCACCGTCTCCGCTGCTCCGCAGCTTCTGGAAGCAGGCATTTCATCTACCGGAACGACCGTCTTGCCGGAACAGATCGAAAGGATGCCCATCAACGGGAGGAACTACCTTGACCTGATGCAGCTAGTAACTGGTGTTGCGATCAACCCGCAAGTAGACGCGGGTAAAGACGGGGCGGTCCCGATTTTAGGAGAGCGGGGCGGGAATGCTTTGTTCCTCATTGACGGCATGCCCAACAATAATTCGGTGGATGGTGGGCCGGCATCGCCGTTCGATCAGGACTCGATCCTAGAGTTCCAGGTGCTGACCTCAGGATATAAGGCGGAGTTCGGCCATGGCTCGGGAGGAGTTATTAACGTGGTCAGCAAGAGTGGAACCAGCCAATGGCATGGACTGGCTTCTGCGTTCCATCGCAATAACGCGTTCGACTCGCCGGATGTTCCGGGGCAGGGCGCGCCTTTTCTGCAGCGCTGGGACCCCAGCCTCCATGCCGGAGGGCCGATTGGAAAAGACCGTGTGTTCGCTTTCGGCTCTCTGGAACGCATCCAGGAAAACCGCCAACTGAATTTCAGCTTCCCTCTGGGGATCCCGGTCTTTTTGCGGACGCGCGAAGAGACTTTCAATCAGCGCAGTGAGACTTTCCAGACCCGCGGCTTTCTTAAACTGGAAGAGCAATTGAGGACACACCACATTAGCCAGCAAATGAACCTGGCTGAAAGCCACATCGCCAATTTTCTGCCGCTGTCGCAGTCGGTAAGCCTGCCTTCTACCCGGACCAGTTCCGACGCGCATAATTTGATTTTAGGTTTCCGGGACACGGCCCTCCTCGGCGACCAGGGCAATCCCTGGCTCTTCAACAGCTATTTCGAATACCGCCGGGAACCCTTCGCCCAGCGGCCGAGCCACCCGGACGCAAGTCCAGCGACGACGCTGTTCAACATGTTCAGCAGTCTTACCACCGGCCGCTTGACCGGCGACCAGGGACAAGTGCAATTCGGGGCGGGCTTCACACCACTGGTCATTCAGCCAGAGTATCTCTCGACTGGCTCCCATTTCGCCAAGAGGGTGGCCAGCCACGACATGAAGTTTGGCTGGGACTTCCAATACACACACGTGGATGGGACCGAGGCCGGCAATCTTTCCAATCAACTATTCGCCACGCAACCTGACTTCGCGCAATTTGGACCGGTCAACTCAGGCGTCTATGTCTTGACAAGAGTCAGCGGCCCAACCCCGCAGGACAATCTGACCCGCCTCCGCAACAAGTACGATGGGCTGTTTGTGCAGGATGACTGGAAGATAGCGAAAACCCTTACGCTTAACCTCGGCTTGCGTTGGGACTATGACTCGCGCTTTCCCAGCAGTGCCAACTTCTCTCCACGGCTTGGGTTGGCCTGGTCGCCTTCGCCCAAGACCCTGGTCAGCGCAAGCTGGGGGACCTTCTACGATAGCTTCAGGATTGGGTTGGCGCGCGATGTTCCCGGCTTCGGCGGCGCTAACCTATTGCGGAACCAGACCATTTCCTACCCGCGATTGTTTTACGGCGACCCCACAACGCTCTCGCAATTCAACGGCCTGTGCCCTTCGCCGGTGCTGACCGATGCCCAGATACAGTCGTCGGGGGCAGCCTGTCCCGTTCCAAGCCTGCCTTTTTTCGGCGTCGATCACCTCAACGGCGTAGTCGCGACCGGTCACGTTCCAGTTCCGCCGAATACTGTGGTGAGCCAGGACAATATTCAGGCCCTGACCGGACTGACGCCGCAACAGTTTGCCGATGCCGCGAGCGCAGCCGTAGGCAAACAGCCCGGCTATTTCTTCTGGGGCGGCTTTGGCAATCTGACCATGAACTTCATTGTGCCCCGCGTCTTCCTCATCCCGATTACGGTAGACCCGGGCTTTAAGACTCCGTTTACACGGGCCTTTCATTTTGGCGTGCAAAGAGAAATCACCAGAAACATCGTCGCACAGGCGGACTACTACCACAGGGACATCCTCAACATACTGGGGGTTAGAACAACGAATCTGGCTTTCGCGGCCCGCCTGCCGGGCCACACCGGCCAGCTTCAGCCAAATACCGGGACCAGGCCGATATTGGGTTACGGCCCCTGGTACCAGGGGCGTTATGACGCTATCAGTGTCAGCATCCGCAAGAACATGAGTAAACGTTTCACCGCGGAAATCTCTTATTTCTGGACCAATGCGATTGACAACGCACTGAATTCAAGTCTAACGAGTGAAGTACAGACCGGCCTGGGAGCTGCGTTCCTGGGAGCGAAAGGGCCAACCGACAGCTTTGTCGGTGTGCCGCCAGTGGTGACCGATCCAATATCGGGAAAGACCAACGCCAACGGCCCGTTCCTGGCGAGCAACGGTAACCCGGTGCCGCAGGCCGGAAAATTCTATAACGGAGCAAATCTCGATCGCGGCCCTTCAGATTTGGCGCTGACTCATACCCTGCTGCTGCACGGGGCGGTGCTGCTACCGCAGCGATTTGAGATCAGCGGAATCGTCCGTGCGCAAAGCGGCTTCCACTTCAGCGGGTCTCCGAAGGTACCGGCCGATGTTGACGGCGATGGCCTTATCAACGGGGTGGATTTCCTGACTGGCCGCAATCATTTTCAATCGCCCATCTATGCCAACCTGGATATGCGCTTCTCCAGGAATTTCAAGGTGCGGGAAAGAGTACACGTGCTCGCGCTGTTCGAGTGCTTCAATGTTCTGAATCGCGCCAATGCGGCCGCAGTAGAACAGTTTGAAGCGGTGACCACGCCCTTGGGCCGGCCGCTGCAGTTCCTTCCCGGGCGCGAAGGGCAAGTGGGGTTGCGCATTGAATTCTGACCAGGACACAAGCCGAAAGAAGCTATCGGACGGATTCAAACTGGTCTTGGTTGTGGCGATGCTTTTTATCGCCGCCGTGTTGGGCTTTCTTGCAGGGACCAGGCAGCCGGCTCCAGCAGCCGGGGGGCCGGGGAAGATTTACAACCTCCAATTTGGGTCATTGCATGTGCATCTCTCCGCGGGCGCCATGGGCCTGCTCGTAATCTTCATTTTGATGATCCTGCTGGCGGTAACCGGGCTTCTTGCAATTTTGGCCTATCGCCGCAGCCGGCAGGCGCAGGCAGCCAACAAGAAGTTGACGGTGGAGATCGCCGAACGAAAGCACGCTGAGGAAGAAGTCAGGCGGCTCAATGCAGACCTGGAGCGGCGCGTTGCGGAACGGACCGAGCAACTCTTTCAGGCCAACAAGCTCATGGAGCGCCGCAATGTAGAACTCCTGGCCCTCAATCAAGAATTGGAGAGTTTCAGCTATTCCGTTTCCCACGACCTTCGCTCCCCGCTGCGGGCGATCCACGGCTTCAGCGTGGCCCTTCTGGAGGACTGTGGCGACAAACTCGATGCGCAAGGGAAGACCCACCTGAATCGCATTCTGGTTGCCAGCGAGCGCATGGGGCGCCTTATCGACGGCCTGCTGGAACTGGCGCGCACCGCGCGTTGCACGATGAGGCGCGCAGAAGTTTCTCTCAGCGACTTGGCGACTGAGATCGTCGCACAGCTTCGGGCATCGGAGCCAGACCGGAAAGTTACCGTCGAGATCACGCCCAGCCTGGTCGCGTATGGAGACCAAACCTTGCTCCACTCCGTATTGCTCAACCTGCTCGGCAACGCCTGGAAATTTACTTCTAAACAACCAGATGCGAGAATCGAGTTTGGAACGCAGACCCAGAGTGTTCCGCGAATCTATTTTGTGCGCGACAACGGCGCCGGCTTTGACATGCAATACGCCGAAAAGCTCTTTGGCGCTTTTCAGCGTCTCCACGATACAAAGGAGTTCCCCGGGACAGGGGTCGGATTGGCAACGGTACAGAGAATTATTCACCGCCACGGAGGGCGCATCTGGGCCAAGAGCGAGGTCGGGCATGGGTCTACATTCTCCTTTGCTCTAGAAGCGGCTGAAAGTTTAGGGGCGCCACCGGCAAGTTCCGCTGCCGACTAGTACGGTGAACGGGAGATTCAGTAATTCTTAAGGACTTGACATGACCAACCATACGACAATCCTGTTGGTGGAAGACAACCCGGATGATGAAGACTTGACGCTGCGCGCGCTGAAGAAGCACAACATCACGAATCAAGTGGTGGTGAGCCACGACGGCGTCGAAGCCCTGGATTATCTCTTCGGGACGGGCCCCCACGCGGGCCAAACTCCGCCCATACCTGCCCTCATTCTCTTGGACTTGAAGTTGCCAAGAATTGATGGGTTAGAGGTCCTCCGCCGGATCCGCGCAAATGAGCGGACCCAGATTTTACCGGTGGTCATCTTGACCTCCTCAAAAGAGGAGCAAGACCTGATTAGTGGCTATCGATCGGGAGCGAACAGCTACGTCCGCAAGCCGGTGGACTTTCATGAGTTCCTGGAAGCAGTGCGGCATCTGGGCGTGTACTGGCTGGTCCTGAATGAAACACCACCCGCCATAAACTCTTGAGCGATGCCGATTATCTCAAACGCAGCAGTTAGCAAATAGCAATTGGGGCAGACAGCACTACTTGTCTCTGCGGCAAAAACCATTCACCGCAAAGTACGCAACGAACGCAAAGGGGAAGAACAGATGGGTCCTGAAGCAGATTTCCAAACCATTGAAGAGATTGGTGTTCCTGGTGGGCCCGGTAGGACTCGAACCTACAACCAACAGATTATGAGTCTGCTGCTCTAACCATTGAGCTACAGGCCCCCGCGTACGGTGGGAAGCGACCAGCTTCAGTTTCGCACAGGCGCGGCGTAAGCCGCAACCAAAGCCAAAGACGTTAGGCCACGAATCAACACGAATTGGCACGAATCAACGCAAATGGAGATTGGGCTTAGGCGTGTCGTTGCCCTCCTCTTGATTCGTGTTTATTCGCGTTCATTCGTGGCCAAGTGTCTTACTTCCGCAATTCTCTCAGATCGATGCCCAACTGCTGGCATTTTTTGTACAGGTGGCTGCGTTCCAGACCCAGGGCCTTGGCGGTGTTAGTGATGTGATTGTTCTGGCGCGCGATTTCTTCGACGATGACCTGGCGCTCCAGTTTTTCCATCTTTTCAGCAAGGGTGCCAATGAGCGGCCCAACGACGGCAGCGCCGGTGGTGGCCTGGGAAGGCAGGGCCGCGCGCACGGTGGCTGCGGTGACGGTTTCATCCTCGGCAAAAAGCAGCAGGCGCTCCACCACGTTGCGCAGCTCGCGGATGTTGCCGGGCCAGGCACAGACCTCCAGGGCGGCCAGGGCTTCGGGTGTGAAGCGGACTTCACGCCATCCGTTCTGCTGCGTGATCAGCGCCGCGAAGTGAGTGACCAGCACGGGGATGTCTTCGACCCGCTCGCGTAGCGGAGGCAGAGAGACCGGGAAAACGTAGACGCGGTGAAAGAGGTCCTGGCGGAAGGCGCCCTGGCGCACATGCTCTTCGAGGTTGCGGTGGGTGGCCACGACCACGCGCACGTTGACTTTGACCGGCTTGTCTCCACCGATGCGTTCAACTTCACCCTGTTCCAGCACACGCAGCAGCTTGGCCTGCATGGCCAACGGCATGTCGCCGATCTCATCGAGAAACAAGGTGCCTTCGTGCGCCTGCTCGAACTTGCCGATATGGCGGTTGGCGGCGCCCGTGAACGACCCTTTTTCGTGTCCAAAGAGCTCCGACTCAATCAGCTCCGCAGGCACGGCGGCGCAGTTCAGTGTTACATAGGGCCCGTCTTTGCGCTGGCTCTTTTCATGGACCGTCCGGGCAATCAGCTCTTTGCCGGTGCCGGTCTCGCCCAGGATGCACACCCGCGACTCGCTGGCCGCCACTCTTGCGACTTGGGCCAGCAAGCGCTTCATCTTTTCACCCGCAAAAATAATTTCAGTCCCGCCAAGCCTTTGGCGCAACTGCTGATTTTCCTGCTGTAGCCGTTCCAGCTTAAGGGTGTTCTGCACGGTCAGCAGCAGCTTGTCGGTGGAGAGGGGCTTTTCGAGAAAATCCGCGGCGCCCAGCCGGGTGGCTTTGACCGCCATCTCAATGTGCGCCTGTCCAGACATCATGACCACCGGAGTAGTAACGCCTGCGGCCTTGATGTGTTCGAGCAGCGTGAGGCCATCCATTCCGGGCATGACTACGTCGGAAAATATCAGGTCGAAGTTCCCGGCTTTGGCCATTTCCAGGGCGCGCGCGGGGTTGTCACATACAGTGGCTTCGTGCCCAGCCAGGCGAAAGGCGCGGGCGAGGGAAGCCAGGGTGTTGGCGTCGTCGTCGATGATGAGTAGGTGGGCTTTCATGCAAGGACTCTTTGGCCGCGAATTAACGCGAATGAACGCGAATTCTCTTCCTTTCATTGGCAAAAACGAATCTCTTGAAGTGTGGCTTCGTCCCAAAGTTCAGCAAGAGCGCTACCTCGATGTCTGTTGCCCTCAGGTAATTCAACGACTGTGCCTCATGAGACGAATCAAGAGCACGGGCCGCCTTCAACTCAAGTAATACAGCATTGTTGACGATCAGATCGGCCTTATACTCGCCGATCCGTTTCCCTCGAAACCAGATGGGAAGCGGCACCTGCCTGGCTACGGTAAACCCGGCTTCCATCAAGGCAAGCACAATCGCCTCTTCATAGACAGCCTCCAGGAATCCGTGACCCAACTCGTTATAAACCGCATAAAACACCTCGATAATGTCGTGACACAACTGCCAATGCTTTTTTGGCCGATTGTCAATGGCCGCTGGTTGATTTTCTGAATTCATTTTCTACCTCTGTTCCTCTGAATTGCAGATTCTTTTATCTGCTGATGTAAGTACGCGGTCATTCCAAAATCTTGCAAATATTCGACAAACAATTCCAAAGATTTTATTCGCGTTCATTCGCGTTCATTCGCGGCCAATCGCTCTTGCTCCTCCCACAATGGCAGTTCGATATGAAACGTGGTGCCGGTATTCTTGGCGCTAAAGACAGTGATCTTTCCATGGTGGTCGCTGATGACCGACTGGGCGATGGCCAGTCCCAGGCCTGTGCCGTGCTGTTTGGAAGTGTAATACGGCGTGAACAGTCTTTCGCATTCTTCGGGTGTAAGTCCGGCGCCGGTATCGGTCAGGTCAAATACAGCGTATCGGTCTGACACCGACGTGAGGAAGATCAATTGTCCGCCCTGGGGCATAGCGTCAATGGCATTCAGCACCAGGTTCTCGATCACGCGCCGGATGAGCGCTGCATCCGCGCGGATGAGCGGCACCTGGCCCAATTGCAGGTCCGGATCAATGCGATGGGGTTCACGCATGAGCTGCCCTTGAAAGAGTTTCACTACGCTACGGACCAGGCCGTTCAGGTCTACCGGCTGAAATTCGGGCGCCGGCATCTTGGAGAAATCGCTGAAACGGCTGATGATGGTCTTCAGGTTGGCAATCTCATCCAGCAAGGTTGACGTGCTCTCGCGGAAGACTTCGTCAAACTGTTCCGGACTGGAGCTGCGCGCGCGCAGAAGATTTTCCACGGTGATTTGTAGCGGGAACAATGGGTTCTTGAGTTCATGAGCGAGGCGGCGGGCCAGCTCCCGCCAGGCGGCCACGCGCTCGGATTGCAACAAGCGTTCTTTCTGGGCGGTCAATTCACCGGTCATGTGGTTGAAGGCGGCGGCCAGTTGTCCTATTTCGTCTTTACTACTGCCCTGCGAAGCGGAGTCGACCCGTGCTTCCCAGTTGCCCCGGCCGATTTCGCCGGCGGCCACCGCCAAATCATGCAGCGGGCGCGTGATGCGGGACGCCACCACCGCGCTCACCACTACACCCAGCAGCACGCCGCACACGGCAATCAGCAGGGCGATCCGGTCGATGCGGCGCTCCAGCACCAGCTGCTGTTGCAGGGAGTTGCCGACCAGCAGAACGGCCGTAGCGTGCCCGGCAAAGGCCGGCAGCGGCATAGCGTGGAAGACTTCCTGCTGATCTTTGTTCCACTGAATAACAGCAGAGATCTCTTTCTTCTCTTCCACGGATTGATGAATCAACGGCATCAGCTTGGCCTGGTCAACTGCATCACCGCTGGAACTCAGGAATTCACCATCACCCTGTTCGGGGGTACTGTAGATGGGGGTGCTATAGATAAAGACACGCATCCCCACCGGGGTCGAGAGCGATTGCAGCAACGCTTTATCGAGCCGACGGCCGCCGATGATATAAAAATTCGAGCCCCGCACCTTCAATGCCCGTATATAGAGGATACCCAGCACATTACCCTGAGGCGTTTCCACGGGTTTGAGAAATATCTGCTCGGGCAGGGTGCTGGATTGTTCGAGGAACCAACGCTGTTTGTAGCCGAAACGCGCGCGCCAGTGCGCGGATGAGATGATCGTCCCATCGGGCGTAAGCAGGTCAAGGAAGTCGAGATGATGCGTAGACGCGAACGGCCCGGCGGCATGGACGTAAGCTGAAGCATCGGCGCCGTTTAAAAGATCAAGCGCCATCTGCAGCATGGCTTCGGAAGCAGCAACGGATTCCACGCCCCGTGTAACGTCAGCGGCTTCGCGGTCGAATTCGTGGCGGAACTGTTCCACCAGGGTCGAGGTGCGGTCCTGATCAAGCTGCCGGAACGACTCCCGCGTTTGCGCCTCAATCAGCCAGCCCACGGCGCCCACGCTGGCAGCGATGGCGATGGAGACTAGGAGGAGGAGCTTGGTTCTTAAAGACATAAGAGAATTTAGTAAGTGGGTAAATTGGTAATTTGGCAATTGAGTATCGGGCCTGCCGTATCGTTAGATTCCCCGGTTCCTCAATTACGCAATCGCCAGATTACTCAATTACGAAATTTGCATTAAGGAAATTTGCTAAGTGAGTAATTTGATCATTGGGTAATTGAGTATCGGGCCTGCCGTATCGTTAGATTTCCCGGTCCTTCAATTACCCAATTACCAACTTACCCACTTACCAAATTCTATTTGCTTTCAACCCATAAATAGTCCGTCCTCCATCCACCGTTGGCCAGTTGCTGCCAGTTGTGTACGGTGCGGTTGAGCCACAGCGCCTGGGAAGCATGGGCCACCGGGACGACCAGGAAACCTTCGCGGGCCTTGCGCTCGGCCTCGAAGAGTTCTTCCGGGCGGCCAGCCTTCAGGACCGCAGCCGTGGTTTCGGAATCCAGATCGAGGTCATCGGCCATACCGGCCAACGCCGCCGATGGGTCAAGAGACCGTAGCGGCAAGCGCAGCAGTACCGCATCGGCATTGGACGCTCTTCTGCCGGCCTTGGTGTTGATGTGGGCGTCCCCATAGGCCTGCACGCTAATGCCGGCTTCACGGGCATCGACGGCTATGCGTTCTGCCACGATGCGCGCGCCGGCGTCGGAAAAGTCATAGGCCAGGGAGATCGGTCCGCCGGAGTTGGTTTCGTTGCGCAAGCGGCGCGCCTGCGCCGGATAGGCAGCAACCGGAAACAGAAAGGCGTAGCCGGTGAGCCACTGCGGTAGCAATCCGCCGGCGGGCAGGGCCTTGCGCTGCAGTAACACATTGCTGATGGCCGCGCGATTGATGGCGAGGGCCAGCGCTTCCCGCAACCTTGGATCGACGGCCTTTTTCGCGGTCACTGGCGATGTGGCGCGATCAGGCTGGCGGAAGATGATGACCAGTAACTCCGCTGGACGTGAGAGCTGAAGGCCCTGGCTGGTGGACTCAAGTCCGCGCGCCTGATCAAGGCTGATCTCCACGGCGTGGTCCTGCCCCAGATTGCGCTCGATGAGGTGTTCCCGCAAGGAGTTGCCCATGACGATCTCGATCGAATCGGCAAACGGCCTTCCAGCCCAATGGTCTTGGTTCGCGGTGAGGACGGCGCGTTCGCCGGGTTGCCATTCGGTCAGCCTGAATGGGCCGCTGCCTTGCAAGGCGCCATCCGTCTGGCGCCTGATAACCCAATACTTCGGCAAGGAAAGAATCTCAGGCAGATGCGGCACCGGTAACGGTGTCTCAATGGAGAGCCCTTGCCGGCCGATGGTCGAAACCTTCCAGTCAGGCGATGTGGTCTTCAGACTGGCCGCCACCACGGCGGAAGTGACGGCCACGCCATCATGGAAGGCCGCAGCCCGCAATTGAAATTGCCAGATACGCCGCGTCGCGTCGGCCTGCCATGACGTAGCCAGCCGAGGCCGCGTATGTCCCTGAGCATCGATCTCGGTGAGTGTCTCGAAAATGAAGTTACCGAGTTTGTCGCGGTCGGCGGCGTAGTCGCTTTCGACCATGGGATCCAGCGACATGATCTTGTGCTGCACGAGAACGCGTATCGTCCCGCCGTAGTGGGGGCGTGTGCCGGCTGAACTTTGCGCCGGCGATAAAAGCAAAGCAAACGCGGCGACCAGTGCCGCTGCTGCGCTCATAGTGCGGCGATGAAACGCAGGATCCCTCACGCCCTTCGGCAAGCTCAGGGCAGGCTCTACTCGCGCGCTCTGCCCAGTCGCGCCAAAAGCGGGCGCGAACGGGTACCCGAAGAAAGCGCGCGCTCCTAACGGCGCTTGGGATGACAGTATTGGATTTATAGGTTTCATGATTCGCGGCTCGCTACCATTAGAGACCAACACCAAGCACCAAGAACCAACTACCGTCTTCATCCACACCCCACGGTAAAGTTCCACGCCTCATACCGGCCGGTGGCCGCTGACAGCACGATTCCATGCACCACCTGCTCCGTCTCTCCCGGCCACAGCGCCAGCAGAGGACCAGGAAGTTCCGTTGTGCTGCTGGCTGGAAGAGCTTCATGGTTTTGAACTTCAAAGGCCTGCAATGCATCGCTACGGGTGATGTCGGTGGGCAGGCTGACGAGCACCTGCCGTCCGCTGCCGCAGCCCGACTGTACGGAGGCCAGATTACTGCCCCAGTCATTGATCATGGCGGCGGGCGCGGCCAGGCTGTTGACGTAGATGCGGGCACGGCCATCGGTCCCGGCGAAGATCCATTGCCGTGAATCGGAAGTTGGCAGCGCGGCCGCGGAAAAAAAAGCAGGGACGGACTCGCCGGCGTTGGCTCCCGCCAGCACTCCGGTAAAGAAATTGCGCGCCGGACTGAAGAAGGCCGCCAACTGGTCCAGATCAATCAGCCACGGATCATCACTGGCGCGGCATTGCATGGCCGGCGGAGAGCTGCTGCCGACGCACAACGTTCCCGGAAAATAAGCTGTGATCTGAGGGCCGTTCAATTGCAACCTTGCGCGCAGGTCGCGCGGCCAGGTGTGTTCGTGGGAAATCGCCAGGGTCTGCTTCAGACGCCACTTGCCGGCATCGCTCAAGTAGACCGCGATCTGTTCCGGTTCCAGCACAAACAGGTTCTGGCCGTCGTCGGCAAAGTCGAGCACCGGCGTTTCCTGCTGCCACACCAGGCCCTTGCGAATCGTGAGAGTAGGCGCGCGCGAGGCCGTGGCCTTTTGCAGCTTGGCAAACCGCCGAATCACAACCTGCGTACCCGGTCCCTGGCGGATGCTGGCCACCCACACATGGTCCTGCCAATCCTCGGAGAAAGTGATCTGGACTTCGGCCAGCGCCAGCTCGGGTTTCACCAGCCGCACCCCGGCCTTCTGGAAATTATCAAGGATCGTCCTTTTCACGGTGTCGGGATCGGCAGCCGGTGAGCCGGCCATATTCTCAAAGCTCACCAGGACCGCGGAAGGCGTCCCGCTACGACTGAGAATCTCACGGACAAAATCATTGGCAGTGCTCTGCCAGAGCGGCATCTCCTGTTGGGCCGCCAGGGTGGACAAGAACAGAAATGGCATGAGCACAATGAACGTGAGCCTTACGATGACCGTCGACCTTAGGACGTTATACATAGGAGGGAATGGCGAAGTATAGCACGGGGTCCTGAATCGGATGACGGGGTGATCTGGTGATCGGCGCCAGGGACAATGGTTGAGTGTGCCCATTGAACGTCCTCTAGCCCGATCACCAATTCCACCGTGGCGATACTCCGTATCCTCCTTCTCTCTGGGTTGCAGAGGTTGAGACGCTTTTGCGGGCTTGAGGCCGCGCGCTTCAGCAGCCGGCAGCCCGCAGGTGAAATCCCGAGGCCCGCACTTCGGGCGAGGGACCTATTTATCTTTTTCCGCCGGAACGGGGGCCATCCCGGCGGAGACGGCGCACCCGTTTGAATTTCCAGCGGAAACTTGAGTCGCTTTGCGGGCTTGAGGCCGTAGGCGAAATCCCAAATCCGGCATTTTGGGGTTGAGACGAAAACCTTTGAAACACAGAGGAGCAGAGGAAGCAGAGGAACTTGGGGTTGCGGAGGCCGCGCCAAGATCGTCGCGGAAGGCGAAGATTCGGGGCACAAAGGGTGCGTCCAGTCGCCGCGTAAACAACTGTGTGGTGGCTCCCTCTGCTGCCCCTATCCTTCCTCACAACCGAAGGCTCACGACCATTCATCCCCCACCTCACAACCCCCATGTCTCTCCTCTGTTGGCCTCTGCTACCTCTGTTCCTCTGTGTTTCAAAGGTTTTCGTTGCCGACTCGTTGCGCTGTGTTTCAAAGATCTTGGTAGCGGCTACGTCATGCTGTGTACCATGGCAGGCTCCCCCCAACGGCCAGAGGGAGCCTGTCGACTGAAGTCCTGGCCGGCAGAAGTAAGGATCCCTATCTCATCTTTCCTGCCTGCCTCGGCTATCTCCGTCGGACTACAGTTCTGCGCGCGGGCATCGCGGGCTGGCCCGTTGTGGGGTTGGCCGTATCGTCGCCTGCTGAAGCGTCGTCCTCTTCGATGGCCTGGCCGGTCTTGTCTTTATCCAGGCTCTCCGGGGAGATGCCGCCTTTCATCACATCATTGAAGAAGATCTTGGAATCGGAAGGCACCATCATGACCTGCAGTTTGTCGGAGAGTCTTTCGGCGATGATCTTGTTGATCAGCAGCGGGTTCTGCCGCAACACCACGGCTTCGGTCTTCATGCGTTCGTTGTCGGCGGCGGCGATCTTGCGTATCCTGCCGGCTTCGGAGTCGGCTAGCAGGTCACGCCGCTGCATTTCCGCCTTGCTGTCAATGACTTTGGCCTCGGCCTGGGCCTCGGCATTCTTCACCGTGGCTTCCTTGCGGGCTTCGGCTTCCAGACGCGATTGCTGAATCTGTTTTTCCTTGAGCGGCAGTGTGTACTGCATGGCATCCGATTCAGATTTGGCCTGCAGCACATGGACTTCGGCGGCCCCCTCGGCTTCCTTGACCTTCTGGATCTTGGCAGCTTCGGCTTCCAACTCGGCGATCTTCACCTGCTTGGCCTTCATGCTGGTTTCCACGGTCATGCCTTCATCTTTTTGTTCTTTCAACAGCAGGTCTTCGAGGCCCTTGGCGTATTCTTCCGGCAACTGGATGTCACGCAGCATGACCTCTTTGACGATGATGCCGTCGGCGCCCAGACGGCTGGTGATGCGGCTGGTGGCCATCTGCCGGATCTCCTCACGTTTCGTGGCAAACACCTCGCGGACGGTATAGCTGGGCGCCAGCTCGCGGAAGACGCTGGCTACCACCGGCGGCACCAGTTCTCTTTCCACCGGCTGCGGCAGGTTGGCGTGGATGTAGTCGAGGCGCCCCGCGTCCAAGCGGTAGCGCACCGTGATGGCCATGCCCACATTCAGACCTTCTTTCGATTGCACAGTAAAGATTTCAGGTCTTCGTCCCTTGTCTGCCGTGGATTCGGATTTCGCTCCGGTGAACGACTCCCCGGCGTTGCGTTGTGACGAAGAAGTCGTCAGCACCTGGTCGCGGATGTCATACAGCACCACGGTATCCACCATGGGCGTGATGAAGTGCGCGCCCGGATACAGCGTGCCCGGGCGGGTACCCGAAGTCTGGCTCACTCGAATGCCGCCCATCCCGCTGGGGACCACCGCAATCCCGCCGGCGAGAACGAGCGGTAGCCAGGCCGCGAGTATCGCCCACTTTGCAGTTGTCCAGTGCAGTTGTGGCGCTACGGGTTCTTCGGCGCCCGCCGCTCTTGCGGATGCGAAGAGTTCCGCCGGCTGGTTTACCGGCCCCGCTTTGCCCAACTGGCGGCGATACCGGACGACCTTATAAAGATTGTTCAGCGCAATGGTCGCGGCCAATCCAAGCAGGCCGTAACCGGTGGTTTGTAGGAGGTATTTCAGTAACAGCATTGTGGAGTCTCCATAGTCTTGTGACTGCTGGTGGTTGGTACTTGGTACTTGGTACTTGGTATCGCTGACTGGCCAACCACTTTCCGTTAATTGCTACCAAGTACCAAATACCAAATACCGCCCCGCCAGCCCCGCCAGCAGCTAATTCGCCGTCGCATCCGGCGCTCCTGTGTTCTTCGCGACTTTCACTTCTGCGGAATTCTCTTCCTCACCGAACACGGCTGCGACCAGTTCGTCGCGTTCACCGTGGATGGAGACGATGTCGCCTACCTTCACCAGGGTGAAGAGCTCTTCTACGTCCTTCCTCTTCATGCGGAAGCAGCCGTGGGAGGCGGCCTTGCCGATTGAACTCTGGACATTCGTGCCGTGTATGCCGTAGCCCTTGAGGCTCAGTCCCATCCAGCGCGAGCCTACGGGATTGCTCTTCCCGGGGAGGACGGTCTTGCCTTCGTGCTGATAAACAGGGTCGGCCACGTGGCTAATGATGGTGTAATCGCCTGTTGGGCTGGGGGTGCCCGGAGCGCCTATTGCGATGGGGTAGACCTTCACGATCTGGCCGTCATCCACCAGGGCCAGTTGCCGGTCGGGAATGCTGATCAGGATGTAGCGCGTGATCTCGTCCGTCTTTATGCCAGTGGAATCCGCGCTGGTGGTTTCGACCGGGGCGATGGGCTGTATCGAAGTAGCTGCCGGCTTGTCGCTGACGGCTTGGTTGGCCGCGATAGCCGGTTTGGAAGTGGTGTCGTTGATTTCCCGTCCGTGGGCCGAAGCCGAAAGGGCCGTGAGTGCGATGAGCCAGAAGAGTGAGAAACCTATGATTCCGAGTTTGTCGTTTCTTGAGATTTCAACCTGCCGCCGCATGTTGTTTTCCCCCTTCAAAGTCGCTTGCTGTACAGGAGAAAAGCACAATGGCGGCCAAAGTGTATCTGGTTGAAAACAAAGAATTTAAACAGAAAAACCAGCAAGCAATTCGTGTCTGCGGAAGGACGTTGTGTGTGAATTGACACGTAAGCCACGGTAAAAGGGACGGCAACGGCCCCGAGGATTCACCGGCTTGGAAGCCGCGTAAAGTGACAGAAGATTTGTGCCGGATTCATCGCACGCAAGAGGCGACATTCAAGAACGCCGGCCTTTTCGATGTAACAAGTTACATCTCGCCGTGGTTGGTGCTGACGTGGCTACTCTTTAGATATTTTAGATATTCCCCAGCGTGACACAGGGAACTGCACTAGTATCCGCCATATCACTGCGGGGATTGCCCTTCTCATCGTGGTTCCCGAACGAGCAGTTGAGAGAGAGCAAAGAAGGCGCGTCAAAGGCAACGCCGAGATGGCTATCGATTACATTCGACTGGTAAATATTGCTGCCGTTGAGGCCGGCCTGCTTGGTGTTGACGATGTTGCGGATGGCAGTGGCGCCGCTGCCCGTATCCTCGACCAAAAACGTGTTTCCGGCAACGACGGAATGGGCCACGTTGCCGGTGAACAGCAGTCCGATTGACTGCGGGTCGCGGACAGCGACCGTGTTACCGCGTATGACAAGATTTTCATAGACGCCAAATCCGCCAATCACCAGGCCGTAGCCATGGGAGCTGGCGATGTGGTTCGACTCGATGCGCACTCCATTGTTGATGAGACTGTCGATGTTAAAGCCATAGGTAGAGTCGAGTGCGGCATTATCGTGAAAGTTGGCCGGGCCCAGAGACCAGCCGCCGTATCCGATGTTGTAGCCGGTCACACGGTTGTTACGCACCTCGGCGGTGGCGTTGAAGACGGCAATGCCGACGCCCTTGCCCCCACCGAAGGCGCTCACGGCCACGTTTTCAATGATGTTTCCACTGTTATCCAGTGGGCTGCTGTTGGGAATGACAGAACCAACCACTACCGAGAAGGTCTCAAATATCTGTGCGGTATCGCCTATCTCACCCGCGGCATTGATTACGTTGACATTGTGGATCCAGTTTCCACCCCGGGCCGACCACAGGCGGATGGCCTCAAGGTTCAGTGCCTTGCTCCCGTTCTGGCTGGCGAGCTGCTTCAAAGCGGGATAGTTGGCGTCAACGGTGAGGTCTGAGACTTCCACTCCGGAAGCGGAGTCGGAGGCCGTGGTCAGGACCAAATTGGTCCCGGTACCCATCGGCAAGTTCTGGGGATTGTTCGACTGGGTGATAGCGAGATAGTTGCTAAGTTGTACTGTGGTCTGGTCCGGCCCCTGCCCGTGGACCTTCCAGCCTTTGCCTATCCGGAAGCCCTGGGCGGTGGGGTGGGGAATATTGCTGAGGGCATCATAGTTTCCGAGTGTCTGAAACGTGCCCGGCCCCAGGCATACGATCAAGTTTTCCGTTGGGGGGACCGCCCGCGGGCCGCTGCATCCCTCTTCATAGCAACGGAGAATGGAATCGAAAATAGCATCGGTGGTCCCGTCGCGGGCGTCATCCACCGACTGGCCGCTACCGTCAATACCGTCGCGCAGAGCAATATAGACACGCGTCGCTCCCGGAGGCGGCGTGGTGGAAGCCTCGCAATCTGCCGATATAGCGGCCGGCGCGGGCGCCAGTTGCCCTTGCTTGAACGCCTGCGCAGACTGGCGCGATCCACACGAGGAGCAGGCCATGGCGCACGCGGCCATCCATAGACAATTCCGGACGGAGACGAGGATCTTCCGCTTCAGCATAAGCATATTCGAGCCTACCGATCTGCAAAGACTAGCCCAGCCGGAACCCTGGGGAGTGACCGACTTGGCCGGGGCGGACATTATAGGCCAGAATCGATGCCCTTAAGAGAGCTTTAATCTCTCTTTACAAAAATCAGCCCTCAATCCGCACATCCGCGCAAGCCGTTGAAAACTCGAGAAAAACTGGTTGCGGATGCCCGTTGCCCATGAGATTTCGTTGCGCAACGGAGAGCTCTTTCTTCCAGTTGGCCCTCGGGCAGGCCATGACCCGAACGTCGAAGGATATTCGGCGTTGGTCTCATCGGCCGTTCGATTTTCACAGAGCGGCGCTGCGGGCTGCCGGCCTTGGGTCTCAGCCATCCTGTTTTTGAGTGTGATCGCAGAATGGCTGCCAGTCAAGACTTTGCTGTCATTGAACTGTCAGAGCGGCAGCAAAACCTGGGGCACAAAAAACGGGCCGGCCCCAAGGCCGGCCCCGATAGTGCTTTGCGCGCAATCTAGAACGTGAAACGTGCTCCGAACTCTCCCGTGAATGAGCGGGGAGCGACGGTGCTGGTCGGATTGATGAACCCAACCGGCTTGCCAAACGTCGCGTCACCGACCGTGTTGTCGAAGTTGTTGCCGTAGTTGGCGTGGTTGAACAGATTGAACGTCTGGAAGGCGAGCTGCAGGTTGCGGCCTTCACCCAGCTTCACGTTCTTGGCGATGCGGGTATCCACGTTGAAGTAGGGGTCGCCGCGCTTGTTGTTGATGGGATTCAGACCGCAAGTCCTGGAGTAATAGCCCTGCAACGTGCAGCCGGGCGCCAGAAGGGCGCCAGCGGCGCTGCCGCCACCCAAACCCAGGTCGTTATTGGGTGAGAGTTCGTTGTAAGGCCTGGCTGAGCCAGCCTGAAGAATCGGAGCAAAGGACAGACCCCAAGGCAGGTTCCAGACGCCGCTGACGGTGAGGTGGTGGCGCTCGTCGTTGAAGGCCGGACCAAAGTCTTCCGGCGCAAACGGGCGCTGGGGATCGCGCGGATAGTAACGGAACGAACCACCGTCTTCGTTGTAGCCGACCGCGCGGGCCAGGGTGTAATTCACTGAGAGATCAAGTTTATGAAAGGCACGCTGGCGATAGCTGATGTTCATACCATCGTAGCGCGAGCGGCCAATGGATTGTTCGTCGCGAATGCTGCCCAACCGCGGCTGGCCGGCGGCGATGAAAGCCGCATCCAGAGGACGGACCAGGCCCAGGGCCACGTTGTTGGGATCGATGGGGCGCTTGGAATCCAGGTTGATGGTTTTGTTTTCATGCAGGCTGAGCACGTGAACGTATTCCACTTCGATCACCGACTTGGGAGACAGCGACCAGGAGTATCCTCCGTTGAATTCTTCGGTGACCGGGCTACGGTAATTCGGATCAATGATGCGGCCGGTGGCGCCCACGTTCAGGTTATGAGATGGCGCTGCGATCGCCGGCAACGGATCCACGCCAAAACGCCAATTGCTCAACAGAATCCCGGTGCCGGGCACGATGTCGGTCGGCGCGAGAGAAAACAACGTCTGGAAGATGGTGTTGTTGGCCTGCTGCTGCATGAACAACGGAATGTTTTGGAAGGTGTTGCCGTAGTAGAGGCCATAGCCGCCACGGACGATGTGTGTGCCATTGCCCGTCAGATCATAGGCGAAACCAATGCGCGGGCTGAAGTCCTTGGTGTCGTCACCGGCCTTCTTGGCGGTGAGCCTGGCGGCCAGGGCGTTGCTTGGCGCCAAGACCAACAACTCCTGGAAGGTGCGGCTGGTGGCCGCGTCCACACCGGTGATCATGTTGAAGTCCCGGTCATAACGAAGACCAAGATTCAGGGTCAGCTTCTTCATCGGCTTCCAGTTGTCCTGGAAATAGAGCCCTACCTGCTTGGTCCCATTGGGGATGGTGAAGGAAGGATCGCCGTTAGCGATGCTCATGGCCCTGACCGCGCCGGGAGTGGCGAAGCCGGCCGGGAACGCCGCCGCGCCGCAACCTGCGGTGGTGGTATCCGGCGCCAGGCCGAGGATGCAACTGGGGTTCTTACGGAAGTCAAGTTCCAAAGTCGGGTTGAATTCAAAGAATCCGCCCAGCTTCGGGTTCCAGATGTAATCCACTCCGGTCTTGAACGTGTGGCGGCCTACGGTCTTGGTCACGTCATCCTTGAACTGGAACTTGGTCTGGAACGACTGCTGGGGAACGTTGGTATTGGTGCCAAATTGCGCTGACGGAAAGGTGACGAGCGGGACTTTCTTGGTGCTGTCAATCAGGTTGTTCCAGTATTGGAAGCCGGCGGTGAAGCTGTTGACCAGTGTGGAACTAAGGGCCGAATTCAAGGTCACATTGGCAACCTGCATGTGATTGACCGTGAAGTTGCCTTCGGTAAGATCAAAGGTCCCGTTGCTCTGGTCATTCAGGCTGTTATTGGCCTGGGTGGTCACCGACAGGTACGCGCTGTGCTTGCTGTTGAAGATGTAGTCCATGCGGCCGTTGACGCGATTTTCAAAGAACGGCGTTGGAACTGCGGCGACCGGCTGCGCACCCAGCGCGGTCACCAGGTTGAGCTGGGTGAGGGCGGTGGGCGCCTCGGCCAGCGAGGTGTGCTCGCGCTGGCGCTCAAAAGCGAAAAACGCGAACAGCTTGTCTTTCTTCAGGGGACCGCCCACCGAGCCACCAAACCACTGCCGCGAGTACGGCGGGTTGGAGGCAACAAAGCCCTGGGGGGTTGTGGGGTCGGCCAGCTTCTGGCCGGCGTTCAGCGACTGGTTGCGGAAAAACCCGAAGGCCGATCCGTGAACACGGTTGCCGCCGGACTTGGTGATCACGTTGATGGCTGCGCCTTCGGAGCGGCCATTCTCGGCCGAAAAGCGCTGAGTGGAAATGGCGAACTCCTGCACAGCTTCAGCGGGAAGCTGCATCACGGGACCGCCGACCGTGTTGTCTTTGTTGTCGATGCCGTTCACGGTCACGTTCACGTTGCGACCGCCCTGCCCGTTCACTGACAGGATGGAGTAACGGTTCTTGGTCGGATCGTAGGAATCGGCAGCCTTCACTCCCGGCGAAAGATATGCCAAGTCGGCGATATCACGGCCGATCAGCGGCAGGTCTGTGATCTGGCCGGGGGTAATGTTGGTGCTGACGTCGGTCTTCTGCTGGTCCACCAGGGGCGCGGTGGCGGTAACCTCGACGGTTTCGCTCACCGAACCGGGAACCAGCGTGGCGTTCTGTGTAGCGGTTGAACCCACGAGCACTTCCAGGTCCTTGACTTCCGCGACGGAAAAGCCCTTGGCGGAAATCTTGATGTTGTAGACGCCGGCGGAAAGGCCCTCAAGCCGGTATTCACCGGTAGAGTTGGTCTTCGCGGTACGCTTGGCGCCGGTCGCCTTGTTGGTGACGGTCACATCCGCGCCGGCTACCACGGCGAGCGACTTGTCACTGATCGCTCCGTGCAGGCTGGCGGTCGCAGTCACCTGGGCGAACAAACTGTTACAACTGAGGAGCAGCCAAGCGGTCAGGGCTGCAAGTGTAAATAATCTCTTACCGATCATGTGGCCTCCTGAAAAGGAAAAGATTTCCGGCGCGATGAACTGCGCGTCTGTTTGAGTACTGGCGTTGGACCGCTAGGTTTCCTAAAATTCCGTCCGGCCTGGCGATGATCGTGCTGGGGGAACCACCATGCGTCTTACTTCAGGCCGGGAAACGCATGTTGATCCGGCTGATGGGTTTAAAGATAAAAAATCGGATTTCAAGCTCGCATCTGAGCCCTTGATTAAAAAGCGATCACTCACTCAGAATGCCGCGTATTCTATCCGAAACGGACGCAGTTGCAACAAAGTCTTTGAAGTCTTTAATGTCGCAGACTGGAAGTAAGGAAACCGAAAGAAAATTCTTGCAAAATATTTTATAAAAACAAGAAATACTTGGTTTCATGCAGTAAAGCACTAAGAGGAAGAGGAGGGACAATTAGAGAAGTTTCATTTTGTTTTCTGTAACCCTGCCGCGCAGCCGACTCTAGCGGGTGCTCTCCGCCAAGGCAGTTCGCACCATGCTCGCGCTCAGCTACTTGTTCCGATCCAACGCCCTAGCAGGCTGTGCTGCGATCAGATCGTACACGATACGCCCCAGTTCCTTCAGCGAGAACGGCTTATGCAGAAACCATGTATCCAGACGAGAGATGCCGGCGCGCAACACTACGTCGTCGGCGTAACCGGAAACGAACAGGACTTTCGTGCCCGGCCGCATCACGATCAACTGCTCGGAAAACTCCCGTCCGTTCATCCTGGGCATGACGACATCGGTGATCACCAGATCGATGACGGACATGTTGCGGGCCAACTCCAGGGCCTCCGGACCATCACCGGCAGAGGTCACCGAATAGCCCAGGGAGGCAAGGAATTCCGCGTTGCTGTGCAGCAACTCAGGCTCGTCTTCCACCAGTAGAATTTGACCGGCGCCGCGCATCACCTCCAACGAGGGTTCGGGCCGGGCATCCAGGTCTACGTCGGCGGTGGCCGGGACCAGGATGTTGACGGAGGTGCCTTTCCCGAGTTCCGATTCGATGCTGATCTCCCCGCCGCACTGCTGCACGATTCCGTAGACAGTGGAAAGCCCCAAGCCCGTGCCACGGCCCATGCTCTTGGTGGTGAAGAACGGCTCAAAGGCGCGCTGGCGTGTCTTTTCATCCATGCCCGCGCCGTTGTCTTCAATCTTGAGAGAAATGTACGGGCGGGCGCCAATATTGCCGGATGCCAGCACCAAGGGTGAATACGTGTCTTCGGTAGCAATCAGCAAGCGTCCGCCGCCGGGCATGGCGTCGCGGGCGTTCACTGCGATATTGAAGATGAGCTGTTCGAAGTGTGTCTTATCGATAATGGTGGTGCCCCGGGAGCGCAGATCGAGCCGGGTTTCAACGTCTTCGCCGATCAGGCGCGCGAGGATGCCGGCCATCTCCATGATGGCGCGATCGGGCCGCAGAGGCGACGGCTGCATGATTTCCTTGCGGCTGAAGGTGAGCAGTTGGGTGGTCAATCCGCCGGCCCGTTGCGTAGTTTCGATGATCTTGCTGCAGTAGCGGAGGTTTTTGCTGTCATCGCCGAGGCGCGCTTCCAGCAACTCCGCGTATCCGCCAATCACGCCCAGCAAGTTATTGAAATCGTGGGCGACGCCCCCAGCCAACCGGCCCAGGGATTCCATCTTCTGCGCCTGAAGAAACTTGGCTTCCAGATCGCGTTCTTCCGTGCGGTCAAGAATCATGCTGAAAATGCACTCCCGGTCGCCGATGCGCACCAGGTTGGCAAAGCACACGGCGAAGTGCTTCTTGCCGCCGGCATCGGGAAACTCCATCTCCTTGTCTTTCACGGAGCCCTCGGCGCGCAGTTGGCGGAAGAGCTGGGCCTGGTTTTCCTGGGGGCCGAACAGCCCGATTTCCTGCGCGCTTCTGCCGATCACCTGGTCGGCGGTTTGGCCGATCAGCTTCAGCAGGTTCTCATTTACATTGAGGAAGTTCCACTCCAGGCTAAGAATGGCGCACCCCAGCGGGCTGTGCCGGAAAATGGTGGAGAAACGCTCTTCGGACTGCCTCAGCGCCATTTCCGACCGCTTGCGCTCGGTAATATCGATGACCGTGCCTTCGATCAGGCTTTCCCCCGCCGGACCGGCCATAATGGCAGTCCGCTCCAGTATCCAGAAAGTCGAACCATCTTGCCTTCGCTGCCGGCATTCGTAATTGATCACTCGCCCAAAGTCGCGTACGCGGTTGCTGAGCCATCGCCATTCGCCGGCATCGTTGTGAAGCTGCTGCGCCGGTACTGCCAGTGTTTCTTCTTTGGTCTTGTATCCGTACATGTTGACGAAGGCGGGATTGCAATCGATCAGTTGTCCCTGAAAGGTGGCCAGATACACGCCCGCCAGATTGCCCTCAAACAGGACCTGATATTGGTTGGCGGCGTTGTTCGCCCGTTCCGTCTGGTTCTCAAACAGCGTCAGGATCATTCCGAAAGCAACAAAATACTTAGGCCAGTCCCAGTAGAGGCTCTCGGGAAGCGGGCCGGTAGAGTGGATGCCCAGAACCTGGGCCGCGGAGAATCTGAGTCCCCAGAGAACCAATGAAATCGAGGTCGTAACCACACCCGGAGAAATCCGGCGATGTTTGCGCCAATACAGCAACCCGGCCACCAGAAAGAAGAGGCCCAGGTAGAAATTGATTCCGGCCGCAGGATTGCCTCTCACCGATTCCCGAACGGCCCAGGCGCAATAAAGCGATACCGGTATCAGCACGGAAAAGAAATACACTCCCCGCCCATGGTAGAAAAACGACATCGTGGCCACCGCCCCTACGCTGAACACCAGCAGCAGGGGAAAGACCACCGGCGTCTGCGGTCTCCAAAGCATGATGGGCAGATAGAGAATGGAAGGCAAGGCCACCAGAGATATATAGAATGCCCGCTTGCGGCGGGTATTGAAGACTTCCGAGACGGAAAGATGAAAGCTGACGCCCGTGATCAAGAGTGTCGCATCCTTGATAAACACGGCCCAGATCGGGGGGAGCAGTGAAAAACCCCACAGCAACTGGGCGGCGAAGTGGATGAAGATCGCAATCCAGCCGAGCATCCAGTAGGCGACGCGCTGCTGCCGGTCACGGACATAAATCCAGGCAAAGATTGCCACCAGGAAGCTCATGACCGAGAAGACCGCGAGTTGTTCCGTGTGTGAAGGCATCCTCAGGAGTCTCTCAAGTCCTCAGGGAAGGGCGAGTGACCAACGTCAGGGCCTGACGTGGAAACCGCGATGCCGGGGGAAGCATCTCATTCAAATACTAGTCCACCCGCAGCAAGAACCGCAAAGGCCCCGTTGGCCCGTTTAGAAGTTCGCGCCAGCCGAGACTCCTGCTGGGCATGATTTTGGCAATAATATACTTGACACAGTAGCCATTTTGGGGTACTCTGTAAGGCATGGCAGAGAAAAAACACCCCGTAACCCTGCAAGAAGCAATCGTTTACCACAGCGATCTGGACAATTGCTTGGCGCACCTTGTGGCGCAACGCTGGCCGGAGGGCGTGGTCTGCCCCACCTGCGGGAGCACGGAAGTGCGGTTCATCGCTACCCGCCGAATCTGGGAGTGCAAGACCCATCACAGCCATAAGCAATTCAGCATCAAGACCGGAACGTTCATGGAAGATTCCCCGCTCGGTCTAGATAAGTGGCTGTCCGCGATCTGGATGATTGCGGCTTGCAAAAATGGGATTAGCTCTTATGAGATTCATCGGGCTTTGGGAATCACTCAGAAGTCCGCTTGGTTCCTCATGCACAGAATCAGACTTGGGATGCAGACTGGCGGATTCTTCAAGAAGTTTTCCGGGCAGGTCGAAGTTGACGAAACCATCATTGGCGGGAAAGCGCGGAACATGCACATGGATGTAAAGAAACGGCGCATTACCGGAAGCGGCGCTGTAGATAAGACCGCTGTATTTGGAGTGCTTGAGCGCGGAGACGAAGGAAAGCATAAAGTCAATCACAGCAAAGTGCGCACCGCTGTAATCTCTGACCGTAAAAAGAAAACTCTTCAGGCTGAAGCCAAAGCCAACGTGCAAGCGGGAGCCGCGCTCTATTCTGATGCGCTCATGTCGTAGGACGGACTTGAATCTCAGTATGCCCATCAGGTTGTTGATCATGCGGTTCAAGACGTAGACGGGAAAATCCACACGAACGTTACCTTGACGAATAGGAGTTCCGTTTCAATAATCGCGGCACTCGCAGAGCACCAGTGAACGACGGTGACAGATTCCGCATGTTAACTTCCAACGTCACCGGCAAAGCGTCTTACCTACAAGCAGCTCACCGGAAAAACTCACTCCGATGCAAGAGGAAGCATTCTAGCGGTCGCCTGAAGCACGGGAAGAGCGCGAGATCTTCTTAGCCTTACGCCGTTTCTCTTTTTCCTTCGCCCACTCTTCATGTCGTCTGTCAATTTCCTTTTTAGGGACAGACATTAAGTGCTTTGTTGCCTCAGAGAATTTCTCAAATTCTGTCGGTTCTTTTTTCTCAGGCATGAATACAATTCTCTCGTGCTTTCTGAAGCGTGGCCTTATCACATTTCGCCATTCTTAGAGACGCCCTCTTATTCATATAAGAGGAAAAAGGATATGGCCATGAGGGGGATTCGATGATTACAAAAGAAGAAGCCGTTTCGATCTTTTCCAAATTGCAATCAGATGAGTCAACGGTTTTATGTTTGGGAACTTTATGGGGCTGGAATCTTTTATTTCGTGGGACAATAACATCGGTATCCGGATTTGCAGTGCATCTGTCATCACTGGATGAATCAGCCGGCATCGATCTCCGATTAGACCTTCCCGATATGGGGCTTGAGTATGGAGAACCCAAAGACATGCCACCACCTTTGCGAGATACGGTTCCGGAACGATCAAGGGATGCTGCAACGGTATTCATTTCCCTGCCCCTACGCGTACCACTGTCTTTCCTTTCCGGTCCTTTGCGGGTTCCAGAGCGCGAGACTCTCATGATTATCGAAGAGCGATCTTGAGTTGACATTTTACAAATCCCTAAACAGTTCAGCGAGTGGCATCTTGAGTCCCATTGCCAGCAGTTCGATAAACTTTAATCCCGGTTCTTGTTTGCCATTCTCCACCAGGGAGATGGTTGATTGGTCAGTACCGATCTTCTCTGCCAATATGGTTTGGTTGATGCCTTTGGCGGTTCTGATCTGCCGAATCCGCCTTCCGAATCTTACGACAATATCTCTGGACATGCATTGAGTTTCTGCTTTATTATCTAAACCACATATTGGGTTTTCCCAATAACAGGGAAGAGATAACCATGAAAGCCACTGCCGATTCCAAAACGACCCGCAAATTCCGCGTTTACCGCCACCTGTATCACGTCAACAAAGCCTTTCACTATCTTGACCACAATCTCGAAATGCTGCTCACAAATGATCTTCTTCCGCGTGACAATACTGAAGTCTGGCGTAACCGTCTCGGAGAAATCCAAGCCGAAATTAATATGCCGCTGACCGGATATCTTCATCAGCAGGAATTTGGGCAAATCCAACGTTTCGCCCCGCTGATTGAGGAATGGGAAGAAAACCAGATCGCCAAAGCAACAGCCAAATCCATCAAGAAAAAATCCGCTCGCAAAAAACGATAAAGAGACAGGGTGGGAAGTGCTTGCCTCATTTCCCTCCCTCTTTAGCTTCAGGCCGGATAAAAGCTCCGCTCATCGTTTACCACTCGCGCAATTACGTGTATCACGATCAGAACATCGTCAATGGCTTCACCTGTTTCCATTGGCGTTAGAATCCTATCTGTGGTTACCGACACGTGGTCAATATATTTGTCGTCTTTCATCAGGCAGAAACACGGATTACAGTCTGGCGACTGCGGTAAATCTTCAATTTCTTGAGACTCCTTGGGCATCCGAAGAGCATCGAACAGAACTTTAATCCGATTATCTAAATCGCCTTGGTGCATAAGAGCACCGTTCGGGGTATCACGCCGCAAGAAGAGAACGTTAACCGCGCATCCGTGGTAGCTGCCTTCGGTTATCAGCGGTACGAATCGGTGGATGTGGTCGCTGCTGCTGGTAACTTTATTCTGATTTGCATAGAAATCCCAGAACGATAGTCCCTTTTCTGTGTATTGCGCCGTAAACGGACTCCCCGGAATCTTCATTGAAGGGTGAGAATGCCAGTATTCTTTTATCTGTGGATGCAAGAATGCTCTGATCTTCTGTTTCGCTTCCAGCATCTTGATGCGATGCTCTCCGCTACGTCTGCTTGTTTCGCAAGGCAGAGGCCCACGGTAAATAAGCCTGAATTCCATTCTTACACCACCCCAATCCGGCGAGTCGCAGTAATGCCAGATTTGTTCATGGGGGAATTCTTGCACTTGACCTTCTACTGCGTCAAGTATATTATCACCATGATTTTTGCCCTCCCACGGATTGGGGCTTAGTATGGAATATGAAGATGCATCAGGAGGAGAATCTCAGTTGACGATGAAAGCCAACAACCGGCAAATCGACGGCATAACCATAGTTGATCTCAGCGGACGGATCGTTCTGGGCGAGGACACGGCCCTGCTGCGGAAGACGGTGCGCGACTTGATTGCCGGGGGGCATAAGAGAGTCCTGCTCAATCTGGCTGAAGTGCCATTCATTGACAGCTCCGGTATCGGCGAGCTGGTGAGCGCCTTCACCGCAGTCCGCAGGGAAGGTGGCGACGTGAAGCTCTTGAAACTCACCCGCCGGGTCAGTGACGTTTTGCAGATCGTTAAGTTAGAAACTGTGTTTGACGTTTTCAATGACGAAGCGGCCGCTATCCAGTCATTTGCCAGATAAATCCCTAACGCCGGCTTGGTTTTCCTGGCCGGGGCTTGACCGGCTTTTCCTCTGGATTCTCATGCACCCGTTCGCGAAAACTGCCGGACATGCCCTTGGCCAGAAAGACCGCCGAATCGCCGAATTTATCACGCAAACGATCGGTAGCTGAGAGCGCCTGGGTCCACTTCGTGTGCCGGTCGTCGCCCAGAAGGTCCATCTGTCCCTGTTCATCCTGGAAATTGGAAGCATGAACTCCCAGCAGGCGCACGGCCCGGCCCTTTTCCCAGTTATCGAGAAACAACTTCCGGACCTCCTGGAAGATTTCACCATCGACCTGCGTAGGCCGGGGCAACGAGTGGGCGCGGGTGAGGGTGGTGAAGTCGGAATAGCGGAGCTTGAGCTGCAATGTAGCCGGCGCCAGCGCCTGTTCGCGCAATCTGCGGCCTACCTTCTCACAGAGATGCGTGAGGGTCGACTCGATCTTTTCCAGGCTGCGCGTGTCTTCATCGAAGGTGTGCTCGTGGCTGATGGATTTGGCTTGCGACTCTTCGCCCACTTCACCTTCAAACCAGGCGCCGGCATCTTCGCCCCGGGCCTTACCGGCCAGAGCTGTGCCCCACTTGCCGAAGTTTTCCCGCAAGACGGATTCTTCCATCCGCAACACGTCCCCAACTTTGTGGATGCCGATCTGGTTGAGCCGCTCTTTGGTGACCTTGCCTACGCCCGGGATTTTGCCCACATCCAGCGGCGCAAGATAACTTTGTTCCTGCCCCGGCAAGACGAACAGGATTCCGTTGGGCTTGGCCTGGCCGGAGGCGATCTTGGCCATCAGCCGTGAACTTCCGATGCCGACAGAACAATTCAGCCCCGTGCGTTCCTTCATCTTCTGGTGCAGCTTGTGGGCCGAGAGCAGAGGAGGCCCCAGCAGTTTTTCGCTGCCGGTCATATCGATATAGGCTTCATCGATGGACGCCATCTCGACGGCCGGGGAGAAGTCTTCCAGAACGGCCCGCGCTTTCCGGGAATACTCGCGATACAAATCCGGGTGGCCATCAAGGAAGATGGCATGAGGGCAGAGCTTGGCGGCGGTGCGCAGAGGCATGGCCGAATGAACGCCGAATTTCCGCGCTTCGTAGGAGGCCGCGGAAACTACGCCGCGCTCGTCTCTCTTCCCGCCCACAACGACTGCCTTCCCCTGGAGCGATGGGTCCTGTAGTTCCTCCACTGAGACAAAGAAGGCATCCATGTCAACGTGAAAGATCGTCTTGGAGGGCAGGCCCATGATTCAACGATATATCACCCAGGCTAGTACAGTGACCAGGAAGTTTAGTAATCCTTGAAAATCTGGTGATCGGGAGATCGGAACGGCGCATCGTTTTTTCGATTCCATTACTTTATTTTCCTGGTCACGATGCTAGTACAGTGACTGGGAAATTCGGTAAGCATCGCGGATCTGGAGATCGGTGATCGGAACCGCGAGTTTGCATTTTTGACAACATTACCAATATTGCTGGTCATGTCACCAGGGCCGTGACCGCGAGGCCTAGTAACAGCGGCAATGGAGAACATAATGCTCAACGCGAGTCTGCGGGCACTAAAGTGCCCGGCAGGGGCCAAAGCCAATACTGTTCACTTAAAGGGACAATGAATCTTGATGGTTACATCCCTCTGCCGCCCCTAAAAGGGGCTCCGATCTTTTCCTTTGCTTTCCCAACGCTTGCGCGTTGGGCTAACCTCTCAACGCGCCTCCGGCGCTGGTGCATCTTGCTCTTGGCTGAATCGATCACCTTAAGTATCCCTCAGGACCCTTGGCCCGCGAAAGCTCATGAAAATACTAGGAGACGCTTGGTTTTTCGACCCTGAACAGTATTGGGGCTACAGCCCAGTATTTATGCATTCCCAGCAGCACGGCTCGAAGCCGTGCCCTGATACCTGCAGGGGCTGAAGCCGGTTGCTGGTGCAATTCTTCTGTAACCCATTCGTGCGGTCACGGCACTAGCGCCTTGACCGCGTGATTGATACACATTGAAATCAGAGAGCATCGCGTCCCACCCTTCGCAAAAAGCGCGAAGGATGGGGCACCCATCCCTGAGAGTTCGTTACCGTTTTCCACGGTCACGGCACTAGGGCGCTGCAACTGAATTGAAGCAACCCCAATCTGTCAAAAAGTACTTACTTTTAGAGCGTCCTCTGGATACAATCAGTCACCGCACCGGAGAAATCTGACCGCGCAAGGTTATTGCGGCGGCGGGTGCAATGAATGCCGTTGGGAGCGTAGTATGTGTGTTCTGCATCCTGACTGCGGGAAGGTCGAATGGCGTCGCTCAAATCTCTCATTACATTTCAGTCTGCCCCGGCAGCTCGCCCTGAGAGTGCCGAGCCGGAACCCAAAGCGTGGGAAACCATGCTCGGCCATTACAACGCCGTACGGCGGCAGATGGATTTGCTGACCGCCCCACTCAGCCCCGAGGACCATGTGGCGCAATCGGGGCCGCAGACCAGCCCCGCCAAGTGGCACATGGCGCATGCAACCTGGTTTTTTGAGACCTTCGTTCTCACGCCCTACCTTAGCGGCTACCGCCCGTTCCATCCCTTGTTTCGCGCGCTGTTCAATTCGCACTTCAACTCCGCGGGCGCGCCCCCGGAGAAGGCGATGCGCAGCACGCTCTCGCGCCCCAGCCTCGATCAGGTGCGCATGTATTGCCGCTATGTCGATGACGGCATAGAGAACCTGCTGCAAACGGCGGAGCCCTCGCAAGAGGCAATGAAGCTGGTGGAATTGGGCATCCACCGCGAACAACAGCATCAGGAGTTGCTGATCGCGGACATCAAGCACACGTTCTGGGTGAACCCGCTGCGGCCCGCCTACCAGGGCAGCAACGCTCCCGCAACGGCCGCCGAGACGGCCCCACCGCAGAAGCCGCATGCTTATGCCGAAGGCCTATATGACATTGGCGCACAATCCGACCAGTTTTCCTTCGACCATGAACGCCCGCGCCATAAGGTCTATCTTCAGCCCTTCCGCTTCGCCGTGCGTCTGGTAACTTGCGGCGAATACATGGCCTTCATCGAAGACCGGGGATACAGCCGTCAGGAGCTCTGGCTGGCCGATGGCTGGAAGGCAGTCCAGGCCAACGACTGGAAGTCACCCTTGTATTGGGAGAAGGCCGGACAGGAGTGGAAGATCTTTACCTGCTTCGGCACGCGCAAGCTGAACGAGCACGAGCCGGTGTGTCATGTCAGCTACTACGAAGCCGACGCCTTCGCCCGCTGGGCCGGCGCCCGGATACCGACAGAGTTCGAATGGGAAGTGGCTGCTTCCCAGGTAAAGCCCGAAGGCAATCTGCTGGAAGATGGGCACTTCCATCCATCGGTCGCGCGCCACGTTGAGGGTGACGGACCGATGCAGATTTTTGGAGACGCGTGGGAATGGACCGCCAACAGTTTTCAACCGTATCCAGGTTTCAAACCAGCACCCGGCGCGGCCGGCGAGTACAACGGCGAGTTCATGTGCAATCAGATGGTGCTGCGCGGCGGTTCCTGTGCAACACCCCGCTCCCACGTCCGCACCAGTTACCGCAAGTACCTCGCGCCGGATGCCCGCTGGCAATTTTCGGGGATCAGGCTGGCCGACGATAGCATGTAAGGGTGATATGAGGGTATTCGCGGTCTCGGACCTGCACGTGGACTACGCTGAAAACCTGCGCTGGGTCTCGCAGATTTCCCGGCAGGACTACCGCAGCGACATCCTGTTGTGCGCCGGCGATATCTCGCAGAAGCTGACCTCTCTGGGGCGTGTGTTTGAAAGCCTGCGCGCTTGCTTCCACGAGGTGCTGTATGTCCCAGGGAACCACGAGCTGTGGCTTACGGACGGCCACCAGGAGAATTCGTTTGAGCGGTTTCATCGCATCCTCACGATGGCAGCCGGGTGTGGCGTGCGCGTGGAACCTCTCACGCTGAACGGAGTTTCTCTTGTCCCTTTGTTTGCGTGGTACGACTTCTCGTTCGGAGAACCGTCGGACCTCCTTCGGAATGCCTGGGTCGATTTCAGGGCCTGCCGCTGGCCACAGGAATTCGATGCTCCGCGTATCGCGGAATACTTCCTCTCTTTAAATCATGCCCATCTCAAGGCTTATGCCCAGCCGGTCATCTCTTTTTCCCATTTCGTCCCCCGGGGCGACCTGCTGCCTGGGCCGCTTTGGAAACGGTCTTTCCTGCGCCCGGTGCTCGGTTCGGAGGAAATCGAGAAGCAGATTCGCCAGATCAATTCCATGCTGCACGTCTATGGGCACTTCCATGTAAACGCACGTCAGGAACGCGACCGGGTAACTTATATCAACAATGCCTTCGGCTATCCGGACGAGAAACACATCACCGCTAAACAACTGGCCTGCATTTTCGAAACCGATTCCCCCTGAAAACCGATCACCCTTTGACGACCTTGGCGGTCGTAATTGCTTGTCCGACATGCCGCTGGGTGTGATCGGCAACATGCACGAGCAGGCCGCCGACGGTGGCCGGCATCTGTTTCTTGCCTACCTGACGGGCAACGCCCAGGGAAGCGGCGTCGAACGCCCGGATTCTGGTGGCCGCCCGTCTGAGTTCCGAGCGCAGTTCCAGGAACAATTCTTTTCCGCTGGCGCCTGAATCCAGTTCGGTTTTCATGGCAGCAATTTGTTCCGGCGCCAGTTGGTTCCCTTCGGCGTAGGTCAGCAGGCGGTCGATGCTGCGCGGGATATGGCGCAGGTGAAAAGCCAAGGGCGGCAACCCCGCGGGCCGCGCATTCAACTCATCATCAAGCATTCCACCACACCAGCGCTGGAGGTCTTCTTCGGCGAGTTCGAGAGCGTGCAGCACGGCGCGTTGTGCCGCGGCAACTTCCTGGTGCGTACCTCGCAACCAGGGCTCAGGCTGGCCGGCGGCGGGCACAGCGGCGGCAGTAGAAGCGGGCGATTGTGGTCCGGTCATGATGAATGGTCTCCCACTCTGAAAGTAACCGAAATGATGGCGCCTGAAAAGCGCCAGGCACAAGGGGTGCCCAGACTCCGGCGGTCTGCAATGTTACAATCCCAGCGATGCTCAAATTCACCCTGGCATTTGTGTATTTTGCGGCCATGGGGCCGGCAGCCCAGCAGGATGCGCAGCCCAAGCCCCAGGTGAGGGTGAACTATCTCAACGTTTGTGGGCCTTCCGCCGATGAGCAGGCAGTGCTCAATTCCGCGCTGGCCAAAGTGGCCGCCAAGCCGGTGTTCGCGGAGGATTTTGAAATGTCCCGGGGACGCACGGCAGTGAAAGAAATGGGCCCTTCCCGGTTCGTGCGGCTACGGCGTGAATATCCCGCGGCCTCGCCGCTGTTGACGGTGCAATACTCGATGAGCTTCGACAACAAAACCATTGTCGAATTGCTGGTGCTGCGAATGCGCGACCCCAAGGAACTGCATGAGATCGCCATCGAAGACCGGGTGGCATCGGCGGCCGTCTCACCAGCGGCGGTGATTGCCAGCGACACACCGGCCGCCCGCATCCGCGTGGAAAGGCTGGGGAAGCCTTCGGTGGTGCTGGCCCGCTGCGACAGCGGAGACCAGAGCGCTTATGAACCGATCTTCAAGCTGGCTTCCGACACCCTGGCCCGCTATCGCGCCGCCATGGGACTGCGCACCTCATTTCGCTCTGACATCGCGTGGCTGATCGACGCAGACAAACCCGCTTCCACACCACGAGTTCCTAAAAACCGCAAACAGCCTTGAAACCAAATTCAATTCGATGAATCTAAGGAATGCCATGGAAAATTCCGTTCGGGAAACAGTGATTCTTGGGACCGGGTGCGCCGGATTGACCGCCGCCATCTATGCCGCACGCGCCAATTTGAAACCGCTGGCGATTGAAGGCCATGAGCCCGGCGGACAACTGTCGCTGACCACCCTGGTCGAAAACTTTCCCGGCTTTCCCGAGGGCATTCAGGGGCCGGAGCTGATCGAGAACATGCGCAAGCAGGCCAGCCGCTTCGGCGCCGAATTCACCCACGGCCATCTGGAAAGCGCCGATCTCAGCCAGCATCCGTTCAAGCTCAGTCTCGGCAGACAGACCATTCAAACCCACACGCTGATTATCGCTTCCGGCGCTTCCGCGCGCTGGCTAGGCTTGCCCAACGAGAAGGCGCTGCTTGGAAAAGGGGTTTCTTCCTGCGCCACCTGCGATGGATTTTTCTTCAAAGGCCTGCCCATCACGGTCATCGGTGGCGGCGATTCAGCCATGGAAGAGGCCATGTTTCTGACCCGCTTCGCATCCAAGGTAACGTTGATCCATCGGCGCGAGGTCTTCAAGGCGTCCAAGATCATGCTCGACCGCGCCCGCAAGAACGAGAAAGTCGAGTTCCTTACGGATACCGTGGTGGAAGATGTCTACGACGTGAACAAGAACGAGGTCACCGCACTCAAACTGCGCAATCTGAAATCCGGCAAAGTCTGGGACTTCCCCACCAGCGCCATGTTCCTGGGCATCGGCCACGTACCCAACGCAAATATGTTCGGCGGCCAGCTCGATACGGATTCCGATGGCTACCTCAAGACCCACGATTTCGTCATGACCCGCGTGCCGGGTGTGTACGCCTGCGGCGACGTCCAGGACCGCCGCTATCGCCAGGCCATCACCGCCGCCGGCTCCGGCTGCGCCGCTGCCCTGGAAGTGGAGAAATTTCTGGAAGCTCAGGGGAGGTAGGGGGGCGGTTGGTACTTGGTATTTAGTATTTAGCCCCCTGAAATGGCATTCAGGAGGTCACCGGTTCGATCCTGGTCAGATCCACCAATCACATCAACAACTGAGGGGAGTCCGCTGATACCTTTTTCTGAGGGTGTGACGTGGATTGTGCCCCAACCCGAGCCGAGGTCCGAGTGAGCATCTACATGGACCACCTCGAATGGGGCGGAGAGAATCCCGGTTCTTAGCCATTCCCGCCAAACGCCGAAAGCCTCGACATGCTCGTCGGCCTCGCAGCCAGGAAGGGGAGTGAGCGCAGAGAGACCGCACCGTTTCTCCAAGAAGTCTCGAACCTCGCGTTCGGAGGCAACGCGCTCACATTCCTCTTAGGCAGCCGCTTGCGTCGTGGTTGGTCTCTGAAGGACGGCCAAACAAAAAAGTCCAGGGTCGAGATCGAGTACGGAATGCATTGTGTGAAGTTAGATCGAGAACGGCTAAGCAAGTCCAGGGTGATTCTTGCGCAGCCAGGCCGAAACATCGCTGCTAATCGCTTCGGCTAGAGCGATCATTTCCCCCGCCTCTTGGTCCGAAGTTGTACCGGCGCGATCATACCCGCCAATGTTCCGTTTCTTCCGAAAGGCATCAAACTGGCGAACCGTAGCGGAAGAGGCTCCAATGGTCAGCGCGAGTGACTCAATGGCGCGGTAGTGATGGGCTTCCCGGGCTGCACGATATCCAGATGCGCACAGGGCTGCGGTGGCTGCCTGCAACGCCGCGTTGTAGGCGATACTAAGCGTCCAGTCCGGGCTCAGGCCCTTGGTGCGACAATCTTCCAGATCGCGCGCCACAATCCCCATAAGGTCGCGAATCTCGTCGCGGCTGGCGCGATGTTCAACGAGCCAACCGTTCTTTTGCCAGTTTGCTAAGCTCACGCTGATTCCCTATCAAATGGACCTTGGTCTGACGCAATACCTGCCGCAGAAACGGGTGGTCTTGCGATAGCCGCGACCGGAACTCCTGAACAGGATACACGGTGGGATTGACTTCGCGGCCTAGTTTTTCCTGGCAAGGCGCAAGAACCGAAACGACCTCGGAGAAAGTCGCGTCGCCAATCACCATCACGTCCACGTCACTGGATTCGTCCTCTTGACCCCTGGCCACTGAGCCGTAGACAAAGGCGACGCGAATACGGTTCGCCAATCCGTCTAGGGCAGAACGCAGAAGATCGGCGACGCCGAAGGTTTTGGTAACGATATTTCTCAGGTCGGCAAAGATCGGCGCCTTCGGGTTCGCCTGAAAGTAGACTTGCCGGCCACTGGCTCGGCGTACGACGATTCCGGCTGCGGTGAGCTGCCCCATCTCGCGCTGCGCGGCTCCCAAACCAGTTCCCGAAATTCGGGCGATCTCGCGTAGGTAAAACTCCTGGCTAGGATGACCGTAAAGGAGCGACAACACGGCACGCCTGGTCTTGCCGAAAAGAACCGTTGCCGGGTGATCGAGCGCTGTACCCATATCGAGTACAATTGTATCCTAATCGGAGTCGTCGTCGCTAGCCCAGAGCACGACAAATTAGTGTGACTTGGTACGCTCTTTCTTGCACAGAGGGCATTCACACCGCCACGCAGGGGCCTTGGAAAGGGCCTTGAGCTTGGTCGACCCTAGCTGCACATTATCGAGTTTGATGCGCGAGTCGTGGCGGAAAATCCGGAGGAGAAGGCCTTCCAGTTCAAGGATCTCGTCCCTTCCGATGTTATCGTGGACTTCAAAGAACGAATAGTGAGTCCATGAGACCTTTCTGTTCTCGTCGTGATCCTTGATCCGACTGCTGACGCCGCTTCTCGCCACACCCATGGAGACGCCGCCCACGCCGATGTAAACGACCTCGTAGTTCTTTCTTGAAGTCTGATTGTAGAGCACGTAGAGACCGCGTGCTACATGCGGAATGGGATTCCATTCTCCGCGCCGTTCATACAACCGGCAGCGCTTTATCAGCCTGAGGGGTGCTTGCTTCGGCATGATCTATGCTCGGGCCGCTAGGCGGTCAGACATTGACCATGATAATACACTTGGGCCAGCAGCAAGCTGCCCTGAACGAGATCCGGACGGGCCGTCATGAGAGCAAGACTCGAAGAAGTCCACACCGAGACAGAGGGGGCTCTGCACGGTTACGGTCACAAAACCGTGTGACGTGGATTGTGACGGAACCCCTCGTTTTCGACCCTGTTTTACGGCTTGCTACGGAGTGTTACCGGTTCTCCCAACATTGCATCTGGCCCAATAAACCTGGGCCTTCCAGTAACACTCCGTAGCTTCCCGTCATTCGTCCCGAAGAAAAATGGCTATTGGCTTGGCTTCCGTTCTCGCCATAGATTCTGAGCCTCAATCTTATTTGTGTGTCCGTAACACGCGCTGCCGCGCGCTTGGGCCTTCGCTGCCGCGAAGACCCAGAGACGGTGCTGAGCACCGTCTCTACGGCCGCGGTTGTTTATGCTGGTGACGGAACAGGCTTCCGGAGGATGGTTGTCAAGCGCTCCGACGCGGACGAACGCTCAGGTCGCGGACCTGGGACAGCAGACTGGAGCGCTGCATGGTGTCCAGCTTTCCGAGATAAGGGACCACCTGCGCCATAAAATCGTCTTGCATCAAATCGGCAATCTCGTCTTCCAGGCTGCGGTTGGGGCCTTTTAACAGGTCACCCATCGGGACTTGCAGGGCGGTGGCCAAGCGCTGCAAAGATGAAAGCGTGGGCATGGCCTTTTCGTTTTCAATCTTGGAAACGTAGGTGCGCGGCACCTGCATGCGCACCGCGAGCTGGCGCTGGCTGAGCCCCGATTTCTGACGCAGCAAACGAATGGACGCAGCCACCTGCAGGTGTGAATGCTTTTGACTGGCTGGTTCCGGGGGCGCCGGTGGAACTTCCATCACCGGTTCGGGCAGGTCTTCGTCAAGCGAAGTACGGCATCGCCTGCAAAGATTGTTAGTGGTCCGGAACTGGACAAGATGACAATGATCGCAACGCACTACTTCACGGGAGTCAACCGGCGCGAGCGTGGTAGCCATTAGGTTTTTCGGAGGCAGCCAGAGCGGGCAGCCTGCAAATCATACTGTAAAATTAATCCGAACGAGCCTTAGTTTCAAGCATTACTTCAGGTTTGTCAATAGTAAACTCCAGATATATACCTAGAAAAACCATAGAAACCTGGAGAAAAAAGGACGAAAGTAGGAACAATACCATGAATAACCGTGAATCAGCGTGGAGTTTACTTATTGAATACACCCAGTCGGACAGCCTGCGTAAGCACATGCTGGCCGTCGAGGCCTGCATGCGCGCCTATGCCCGCAAGTTCGGGGAAGACGAAGGGAAATGGGGCATCGCAGGGCTGCTGCATGATTTTGATTACGAAAAATATCCCACGCCCCAGGAGCATCCGTTCGTGGGCAGCCGGATTCTGGAAGAGCGCGGATATCCCGAAGACGTGCGCCGCGCCATTCTCGGGCACGCCGATTACACCGGCGTGAAGCGCGAAACGCCCATGGAAAAAGCGCTCTTCGCCTGCGATGAACTGGCCGGATTCATCACGGCTTCCGCGCTGGTGAAGCCCAACAAATCGCTGGCGGAGGTGGAAGCTAAATCGGTGCGCAAGAAGATGAAAGACAAGGCGTTTGCGCGCAGCGTGAGCCGCGATGACATCCTCAACGGGGCGGCCGACCTGGGAGTTGACCTGGAAGAGCACATCGCGTTCTGCATCGAAGCGATGAAAGCCATTGCACCGGAACTGGGCCTGGCCGGCAGCGGGCCAAGTGACGTTGACACAACCAAAAACAATTAGCCGCGAATGAACGCGAATAAACACGAATTGGGTTGTCGTTGCTCCCGGAATCGCCGTGGACCGCGAAGATTCTGAAGGATGGCAATACAGCGTGATGTTGCCGCAGCCAAAAAAGATCCACCGCAGAGAGCGCGGAGATCGCAGGGGGCGCAGAGAAAAACAACAGCTTATCCAGAGAATGCTATAGCAAGATGAAATTCCATCCGGTATTCTGACTTGCAGGGACATGGCGACTGAGCAAATCGCGCTTTCGAGTATTCTGGGCGCCCCGGTGTATGACAGTTCCGGGATGCTGGCTGGACGTGTGCGCGAAGTCGCTATTTCGCCCCAGGACGACACCGCGCGGATTTCCGGCCTGGTGGTCAAGACGCGCGATGGCGACCGGCTGCTGCCGATGGGGTCATTGTCCGTGGTGGAAAGCCGATTGGTGCGCGCCAGCCATCCGGTGGCCGACTGGCCCCCGCTGGTGAGCTCAGATGGCCTGCTGCTGCTGGAGCGCGACCTGCTCGATCAGCAGATCATCGACATCCATGGACGCAAGGTGGTGCGGGTGAACGATGTTGACCTGCGCACGGAGCCGGCTGATGGCGTCCCGAACATCCGTGTAGGACAAGTGAATGTCGGCCTGCGTGGCGCGGTGCGCCGGTTGCTGAAAGGTCTGGCGCCCAGGAGCGCGATTGAAGCTCTGGCGATGCGAATGCCGGAGCGCGCCATCCCCTGGGAGGCCGTCAACTTGATTGAGACCGACCCGGCGCGGCGGGTACATCTCAAACTGGAATACGGAAAGCTGGCCCGGCTGCATCCGGCAGATATCGCCGATATCCTGGAAGACCTCGCCCCCGCGGAACGCGGGGCGGTCTTCGAATCGCTGGATGACGAAGTGGCCGCCGAAGCCCTGGAAGAAATCGATCCCAGGATGCAGGTGGAGCTCATGAGCGCCATCGATTCCGACAAGGCCGCGGACATCGTGGAAGAGATGGACCCGGATGCGGCCGCCAACCTGCTGGGCGACCTGCCGGAGAAGACTTCCGAAGAGATCCTGGAAGAAATGGAGCCCGAAGAACGGCAGGAAGTGGCCGAATTGCTGGCGTTTGAGGAGCACACCGCCGCCGGGCACATGACCAACGAATACTTGGCGCTGTCTCCGGAAGCCACCGTGGGCGATGCCATCGACAAATTGAGGCAGTTCGAGGGCGCTAGCGACACCATCAGCACCATCTTTTTGGTGGAGGGCGACGAGAAGCTGGCCGGCAGCGTGGCCCTGGTATCCCTGGTGCTGGCTTCGGCTGGGACCCGGCTTTCAACCCTCAGCCCCGAGCATGTGATCTCTTGCGAGGCAGGCGCCACGGAAGAAGACGTGGCTGAAATGTTCGACAAGTACAATCTGGCGACCCTGCCGGTGGTCGACGAGCAACAGCGCCTTACCGGGGTCATCACAGCGGACGATGTGATCAGCCTGCTGCGCAGCCGTCTATAGATAATTAGATATTTCATCGATTTCCCATTGTGTGGTTGTGGTTTCACTGCCACTGATTTATTCTGCGAACTCAGTGAAATTCCGCGAAAAAGTATCCGATGAAATGGTTCAGGAGCTGGAAGACCCGGACCCTGCTGCTTCTGGCAGTCATAGGCCCGGGCTTTATTACCGCGAATGTCGACAATGATGCCGGTGGCATCTATACCTACTCGTCCGCAGGCGCCCAGTTCGGTTACGGCCTTCTCTGGAGCATCATCCCCATCACCATTGCTTTGATCGTTGTTCAGGAAATGTGCGCGCGCATGGGCGCGGTCACCGGCAAGGGACTCAGCGACCTGATCCGCGAAGAATATGGATTGCGGGCCACCTTTCTGGTGATGGCGGCGCTAGTGGTCATCAACTTTTCCAATGTCATCGCCGAGTTCATCGGCATCGCCACCAGCATGAGCCTGTTTCACGTTCCTAAATGGGTCAGCGTGCCGGTGTGCGCAGTCATTGTCTGGCTGATCGTGATCAAGGGGAATTACAAATCCATCGAAAAGATCTTTCTGACGGCGTCGTTCTTTTACATCTGCTATATCATCGCCGGGGTGCTGGCCAACCCGCATTGGACGGAAGCAGCGAGGGCCACGTTCCTGCCGCCGCCCCACACCAATGTCTGGCGCAAGGAATACGTCTACATGCTGGTGGGCATCATCGGCACCACCATCGCGCCCTGGATGCAGTTCTATCTGCAGGCCTCGATCGTCGAGAAGGGCGTCACGCCGCGCCAGTACAGCGCCTCGCGGCTGGATGTGATCTTCGGCTGCTTCTTCACCGACATCGTGGCTTGGTTCATCATTGTTGCCTGCGCCGCCACTCTTTATGCCTCTTCCCACGGTGCAGGGATGATCATCGACGATGCCGCGCAGGCAGCGTCGGCGCTGGGACCGCTGGCGGGCAAGTACGCTTCGATTCTTTTCGGCGCGGGGCTGTTCAATGCTTCACTCTTTGCGGCGTCAATTCTGCCTCTTTCGACCGCCTACACGGTGTGTGAAGGGTTGGGCTTTGAATCAGGGCTGGACAAGAAATTCGATGAAGCCAAGGTGTTCTATTGGCTGTACACCGTACTGGTGGCGGCGGGGGCGGCGGTTACGCTAATTCCGGGACTGCCGCTGATCAAGGTTTCAATTCTTTCGCAGGTGCTGAACGGCGTGCTGCTGCCGCCGGTGCTCATTTACATACTGCTGCTGATCAACAAAGACCGGTTGATGGGCAAATACGTGAATTCCAGGATGTTCAACATCATTGCGTGGTCCACGGCGGGAATCATCATGGTGCTGACGGTGATCTACGTGATCATGAGTTTCCCGCGTCCGCAGGGGTAGCTCGTTTCAAGCAAACCAAAAGCGAAAAGCAGCCGCGAATTACGCGAATCAAGAGTGGATTTCACAAGATCAAAGAACAGTAACAAACCAATTTCTCTTTTTGGGATTTTCATTCGCGTTCATTCGCGGCTCCTTTTTGCCTTTGTTTTTCTCCGTGCCTCCGTGGCGCGCTTTTTGGGTGCTTGCGGGAGAATTACAGTAGCTTTCCATCCGCGAGGTCGCGTACCAGGCCGAGGTCGGCGGCGAGAAAGTCGTAGCTGGGAAGCTCACTGCGCGCGGCCCAGCGCACTTCGTGAAAGATGCGGTTCTCGATCTCGCCTGCAAATTCCCGCACCAGGAAGAAATGCAGCTCCACGTGGTTGCCGTTGGCATAGCTGTGCTGGAGCGACACAACCATCGGGCCGATGGTGGCCTGGATGCCCAGCTCCTCTTCCAGTTCCCGGCGCAGGGCCTCGGCGGGTAGTTCACCCGGCTCGATTTTGCCTCCGGGGAATTCCCACTTCAGGGGCATGGCCTGCTCTGCGGTCCTCTGGCAGATCAGGATTTCGCCTTCACTCTTGCGAACGATCAATGCAGCTACCACCTGCTTCATTGGGGGCCCATCCGGGGTTGCCAGGATTCTTGAATTGCCAAAATTGCCAAAATCGCCGGAATTGCCAAAATTAGCGCAGTCTGCTGGGTTCTAAATTACCCGATTACCCGATTTTGGCAATTACCAATTCTCCATTCACTCAGCCATCATCACGGTCTTGATTCTCCGCAGTCCCTTCTCTACCGAGAAAGTCTCCGGATGGATGGCGGCTGCCAGCGCGTTCAGCCCATGGAGCAGCGTGGTGGCCGGGGTGTTCAGGAATTCGTCGTTGATGCAATATACCTGTGCGCTCTTTGCCGCACGGGTCTGCTCCCAGCCACGCTGGGGGATGATTTTCTCCAGCGGGACACGGTCGCCGGCGCCGCACCAGGCAGCGATGATGACTTCCGGATTGGATGACAGCACCTCTTCCGGAGTGGTCTGTTTCCCGGGTTCACCCAGGAACTTTCCTCCGGCGGCCTCGACCAGCTCCGCTACCCATGGCTGCGAATGCAGCAGCGGTTTGCCCCATTCCTCACAATAGACCAGGGGACGGGGCGCATCCGCGAGTTTCTTTTGGACCGCTTCGATCTGCTGTTGCATCTGTTCCACCAGCGCCAGTCCACGGCCGGCGGCGCCCATGATAGCGGCGATGGCGGCGATATCATGGAAGACGTCTTTGAGCGATCGAGGCGACAATCCCAGGAAAGGGATGCCGCATTTCATGATTTCGGTGAGCGCTTCGACCTGGTAGGGAACGGAAGCAATGACCAAGTCGGGGTGTACAGCTAGAATCTGCCCGGCCTTGGCCGTCCAGGAATCCTGTACGATAACGCAGGACATATGCTCGAGTTCAGGGCAGACGTCCAGACAGTATTTGGTGCAGGCCGCCAGCCGGTCGAGCAGGCCGAGATCGCGCAGCGTGACCGTGATGCTGGGCTGGAGTGATGCGACTCGGCGGGGAAGGTAATCTTCGGGCACCAGGGCATTATACGGTGTGCAATTTGGTAAGTGAGTAATTTGGTAAGTGGGTAATTGAATGCACGGATGACCGGCTTTCAAGTTAACCAATTGGAACATTTGGTAAGTGAGTAATTTGGCAATTTGGTAATTGATGCGCGGCCCGCCGGTTTTTCAATTACCCAATTACCAACTTACTAAATTACCAAATTGAAAAAGATGCCTTATTCTGAAGAAGTTCTCGACCACTTTGAACACCCGCGCAACCTCGGCGACATCGAGCAGGCCGATGCGCGGGCGAAGATCGAGCATCCGGTGTGCGGCGATATCATGCAGCTCTCGGTGAAGGTCACGGGCGGCCGCATCGACGACGTGCGCTTCCGCACCCGCGGATGCGTGGCTTCGATTGCCGCCGGATCATGCCTTACAGAAATGATCAAAGGCAAATCGCTGGCGGAGGTCCGGGCGGTGAAACGTGAACAGCTTGCCGAGGCGCTGGGAGGACTTCCGGAGGCTTCGATTCATGCCACGCATCTGGCGATGGATGTGCTCAAGGTAGTGCTGGGGCAATTGAAGGGGACGTAAGCCCGCACGGCCCTTACAGCTTACGGCCTTTACGGCAATGCGACGTGACGACACCCCCGCCCGATGTCATTCCGAACCGCGAAGCGGGAGGAACCGGCTCCGCCGCCCCTTGAGGAGAACATCCATACTCACCGTTGGATCCAACTTGGTTGTCCTCAGGGCCCGACGGAGTAGGTTCCTCCCGCTTCGCGGTTCGGAATGACAACCCGTAGGGGATGTCGCGTATGGGGGATGAAGAATGGAGATGGAGGATGTCTAGTTCGTTCCCGCTGTTCCCGCTGGCCAATAGATCTTCCAGCCTCTGTCCTTGGCCCTAGCTTCCAGGTCGGGGTTGGGATTGACGGCAAACGCCTTCCCGGCAATCTCAAGCATGGCGGCATCGTGAATGGAGTTTCCGAAGCAGACGTCCACCGGCTGCTGCACAACTTCGCGGATGGCTGTTGCCTTGGCCGGACCAGAGGGCACGCGAATCAATTGTCCGGTGGCGCAGCCTTCCTGGATGTGGACGCACGCCCCCAGTACGTGATCGGGTGGAATGCCGAATTGCTTGACCCCGGCGCGGACCGTCCAGACGTTCGTGGATGAAACGGCCCACAGGCTGCAATCGATGGCGGCCAGACGGCGGGTGAGTTCCAGCATTTCGGGGAAGATGCGGTCCTGCACCACGGAAGAAAAGAACTCGCCGGAGGCCTCTTCCAACAGGGACTCACGGACCCCGGCGTTGATGGTCACCATTTCGCCGCACATGGTTTCTTCATCCACGTTGCCGGCCTTGTAGTCGTCGTAGCGGGCGATGGCCCACAGGCCGATTTCATCGGGCACCATGCCCCGTCCGATCTGCCAGTAAAAGAAATCAGCGCCCGAGTCGCCTTCCCACAGCGTACCGTCGCAGTCGAAGACCGCCACCCGGGGCCGGAGTTCGAGAACGGATTCGATGAATCGCAGCGCGGAGGGCGAAAGCTCGCTCCCGGCAGGCGCATGGTTTGGCGTGTTGCTCAAACGATTGGGTCCAAAGCTGAGATTGAGAGTGCGGTAACGCAAGGTCCCTCGCGCCTACTCGCGCGCTGCAGAAAACGCGCGCGCCTGACGGCGCTCGGGATGACTCCATGTTTATTTGTAAGCTGCATGGTCCGTCTCATGAAGGTACACATCAAATATAAGGCCCCGCGTGCAGCTTCTGAAAGTCCTCTGCGGTGTTCACATTCAAGGTAACGTTGGGGTCCGTCACGGCCACGTAGCGGATGCGGGGCTGGTGCGCGTGCTCCACGTCGCGGGCGTTGCCGGTGGCGGGGGCGCGCAGGAAGGCCTCAATCATTTCACGCCCGACCACGATAGGGTGCCCGTGCTTCTGGCCGAACTGGGGAACGATGGCCCAGATTTCTTCACTGCCTGCCAGAAATTCATTCTTCAGGAACTCGACGGTCTCGGGCGCGGGCGCCGGACGGTCGACCAGCGTCAGGATGGCCGCGTCGCGTCCGTGGCTGAGAACTTCAGCCAGGCCCAGGCGCAGGGAGCTGAACTGCCCGTCTTGCGGATTCGGATTTCTCACCAGAAAAGCGGCTTGGGCGTACACGATGGGAGCCAGATTCGGTTCGTTCTCGCCGGCCACCACGATCACCAGTTCGGTAATGGCCTGCAGGGCGCGGATGGCGGCGGACAAGAACGTGCCCTCCTTCCACGGCAACAGGGCCTTGTCTGATCCCATACGGGAGGAATATCCAGCGGCCAGAATCACACCGGCGAACGATGGTGAGAGCGCCATACTTGAATACTATAACTCTTTCAGGATTTCAGCGGCCTTGGCGCTCTTCATGTGGGGCAGCGGGGAATCCGAGCCCCGCCGGATGGCGATCATTTCCGCCACGATGGAGACGGCGATCTCTTCAGGCGTGATCGAGCCGATCTCAATGCCCACGGGGGCATACACACGGGCCAGCTTTTCGGCGGCGATGCCTTCTTTTTCCAGTTCCTTGTAAATGGAAATCACTTTGCGCTGCGAACCGATCATGCCGATGTAGCGGGCCGGGGTCTCGGCCGCCCAGCGCAGCACGCGCATGTCGTCACGGTGGCCGCGGGTGACGATCACAATGTAAGAGGCTTCGCTGGGGGAAAGCTGGGCCATCACCTGCTCGTACTCATCGGCATAAACGTCCCGGGCCTCGGGGAAGCGCTCGCGGTTGGCGTAGCTCTCACGGTCATCGACCACCACCACTTCGAAGCCGGCGATGCGCGCGACTTTGTAGAGGCTCCAGGCCACGTGTCCGGCGCCGAAGATGTAGAGCGCAACTTGCGGAAGCACCGGCTCGACGAAGACCTCAAGCGTTCCGCCGCATACCAGCCCGGTATCGTATTTGGGATTATTGTTCAGGTTGAACTTGAGGGTCTGGGGCTTCTCATTCTGGATGACCTCACGCGCCGCCTCCCAGACCTCGGCCTCGACGCACCCGCCGCCGATGGTGCCCACGATGGAGCCATCGTCACGCACCAGCATCTTGGCCGTCTCAAACGACGGAATCGAGCCACGCACATTGATGATGGTGGCCAAGGCGGCCTTGCGGCCTTCACGGCGCAGGCGCGGGATTTCGTCGTAGATGTCCACCAACCTATTGTACCCGCAAGGAGCGAGGGCGATTGGGCGATTGGGCAATTGGGCGATTGGGTGATTGGGTGATTGGGCGATTGGGTGATTTTGTTTTCACGCCACCGCAGCCGGGACGGACCCTTTAAATTACTAAATTACCAGATTACCCAATTACCAAATCCCGTCCGATCATGTTACATTCGCCTGTTTACCACCAAGGAGCTAAACCCGATGAAGGCCGTTCGCATTCATGAATTTGGGGGACCGGAAGTCCTGAAATATGAAGATATCCCGGACATCCGCCCACGCAAAGACCAGGTGCTGGTGAAGGTGAAAGCCTGCGCTTTGAACCATCTTGATCTGTTCATCCGCAAAGGACTGCCAGGGGTGAAGTTGCCACACATCAACGGCAGCGACATTTCCGGGGACATCGCCGAAGTGGGCGAATACATCACCGACCTCAAGGTGGGCCAGCGCGTGGTGCTGGCGCCCATGACGTTCTGCGGCACTTGCGAGCGTTGCACGGCCGGCGTCCAGAATTTCTGCCCGCAATTCAGCGTGCTCGGTTATCTCAATGACGGCGGCAACGCCGAATATGTTTCCGTGCCCCGAGTAAACGTGCTGCCCATCCAGGGCGATATGACGTACGACGAAGCGGCCTCGGTGCCTCTGGTGTTCCTGACTGCCTGGCACATGCTGGTGACCAGGAGCAACCTGAGGGCCGGACAGACGGTGCTGGTGCTGGGCGGAGGTTCAGGCGTAGGCTCAGCGGCCATTCAGATTTGCAAGTTGCTGGGCGCGCAAGCGATCGCCACTGCCGGCGATGAGAACAAGATGGACCAGGCCCGTGAGTTGGGCGCCGACCATGTGATCAACCACTATAAGCAGAAGATTTCGGATGAAGTCCGGACATTCACCGCCAAGGCGATGTGCGATATTGTTTTCGAACATGTTGGCAAAGCCACATGGAATGAAAGCATGAAGTCCCTGAAGCCGGGCGGCGCGCTGGTGACCTGTGGGGCCACTACCGGGCCGGAAGCCAGTTTCGATATACGGTTCCTGTTTGCGCGCCAGCTTTCCTTCCTGGGCTCATTCATGGGCACCATGGGCGATTTCCATGAGGTCATGAAACATATTTTTGCCGGCAAGCTGAAGCCGGTAGTCGACAAAACCTTTCCTCTGCGCGATGCCCGGGCCGCCCATGAGCGCCTGGAAAAGAGCGAGCAGTTCGGCAAAGTCATTCTGAATCCATAAGGAGGTCATGTATGGGAGCCTGGGGGCCCGGATGTTTTGAAAACGATGACGCCTCTGATTGGGCCGACGACCTCGAAGGGTCTTCCGGTATCGGGATGATCAAAGAGGCGTTGAAGGCCGTCGAAAAGAACAAGTTCCCGGAATCGCCGGATTGCTGCATTGCGCTAGCGGCCGCGGAAGTAGTAGCCGCGGCCAAAGGCAAGCCTTCGCCCGATTTTCCCGAAGGTTTGAAAGGCTGGCTGGCCGCGCAGAAAGACCGGAGCGCCCTCACAGCGCTGGATAAGGTCACCATCAACGTGATCAACAAGGTACAGCTAAAGTCGGAGCTGAAAGAGCTGTGGGAAGACTCGAGCGACTGGCTGGCCTGGTCGAAGGTGCTGAACGATCTGCAGAACCGGGTGAAGAGCTGAGCATTGAATATTGAACATTGCCAGGCCGCCACAACCAAAGGCATCTTAGCCGCGAATTAACACGAATCAACGCGAATGGAACTGGCGCCGTTACTGCCCGGAACCAGCGACAGAAACTCAGCCCTCGCCTGGCCCTCATCCATCGCTAAAATCCAATCCGTAGTTCATGGGATCTTCATATACCGAGAAGCCGGGACTTATGTTTGTTTAATTTTGTAAACAAAAGAATATTAAAAATTGGTATATATTATTCCTGGAAGCACTATTTTTGTATTTCTACAGATTTTGCAATGCTCGGCATCGCTGCCACCTGCGCTGGTCCTTGTAGGATACTCAGGCTTATCAATCACATATCAAAGGCCGTAGACGAAGTCTGCAAAATGGCCAGACGATTGCTGTTTTTTTGCCAGTCTGTGCGCAAGGACCCGGGTTATTTCCACAGGCACTAAAAATTCGCAAGGAGAAAATTGTCGATGAGTAAATTCCCCCACTCTTTGAATGCCTGCCTTCTTGGCATTACCTTATTGATTTTCAATCTATCAGCCTTGGCTCAGCACTATATTCAGACCAATCTAGTCTCTAACACGGGCACAGCCAAGACCAACGATCCCAACCTGCAGAACGCCTGGGGGCTGGTGGCGGCCCCTGCGGTCGGCGGTGGTGCCGGATCGCCCTGGTGGATCTCCAACAACGCCGCCGGGACCTCTACGCTCTATTCCATCACGGTTGCGGGCGCGACCGTGACCGCGCATATCATCCCGATCAATGGCAACGGAATCGTGACGGTGCCGGGTGCGCCCAGCCAGCAGTCTGCCGGGTCTCCTACGGGAGTGATGTTTAACGGAAGCAGCAAGGACTTCATCCTGCCTTCAGGCGCCTCGTCGCGCTTCATTTTCGTGACCGAAGATGGCACCGTGCAAGGCTGGGCCGGCGGAGCCGCCTCAACCATCACGGTCGACAATTCACAGACGCCCGATGCCGCGAATGGAGCGGTGTACAAGGGATCCACCATTGCCGAGATTGGCGGGAACAAATTCATCCTAGCGGCAAATTTCCGCAGCGGGAAGGTTGACATTTTCGACACCACCTTCAAACAGGTAACCCTTTCCTCAGGCGAGGGCGAAGGCGATGATGACAACCGGGAAGCTTTTCAAGATGAGGGCATCCCGCACGGCTTTGCTCCCTTCAATATTCAGGGGGTAGGCCCGAACATCTATGTGACCTACGCCAAGCAAGACGAGCCCCGGCATGATCCGGTCGGTGGCGCAGGCTTTGGTTTCGTCAACGTTTTTAGCTCTGAGGGCCGCCTGCTGCAGCGTTTGCAGCACGGTCCGTGGATGAATGCCCCGTGGGGCGTGGTATGGGCCACTCCCGGCTTCGGCGAGTTCAGCAACACCATCCTGGTGGGCCAGTTCCGCGGGGGAAATGTCTCCGCCTTCAACGCGGTCACCGGGAAGTTTCTGGGCAATCTTTTGAATGCGGACGGCACCACGGTGTTGATTGACGGTCTGTGGGCGCTGCGTTTCGGCACCGACGGCACTGCGGGTCCAGCTACCACCCTGTTTTTCACCGCCGGACCCAACGGCGAACGGGACGGACTCATGGGTATCCTGAGGCCGGTGGCCTCGCCGGAAGGCATCGAGGCTGACGAACAGTAATCGACGCCATCATTCGGGAACTATAGGCATTCGTGCCAGGGCGGCAGAGGGCTACCTCTGCCGCTCTTTTTTGTTGTTTTTTAATTCTGGACAGTGCCGGCAAAAACCTTCAGCGGGAAGGTGCAGTAAATCTTTCCATTCTCTGCGCGGGTAGCCATGTCCAGCGCATCGGTCGCTATCGAATCAGAGAAGATTTTGCGGATGCGGCCATCGTCGCCTGCTCGCGGGAAGGACCGCGCCAGTAATTCTTCCATTTCCAATTCATGACGGAAGACTTCAGCCCGGGGCGGTTCCAGACCGGATTGCACAAAGAGTTCCACCATCTCCTCCGGCGGCAAGGCACGGGCGTGCGACGGGTCACGCAGTTTTTCCATAGCGTTGAAGGCATCGGCCTTTTCCCTGGCCGGGGCGCTGTCGGCCACCACGATGCGTCCGCCGGGCCGGCACACGCGCTTCATCTCCTGCAGCGCTACCCGTGGCTCCAGCAGATGGTGGAAGGCAAAACGAGAACTGACGATGGAGAAGTGCGCATCCGGGTAAGGTAGAGAATACACATCACCCTGCTGCCAACTCACGTTGGTGAGCGAGCGCTGCTGCTGTTCCTTGCGCGCCTGCTCCAGCATGGCCGGGGTCATGTCGATTCCGATAGCCAGTCGCGCCACGCGGGCAAAGGCACAGGCCAGCAAGCCCGGTCCACAGGCTACATCGAGCACCGTGTCTTTCGGGCCGGTTTCAGCGATCTGCACGATGCGGTTCAAGACCTCGTCACTGCGGATGCTTTGGGCGCTGGCAAAAGGCACAGCCTGACGCGTGAACTGGTCGAGAATCTCATCGTCGTGCTTGGGGTCTGACACATGGATATTCTATGGGAGAAGCCTGCGGAGGCATAGCGCGGCAATGAAGCAACCAAAGACAATCCGCCGCAAAGTACGCCCAGGACGCTAAGGAAAAACAAGAGCATTTGGCCGCGAATTACGCGAATAAACGCGAATGCGAAATACATCCACACTCCTTGATTTCTCCGCGCTACCCCTGCACTCTCTGCGTTCCTGTCCATCAGAGTCTTCGCGGCTCGCGCCGATTTCGGAGCTGCCTCACAAACCCCAAAACCCTCTGCTTCCTCTGTTCCTCTGTGTTTCAAAGGTTTTCGTTGCAACTCGTTGCGCTGTGTTTCAAAGATTTCGGTTGCGGCTACGTCACGCTGCGCCCTCTGCGATTCAATCTTCTGGTTTTCTTAGCGTCCTTGGCGTACTTTGCGGTGGATTGTCTTTGGTTGGGGCTCCCGGTAGAATAGAGACGTTATGGGCGAACATTCAAACGAGAGCATTGCCGGCGGAGCCGTCGTAAAGAAGTTCCACAATGAAGGCGCCACACCGATGGATGCCAAGCGGCTGAAGGACGTGCTGTTCACGGCCGAGCAGCCACAGGGCGTGGTGCTGACCACTCTGGATTCCGTGGTCAACTGGATGCGCAAGAGCTCGATCTGGCCAATGACTTTTGGCCTCGCTTGCTGCGCCATCGAGATGATGGCCATGGGCGCTTCCCGCTTCGATATCGCCCGTTTCGGCGCGGAGGTCTTTCGCCCGTCGCCCCGTCAGGCCGACCTCATGATTATCGCCGGACGTGTGTCCCAGAAAATGGCCCCGGTGATCAAGCAGCTCTATGAACAGATGCCCGAACCCAAATGGGTCATCTCCATGGGCGCCTGCGCCACCTCCGGCGGCGTATTCAATAACTACGCCCTGGTGCAGGGGGTGAATCAGGTGATCCCGGTCGATATCTACGTTCCCGGATGCCCGCCCCGCCCTGAGCAGCTCATCTATGCCATCACCCTGCTGCAGGAAAAAATCATGAAAGACCGCGGATCGTTCAAGCGGGCGATGAATCTGGCGTAAGAGGCAGTTGGCAATTGGCTTTTAGCAATTAGCCTTTAGCGATTAGCCTTTAGCCTTTAGCACTTCGAGTTCTTAGTTTCCGATTACCAAATCTTCTGCTTTTCCAGCTCTCTGAACCGCTCTCGAACCGTTGCGTGGTGTTGTTGTCAAGCATTCCAGACACTTCTCGCCCATTCACGGATGATTCGTGCATGCTCTTCTTCGTCTTTAGCTGTGTGCATGTCAAAACGGGCTTGAATATCAGTGTTCAGTTGTTTCATGGAACCTCATTTATCCATTTCTTCAGCCCGCGTGGGAAATTCAATCCAAACTGCGAGATTGCGTAAATTCAACCCGCAGGATTGGATGTTTTTTCATAGTCTCCCACAGAGAGAGAGCATTTAAGCCAAATGTTTTCAATAATTTAGTGCCGATACCCTGTTTGGCCACTGCCCTGCGCTGTAAGACGTCAATTCCAATTGCGCCATTATCTAAAATACGCTTAGAACCGTCGTAACCTTACAAGCGGAGCCTATTTGATTTATTAGAAGAGTGAACGGAGAGGGACAGGGAATGGACTACAGGAGATTGAATCGATAATGACAACTTTGCTGGGCAGAGTTTTTGTTGTGGTTGCGGCCTTGTCGATGATGGCGCCGAAGGCGTCCGCGCAAACTGTTTCCACGGAACCGGAAAAAGGCTTTACAGAGGTCGAGTCGTTCCAGGGCGAATTGAATTCTCTGGAAAAGACCATGAAGCTCGATTCCAATATTGGCTACGACTTCAATAAACATTTTGGCGCATTCATCGGCGTTCCCATTTATTTCACCAATATATCCAGCACCACGACCGCCACAGGCACGACCACCAATTCCCAAACGGTAAACGGAATCGGAAATCTCTACTTAGGATTCGCGTTGCGGGCGCCGAATCCCACACTGAATTATGTCTCGACCGTGACTCTCGGGGCGCCGACGGGCGACACCAAGAAAGGCCTCAGCACCGGACGAGGCACCGTGGATTGGCTGAACCACTTCGACCGGAGTTTTGACCGGTTCACCCCCTATTTCGACGCCGGCTTTGGCAATACTGTCCCCGATACCAAACTGCTGACCCGTTCCTTTATCTCGCTGGGTGGCGCCAGCCATCTGGAGGAGGGAGCGGAATTTCAGTTGGTCCATCATTTCTCGGTGGGGGGCGCCGGCTACGAAGTATTTCCCTTCGGCAACCAAAAGGTCTTCAGCAAGGTCAGCGCCAAGGGGAGCGGCACTGGCGCCCCTGCCCCCGCCACCACTGCCGGCAAACGCAATCATGGGGTATTTCAGACCCAGTTCCAAACCAGCGGCACGGGCCTGACGCGCGAAAACGGAGTGAATACGTGGTTGGCGCTTGAGTCTTCCTCGCACCTGTGGCGCGCCGAAATTGGGTTCTCACGCAGCGTCACTTTTGATTTCAACAGCTTTGCTTTCAATCTGGGGCTGAACGTGGGAAAGATTCTTCGCTCGAAAAATAGCAATTAGAGAGGGAGGTACGTTAACGTGAGAAAGACATCAACTTTGAGCATTTTATCGATCGCTGCCGTGATCGCGATAGGGCTGCCTGCTGCTTATGCCCAACACGGGCACGGCGGTGGCACGGCGGGAGCTACGCATGGAAACGCGGGCGTTAACAGCCATGCTTCTTCCAGTCCGTCTTCCACCACTCACACCGGCACGGAAAACGCCAGCGTATCCACCCGGCTCTCCAGCAATACGAAGCTGTCAAGCAAGCTGCAGGGCCTTTTGCCTCCGGGCACAAACCTGCAACAGGCCGCCCAGGGTTTCAAGAACCTGGGGCAGTTTGTTGCGGCCGTCCATGTTTCTCACAATTTAGGCATTCCGTTTGACCAATTGAAAGCCAAGGTGACCGGCACCGGTGCGGAAAGCCTGGGCAAGGCAATTCACGACCTGAAGCCTTCCGCGGACGCCAAATCCGAAGCCAAAAAGGCAGGCAAAGAAGCCGACACGGACTTGGATGACAAAACAACCTGATCGATAGGCCCGTCCCGGCAAAAGCGACCTGTGGGCCGCTTTTGCTTTTCGGGCGCCGATTACCCTATCTGCCAGGACCACTCTTTCCCCTACTCACCAGTACTGGTTACTTGTTCGGTAAATCCAGACAAATGCGATGGCGAAGAGCAACTGGGCCGCCACCAAATAAGTTCTCCTGACGGGAGTCGCGGGACATCATAATGCACGCGGATGCATTCCTTCGCAACAAAAACTGACGTGGGCGAGCGCCGGGCCCGAGTCATTCCCGGTCTCTAAACTGAATGATCTTACGGCGATCGCGCTTCGATGGCCGATGCTGGGGAGATGGCTCGAACTGGCGCAACGCGCGAAGCTCTTCGGCCACCTTCCGGCGCAACTCCCTGCTGGCTTCGGTCTCGCGGTAGAGCGTCTGCGCTACCAGCGCCGGGCCGCGTATCTCGCTGAGCAGCAGGACTTCCACCTGGAAGACACCGCCATCGTTGGTGACCTGCAACCTGTCGCCGACGCGGACTTCACGCGCAGGCTTGGCGGGCTGCCCGTTCGATTGAATCCGGCCAAGTTCACAGGCCCTCGCAGCCAGCGCCCTGGTCTTGAAGAATCTGGCGGCCCAAAGCCACTTGTCTATGCGCACCGAGGTCATGGAGCTATTCTCCTGGAAATTCCGTGCATGTACTTGAAAATAGTTAACTTAATGATATACACAGCGGTGCAGCGTTGCTTATCCAGATCTTCAAAATGAGAATTCTCTCTATTTCCAGCATTTCCTGCACAGTCGTTGTTGCATTTATTGCTGGGTCAGAATAGGATGAAGACTACACCGGAAAACCCGCCGGTCCGGCAATGCGCCCTTAAAATGGTGTTTTGCTCTCTTCGCAGAATTTACGATCCGAAATAATTATGCCGGCCCAAATCGTTTCCTAACAGGAGAGGTTCCTCATGGCATGGTACGCATACTGCATCACGGAGCAGCAGGCATTTCAGGGATCAACCCGCGCCCGCCGTCCATTTCCGGTCGAGGGTCTGAAGGGCATCGGTGACGCCCAAACCTTCGGTTATCCCAGCGGCGAGTTTGCCGTTATCGTCAGCGAATATATTTCAGTTGAACAGCTTGGCCAAAAGGCCCTGCTGCAGCATGCCCATGTGGTAAGCGAGTGTTTCAAGCACACGACCGTGTTGCCATTCCGGTTCGGAACTGTTTTTGACAGCGATGACGCGCTACGGCGCGCCGTCCGCCTGAATCGCAAGGGGTTCCTCGAAGGCGTCAGCAAGCTGAAGGGCAAGGCGGAAATGCACCTGAAGCTGTTGATAAAAGACGGTTCACTGCGCCAGGCCCTGGAAGAGATCGAACTACCGGCCACCGTGGGCAGTGAGTATCTCAGTAAACTGCGGGAGAAAGCCGTCCGCCAGCGCGAACGCCAGACCAAGGCCCGCGCCCTGTCCGTCCAGGTGCATAAGATTTTCGGTCCCCTGGACCAGGATGTCTGCTGCCGCAAGGTAGATTCCGGCGGTATGCTCGTCGATATCGCCCACCTCATCGATAACAAACAGGTTGAGAAATATCAGAACCGCTACCAGATGGCCACCCGGCATTTACCGGGGGTCGAAGTGGTCATGAGCGGCCCCTGGCCTCCATACCATTTCATTACGGGAAAGCGGTCTTCCTAGAATCTGTACAACCGCCGAAATACTGAAGGCCCGAATCCAGCGAACGGCTCCCTGCCGTCCGTATTCAGGGATTGTCCGTACGCTTGCGTTATAGCAGTTGGCAGACGGGTACCGGGAAGTGGAATCAGAGTACAATCCTAGTGGTTGGTTGTCCCCTTGGCTGGAGCATCAATCCCAGCCTATATCCGCTTGTGCCAGTCGCCGCCGGAGAACGGAATGAACCGAAAGATCAGGGTGCTGATCGTTGACGACGACATCGTCGCCACGAAATGCGTCGCAGCTCATCTTTCCCGCCGTGGCTTTGAAGTCAGCCAGTCTATTGGAAGCCAGCAAACCCTGGCGGCCCTGCGCAATTTCAGCCCGGCCTTGATACTCCTGGATCCGAACATGATCGGCGCTGACGGCCACCAAACCCTGGCCCGCATCAAGCGTGATCTTTCTGCTGTACCCGTCCTGATCTTGTCGGCCAATACGACCCCCGAAGCCATTTTCCGGGCCTCGAAAATGGGCGCCGACGACTATCTGAGCAAGCCGGTCGAACTTCGCGAGCTCGATTTGCGGATCGACCGAGCGCTGGAAGCCCCCCGGCCGGACGCTGAAACGGCGCCACTACGGGAGCAAGTCCGGCGGCAGACGGATTTTTCCATGCTCTTCGGCACCAGTCCCAAGATGTTGGATGTCAAGCTGACCATTGAGAAGGTCGCGGATACCACGGCCACCGTGCTCATCCGGGGAGAAAGCGGAACCGGCAAAGAGGTCGTGGCCCGCATGATTCACACCAGTTCGGGACGCAGCGATAAGCCCTTCGTCAAGGTCAATTGCGCCGCCATTCCCCATGAGCTGTTGGAAAGTGAACTCTTTGGCTATGAGCCCGGAGCTTTTACCGGGGCCACCCGCCAGAAAGCGGGCAAGTTCGAACAGTCCAACGAGGGCACGATTTTTCTGGACGAAGTCAGCGAAATGCATCCCGCGTTGCAGGCCAAGCTGCTGCATGTCCTGCAAGACCATGAGTTCTCCCGTCTGGGCGGCAAACGGGACGTCCAGGTGGATGTGCGCGTGCTCGCAGCCACCAACAAGCCACTGGAACGCGCCGTGGAAGAAGGGCTGTTCCGCGAAGACCTTTTTTACCGGCTCAATGTCGTTACGATCCACATTCCCCCACTGCGTGAGCGGCGCGAAGAGGTCCCGGTTTTTCTCAGCTTCTTTCTCAACCGTTATAGCGAGCACTATGGAAAGAACCCGGCGATGTTCAGTGATTATGCTATGACGCGCATGATGAAATACATCTGGCCGGGAAACATCCGCGAGCTGGAAAACCTGGTGAAACGTTACGTCATCGTGGGCAATGAGGCGCAGATCATCCGCGAGCTTTCCACGCACAAACCGATCGTGTCCTCGTTTTCACCGTCCCCTGCGGTGGCGGCAGAGCAGGACCCGGTCCGTCCGGCGCAGCCACTCTCCCTGGTCAGTGCGGGCATGGACATGGAGGCGGAAATGCCCTCGCTGCTTGAAATTGGCAGGCGCGCCGCTATGCGGGCGGAACGTGAAGTGATTGAAAAAGTCATGGCGCAAACCCGCTGGAACCGCCGCCAGGCGGCCAAGATTCTTAAGATCAGCTATAAGGCCCTGCTCAACAAACTCAAGGCAATGGAGGAACAGCGCAGCACCGCTGCAAAGAACGTCCCTGCTTAAATTTAGCATCTGTGTACCAAATCGTAGACACCACAATGCCTTCCGATCTGAATGCCATCCTTTCAGCCGGCCTTCGAAAATTCACATAAACTATTGGTAATAAAATAGTTATATTGATTCCACAGGGCCCTTCTTCGTAATGGGGGATGAGTTGCATTAGAGAAAGACAACAAAAGAGGCCTCAGACCTCAAAAAATGACAATCCATCTCCTCCTGATCCGTCGAATTGGCCAAGCTGAGTTTCTGGCTTTCACCTCGACTTAATTCCTGCATCGCCCTCCACTTGGGTTTTCTCTCCTCCATGCCTCTTTTCAAGAGCGGTCCCTAGCGGGCCGCTTTTTGCTTTTTGCCCGCCGTTTGGCAAAGGGAAATGCAAAGACCCAGTGATGATTCAATCCGGCTGTGGCCCCTGCGTTGACATCTGCTCCGAAGAATTTGACGGTTTAACTCAAGGGCGTCTAAGATTAATGGCTTATTCAAACGAACATGGACAAGAAGAAGCTCGAATCATTCAAAAAGCGGCTGGAAGAACGCCAGCAAGCGTTGCGCAGAATGGTAAGCCGCACCGAAGAAGACGGGCGGACCGCCGATCAGGACCCTGCGCAGGACATTGCTGATCGCGCAGCCAGTTCGTACACCAAGGAATTTCTATTCTCCCAGAGCAACAACGAACGCCAGTTGTTGCAGATGGTGGAATCTGCCCTGCAGCGTCTTCGCGAAGGCCAGTTTGGCGAGTGTGTCAACTGCGGCGAGGAGATTAACGCCAAGCGACTGGAGGCCGTTCCCTGGACCCGCTACTGCATCAGCTGTCAGGAAAAAGTGGAGCAGGGACTGCTCGAAGAAGCCAACGGCTGACCGATTCACAGGAAATGAAGTCCAGATATATCAGTAAAGGTTGAAGCTGACCTCAACGGTTATCAAAACCGGCACGGGCTTGCCATCTTTGGTGGCCGGCTCGAATTTCCAGGTCAGTACTTTCTCTTTGGCTTTTTCGTCGAGGCCCATACCGAGGGAACGGGCGACAGTCGGATTGTAGACCCGGCCATCGGCGCCCACGGTGACGCTGAGAACCACCACGCCCTGGTGTTTCACTTTTCGCGCTTCGTCGGAGTAATCAGGATCGGGCTGAAAGATCGGACGCGGGGGAGAAACACCGTTACCTACACGGAAAACCCCACCGCCAAAATTGGCGCCCGAGCCGGGCCCTAGTCCGCGCCCGTCACCCGAGCCCAGACCGCCGCCCGAACCTGAACCGACGCCGCTTCCCACACCGGCGCCGTTGGAGGGCGCCACCAACTTCGAAAGGGGATCGCCAATCTGGGCGCTCACAGGAACCTTGAGATCAGCCACGATGGTCGGCGGCACTACAATCTTCGGCTGTTGGTTCTGCACAATCACCGTTGGCGGGGCCAGTTGCTGCTTCATGGTCGCCTTCGGGGGGGTACCGGCCGAAGCTTGCAGCTTGCTGGCATCACCACCGCCACCGCCACCGCCTGCCACCCTGCCCATATGTGCCGGCATGTAGGGCTCAAGCGGAGTTGAGTTCAGGGACATTCTCTCAGGCGGCTTTGCGGGTACTGCGAGGTGGAAGGCCCAAAACAGAAGCCCAAGCGCCAGGGTATGCGTAAGCAGAGACAAGAGAAAGTTTTCCGGGCGGACCTCGTAGGAACCATATCCGGGCCCGAACAACGAAGGGATGATCGCCGCGTTCGCGGTGCTTTGCGATTGCTTGGCAAATCTGATCACAGCGGTCTGGTCCTGATCTTCAGGGGCCGCTTCACCGGGCTGCTTTTGGGGGCTTTCTTCGCCTTGGGGTTCCTGCAGAGACATTATGGTTCACCAGTATAGACGCCTTAGTCTCCTAAAAGTTCCATTGTAACGTAACCAGACTCTCTTTTGACGCCATCAAAATCGGTTAAATGTTTAGAAACTAATAACTTGCAGGAGGTTGCCTATCGGCGAAAAATTGATGCAAAAAAGCTTCGAACAGAGCCCAAAAATCCCTTACGTTCCTTCGGCTGCTTGTTTTTCTTCACTGTCTCGCCTTGATTTGGCGGCTTGTCATCAGGAATGGCAGGCCCAACTTTTTCCTGCAGCAGAAAGGTGTTGGGAAGCCTGGCAAAATTCACCTTGGCCACCGTGTAGACCTGCTGGAGCGGCTGGTCGCCGCGGAAGACCAGGGGGGCTTCGACGCTCACATGCACCTCCCCCGGAGACTTGGTGGGCAAGGGAACCGGCTGGGTGGGCGCAGGCGCCTCGGCTTGGAGCACCGGGACCGGCGCGGGGCATCCGCAGGCCGAAGTTAAAGGCCCCCGGCCACCGATCTTACCGCCGGCGAAGAGCACAGATTCATCGGCTTTCAGCAGGAACGCCCCACTGCCCGCCGGTTCAGAAATGACAATGACCCCGCTATTCCCGCGCAGGGGGCGGATGCATGTGTCACCCCGGTTGTTGACTCCCACGGCAAAATGAAACGTTCCCGGTCCGGTCAGCGATAACCGGAAATCCGGGGTGATCAGGCTATCGCTGAGCTCGTTGACGGGATAGCTCATCTCCACGGTACTCACGCTGAGTGCGAACAGCAGGGCCGCATTCGACGAAGAGCCGGTCACCGATAGCCGGCTGTTAGGGCAAATCTTCACCTCGCCGCCACGATCAAGACGCAAGGTCGCGGAAGATTTTCCCGCGGAGAGTTCCGAACCACTGGCCACTGGCAGTCCCGTTCCGGCCTTCATCAGCGGACCGTTGGCGGTGGTCTCCGAGGCAAAAAGTTCCCCAACACTTGGCGGAACCTGGGCCTGTGCGCCCACAGACAGCGCCAGCACCAGTACCGGCCATGCATTTGAGATTTTTTTCTTTTTCAGCAAGAGCGGCCTTGACCACCTGCAACTGGCATCGCGCCCAAATCATGACCCTTAAGAGCTGCGTGCTGCCCAGGTTTACGCGCCGATTTGGCGGTCCTGCGCAGAAGCCAATTGGCGGGTGGTGGAATTCTAGCGCAAATACCAACCGGAGACCAAAGGGGGAGCCGGTCAGCTATCCATTCGGCGATCGTTCGCGCGATGAGCGTTCCATGGTTTTTCATCAGCGCCAATCAGCAGCCAACTCCCGGCTGCGGCCATCTCACGCCTTAATCGTGGGCCCGAGCCATCAATGTAACATCATGGCTTTCTAACATATTTCAATCGGAAAAGATTAGTATGCTATAATGGTTTGAATTCCCGGCGTTTTATCTTCGTGTCAGAATGACTGGGCGGGTGTATCTTCCTAGGATTGGCATATCCTCATGGAAGTGAAAAGCGAGCGGACACCCAGAAGATCTTAGCGCCTGTAATCATTCCAGTTTAGATTGTTAAGCGTAAGGGGGGAATTAACCCATGCATAAGATCGCATCGCTTGCCTTTAATTCTCCTTCCCCAGTACGCCAATTAAACCTAGAATATGGCCGACTTTCCCCCGACGACTTTCTAATTCAATCACGACCGAACTCGTTTTTTGGGCTATCGCTTCAGCGAAGGATCAGCGAGGGTGCAGTCAATTGAAGATTCGTCGAAAGACTTCCAAAGCACTATTGTTGATGGCCACACTGCTTGCAGTTGGAGCGTGCGCACACGCCGTCGATCCTGCCAAGGCCATCAAGCAATACGTTCGTGATGCTTGGGGCCCCTATGAAGGATTGCCGCAAGCCTCGATTGCAGCCATTGTTCAAACCCGCGACGGTCATTTGTGGATTGCAACTGACGATGGCCTGGTCCGGTTCAACGGAGCGGAGTTCACAATCTTCAATGCCGCCAACGGCGAGCTGAAGAACAACGGAATTACAACCTTGCTGGAAGACCCAGCAGATGGGACGCTGTGGATAGGAACCTGGGGCGGGGGGCTGGCACGCTATCAGTCAGGCCGCTTCCAGTACTACACGATCAACGATGGACTGCCCAGTAACTTTGTCCGGAACGGGGGGCTGGCGCTGGACAAGCGGGGAAATCTCTGGATTGGAACAGAGAAAGGCTTGGGGCTCTTCAGCGCCGGGAAATTCCTCCACTATACGGAACGGCCGGAGCTATCTCAACAGAACATCGTGAGTCTGGCCTCAGCTCCCGACGGCTCTCTCTGGGCGGCAACCAACGAGGCAGTGTGGAGGGTGAATCAGCAAAACGCCGACCACATGGCGCCGAGCATCCACGATCCTTCTTTTCTTTATGTGGACCGTGGAGGCACCGTTTGGATTGGGACCGGCGCTCATGGACTCTACAGCCTGGCGGGCGAGAAGTTGACCCATCATAGTGGCCTACAGGCGCGCCCAACCCCCATCAGCGCCATTTACCAGGACCGCGAAGGAAGTCTATGGATCGGGCAGTTCCAGAATGGCTTGTGCCGGCTAGTCTCAAAAACATTTGAGTGTTACACCGAGAAAGATGGCTTGACGGACAACAGCGTCCTGGCCCTTCATGAGGACGCAGAGGGAAGTCTCTGGATTGGGACGGGAGCCGGCGGGCTGAACCGCCTGAAAGACCGGAAGTTTGTCACCTACAACCGGAGTCAGGGGTTGCCAGACAATTATGTCCTCGCTCTGTTTCAGGACCGGCAAGGAAGCATCTGGATCGGAACGCGCAACGGGCTCGGCCGGCTGAAGAATGGAGAGATTACCGCTTACAAAGTCGGAACAACCGAGGAGAGCAATAAAGTCATCGCGATCGCTGGAGATGCGAAGAACAATCTATGGCTCGGAACGGCCGCAGGCCTGAAATACTTCCGGGGCGGTCGAGTCGTCAAGACTTATAAGACCATAACCAGCGGTGGGACCCTTGGAGACCGAATTGCCGCTCTTTATGTGGACCGGACGGGAAACCTTTGGGTTGGGGACCGCCTTGGCCGATGGTTGTTTCGTTTCAAGAACGGTAAGTTTACCCCGTTCTCCCAAGAGGGCGGCTTGGTCGCCGGACGCGTGCGCAGCATTGCTGAGGACGCGGAAGGCAGTCTGTGGCTGGCTGCCGACCAAGGAATGACACGGTTCAAAAATGGGGCCTTCACCAATTACACCATTGAACGGGACAGCAACGGCAATGCCGGGTCAGCGAACTGCATCTACGAAGACGCAAATCATGACGTGTGGATTGGCAGCAATGGGTCCGGTCTTCTACGCTTGCGCCATGGGCAGCTAAGAAGCTTCAAGACCAAGGACGGTCTTTTCGATGACAAGATCTGGGGCCTGCAGGAAGACAAACAAGGCTACTTGTGGATGACATCCAATCATGGTCTGTTCCGCACGCCGAAAAGCGAGCTCAATGATCTCGCGGACGGCAGAATCAGCAGGGTATCTTCCGTCTCGTATGGCATACGGGACGGGTTGCTGACTGCGGACTTCAACGGCGGCTACCAGGCGACCTCATGGAAGACTGGCGAAGGAAAGCTGCTTTTCGGCTCCATGAAAGGAGTGGTGGAGATAGACCCGGAACATCTGCCCTTCAATACGATTCCGCCGCCGGTGGTAGTCGAGAGCGTTTTTGTCGACGATAAGCGCATACAGGAAGGGTCGGAGACCCCGGCCGGCGACGGCAAACTGGAGATTCACTTCGCCGCCCTGAGCTTTCTGGCGGTCGAGAACGTGAATTACAAGTACAAGCTGGAAGGCCTGGCTGACGAAGATTGGCATCCTGCCGCCCCCGGACGCACCGTCACCTATCGCGTGCCGCCAGGGAAATACCTGTTTAAGGTTGTGGGATCCAATAATGACAGCGTCTGGAACAACCAGGGCGCCGCGTTCTCTCTTTCGTTGAAGCCCCGCCTTTCCCAAAGGCTATGGTTCAAGATCCTGTGTGGATTGGCGCTGGTGTTAGTGGGGCTTGGATCGAACGCCCTTCGAGTCTTGAACATGCGGGTCAAGGAACGCCGCCTATTGTCGCTGGTGGAAGAGCGCACCCGAGAACTACGTCAAGCCAAAGAAGCAGCGGAATCGGCCACGCACGCTAAGAGCGAATTCCTGGCGAACATGAGTCACGAGATCAGGACTCCGCTGAACGGCGTTTTAGGAATGCTGGAGCTAGCCCAACAGGCCGCAGAGACCCCCGAGCAGCTCGATATCCTGGGCGTGGCCGGGCATTCGGCCAGCCTGTTGCTTACGGTGCTCAACGGCATTCTGGACTTCTCGAAGATCGAAGCCGGCAAGCTGGAACTTCACGCGGCAGAGTTTCAACCCTCCCAGATGATCGGTGAAGTCGAGCGTATGTTTGTCACGCTCGCGGGCGGAAAAAATGTGAAGCTCTGGTGCGATGTTTCTCCAGCGGTGCCTGAATATGTGGTGGGCGATTCTGCCAGATTGAAACAGGTGCTGGTGAATCTGGTGGGTAATGCGGTCAAGTTCACGGAAGCGGGAGAAATCAAGATAACGGCGGGCGCCAGGCCCGTATCGGGCGGTGCGGTAGAACTCGAGTTTTGCGTCGCGGATACAGGCATCGGCATTCCGGCCGAAGAGCAGCTGGTCATCTTTGAGGCATTTCGCCAAGTCGACACTTCAGCCTCGCGGAAATTCGGCGGAACGGGTCTGGGGTTGGCAATCTGCTCAAGCCTCGTTTCTCTCATGGGAGGCGCGATTCGAGTCGAGAGCAGTCCCGGAAAAGGCTCCCGGTTCTATTTCACGGTCTTGCTGAGGCTTCCAGTCGAGCCCGCTCCGCTAGGCTCAGAAGTCAAGGTTGTTGGGCCGGCCAACGCCCCTCTGCCTCGATTGAATATATTGTTGGTGGAGGACAACCCGATCAATCAGCAGTTAGCAGTGAAGCTTCTGGAGAAGAATGGTCACGAGGTCACTGTGGCTGAAAATGGCCAGAAGGCCCTGGCCCTTCTGGAACAGACAACTTTCGATCTGGTTTTGATGGACATCCAGATGCCGGAGATGGATGGCTATGCGGCGACCATGGCCATTCGCAAGAGAGAACAGGAAACATTGCTGCACGTCCCCATCGTTGCCATGACCGCCCATGCTCTAAAGGGCGACCGGGAACGATGCCTGGAAGCGGGTATGGATTCATATGTCGCCAAACCGATTGACTCCGAAAGTCTTATTAAGAGCATCCGCGCGGCCTTGATAGCCCGGGAACCTTCAACGTTGGCATCGAACAATTGAAGTCAATTTCCCCCCTTTTGTGGGGCGGTCCAGGGCCCCGGCTGCTGCAAAATAGAATGCGCCGGTTTGTGTAATTCCGTGGCCCTCTGACTCCGTTGCACGGACTGGGGGATCCGTGAGTTTTCCGCTAAGTACTAAGTAAATGTGAGCTTTGGGGATAAGCTCACATTCCTGTTGTCTTTCTACGGTCGCGCATAACATGCAACCGTCGATGGCAAACCGGGGGCCGGACAAACCGGCGGGCAGCAAGTATTTTTAGCCGCATAAGCTTGGCCGGTTAAATGCCTGAGGCTCTCCTGGTTGAGCACGAGTTTCTGGGTTCCTGGACGTTCATTTAGCATGGCGCTTCGTTCTCCTTAAAGTTTTTATGAGGTCAAGTAATGTTCTTGACGAAAGGCAAACTAGCATAGATCGACAAGGCTAATATTAGATTTTTCTAATGTTACGATTTCCGAAAATCACATTTCTATTTTAATATTTATTTTGGGGATCTTGGGGCTGGGATCCGAACTATTTCGCATCTTTCAAAGGGGAATGGAAGGTAGATCCCATTCCCCTTTTAATTTCAATCAGTTAGGCGTTTCTTGGCAGGTTTGAACAGGTTGGACAGGTTGGCATAGTAGTGTTTACTGTCTTGCCGGCTAGGGTTCGCTGTGAGTCAGTCTGGTTCAAAAACCTGAGGGTTTCCTGCTGGAGATTCAGCTTTTGAGATTCTCTTTGCACGGTTCCTTTCATTGAAACGTCGTGGCTCTTTGCCAGTGGTAATTGAAAAGCACAACGAATCTACTATGGTCGCCACTAATATTAGAGAACTATTATTAATTAATTCTAATATTAGAACAACTTCCGGTTAGCCATAAATTATGTGTTTTATTTTCAATCAATTACAGTTTATCCCCAAGGGCTTGGAGCCGTTTGGTGTCAGATGTTAAATATTAAAGTTCTAATTTTACGAAATTCCCAGGCAGCCAGATCTTTTGAACTCGAAATAAAGTTAAAGACGCACGCTTCAAGCGCAGCCTCTGGGTTGCGGCATGTCGAGGAGGCCCTTCGAGCCTTCCATCTGCCGATTCACGGACCATGCGGTAGCCGGCGCACGGCACTACGGCCATGGAATAGGACCAGACCTGAATTTCATTCTTATTCAGCTTGCGCAATCCAGTTGCACGATTCAGATAGCATGAAACGCGCGCCCGGCAGAGGGCCTTGCGCTCCGCACTGGGCGATCAGTCTCCACCAATTCTCTTTTGCGGTCTGAGCGGAGCGTCAAAGTGAAAGGCTTCCCGGCCCGCTTCTCCGTATGTTAAAGTTCTCGCCGTCATGAGAAAAGCGTTCCTCTTCCTTATCGTTATTGTTGCCAGCCTGCTCTTCATCACCAGCTCGACCCACGCGCAGACGAAGCGCGGAGTAACTCCCGAGGACTACTTCTCGTTCATCTCCGCGGGTGACCCGCATCTTTCGCCGGACGGTAAATCCGTTGTCTACGTCCAGACCGTGGTAGACCAGAAGAAGAACCGCCGTGACTCCTCAATCTGGTTGGTCCCCGCGGATGGCTCCGTAGCTCCGCGCAGGTTGAGCGCCCAGGGCTTCAGCTCCAACGCCCCACGATGGAGTCCGGATGGCAAGACATTGTCGTTTCTCTCCTCGCGCAACACCGACGCCTCTTCTATAGAGCCATCCAAGCCGAATATTTTTCTTCTTTCCATGGCCAGCGGGGGCGAAGGAATCGCCCTTACGCAGATGAAGAACGGGGTGCAGAGCTATCAGTGGTCACCCGATGGGACCCGCATGGTAGCCGTGAGCGCGGTTGGCCCCCTGGATTCCGCCGCTCCTGCGGCCCGCAAGAGCGATGTCCGTCACTACAAGCACATCCGCTATAAATTCAACGATACCGGATGGTTCGACGATAAACGGCGCCACCTGTGGGTGATCCATGTGCCCAGCGGTGAAGCCCGGCAAATCACCGACGGCCAGGATTGGGAAGACACCAACCCGCAGTGGTCACCCGATGGAACGCGCATCGCTTTTGTTTCCGACCGCTCGGGCCGGGCCTATGACAACAACGACAACACCGATGTCTGGACCATACCCGCAGCCGGCGGCCCGCTGACCAAGATTTCCGACCACGACTTCAACGACGAAAGCCCGCGCTGGTCTCCGGATGGCCGCCAGATTCTCTTTGCCGGCCAAACCGCGCGCCACCAATTTCCCAAGCTCTACGTCGCCGCCGCCGCAGGCGGCGCCCGCTCGCAGCTCGCCCTCAAAGACCTCGACCTCATTGCCACAGACTTGCAATGGCCGATCTCGGGCCCGATATTTTTCCTGGCCGGCGTGAAAGGCGAAACCCAGATCTTTCGCGCCGATCCTGGGGCGCATACGTTTGCCGCCGTTACCTCCGGCGCACGCGGCCTGCGTTCGCTCGATGTCAATGCGGCGGCCGGCAAAATGGTTTATCTGGCCAGTGATTTTCAGCATTCCGACGATCTCTATATCTCGAACCTCGATGGCCAGGGCGAGCGCCAGCTCACTCACCTCGACAGCGATCTGTGGGCGCAACTGGAGCTGCAGCCGGTGGAACGCCTGCCGTACAAGAGCACGGACGGCTGGGCGGTCGATGGGTTCTTCGTCAAGCCACTTGGCTGGCAGCCGGGGAAAAAGTATCCGATGATCCTGGTCATCCACGGCGGCCCGGAAGGCATGTACGGCGTGGACTGGTCGCATGAATTTCAAGTCCTGGCGGCCAAAGGCTGGGCGGTCTTCTTCTGCAATCCGCGCGGCTCAACCGGCTACGGAGAAAAGTTCGAGCGTGGTGAAATCAACAATTGGGGCGTGATGGACTACCAGGACGTGATGGCCGGCGTGGACGCCGCCTTGAAACAATATCCCTGGGTGGATGCTGAGAAACTCGGGGTCACAGGCGGCTCCTACGGCGGCTACCTGACCAACTGGATCGTCTCGCACACCAACCGTTTCAAGGCCGCAGTCACGCTCCGGTCGATCTCCAATTTCATCAGCGATGAAGGCACGCGCGACGGCGCTTACGGCCACGAGGATTATTTCAAAGGCATCCTCTTTGACGATTTCGACCAATACTGGGAGGCCTCGCCACTCAAATACGCCCGCAATGTCCGCACGCCCACACTCATCCTGCACTCTGACTTCGATTTCCGTGTGCCCTTGGAGCAAGGTGAACAGTGGTTCCGCGCCCTGCAACACTACGGCGTGCCTTCGGAACTGGTGCTGTTCCCGCGTGAAAATCACAACCTTACCAGGACCGGAGAACCGATCCATTTGGTCGAGAGCCTGAACTGGCAGGTCTATTGGTTCGATCTGTACCTGAACGGAAATGCCAATGCTAAACCGCCGGATGCCCGGTAAAGGGACACTCAAGTGTTAGCCAGTGTTTCTACCATTACCGCCTCGCGGGACCAGTGGTATGGCTCTGGGTTGAAGCCTGGCTGTTCCGTGCCTCCGTGGTGAAGGGTTTTTCCGATGTTACAATCAAGCTGATGGAACCGATTCGCAGCGGGCTGCGGCACATCATGAGCGACTTCCTGAAGACACAGCCGCCCCGGGAAGCTCCGGTACTCGCTTGGCCGGTGGTCTGTGGCGCAGAGATAGCCGCCCGCACCCGCGCCCTCGAATTCACCGAAGGCCGGCTGATCGTGGAAGTGCCTGACACGACCTGGAAATACCAACTGGCAGCGTTTACTTCCCGCTACATTTCCGGGTTTTCCGAGCTGCTGGGGCCGGTGGTCAAGGAAGTGCATTTTCAGCCGGTATCGAAAAACCGGTAGAAAGCAATTAGCAGTTGGCAATTAGCAGTTGGCAGTTGGCAATTAGCAGTTGGCAATTAGCAGTTGGCAATTAGCAGTTGGTATTTGGTATTTGGTATTTGGAAATTCTTACTTGCTCTGCGGCCCTTACTGCTTTTGCCAATTGCTATTTGCCAATTGCTATTTGCCAATTGCTATTTGCTATTTGCCAATTGCTATTTGCTAATTGCCAATTGCTTTTCCATCAACTCTCTATGCCGATCACCGAAAAAGACGTCTCCTACGTGGCCGACCTGGCCAATCTTGAACTTACAGCGGACGAGCGCACGCGCATGGCGCATGACCTGAGTTCCATTCTCGATTACATCGGACGGCTGAACGAACTCGATACAACCGGCGTCCCCCCGATGGCGCAGATTTCCGATCGTTTTGGCGCCTCGAATGTCCCTGGCGACCGGCGCTTTGCCTATGCCCGGCGCGCCGATACGGCCGCTGCTTCCCTGCCCCATGGCGAAGCGATGCGCAACGCGCCCGGCGCCGATGACACCTTCTTCAAAGTCCCCAAGGTCATCGAAAAGTAATGGACATCAGCCAGCTCACTGTGGACACCGTACGCAACGGGCTCGCCGAAAGGCAGTTCACCGCCACGGCGCTGGTCGGTGAGTTCTACCGGAAGATCGCCGCTGAAGATGGCGAGATCCACGCCTGGCTTACGCTCGCGGAAGAGCGCGCCCGGCAGCAGGCGCAAAAGATCGATGCTCTGGCCGCTCAGGGCGATCCCCTGCCGGCACTTGCGGGGCTACCCGTAGGCATCAAGGACGTGATGGTCACCAAGGGCGTCCGCAGCACTGCCGGTTCGAAGGTCCTCGAGAATTTCATTCCACCTTATGACTGCACGGCGGTGGCGCGCTTGGAAGCCGCAGGCGCCATCATTCTGGGCAAGCTGAACTGCGATGAGTTCGCCATGGGATCATCGAATGAGAACTCGGCCTATGGCCCGGTCCGCAACCCTCGCGACCGTTCGCGCGTGCCCGGCGGCTCGAGCGGCGGCTCGGCGGCCGCAGTGGCGGCGGGCACCGCCGTGGCCACGCTGGGGTCCGATACCGGCGGCTCCATCCGCCAGCCGGCATCCTTTTGCGGCGTGGTGGGGCTGATGCCCACCTACGGACGAGTCTCCCGCTACGGGCTGATCGCCTTCGCGTCTTCTCTTGACCACATTGGCCCGCTCACCCGCACCGTCAAAGACGCCGCGCTGATTCTGCATTGCATCGCCGGACGCGACCCGCTCGATTCCACCTCCGCCAATCTGCCCGTACCCGACTACGCACAGGAAATGGAAAAGCCCGTTCATGGCCTGAAGCTGGGCGTACCGAAAGAGTATTTCGCGGAAGGGCTCGACGCCGAAATCCGCGCCGCGGTGGAAGCGGCCATCGCCGGCCTGCAACGCCAAGGATGCGAGATCGTACACATCTCGCTGCCCCATACTTCCTATGCTGTGCCTGCCTACTACGTGATTGCCACCGCCGAAGCCTCAGCCAACCTGGCGCGTTTCGACGGTGTGCGCTATGGCTACCGTTCCGCCAACCCGCGAACGCTCTCTGAGTTATACCGCCGCAGCCGCGATGAAGCCTTTGGCACGGAGGTCAAACGCCGCATCATGCTGGGCACATACGCGCTGAGTTCCGGATACTACGATGCCTATTATCTGAAGGCCCAAAAGGTCCGCACGCTGATCACACGCGACTTCGAAGAAGCCTTCACCCGCGTGGATGCCATCCTCACACCCACCACGCCCACGCCGGCCTTCAAGCTGGGTGAAAAGACCGATGATCCTCTGGCCATGTATTTGGCCGATATCTATACGGTCACAGGAGACTTGGCGGGTGTGCCGGGGATCAGCGTCCCCTGCGGCAAGACTGCCGCGGGCCTGCCCATCGGACTGCAGATTCTGGGGAAACACTTCGACGAAAGCACGGTGTTGCGCGTGGCACAAGCGGCTGCCGGCGACGCCCAACTATAAGAACAAAGTGTGGCCCTGATTCTGTGGACTCGCGCCTAACCGGCCAGATCGCACTCAGGGGGCTACGATAGCCTCTCAGGACGCACGCATTTTCCACCTGAGCCTCCCGGGAATGTGTACAATAAGGCCGTTCAAAAAATACTACAATGGCCCATTCTTCCACTGCAAATTCTGTTCCTGTTTCGCGACGCTCTGTGCTGAAAGCATTGGGCACGGTCGGAGGCGCTCTAGCGCTGGGTCCAATGGCTGCCGCCCAAAGCCAGCAAGCCGTGCCGCCGGTCAGCGGACCGGAGGTGAATCCCAGGTGGAACGCCATGGGACCCTATGTTTCGGAACCGCAAAAAGTACCTCTCATTCTTTTGACGGACCGTCCAATCCAGTTGGAGACGCCGCGCCACTATTTTCAAGAGGCGTTCACCCCCAACTCAGCGTTTTATGTGCGTTGGCATTTGTCAGAGATTCCCAATGCGGTCGACCTCAAGGATTGGCGTTTGCGTATCGAGGGCAATGTCGAGAAAGCGGCCTCTTACAGCTTGGCCGATCTCATGCACAAGTTCCCAGCGCAAACCTTCGCAGCCGTGAATCAATGCTCCGGCAACAGCCGCAGCTATGCGCGGCCGCGCGTAGCCGGCGGGCAGTGGGGACACGGCGCTATGGGCAACGCTCGATGGACGGGCGTACGCTTACAGGACCTTCTGCGAGCGGCGGCCCCTAAACGCGGTTCGGTGCAGGTGCAATTTCAAGGCCTCGAAAGCGGCGTTGGACCTGAAGGCCTGGGATCAAGAATGTTTCAGAAATCCCTGGACCTCAATAACCCTGTAGTTGGGGAGTGCATTGTTGCCTACGCGATGAACGGCGAACCATTGCCCATGCTCAACGGATTTCCTGTTCGCTTGGTAGTCCCCGGTTATTTTGGCACCTATTGGATGAAGTCCCTCACTTGGATCCGCATCCTGGACAAGGTTGACGAGAACTTCTGGATGAAGACTGGGTACCGCATTCCGGATACGCCCGGCGGCAATACAACTCCGGAAGACGTGAAGGCCGGAAGCGTGAAAACAATCCCCATTCATCGCATGCCGGTGCGCTCTTTCATCATCTCGCCGGGTGGCGACACCGCAATTCCTGCCGGAATGGCGGTCCACGTACGTGGTATCGCATTCAGCGGACACGGCGCGATTCGCAAAGTTGATGTGTCTTGGGACGGGCTGAAGACCTGGCAGCCCGCCCGTCTCGGGGAAGATCTGGGACAGTATTCTTTTCGCACATGGGAATTCACATGGACTCCGGCGACCCCGGGCCGGTATACATTTGCCGTGCGCGCCACCGATAGTACGGGCAGCGCGCAGCTCGATGAGGCTACGTGGAACGCGGGTGGCTATCTTTGGAGCCGAATCGAGCGCCAGCAGTATTTAGTGGGTACGGCCGGGTAGCTTCCTCTTGTGGAACAGTCAGAATTTTTGAGAGGAAATGGGATGCAATTGACGAAAAATTATCATTCTCTGTTGTCCATGGCTGTGCTGGCAGGTACCGCCGGCGCGGGCCTTTTTTTGGCCGAGGTCCGGAAGGGCGACTATGCGACGGAAACGCTCTCGCAGCTCAATCAGGCAGAAGCTCCTGCTGCCCTTGCGGGAGATTCAGTGTACGAAGTATCCGCCTATCCTCTGTATCCTCCAACACTGGCGGAAGGGGAAGGCCGTGAGGAAACCGAGGCCTATTGCAGCCCGTGCCACAGCACACGCTATATCACCATGCAGCCGCCGCTGGCGGCGGCTACATGGGAGGCTGAAGTCAACAAGATGCGCAAGGCCTTCGGTGCGCCTATCCCCGAGCCATCTGCGGCAAAAATCACTCAATACCTGCAATCTCATTACACCCCGGGCACGCGCAAGTAGCCTGATTCCATCAACGGAGGAATATGGGTTGTCCAACGGCCAGCCGGCCGATGCGGGTGACCGCACCGTAGATTCCGGCATTGTTCTGGTTCACGCGGACGACCGCTTTCAGCATTTCTGGCGCTGAGCTTGCGGAGTCAGGGTCGAAGTTGACCATGGAGCAACGGGCGTCGCGCATGGTGACGGAGATGGCGGGGGCGTCTTTCCCTTCGCCGAATGAAAGGACACCACCAACCCATTCGTCCTCTTGGAAGGGGGCCGGCCGCAGTAGACGGACCACAACGTTCGGGCGAAAGCGCCGTACGTCCGGGCTTTGCCCTGCGAGCCGTGCAATCTCGCGCACTGTATCGAGAGAGATCACGGAGATGCTCGCCTCATCGAAGATGCCATATTTCAATTGCATCATTTGCACTGGGGACCCGTAGCGGCGCCCGACCTCGGTGGCCAATTCCTCTCCGAAGACAGGCAACTGTGCGCCATCCGGGGTGCGAATATGCGTAGGAAGGTCATCTTGAGCACCATCTTCACGGCGCTGCGGAGCAAACAGGAGCAGGCCGGGAAGATGGCTTGCCGATAGCCATGGGAAGCCGCTGCGGTCTTCAACCCGCCGGAAAGCCAGACGCCGGTCGCCATTGAGACCATGCCAGCCCAGGTTGGCGGCCTCGAGCCGTTCGCCGCCCATCGACTTCACCGGATACCGGAAGATCGACTCCACGTGTCCGATTTCTATGGCCATGCTGGCTCCGAATCCGCTGCGCGAATGCAGTTTCTCTTGTGGTTCCTCATCGTTATATTTTTGCGCTTCATCACTCAAGTTAACGGTGGTCCAACTAACTCCATGCCATGAGCGCTAAACAGGGCTGTATCCTGGGGGACATTTTGGGAGTCGGTTATTTCCCGGAAGAAGGCCTCCATTTTTCCAGCCGGAGCAAAGGCGACCAACATTCGCCCCGGCTTTTCACCCACATAGGCCCAGGCGTGTGGAACCTTTCGCGGCGCAAGGAGAGAATCGCCGGCTTTCATCCGCATCTTTTCGTGCCCGACTTCAATGAGAACTTCACCTTCGAGCACGTAGAACCACTCGTCCTGATCATGATGCAGATGCCGGGGCGGACCGCCGCGGGTGAGGTTGCCGTGTTCGATCATGAACAACCCGCCGCCGGTATCCTGCGTGGCGACTTTGAACTTGATCAAAGTAAATCCGAGTGGGTGTTTCTCGTTGAACCGGTCTTCGCCGGAGACAACCAGTTGCGCAGGCAAGGTTGTTTCCGCCGGGCCAAGGTCATTCTTCTTGTGTTCACTCATAGACCTTCCTTAGTCTTTGTTTTTCGAGACTGTAGCCGCTAAACTGCGGCTAAAGCCGGGATCCTTCATGGCGCTTCACGGGCGGCTGAAGCCGCAATACAGTTCACTTAAGAAATGAACGTACCTCAGCCGTCAACATTCTCGCGTGATTGGAGAATTTTCCCAGCCGTCGGCAAAGAGCATTTTTTTAGGGCGCTCCGCCCGCTGTGCGGGCTGCGCGCCGGCCTGCGGCAGCGAGGAAATGGCTTGATCCTCTACTTACCCAGCACTTAGCCTGGCCACCACGCAAAGGCGCGTGGCGGCCAGGCACGTGCTGGTCGCGGTAGGGATGCGGATCACTCCGCCCCCCCGCGCAGATCCGGACTTGAGGAATTACCTCATCCGGCTCCTGCCTTAGGTTGTGACGGGTCGGCGACGAGAAGGGTAGGGATGACTGATTCGGGCCGGGGGCAACCAGCGGTCGATCAATCGCTGCATGCGCTTCC
>DATMNZ010000134.1:0-3293 GCA_035568495.1 Saccharimonadales bacterium (SeqCode) | reverse complement strand
TGCACGTGGTCTTTCAGATAGCATAAATTCTTAATTACGATTCCTATGCGAAATCTGCATTCACTTGTTCTCGCGTTTCTATTCGTAGGGGCTGGGATTCTGCCGGCAAGCCCTCAGGCTGCGCCCGCCCCTTCGCGGCCGATTTTGCCGGCCCTTGGCGTTGCCGCGCAAGACTCAGCCGCCTCGCAATCCTCTGCCGCCTCACTCGGTGATGTTATCGACCGCGTGGTGCAGCGCGAGTACTTCTTCCTCGCCCAGATGCGCCACATGCATCCCATGGTTGAGACGTATATCCAGGACCTTAAGACGGACAGATCCGACAACCCCCAGCCCGTCAAAGACCATTATTTCCTGGGCCGGCTGGATATGACCGACGGCCCCGAAGACACTTCGTTCACGGGACAGCCCGGATTCGGACAGCGCATGCTGACCAAGCTGACTGGAATGTATTCCATGCACTTTCTGCCCCTCGGCTTTGCCCAGATGGTGGTGCTCGATACGGATTTCCAGAAAAAGTATTACAACTTTTCTTTTGTGCGCCGCGAATTTCTGGGCGAAGTGCGCTGCCTGGTGATCGATGTTGAGCCCCGAGCAGGAGAAAAGATTCCGCGCTTCAAGGGCCGCATCTGGGTCGAGGATCAGGAATATAACATTGTTCGTTTCAACGGCACTTATGCGCCGCCGCCCAAGTTTGATTTCTATTTCCACTTCGACAGCTGGCGCCTGAATATGCGCCCCGGGACCTGGTTGCCGGCCTATATCTACACGGAAGAGCAGAACCTGAAGACCGGCCTTTCCAAGAATCTGCATTTCAAAGCGCAGACCCGGCTCTGGGGATATGACCTGAAGGGCTTGTCCAGGAACGAAGAATTCACCCAGATTGTAGTGGACTCGCCACAATCGGTGAAGGATCAAACTGAGGCTGCCGCGGACGCAACTCCGGTGGTCGCGGAGCGCATGTGGGAGCGGCAGGCGGAGGACAACGCCGTCGACCGCATCCAGAAGATCGGTCTGCTGGCGCCTCCGGGAGACTTGGACAAAGTGTTGCTCACCGTGGTGAATAACCTTCTAGTGACCAACAACATTGATCTTCAGGGAGACATCCGCTGCCGTGTCTTGCTGACCGCTCCGCTGGAATCGTTCACCATCGGCCATACCATCATTATCAGCCGGGGTTTGCTGGATGTGCTGCCCGATGAAGCGTCGCTGGCCATGATCCTGGCGCACGAACTGGCCCATGTAGTGCTGGCGCACCGCTTCGATACCAAGATGGCATTCAACGACCGCATGTTTTTCCCCGACGAAGCCTCGTTCCAGAATCTGGCGTTTAAGCACAGCGAAAAGGAAGAAGAGGCGGCGGACGCGAAAGCCCTGGAGATGTTGAAGAATTCTCCCTACAAGGACAAGCTGGGGAGTGCTGGATTGTTTCTGAAGGCCTTACAGGAAAAGGCTCCGGACCTTCCCAACCTGCTTCACTCTCACCTGGGAAATAGTATTGTCGATCGCAAGACCATCCGCATGGCGAGCCTGATGGCGTCAGCCCCGGCTCTGCAGGATAATCGCACGGACCAGATCGCGGCGCTTCCGTTGGGCGGCCGTATCAAAGTGGATCCCTGGAGCGATCAGGTGGAACTGGCCAAGGGCAAGCCGGTTGCTCTGAACTCGGCGAGAGAGAAAATGCCTTTTGAGATCACGCCACCGTTCCCGTTCCTGACGCGGATTTCAACCCCGGGAGCAGACAAAGTGGCTCTGACTGCGCCCGCTGGGGACCAGAAGCCAGATCCGAAGCAATAAGATCCTGGAAGTCTACGAGGTAGGCGCCCTGGCGCCCCCTTGCGGTGGAAGCGCAGGCGGCGTCCTCTGAGCCAGATTTGAGTTAGAATCGAGGCAGCGCCGGGATCAGCCCGCGTGGCGTGATGCCGCCAGCTTAAACGGTGATCCGGGCCGGCAGCGATTGGAAACTACTGCAGCGAGCTGCCAACATTCGAGAACACGTTGTTGGCGTTCGAACCGATCAGCCGAATCGTACCGACGACGATGACCAGAATCACCGCCAGCATCACCGCGTATTCTGCGATGTCCTGACCGCGCTCATCGTTCCAAACTTGCTGTAAGAGTCTTGCCATTGGGCTCCCTATCCGTTCTTGAACCGAACTTCCCCTTTTGGGGACTCCCAGTTACACACCGACACACGACCACTGTGAGGGCTCTAGAGAGAATCCTAATCATCCGGGAAGGCTCGGCCAATGGCACAAAAGTGCCATACGGGATAACCCCAGTCTCGGTTCCAGGTTACTTCCGCGCCATCCGGTAATCAGGCGATACTTTTGAGCGGCAAGGCCTGGTTCACCGCAAACAGCGCGAGTTCCAGGCGCGTCGACACTCCCAGCTTGTCAAAGATGTTGCTCAGGTGGTGCTTGACGGTATCTTCGCTGATCTTGAAATATTCGGCGATTTCCTTGTTGGAGTAGCCGGCTACGACCGCCGAAACAATCTCCAGTTCACGGGGTGTAAGACCAAACTTCTTCTGCCGCGCTTCATCGCTGGAGGATTGCATCAGAGTCCGCAGATACTGCACCAGATTGGAAACACTCTCGCGCCCCACCCAGTATTCTCCCGACATCACGGTATGAATGGCGCGGAGAAGAAGTTGGGTTGCCGAGTCCTTGAGCACGACGCCGCGGGCTCCCAGCTGCAAAGCTTCCACAATTTGGCTTTTTTCCGCGGCAGCGGTCAGCAGAATCACGCGCACCGGAGTCGAATTGGAGGTTGAGCTCAGGTCGCGCAAGGCCTCGAGGCCGGGATGCTTGGGCATCGCCAAGTCGAGGAGGAGGATATCCGGCTTCAGCGAGCGCGCCAGCTTGACCGCCTCGGCGCCGTCGGAGGCCTCGCCGAGAACCTTCAGGTCGGGCTCGGCTTCCAGCAGCCGGCGCAGCCCATCCCGAAAGATGGGATGGTCGTCAGCGATCACGATGCGAACGGTTTGTGGCTTCTTAAAATTCATGCGGCACTTCCCCGCCCCGGGGCGCCGTGACTTCCAGGCGCGATCCCTGACCTGGATTTGATTCTACCGTGAGTTCCCCACCAATCAAACGCACACGTTCCTTTATGATCATAGGCCCTTTCCCAATCTCATCCATTTCAGCCTGAGTGAGGCGACCAGAAAATGGAAAACCTTTGCCGTCATCCTCCAGGCTCAGCGTCCACAAGCTCTGCGTCGAACCCAGGCGCACCAGCGCGTGGCGTGCCTGGCTGTGTTTGCGCACATTCACTAATCCCTCCTGCACAATGCG
>DATMNZ010000133.1:0-71779 GCA_035568495.1 Saccharimonadales bacterium (SeqCode) | reverse complement strand
GGAAGCGCATGCAGCGATTGATCGACCGCTGGTTGCCCCCGGCCCGAATCAGTCATCCCTACCCTTCTCGTCGCCGACCCGTCACAACCTAAGGCAGGAGCCGGATGAGGTAATTCCTCAAGTCCGGATCTGCGCGGGGGGTGCGGAGTGATCCGCATCCCTACCGCGACCACCACGTGCCGCGATGCCACGCGTCCTTTGCGTGGCGTCGCGGCTAAGTGGTGGGTAGTGAGATGAACATGGCCTTCCTTGCCGCCGCAGGCCGGCAGCGCAGCGAAGCGGAGCGCCCTAAAAAAATGCTTTTTGCATGTCTCTGTAAATAAACTCGACTGTCCTTGATGTACGTTTTGAGCCGAATAAAAGCAGGATACATGCCTGAATTATTCGTGTTCTCCCTCGAATCTTTCTCACTCGTACCGCTATCCTCATGACTGACAAGGGTTTGTGCTCGGTGCAGCTAAAAAGCACCCATAATAAATGCCGTATACAGTACGCCAAAGTGCAAGGTTAATCTTTGAAAATCGCATGATCAGGTGACCGACCCGCGAATCCAGAGGGCAGGGAGTGAAATCTCGCTGGTGTAAAAATCTGCCCTGAATCCGCTCTAACGCTACCAGCCGCGCCAATCACGGCGTGGAGTGCCCTGATCCGGTAGCGGACAAGAATTGGTAGCGCTACGGGAAGCAATTGGCAATTAGCCAAAAACAGCCGCCATCGCTGACACTGGATGGCCTTGCCGGTGCTTGGGACAACGGCTGAGGCCCCGGCCCCCGGACTGCAGCAAGTCCGAGGGCGAAGACCTTCGCCCTTTCGGAGTTTCAGTTTTCAATGAACGACCAAAACGGACGCATGTGCGCCACTGCTTTGATTATTACGATGACTCATGCTGGAAGTAAAGATTTGGCTGTCATCCTGCCATCAGGGTGCTGTCGAAACGATTCGCAGAGTCTGGATTTCTAAGTATAAAGAAGATCATGCCTTCACCGCGTCACGCGCGCTCTTTGCGCGTGACGGGGTGATTCGACACTTCATTCACTGGCAATCGCCGGCCAGCTCTTGACCTTACGCGCATCGCCGGACTTTCGATCTTGGTAATCGGCTTTGAGTTTAAAGCCCGGATCAATGACCAGGGTCAGAGCGGTCTTATCCAGAAAGCTGACGGTGATCGAGTGGTACTCAGACGTGGTGAACAACTCGATCTTGTCCACCGTCCGGCCTTTCATGCGGGGGAATTCCACGAACCGGCGTCCGGGAAACTTTCTTTCGATCAGGGTGAACCGGCGCGGGGAAGGCTTGTTGGTTTTCGGGATTGGATTCTTCATAGGCGGCCTGCTTTCGCCGCCAGGAACGAGGGGGATTGGCCAACTGCTATTTGCCAACGGCCAGTTGCTGCTTTACCGTAAACATCAGCCATCTTGTTGCCTCCAATCAAGGCGATTTGCTGGTTAGGGCGCGTTCGGTGTTCAAGCACCGGGCGCTGCCCGTTTTGGGTTTTACTTCTTTTTTGCTTTGCGTTTCTTTGGTGTTTGTTTGCTGACTGCTTTCTTTTGATATCGCGTCTTCCTGCCGTTGGCGATCTTGGGTAGGAGTTGCCGGACGTGCTCGATTTCTGCGTCTGTCCAAAAGTGAATGGTCATGCCGCCGCTCGTTGCCGAGTCTGGGGCGGGAACTTTACCGGCCTTAATGTAACGGCTCAGCGTTGCCATATCGATCCCTAGTCTTTTGGCAGCTTGCCTAGTGGAAAAGGTCGCCATTCAGCATCAATGATGCTGATAGATAAAGGAAATGTCAAGCGAATTCATACAACATTCACTATTTCACAAAATCTCCAGCAATTGCGTGACACTCAGGACGTTTATTGCAAAAGTCGAGAGCATGTCTGCTACCTCCATGCCCTGAACGGGCGTTCCTTCTTCGAAGACTACAGCAACTGAAACGTGGCCCTTATTCTTGATCTGCCAGCCAGATTGAACGGGTACATAGTAGGGCGTTTGCTGAGTCGTTCCCCAAGTGCCGCCACGCACGATCTCCTCATGCTCATTTTCCAATTCAATGCCCTCAATGGCGCCAAAAGTGACAACCGGGAGCAGGAGCCGGTGCTTGTCGAGGATGTTAAGTTGGTGGAGGCACCAGATGGAATCATTCCCTCCCGCGTATGCCTTTATATCAAAAACAACGAGCTTGAAGAGTTGCGGGGCGGCGATGTCAATTTCTCTCCCCTTAAGTGCACTTTCAAGCTCATCTTTAGAAGAACGAACGGGGAACTTAGAAAACTTGCTGACTGCCGTAGGAACAAGCCGATTAATCGTTTGCGCCCAGGCATAATCGAGAGCGCACTTGAGATTGTGAACAGCATCTCCGATCATCAAGGCGACATCCGTGATTACCGTTCTATCGCTAAGGTCATGCTTGATGACTTCATTTCCAGTCTGCGGATTTATCTCGATTGTGGCAGTGTAAAAATCTGGCAAAGCGTGAATGCGAGCACGGATATCGGCGATGTGCTTGTTGGCCCTTTCAATCTTTAGCCGAGAGTCACTTAATCGCATAAATCCTCTAAATCTGACGTTACGAAGTCCATACAGCGACGGCCAAGCGTCATGCTTGTTCCCAGGATTCCCATTCTACAGATTTCGCACCTAGGCCGAGTCGTTGATTGGACTTCCCTCTTCATAATCCGCGATGATGCCGTCTTTCGTGTGGGCTAAATGCTCCAGGCTGTTGATCGCATCCACGCTCTCATAAGAAATGAAAGTACACATTTCCGAAAGAGGTCCGCGATCATCTGGCGCGACGATGTGAAGACGAATGGCCATGTTCGGCTGGAGGGCTAACAAGTCTGCCATTCTAAGCAAGCCTGAATATACAGCATACAGCCGTAGTGCGCTCCACCTCAAAAGGACGCGCAATCGATCGTCCTTTGAGCCATATAACATCGACTTGCTCAATTGTCTCAAGCGTGGCGCTTTCGTAATTTAACGGAACGATTTCAAGAAATGCGGGATGCGCCTTTTCTCCTTTTGCGGAACTTCATTGAGCCGGATCGTACCCACTCAAGTGGCCTCACGAATCGTCGCCACTTTGGACGCGGACCTGGGCTCTGCGTGATCGATATGCGCGTTGGCGCATTCGGTGGCCCCGCATGACACAACTCTTGCCGTGTTCACAAAACCCTTAGAGTTACGCCTTGCATGGAAGCAGGCATTACAGATCACATTTGGAGCATAGGCGAGTTGTTGGCTGTATAGACCTACTTGCGTCTGTGTTTTTGGTCTTCAGAGACACGAAGCGCAGACGCAGATTTTGGCGGCATACGGGAGCTCGTAAAATTCTCATCAAGAATCTGCTGGACAGTTAGACGAATTATTTCTCTACCACTCCGTTTAAAAAATGAACCTATCTCTTGCAAGGCATCACTCGTGAAATCGAAACCTACAAAATATCCCCTAGTGCGATTTTCTCGCATAAGCACAGCTTCGAATTTATCTATATCCGGCCTGCCAACTTTTTCTGATTGCTTGACCTGAATTGGATACCAAACATCCATAAAGGCAAGTTGGTCGGCTTTGCTGCGTCGTTCTGGAAGGGCTGAAATGGGATAGATTATTCCGTCCATTCCCATGTCCCCAGTTTGTACCTTGTTTGGTGTTCCGCCCACTGCTATTACAGCCCAATTCTCAAACTCGAATGGCGGCAACTTGCGCAACTGCTGTTCAGTCCAGGGGAGATCACGAACGATAAAGCCTCTGCCGATCTTCCACAACGCTTCGCTTTCCGTTAAGCCGCTTGAATCACGTAGTCTTTTCGCCATGACACGGCAGGCCGTGGGAGAAGTATCTATCCCTATCCACTGCCTGCCAGCATTTTGGGCTGCTACAAGGGCAGTACCACAGCCACAAAATGCATCCAACACGATGTCTCCTTGCTCACTAGAAATCTCAATAATTCTTTCGAGCAACTTCAATGGCTTCTGAGTTGGAAACCCTATACGCTCACCCGCAGCGCCTTGCACTGGCCCGATGTCATCCCAGACCGAACCAAGTGGAACGCCTTTCCCTTCGTCCAGATAGCGTTTATAGGCCGGTACCGTACCCGGTTTCGTTTGGACGATGCGCCCTTGTTCATACAACTGTTGCATATTTTCCTTGCTGTATCGCCAATAGCGCGTGACGCCTAGAAACTCGTACTGAGGATTCCCTTTTGATGGAGAAGCGCCGCCAGGAGCGGTTAGATCACCTAATCGATAACGCCGCCCAGTCTCAGATTCGACATGGCGATAGAAGTTTTGCACATACTCAGGATCGTAAGGCCGATACAGGTGCTTGAACTTATAGTTTTTGCTGCCGGTGTACAGAAACAGCGTATCGTGAATCCTTCCAAGATGCTTAGAACCCTGCTTCGCATCATTGTGGGAACTCTGTCTTTTCCAGATTATTTCGTTAATAAAATTGCCTTCTCCTAAAATTCGGTCAAGCATCACTTTCACGTAATGACAGGCGTGCCAATCACAGTGATAATAAAAGCTGCCTGTTGGCTTCAAGATACGGGCAAGCTGCTCACAGCGTGGACGCATGAAATCTATATAAGCTTTTGTCGATTCATGACGATCTTCGAATGATCTCTGTTCTTTGGTCTCACCCCAAAACACTTCATAATTTCGATTGGAATTAAACGGCGGGTCGATGTAGACAAGATCAATATATTTGTCGGGAATATCTTTCAGCTTGTCGAGGTTATCGCCACAATAGATAATGCGCGTATCTAAAACCGGAGATAATTTCATAGGGGAGCACTGGTTTTCAGGGGGAGACTCAGAGTCTCCCATTTTGGGTAAACATCTACAAGGAATAAGTTTTTGAGGGTGCTTACTTCGGTAATTGCATTCTGTGGATACCGTCAATATGCGGTGACATCTGGTAACGGTTGCACTACATATTGTGCAACCGTTACGATGTCGCATTTATTAGCGGGGTCTATCAGGGTCAAGATGTTTCTCTCTAGCATGCGCGCCGGCCCTGCGGGCGGCAAGGAAGGGACATCTTCCGCTCACTACCCACCACTTAGCCACGATGCCACGCAAAGTACGCGTGGCATCGTGGCACGTGGTGGGCTACTTTCTTTCGTCCCGTTGAAGCGGGACTGGCTGCCACGCGGTTCGAGCGTACCGCGCAATCGCATGTGCATTAGGTCTGGCGCCCATAATGCAACGCTGAAACTCAAGGTGCCTCAGACCCTTCGCCACGGCTCAGGGTAAGGCTCTACTCGCGCGCCTGCCCATTCGCGCCAAAAGCGGGTGCTCCTGATCGCGTTTGGAATGCGTATTCGAAGTCGAATCCATTTTCCGGCAGTCACATCGGCAGCATTCGGACAGCAAAATTTCATGGCGGCGTCACAATCGGCAATAATCCAGGCAGGCGCTCAGGCGTCAGGTGGGAACGGTTCTTTGACATTTGGAAATGACTTGCGGCCTGCATCCTTGGGCCTCAGGAGAAGTGTGTCCAGGCAAAGGGGTGGGGCAGATAGGGACCCCCACCCCCTCGTATCCAAAAAGCTACCGAAAAGTCACCCGTGGAGGCATTCAACAACCGAAACTGTCTCAAAGCGAGAATCCAACAGCAGTCATTGAGGAAACAGCCCGATCATCGCAGAGTGGAGCCAGCGCGCAATCTGGGTTTGGTAGCACAGCGAAAAAGACGTTTTATAGGGACATGCAAAAAGCATTTTTTTGAGGGCGCTCCTGCCGCTTTGCGGCATGCGCGCCGGCCCTGCGGGCGGCGAGGAAGGAACCTGTTCCACTCACTACCCACCACTTAGCCACGATGCCACGCAAAGTACGCGTGGCATCGTGACACGTGGTGGGCTATTTTCTTCCGTCCCGCTGAAGCGGGACTGGTGCGATGGCGGTTCGAGGGTACCTCGCAATCTCATGTGCCTTTGGCGCAATGCTGAAACCGTAGGGCACCTCAATCGCAGGGTGCAGTCTATTGCAACGCCGAACCGCAAGGTCCCTCACGCCCTTCGCCACGGCTCAGGGCAGGCTCTACTCGCACGCTCTGCCCATTCGCGCCAAAAGCGGGCGCGAACGGGGCCCGAAGAAAGCGCGCGCTCCTGACGGCGTTCGGGATGACTCTATCGATTTGGATGCTGCGCTGCGCCACGCTAAGTTCTAGCGCTTCCCCGGCCTCGTGAAGTTCACGATGTTTTCCCATTCGCTGGCGTCGGAGCGGGCTACCACGGCGACTACGGGTTCGGTGGCGCTCATGTTGAAGACTTCGTGGGGAATTCCGGGCTCGATGAAGATGAAGTCGCCGGCCTGGTTTTCGAGGGTGTGTTCGAGGGCCGGGCCGTATTCGTGGCGTACGCGTCCGGCTAGGATGTAGAGCATGACTTCGAAATCCACATGGATGTGCGCGTAGGCGATGCCGCCGGGTGGGATGGTGGCCACGTTCATCGATAGTTTTTTTGCGCCGACATTTTTTGCCGACAGGCCGGATTTGTAGCGGATGCCGTTCCATCCGCGGGCGTTATTGTCGCCCTGGCCGCGAATGGTTAGGATGCCTTCTGAGCCTTCAACTTGGCCGAATTCCGGTGCGTTCTCCATGGTGACTCCTTGTGTTCAGGCTAGCATAAGTTGGCCGCTGATTTTCGCCGATGAACGCTGATTAAAAAATACTAGCCACGAATTAACACGAATGGGACCTAACCAAGGAAAGTCAAAAGACTGAACCGCAGGGTTCGCAGAGAACGCAGGGAAAAGCAAAAGAGATTTGCCGCTGATTCACGCGGATGAACGGGGATTGAAGAAAGAAGGCGCAGAGGAAGGGGCCCGGACGGGGGCAGGGAAAGAGGGTTTCATATCCCCCACGTCTTCCAGAAGAAATACATGGTCATGGCGCACCCGATCGCAATCACCAGGCCGCGCACCGCACCGCCGCTGAGTTTCTGGGCGAAGTAAGCGCCGCCGTAACCGCCCAGCACCGCACCCACGACCATGAGCATGGCCTGGGGCCAGAAGATGGCGTGGGCAATCACGAACATCGCGATGGCTGTGGCGTTGCCGAAGGTGGCCAGCAAGGTCTTCAAACCGTTCATGGTGTGAATATTTTCCACGCCCATCATGCTGAGCAGCGCGAGCATCACGATACCCACCCCCGCCCCGAAATAGCCGATATAGACCGCCACTCCGGCTTGCGCCAGGGCGATCAGCGCAAAGCGCAGACGTGTGGGTTTTTGGCCCACTTGCCGTGGGACGATCCGCGCGGCTATCTTGCCGCTCAAGCTGAACAGTAGCGTGGCCGCTAGAAGAAGCCAAGGGACCATCCGGTCGAAGGCCGCCTGGCGGGTCTTCAGCAGCAGGTATGAGCCCAGAAGACTGCCGAGAACCGTAATGACGATCAGCGGCGCGATTCTCTTTAGCATTTCGGCGGTCAGGAGCTTGCGGTATGCGCCCGTCGAAGCCAATGTCCCCGGCCACAGGGCCACGGTGCTGGTGGCGTTGGCGTTGATCGAAGGGACCCCGGTCAACATAAGCGCCGGGAAGGAGAGGAAGCCTCCTCCACCGGCGACCGAGTTGATGGCCCCGCCGGCCACGGCTGCGGAAAAAAGCAGCGTAATCTCTCGATAGTTCATTGACTCCTGTTCATGTTTTCTAGACGGCTATCTCTTCCGTCGGAAGCTGCTCCGCCTTGGTGCGCAGGTCTTCAAACAGGAGTGTGCTGAGATAGCGCTCACCGAAGCTGGGGATCACCACCACGATGATCTTGCCCGCATTTTCCGGACGGCTGGCGACCTTGACCGCCACCGACACGGCTGCGCCGGAAGAGATGCCCACCAGCAGGCCTTCTTCCTTGGCCATGCGCCGTGCCATGGTCAGCGATTCTTCGGTAGTCGCGGTCATGATTTCGTCGATCAGGTCGGTCTTCAGGATTTCCGGCACAAATCCGGCGCCGAGCCCCTGGAGTTTGTGCGGGCCAGGCTGGCCGCCGGAAAGGATCGGACTGTCGGCAGGCTCGACCGCCACGATCTTGAATGACGGCTTTTTCGACTTGATGAATTCGCCTACGCCGGTCAGCGTTCCGCCTGTGCCTACGCCGGAAATCAGGAAGTCCGCTTTGCCGTCGGTGTCATTCCAGATTTCCGGGCCAGTCGTTTCCCGATGGATCTTGGGATTGTCAGGGTTCGCGAACTGCTGCAGGATGACGCCATTGGGAGTCTTGGCCAGAATCTCTTTGGCTTTGGCAAGGGCGCCCTTGACGCCTTTGGGGCCGGGTGTCAGCACCAACTCCGCGCCGAAAGCCAGCAGAACGACGCGCCGCTCGCGGCTCATGGTTTCGGGCATGGTCAGAATCAGGCGGTATCCACGGGCCGCGGCCACGAAGGCCAGTCCGATACCGGTGTTGCCGCTGGTGGGTTCGATCAGCACCGTTTTGCCGGGTGTAATTCTTCCGGATTTTTCCGCTTCCAGAATCATGCTTACGCCGATGCGGTCTTTTACGCTGTTACAAGGGTTCTGGCCCTCGAGTTTAGCCAGCACCGTTGCTTTACAACCCTGCGTCACTTTGTTGAGTTGCACCAGGGGGGTCCCACCGATCAGTTGTGTAACATCTTTAGCGATTTTCATGATTCGAATGTCCTCTCGAGACGATAATTAATGCCAGAGAATTATAAGATTCAATTGGGTCGATCGGCGGACCAATCTTTTTTTCCGGAAAACCCCACCAGCTCTTGATATCCACAATCGGCGCATTCAGCCCGGTCGTTCACATACTGGGCCAGGCATCTGGGGCAGTAGGCCACGCAATTGGTCTCTTGCTTGGAAGGGGACATGAGCGGCCCCGGTTGCATGCCTTGCTGGCGGACGAGACCTTCCAGGGCCTTCTGCAGTTTTGCCCCATACCATCCGCCGGAAGCCGGGCCGTAGCGGCAGGCACGCAGTTGTTCGCTGGCAAAATGCTTGAATTCATCCTCGGGCAAGATGACCGAGGCCACCGCCAGGGGATGGAATCCGGTGAGCAGCTCCTTGGAAACGGCATCGCAGGCGCGCACCGCGGCCACCGGAGAGAGCAGAATGGTCACCGCAGATTTCATCCTTGCCGCCGATGACTCGGGGAAGAGCGCCCGGTGGAGCATCCAGAATTCCAGGGTGATCGAGATGGCGACCGCCGCCAGGGCGCTTACCGCCGGCCACAGCGCCCGCGTACCCAGAGAGCGAAAGGCCAGCGGCACAATCAAAAACAGCAGAAAGAACTCAACGTTGGTGATGATGCGCAGCCAGCGTGAGCGGCGGCGGAAGTCTTCCAGTTCCTGGCTGGCGGCCTTCTGATCGGTGCTGCGCAAGAGCCATGTTTCGATGGCGCGTTCCCGCCCTCTGCGATTCAGCTTCGCGGTCTGCCGCAGGAATTCGGCGTAACGCTGGATTTGCGCCTCGCCCGCCTTCAGCACCGATACGCCATTACACAAGAGCCGCGAATCGGAACTGGTAACCACCAGCGACTCCCAGGGAATGGGGACCGGCTCGGCCCCTGCGCTCGGGCAGTGGCAGAAGCGGTCTGGCTCCGGCTGAAAGGCGGGCCATTCTGAGACCACCAAGGGCGGCAGCGGGGGCAGAGGACTGGCCAGTACACCCGCCAGATCGAAAGCATTCCAGACGAAGCCCTGTTCTTTTCTTGCGCCTTTTCCCCTCGTTCCCAACGCGAAAACCGAAGCGCCGGGGGGCGTCCACCACAGGCATTGGGCCAGGTAAATCAGAAGGAAAACGGCGAACAGGCCTCCGACTTCGCTCATGGGCTAGTGGTTTTCCGGCTGTTGTGCAGGGTCTTCGATTTTCTCCTCGTTGCCGCCGAAAATTGACTTGAAGAACTTCTTGAGAGCGGCCGCGCCCGCAGCCAGCGCCACAATGATCACCTTCCAGAGCTTGGCCAGCAGTAGCAGAAGTTTCGAGAATAAACCGGTCTTGAGCGCCACGGCCCCGGCGCCACCCACGATGAGCGCGCCCAGGCCGTATTCCGCTACTTTGTCTCCGCGAACGAAATCGGCGTAGCGGCTGCCAGCATTGTAGGAAAATCCGGCAAGCAGGTCATTGAAGGCGGTCACGGAGCCGGAGTAATCCTCTGGTGAGGCGACCAGGTCCACGCTCACGGTTCCACGGCGCCCCAGCAGGCGGATGGAGTGATTGACGGTGCTTCCCTCGCGTGGATTGTCACTGTTGCCGCGGATTGCCCAGGTCAGATTGTTGGTGTGCGGATCGTAATAGGGAGGCCGTTCCCAGCCGACCACATGAAAGGCCGACCAGCCGCGCTTCTTGCGCTCTTCATTCGCAGCCTCGGTGCCTTCCTGCATGGCCTTCAACAGCGCAGCGGCATCCAGCTTGTCTTTGTCGTCGTCTTTGATGAACCCGGTCTTGGAGAATTCAAACGTCAGAAACCACCGAGACTGGCCAGTGTTCGGGACCAGCGCGCCCAGTTCCCGGCCGTTGGGAATGTTCTGCGTCATTTCCAGCAGTTGCTGGGTGCCCTTTTTATCGGTAAAACTGTAGCCTTCCGGGACCTTGATTTCGGCGATGTCGCCCAATTTCCCGGTGGTGGGTCCAGCCTGCCAGTCAATCTTCGGCCGTGGTGGCCCGGGCGGCGCTGTCTGCTCCTGCGCGCCCGACCAGCTTGAAATAATTACAAGGGCCATCAGCGCGAGTTGACGCCTGGTGAATATAGCCATGAATTTGCTCCCTCCCTGGGTGCGAAGCTGCGATTTCCGCATTGTTGCAACTTATGGGTGGGGAGAGCAACAGTTTTTTATGTAAAGCCCTTTATCGAGAAAGAAAACTACTTTGGGGGCTCTTTGATTTGCCGTTTCTCTTTGACTTCCTGACGATCCGCAGTCTTTGTAAATATAACGGCATCTCTCTTCCAGTTTGGCCAATTTGAGATGGCATCAGCCGCTTCTTCAATCGCTTTAAGAAATATAGATCCCGAGGTATTTTTTAGTGGAATATTTGCCATTCTCAATCCTCCAAAAGCTTTTTCAGCTGTTGGCTGCGCTCATTAATGACTTTCGCTTCTCTTTCGAGATATGTGTAAGGCAACATCGCCACACGTGGCCCGTTGTGGGAATCCCAGCTCCAGTCGGTTGGGATTCCATCTTTCGCTTTTCTTTCTATATCGTATCCCGCGCTAAGTTGCAATGAAAAAAAGTCGAGGTACCTGCGCGGTCCTACACCCACAAAAGGTACGAACGGAATTCTCCCTGTCTTTTCAGCATCTTCCAGACCAAAAGTAATCGAATCATCATGCAAATCCTTGGCTTTGCTTTTCGGATAAGGTTCGATATAAACCACCTTACAAATCCCCGCTCCAATGATATGGCGTGTGCAATTGTGGCAAGGGAAGGTGGTTGTGAACAGAATTCGTCCTTTGACGCTGATACCTAGCCGCGCGCAGGTCAGAATCGCGTCCATTTCGGCATGAACACTTCTGCCATATTCAGTTATCTCTTTGAGGTCGCTCGCTTCAATGAGCGCAGCCGCCTCGTCGGATTCCAGTAGAGCCGTCTTGTTTTTTTCTAGTGCAGCATTTACGCGTCGTCCGACTTCGGCCTCAGATGTCTCGTCTTTGAATGCGTTCTCAAAAAGCGTCCGAACGGAACTTGAAAAGAACAATTTGCTTTTTAGCTTTTCAATTATGCTTCCAATGATTCGTGATCTATGTTCCTGGTTTGAGTCTTTCGGCTTGGTATGATCTCTGTGATCTTTTTTGTCTCCTTCCCAATAAGGCCCTCCACCCGCCTGTGGCACTTCGTTCGCTCCCACCGACAATACTTCGCCTTCATGAGTAGCCACCGCTGCTCCGACCTGTCTACCCAAAGAAGCCGATCTTGCCGCAGATGCATATGCAGAGAACATGGCATGCTCTTCTCTAGTCGGAGTGCGAAAAGGACAACCGAATACCAGATCAAGAAATCTCTTCAGTTGGTCCTTGTATTCACCACGCGCAAGTTGCACAAACACATCAGCGAGGTAGAAGGTGTCTCTTGTTCTCTGCCCATGGATGCCGCTCTCATCTCGATCACGAGCGATGAGACTTCTTGCTTGGGTTTCTGTTAGCCCCTTTCTGGATCTAAGGAATTCTATCTGCTCTTTTTCATCAGCTGCGATGCCAATCAGAAAAAATCCAGGCCGGTAGATATCACGTAGCAATTTGACTTCCTCAGGCCTTTTGAATGACCTGATAATGTGAACAACATTGTTCCGTGGCATTGGATTTTTATTGTCATCTTTTGATCGATTCAAGAAGACGTGATTCAGGGCTGCGATTGCCAAGATATCACTTGCTTCCGCTTTCATTCGCGCCTTATTCCCTGCATCCATCAGGGCGTGAGACAATCCCAAAGGATCAGATTCATCAAATTCGATTCCCAGTGATAGAGAGCGTAGGTGGTCGCTGATGCGAAATAAATCCAATTTATAATTTAGCTGGGCAAGATAATCTCTCAGGACGGCGACAGCCGGATCTACATCTACGCCGACTGGATAGACTAATCCAAATACTATTTCCGCAAATTCATTCATTGGGGACACAATTTAGCTTTATCATGAACACCTCAAAAATCGCTGGGTTCGGAACCTTATTGGTCAACATTGTATGAAGGCACACCGTCGATTGCTGAGGATGATCGCAGCTTCTTTTGGCCGTTGAAGCGCTCTTCTCAAAATATGAGATAAAACGATGATCCTAGCGATTGAGCCAGGCCCGTATGGTGCGCGTGACCAGATCGGCGGCATCCTGTTGCACGAAATGGCCGGCCTCAGGAATGGTGACCAGGGTGAGGTCCTTGCCCATCCAGTCCCATGTGTTGTTGAGAGCGCCGGAGAGCAGCGCCGGATCCTTAAGTCCGTGGAACATGAGTACGGGCATCTGGGTCTTCGTTACCGGTGACGGATCTTCCTGATACGGCGGCCGGGGATAATTTTGCTTGTAATACGAGAGCATGGCCTTGATGTCGGAGCGCTTGAAGGCCTCAACGTACTTGGGACGGGCTTCCGGATCGGTTACCCAGAATGCCAGTTGCTCGGGCTTGATCAAGGCCTCGGCGCCGTCTTTCTGGAAGTTGCGGGCATACTCGCTGGCCGCCTGCTGTTTCGGATTGTTGACCAGCTCGCGCATAATTCCACGAGGGTGCGGAAGATTGAGGATGATGAGCCGGTCGACGTACTGGGGTGCGTTCAAGGCCACTTGCCAAGCCACGGCCCCACCCCAATCGTGGCCTACGATGATGGCTTTATCTTTACCCAAGTGCTTGATGACCGCGATCACGTCGCCGACGAGCAGGCGCATGTCGTAGTTTTCCACGCCCTGGGGTTTGTCGCTCAGGTTGTAGCCACGCTGGTCGATGGCTACGCACTGGAATTTGTCGGACAGGCCTTCCATTTGCTTGCGCCATGTGTACCAGTAGTCGGGAAAGCCGTGAATCATCACGATCAGCGGCCCGCTTCCAACAGTAGCGTAGTGGATCTTTACTCCGTTGGAATCCGCATAGCCGTCTTTTACCCGCGATTCAAAATCGGCGGCGTAGGCGGAAACGGCGGCGCAAAGCAGCAGGGCGAGGGCCAGCATTCGGCGGCAGGAGGACCATGAGTTTGCGCTTACCGGGGATGCAATGTTTTTCAATCGGGTTTCTCTCCATTTACTGCAGCGGTAGGCCGTTCTCTTCTTCGCTCTTTTCCTGGATGACCACCGCCGATGCCACGCGGTCGCCCTCTTCCATCTGCAGCAGGCGGACGCCCTGGGTGGAGCGGCCGGCCTCGCGGATCTGTTTGGTGTCGATGCGTATGATCTTGCCGAACTGGCTGATCAGCATGACTTCCGATTCTTCATCCACGAGCATAATGCTTGAGACCTTACCGTTGCGGGTGGTGGTCTTCACGTTGATCACGCCTTTGCCGCCCCGGGACTGCATCCGGTATTCCTCGATGGGCGTGCGTTTTCCGTAACCCTGTTCAGTCACGCTCAGGATCAGGCTGGGCACGTCGGCGGTTGACTCTTTTTCCTTGCCCTTTTCGCTGCTCTTGCGTTTGCCCTCTTTGGGGGTGACCGCCATGCCGACCAGGTAATCGTCTTTGTCGAGGCTCATGCCGCGCACGCCGAAGGCCGAGCGGCCCATGGGACGCACATCCTCTTCGTCGAAGCGGATGGCCATGCCTTCATGGGAGGCCAGGAAGACGAGCTGATCGCCATCGGTGAGGCGGGCGGCCACCAGCTCATCGTCTTTTTCGATGCCGATGGCGATGATGCCACGCGACATCACGTTGGAGAAATCTTTTACGGGAGTCTTTTTTACCGTGCCGTTGCGGGTAGAGAAGAACACGAAGCGGTTTTCTTCTTCCAGGTTGCGCACTTCGAGCAGCGTACGCACGGTCTCGCCCGGCTGCAAGGAAACCAGGTTGCCGATGTGTTTGCCCTTGCCGGCCGCGCCTACGTCGGGGACTTCATAGACCTTCAGCCAGTACACACGTCCGGTGTTGGTGAGGATCAGCAGGTAGGAATGTGTGGAAGCGCTGAACAGGTACTCCACGAAATCTTCTTCACGGGTCTTCATGCCGGTGCGGCCCGTGCCTCCGCGGCGCTGCTGGCGGTAGGTGGAAATCGGGGTGCGCTTGAGATAGCCGCTGTGCGAAACCGTGACCGCCACCTGCTCGTCGGCAATCAGGTCTTCGAGCGTAATCTCGGTGCTTTCGTCGGTGATTTCGGTGCGCCGCTCGTCGCCGAACTGCTCTTTGACTTCCTGCAGCTCTTTTACGATCACGCCGCGCAGCTTCTTTTCCGAGGCCAGAATCGATTCGTACTCGCCAATCTTGTCGCGGATTTCGCCCAGCTCTTTGAGGATTTCTTCGGTCGAGAGCCGGGTCAGGCGGTAGAGCTGCAATTCCAGAATGGCATCGGCCTGCCGGGCCGAAAGCCGGCCTTCAGCGCCGCCGACCTTCTGCTGGATCTGCTTATCGACAATCTTGAACTTGGCGGCCAGCAGGTTTTCCTTGGCTTCCGCACGCGAACCCGAGCCGCGGATGATCTTGATCACCGCATCCATGTTGTCGAGGGCGATCTTGTAGCCTTCCAGGATGTGCTCGCGCTCACGGGCCTTCATCAGAAGGTAGGCGGTGCGGCGGCGCACTACGTCCACACGGTGGTCGATGAAGTGCTGGATGGCCTGGATCAGCCCCATCTCTTTCGGCTGGCCGTGGACTACGGCCAGGAAGATCATGCTGAAGCTTTCCTGCATCTGCGTGTGCTTGTAGAGCTGGTTGAGGATGATCTGGTGCTCGGCCCCGCGTTTCAGCTCCACCACAATGCGCATGCCGTCGCGGTCAGATTCGTCGCGCACGTCGCTGATGTCGTCGATGATCTTGTCGTTGACCAATTGGGCGATGCGCTCGATCAGCTTCGACTTGTTGACCTGATAGGGGATCTCGGTCACGATGATCGCCTTGCGTCCCTGGGCCATGTCTTCAATGCCGGCCTTGGCGCGCATCATGAAACGTCCGCGGCCTTTTTCGTAGGCGGCGGCAATTCCGCTGCGGCCGTAGATGTAGGCCCCGGTAGGGAAGTCGGGCCCTTTGACGATCTTGAGCAGGTCCTTCAGCTTGGTGGCGGGATCGTTGATCAGGGTGATGGTGGCGTCTACGATTTCCGTCAGGTTATGCGGCGGGATGTTGGTGGCCATGCCCACGGCGATGCCGTTGGAGCCGTTGACCAGCAGGTTGGGAATGCGGGCTGGAAGGACGGTGGGTTCGTGCGTGCTCTCGTCATAATTCGCGACAAAATCCACGGTCTCTTTGTCGATGTCCTCCATGAGCGCGCCGGCGATGCGGGCCAGGCGGCATTCGGTGTACCGCATGGCCGCCGGCGGGTCGCCATCCACGGAGCCGAAATTGCCCTGGCCGTCGATGAGCGGATAGCGCAAGGAGAAATCCTGGGCCATGCGCACCAGCGTGTCGTAGATCGCGGAGTCGCCGTGCGGATGGTACTGGCCCATGGTTGTGCCCACGACTTTGGCGCACTTGGTGTGTTTCTTGTTGTATTGCAGGCCCATTTCCTGCATGGCGTAGAGCACGCGCCGGTGTACGGGCTTGAATCCGTCGCGCACATCGGGCAGGGCGCGCCCGATAATCACCGACATCGAATAGTCGAGATACGATTTCCGCATCTCATCTTCGATGTTGATGGGCTGCACGTTGCCGGTATTTCCATCGCCGCCCCCCGGGGGCAGCGGTAACTGTCGATTTGGATCGTCCGCCATAGTTTTATCTTCTCGTTCAGGTCTTGTGTCTAATCTGCCAGCAACAATCTGAGCATAGGGACTTCAGGTTGAGCATCCAAATTACGGGCAGTTTCCGGGCAGTTCAGGCGGCCGCAGAATCTCCGCTAAATGGTTGCATTTACAGAAGTTACCTATTGGAAGAGTACCGGTAATTATAGCACAGGATGTCTGCCAGAAGGCTTTGCGCGTAGGACTTGTGGATAGCAATACAGCGTGAGGTAGCGACAACCAAAACCTTTGAAACACAGAGGAACAGAGGCAACAGAGGATTTTGGGGTTGTGAGGCGGTGGAAAAATCGTCGCAAGCTGCGAAGACCCTAGTGGATAGTAATGCAGAGGAAAGCCACACAGCTCCATTGGAGCTAATGCGTGTCTATTCGTGGCCCAACGGCTTTAGGTCTTACGGCAGCGTGACCGGTATGCCGCTATCTTCATTGATCCTGCGGGTCGCATCGAGATCGAGCTCCGCGAGCTTGATTTTGTGCAATCCGGTTGGCGTAAAGTCGAACAGGGTCTGTCCGACGATGGCGAAATTCTGTGTCTCCAGCCGGTGGCCGTCTTTGAAGACAAAAACCGCCGGCGGCGCTGAAGTTGGCGGCTGCTCCTCAACCGGGACCCTGGCCGTGGTGGCTTCACCGTGGGCCTCGGCTTCACTGGGCGCGCTGGTTTTCTTTTCGTCCCTGGCCGGCGGTTTGACTTGGGGCCTTTCCTGCGCCTCGGACGCGCGCTCTTTCACACGTTGCCGCGCGCGTAATTCGGTGAGCGCGTCCTGCGCGCCCCGGTTGTAGGCATCACGCAGGGCCTCGGTTTCCGCTGCTGAAGCTTCGCCTTCCCCGCCATTGCTCTCGGCTGCCGGCTGGGCCGCGGGCGTGCTACCGGTGTCGATATACACGGGATAGAAAATCGGCACGGGCGTGACATCGTGCCTGTTGTGGCGCGGGTGTGGACTGCCGAAAACTACCCGCGCATTCGGATCACCGAAAGTCCGGGGAACCACCGGGGTGGGTGAAGTGATGCTGGAAGGTACGCCATGCACCTTTCCATCCGGCGTGGCCGAAGTCACCGAGGCGGGAACGCCATGGGTTTGCACCTGGGCCTGGACCGCCGTCAATGCGAAAGCCAGGACTACGGAAGGGAAGATGGCTCGTGTCATAAGTACCTGCTTCTGCACACAATCATAAACCTGTGTGCGGGGCAAATCCAGCTACCTGATTTGGATGCATCCAGCCGCTGGAAGACGCGAGGCCAAAGGCAAATTTGAGAAGCAAAGCAGCCGTCAGGGCCCAACCGAGGCTCCGCCGGAAGGGAGTTTCCAGCGCGTCCGCTGCCACGCCCCCGATAAAGACGAAGCAAAAACTGAAGCCCAGTGCGGCCCGCCACAGATGAATCCCCGGCACCAGAGAAAACAGGGCCACCGACGCAAACCCGGCCATCAGCGGCGCGCTATTTCCAAAATAGCGCGCCCTCCCCCAAAGGCAATAGACGATCAAGGCGGCGCCGAAGATCACCGGTAGGCAGTAGTCGTCGGTAAGGAAAAAGAACAGGCCACGCACTAGCTCCCAAGTGGGCCACGGAGTAATCAGGGCCGTAGAACCCAGCCCGAAGCCGCCGGTGAGCCATCGGAAGCACAGGAGGACGGCCAGGGCAATCAGCGAAGCGCCGCTCACCACGATCATGATGCGGTCGCGGCAGCCGGGCGCCAGATAGATCATGAAGGCCAGCGCCAGCAGCACCAGGGTAACGGCCCAGAACATCGTGGCCACGCACAGGCCCATCGCGATCCCCAAGAGAAGGATGCGCGGCGCCCATTTGCGCGGAGGCGCATACAAGGTGTGGGCAACGCCGATGGCGGTATAGATCAGTCCAAAAGCGCTCCAGGAGAGAATGATTTCCGGACTGACATTGCTGCTGATCTTCACCATGGCAGGTGAGCAGCAGTAAAGCGCCAGGGCCACATAGCCGCCTTCATTGCCATAAAGACGGCGCGCCACCCACCACAGCGCCCCACCCAGAGACACACCGAAAATCACAAAGGGCAGGCGCAACCACCAGGCGGGCGGAATGGCGAGAGCAGTTCCGATGGAAACTGGCACAACCCGGCGCCAGGCCGCAGCCAGCCGCAAAGGAGCAGCCGCCACCATCGTAGTGACTGGGGAAACAATCCGGAACTCCTGCCCAGCAATCGCGTGGTGTCCGGAAACTATGTACTCATATTCGAGGTCGGAGAGGCCGCGTCCCGCAGCCACCCACAGGCACTGAGCGGCAAACAGGAGCAGCAGCAGCCCAGCAAAGATCTGGGGCCGGCCAACATGAAATTCCCGCAACGCCTTGAACATGCATGGATATTTGTATCACGCAGGCGCGGGGGAACGCGGTCAAAGCCCGGCAGGATCACTTCACCTCCGGACACCTCAACTGCGTTGCCACCAGCGCTAAAGCGCTCACTACAGCGCGCGGACTCACCGTGGGCTTAAAAGCCCACTACCCTGGCCCGAAGGCCGGGGCTTCCACCTTCTCAGGCGGTTACTCACCCTGCCAGCGACTCAATCGCCCGCACTGCGTCCGGCGGAAGCGTCAGCTCGCGACTGGCCAGGTCCTGTTTCATATGTTCGGCGCTGGATGTGCCGGTCAGCGGCAGCATCCCTACGGCGCGCGCGAAGGCGAACACAATTTGCGCTGGTGTTGCGTTCAGCTTCGTAGCGAGGCCGGTGACTTGAGGATGGCGCAGGACTTCCACATTGGCGGTCAGCAGCGAGAAGCCTTGATACGTGATCTTGCGCTCGCGGCAAAATGATCGTACTTCCCTGTCCCAGCCTAGATGGGCGTAGCAGCGGTTCTGGACGAATTCCGGGAGATCGGCGTGCGCGGCTTCCATCTGCTGAAGGTGGCGCAATGAGACATTGCTCACGCCCAGCAGGCGCGTGCGTCCAGCATCGCGCTCTTTCTTCATTGCCTCCCAGGCTTCGGCGTCGTGATCGGTCCAGTTGTAGCCGGAAGAGGGGCCGTGCAGGACGTAGCTGTCAACGTGGTCAGTGGCCAGATGTTCGAGTGAGCTGGCCATCGATTGGGCTACCTGCTCAGAAATACTGGCCTTGGGATCGTAGGGCAGACGATGGTCCTGACCGGGCTGATAAGTGAATTTTGTTTGCAGAAAGAGATCGGCGCGGGCGACCACGCCGGAGCCATATGCGGCGGCCAGCGCTTGGCCGACTCCGGCTTCAAAGTAATGCTTGCGCTGGTTGGCGGTGTCGATGGCGCGGAAGCCTGTCCGCAGCGCCAGTTCGGTCAGGGCCGGGGTGCGGTCTTCTTTCCAGGCGGTGCCGTAGAGGAAGTCGGGGATGGGTGGCGGAGTTGGCATCACGTTATTTTGCCATGATTGTGTATCGTTGAAACTGTATCCTAATTTCGGGTGGGTTATAGGGCATCGCCGAAACGCAAGGTCCCTCAGCCCTACTCGCGCGCTGAAGAAAGCGCGCGCTCCTGACGGGCTTCGGGATGACACTATTGGGTTTGTAAGCTACATGATTCACGACGCACCACATGTGCAGATCCGCGTTAAGCATCAGCAACTGGGTTCTTCAGCATGCCCAGGCCCGGGATTGAAATTTCGACGACATCTCCGGCGGCCAGCGGACCGACGCCTGCCGGGGTGCCGGTCAGGACCAGGTCGCCGGGCAGTAGGGTCAGGAAGCGGGAGATGTAGCGCAGCAGAACGTCCAGCGGGAAGATGAAATCCGCGGTGCTGCCTGACTGCCGCACTTGGCCGTTTACGCGGGCTTCCACTGCAACGCCGCGCCACGGGTCGAGGCCGTCGTTCACCAGAGGCCCCAGCGGGCAGAACGTGTCGAAGCCCTTGGCGCGGGTCCATTGTCCGTCGGACTTCTGCAGGTCGCGGGCGGTTACATCGTTGGCGCAGACGTAGCCGGCAATGTAGGCGCGCACGTCCTCATCGTCGCGCAGATTGCGGCAGCGCTCGGCGATGATCACACCCAGCTCGCCTTCGAAATCCACGCGTTGCGAGATCGCAGGACGCAGGATCTTTTCACCGGGAGCGATGATGGAAGAAGGCGGCTTCATGAAAATAAGCGGCTCTTTGGGTACGTCGTTGCCCATCTCTTTGGCGTGGTCGAGGTAGTTGCGTCCGGCGCAGAGGATTTTTGTGGGCTGCACCGGGGCGAGCAAGGTGGCTGAAGCCAGAGGCACGGCCTGGGTCTTCTGAGCGCGCGCCAAGTCAGGAACGCCGCCCTCGCCCGCAGGCAGGATATGAGTGATTTGTTCTGCGCCGGCCACGCTTTCGACCAGCCCATACTGAGGACCTGTGGATGAAGAAAAGCGGCAGTAGATCATGGGGACATTTTAAAGAGATTGCCAAAATTGCCAAAATCGGTAATTGCCAAAATTGAAAAAAGCACTCAGCAATTGGCACTCAGCATTCAGCCGGGAAGAATTCTCCCGGCGGGCCGCGCGTCCTTACAATTTTGGCAATTACCAATTTTGGCAGTTTTGGCAATCCTCAGGGCACTGTCTCGCTCGTCTCCTCTGACTGCTTGCTTTCGTTGGCGCGCAGATCGACTGCTGAAATTGTGTAGAAGTATTTTGTTCCCGGACCCACACCGGTATCGCGGAAGGAAGGACTTTTGATGAGGGCCGTATTGATCTTTTGCGGCTGGCTGCCTTCGGTGTGCCGGTAGATGTTGTAGCCGGCCAGGTCAGCTTCGGTGTTGGGACTCCAGGTCAGGTCGATGAAGAGGTTCTGGGATGATCCGGAAAAGACCGCCTGCACTCCCGCTGGGGCGGCAGGTGGAAAGATGTCGCGCGCTGTGACGGTTACGATGGAAGAATCGTCGCCTTCCACTTCCCCTTTTTCGCCGCCGGCCGCCTGCCAGAGTGTGACAGGGGTCACCCAGTATTCGTACTGCTTTTCCCATTCGATGCTTTTGTCGACGAAGGCGCCGTCCTGATTTCCGGACTCAAGCTGGGCCACGACTACCGGCTTGCTGGCGCCGGATTTGGCTTCGGCTTCCTTCAAGCGGCGCTTGAGGCGCCAGGCGTATTGCGCCGTAAGCTGCGACGGCCGTTCTTGCGGTTTGGAGCGAATCCAGGTGATGCTGACGCCCTCGGGCACGACTTTAGCCAGTACGCCGGCGGGCGCCGGTGGAGTGACAACCAGTGGAACTGTGACACGGTTGGAAATCCCCGCGCTTCGCCCGAGGCTGTTGGTGACTTCTACGGTGTAGCCGGCGAAATCGCCGGCGCCGGAAGCGATCATCGCGGCGAGCGATTCCTGGAAGTTCGCGGTCTGTCCCTGATCTGACTTCAAGGCCGGCGGCAGCGGTAGTTCGCGGATAACCTCAGCCGGCTGGTTCTCTATTGCGCGGCGAACGATTATCTTGCCTCCCTTGCCGACGAGAGCGCCGTCGGTGGTCTGCTGCGGTGAGGCCCAGGAAAGCATGACTGCATCGCCTTTGCGCGCCGCCTGCAGGTCATGTACCGGCTTGGGAATGTTCAGAGAAGGCGGCAGCGGAGCGCCGGGGGAACCACAGGCGATGATCAACGTCAGGGAGAGAAGGACTATGAGATTGCCATAATTGCCAAAATTTGCAATTGCCAAAATTGTGGATTGCCGCCACGGCGCGAAGTGGCCACAACCAAGACCACAACCACGGGCAAAGGCATTTAGCCACGAATTAACACGAATGGACACGAATGGAATCTGGAGCTTCGTTACTTCTGGAGTCGCACTAAACCGCGAGGATCCTAATGGATGGTTGTACAGAGGGTTGTGGGGTCGGCGATTCATCGTTTTCAGATGGGGCAGTTGTGCGGTCATTCCAACACCCAAAATTTTGGCAATTACCAATTTTGGCAATTCCGGCGATCCTGAAGACTCCATGCTCCAGGGATCAAAGTATATATCGTGACAAATCCTGGTCCTTAACAATGTCAGCCAGCATTTTCCGCACGTAGGCGGCGTCGATGGTGAAGGATTTTTCCTTCATTTCAGAAGCGTTGAAACTGATGTCGTCAAGCAGTCGCTCCATGATGGTATGCAGGCGGCGGGCGCCGATATTCTCCGTCGACTCATTGACCTTGAAGGCGAAGGAGGCCACGGTATCGAGCGCGTCACGGGTGAATTCCAGCTTCAGCCCTTCGGTTTCGAGCAGCGCGGTGTACTGCTTCACCAGCGAAGACTTGGGTTCGGTGAGGATGGCGATGAAGTCTTCCATGGTCAGCGACTTGAGTTCCACGCGGATGGGGAACCGTCCCTGCAATTCGGGGATCAGGTCGCTGGGTTTGGAGACATGGAAAGCGCCGGCGGCAATGAACAGGATGTGGTCGGTGCTGACCATGCCGTAACGGGTGTTGACCGTGGTGCCTTCGACGATGGGCAGAATGTCGCGCTGCACGCCTTCACGGGAGACGTCGGGGCCATGGCCGCTCTCGCGGCCGGCGATCTTGTCGATCTCGTCCAGGAACACGATGCCCGATTGCTCCACGCGGTCGACGGCCGTGCGCGTCACCTGGTCCATGTCGATGAGGCGCGACTCTTCGTCCTGGATCAGGTATTCAAAGGCTTCGCTCACCTTCATCTTGCGTTTCTTGGTGCGCGGGCCAAAGAGATTGGGCAGAATGTCTTTGGTGATGTTGATGTCCATCTCCTCCACGCCCTGGCTGGAGATGATTTCAAAAGCGGGCATGGAGCGCTCCCGGACATCGATCTCGACCATACTTTCATCGAGCCGGCCTTCGCGAAGCTGCTGGCGCAGCTTTTCCCGTGTGCGCTGCATCGATTCCTTGTCTTCCGCCGAAGGCAGCGCGGGCGGGGCCGCGGGCGCGCCGGGCGCGCCGGGCGTCGCGTGCGGGGAAGGCGGCGCAGGGGGCAGCAGCAGATCGAGCAGCCGTTCTTCGGCCTGCTGTTCCGCCTTTTCCGCCACCTCTTCAAGCTTTTCTTCACGCACCATATCGATGGCGATTTCCGTCAGATCGCGCACGATCGATTCCACGTCGCGGCCTACGTACCCAACCTCGGTGAACTTCGAGGCTTCAACTTTCAGGAAGGGAGAATCCGCGAGCTTGGCCAGACGGCGGGCAATTTCGGTCTTGCCCACGCCCGTCGGGCCGATCATGATGATGTTCTTGGGCATGATCTCTTCGGCGATATCAGGAGGGAGCTTCTGGCGGCGCATGCGGTTGCGCAGGGCGATGGCGACGGCCCGTTTGGCCTCGTGTTGTCCAACGACGTATTTGTCGAGTTCGGCGACGATCTCGCGCGGGGTCAGCTCGTCGAGCATCACGCCGGACTCTTCCGCGGTGCCGGGTAAATAGATGGCCATCTTACTTCTCCTTGAGTGCTGCTCAGTTCCGGCCACTTGTCGGGTGCATAACAAGATCGCGTGATGCTGACTGGGGCGCGAATTCCTTTAGACTATCCGCGCGCAAAATTGTTAACGTGCGGGAGCGGAGATTCCCTTATCCGCCGCCTCTGAAAGTTCTTCGATGGTAAAAGTTTCGTTGGTATAGATGCAGATCTTGCCTGCAATCTTCATGGCTTCCTCGGCAATCTTGCGCGCCGGAAGCTCGGTATTCTCGACCAGGGCCCGGGCCGCGGCCAGAGCGTAGGGACCTCCGCTGCCGATGGCAGCCACCCCGTCATCCGGCTCGATTACGTCCCCGGCGCCGCTGATCAGGAAGGTGGAATTCAGGTCCGACACCAGCAGCAGGGCTTCCAGGTGGCGCAGCACTTTGTCGGTGCGCCAATCCTTGGCCAGCTCGACGGCGGCCCGGCCCAGGTTGCCGTGATACTGCTCCAGCTTGGCTTCAAAGCGGGCGAAGAGCGAAAAAGCGTCGGCGGTGGAACCGGCAAAGCCCGCCAGAATTCTCTCGTTATAAAGACGGCGGATCTTCTTGGCCGTGTGTTTGATCACACCTTCGCCCAAGGTGACTTGCCCGTCAGAGGCCATGACCACCGTCTGATTGCGGCGCACACAGACCACCGTGGTGGAGCGTATCCTGCTCTGATTGTTAGAGGAGTGCAATGATGTTTCAGATCGCATGTAGGCAATTTCTTATTATACAGCGCTACAAGGCCGGGCTTTCCGTCGCCCGAATCTTATTATTTATTTTACGGCGCTCATGGATATAGTGCTTCCGGAGGCGAAATCGTATCAAAGATGCCGGCAGAATTCTCTTAATGCTCCTTAACACCTTCTTGGTAAAGGATTTTGTAAGCCACTTTTTCATTCGCTGACGGACTTCTTCCGACGACACCATCCGGCCTTCATCAGCAGCTTTGGCGCGCTGTTTAAGCAGAGCGAGTGTAGCTTCGTCCTCTTCATCGAGGATTTGAGCCGAATTCTCAAAATTCACCTTCTGGCTTCGGATATAAGACCAGCGCGGCGCAATTGCCTTTCTTTCTGACTACTTCTGCTTGACGGGAAATTCCAGTAAATGTAATCAAGAAAAGGCTCGTGCGTATCGGTATGATGGTCCAGCGTAATGAGATTTGGAGCCACAGTAACCTCATTGCGCACCGCGCTCCACGGCAGCAGAACATGGTGATGATATTCCACTACGTAAACCCTCTTGCCGCCGATGTTTCGTAGATCATACAAATCAGGCATCGTTTGTGCGGTCAAGAATAAGTCACGAGGGGACGGTTGAACAGCTTTAAAGCTGGCGGACGACCTCGGCGAGGATGATGAATTGCCCCACGTCCATTACAATAGTATTTTCAAGTTTTCTGAAGTGGAGATCAGCAATGCCAGCTTTAGAAGCCGGAATCATCGCCCCGCAGATCAGACTCAAAGCGCTGGATGGACAGGAATTCTCGCTCGACGAGGCGGGCAAGAAAGGCCCAGTGGTGCTGGCGTTCTTCAAGGTGAGTTGTCCGGTATGCCAGTTGGCCTTTCCTTTTCTGGAACGAATTTATAAAGCATACGGTGCGAGCGGGAAGTTCACCCTCGTAGGTGTGTCCCAGGACAATAGTAAAGACACCCAGGCATTCAATCGTCAGTTCGGAGTGAGCTTTCCGGTACTGCTTGACGATCCCGGCAAGTTTCCGGCTTCCAATGCTTATCGCCTCACCAATGTGCCTTCGATGTTCCTGATTTCCTCCGCCGGGGAAGTTGAGCTTTCCAGTGTGGGCTGGTCAAAGCCGGACATGAACGAATTGGGCCGTCGGCTGGCTGCGGTCAGCGGAATGGCCGAAGTACAGATCGTTGCTCCCTCGGAGCGCGTGCCGGAGTTCAAACCGGGTTGAGGGGCGAAGAACTGACCCGCCGGAGGCGGGACATGGCAGATACAAAGACAAAGCTTATTTTGTGACTACGCTCTTGCGGCTTTTAGCGTTGACCCCAGTATGTTTGACCCCAGTGAGGAGCTATGAAGAAACCCATTGCCGTTCTGGCGTTGATTTCCAGTATGTCGCTGGCCGCCGCGGCCAGCGGCATAAAAGACAGGCAGCAGATGGCAAAAGATTCCGATCTGCCCGCCGAAGCCCGCCAGGCCATGAATTCGATCGATGCGGAAAAGATCCGCGCGGCCGTGAAGTATCTTGCCGATGACAAGCTCGAAGGGCGCGGCACCGGCCAGCGGGGCGGCGACCAAGCGGCGGACTGGCTGGCAGCGCAGTTCCATACCTACGGTGTCACGCCCGCAGGAGACAACGGGACGTTTTTCCAGAATATCAAGTTTTTCGGCATCACCACCGACCAGCAAAAGACCCGGCTCCGCTTTGTGCCCAAGACCGGCGACGAGATCATCTTGAAGTTCGGCGACCACTTCGTGGCCACCAACGAGAGCCACGAAGAAACCGCGGAGATCGATGCGCCCCTGGTTTTTGTCGGCTACGGCATCAACGCCCCCGAATACAAGTGGGACGACTACAAGGGCGCTGACTTGAAAGGCAAAGTGCTGCTCATGCTGGTCAATGAGCCGCCTTCGGATGATCCCGCTTTCTTTAAGGGCAAGGCGCTGACTTATTACGGGCGTTGGACCTATAAGTATGAGGAAGCCGCGCGGCGGGGCGCGGTGGGCGCGATCCTGGTCCATACGACGGAGATGGCGAGCTACGGCTGGGATGTGGTCCGTAACTCCTGGAGCGGGGAGAGCTCGTTTCTGCAGGATGAAAAAGGCCCGCGGCTGAAGTCCGCGGGCTGGATACAGCTTGAGATTGCCCGGCGGCTGGCGCAGGCGGCGGGCATGGATATCGACCAGATGATGAAAAATGCGGTGTCGCGCAGCTTCAAGCCGGTGGAGCTTCCGGTGCGGGTGAAAGAGAAGCTGGTCAGCCGGGTGCGTCAGTTTTCGTCGCGCAACGTGGTCGGAAAGGTCGCAGGATCGGACCCGCAACTGGCGAAGCAGGCGGTTTTCTACACGGCCCATTATGACCATCTGGGAATTCATCCTGACGAGCCGGGCGACAACATTTATAACGGCGCCGCTGACAACGCCACGGGGTGCGGAATTCTGCTGGAATTGGCGCGCGTCTACGCTGCCGCCAAGAAACATCCGAAGCGCAGCATCTTTTTTGCGGCGGTGACGGCCGAAGAGCAAGGACTGTTGGGGTCAAAATATCTGGGAGAGCACCCGCCGGTTCCCGCCCGCGACATCTCGCTGGACCTGAACTATGACGACATCCAGCCATTCGGTGAACCGGAACACCTGGTGGTTACGGGCGCGGAGCGCACTGATGTTTATCCCGTGGTGGAAAGAGTGGCCAAAGATTTCGGCATGGCGATCCAGCCGGACCGCAGTCCGGAGGCCGGCCATTACTACCGCTCCGATCATTTCAGCATGGCGCGTGTAGGGGTCCCGGCTTTCAGCGTGAACGAAGGCGCTTTGTTCAAAGGACATGAACTGGCCTGGGGCGAGGCCAAAGAACGGGACTACGTAGCCAATCGCTATCATCAGCCTTCCGACGAATACAAGCCGGAAATGGATTTTACCGCCGATGCCAAGCTGGCCAAATTCGGACTGGCGCTGGGCTGGGAAGCCGCCGACGCTTCCGGCCTCGTGGGCTGGCAGACGGGCGACGAGTTTGAAAAGGCCCGCTTGGCGTCGCAAGGGAGCTCCGGACACCAATAGAAGGGTTACTTTCGGTTCTTTCCGGCGCATTTTAGCGGCGGGAAGGTTGCAGACCCTTTGATACAATCAACTTTCCTCCCAGAACTGTCGGCAAGAATGGCGTTTGCATTTCTTCAACGCGGAAGCCTTACCGAGTCTGCCCGTCAGTTGTCGCTCTCGGGTTATGTGCCTTCTCTTGTCCTTGAGAACCTGGTTCCCGGCATCGATAACGTCCGCCACGACGTGTTTCTCAGCGCTAAGTTCATAGAGATCGTGCGCCTGCATCTGTTTAAGGTGATTGCCCGGCATGGGGGTGTGGAAGACCTCGCAGGCACCGATCCGCTGATGGCCAGCAAGATTGCGCCTCGCGTCAGCAGCCGCTCGGCCGGCGGTCCCCACGCCAAGGGCCTCGAGCCCGGTGAATTCAAGACCGTGCTCACCGATCTGCACAAGGTGGCGCTGACCCGGGCCAAGAGTGAAAACAACCAGGCGATTGATTTTCTGTTTCGCTTGGCCGCGCTGAAACTCCAGCGCACGGAGCTAACCAGCCAGTTTGGCCAGGTGCTGGAGCGTTGCCGGGCGACCTTGAAACAGTATGAAGGCCCTCGCCAGATGAATCCCGGACGCACCCTGGAAGTGCGGGACAGGCTGGCGCGCTTCCAGATCAACAAGAAAGCGGTGCTGCGCCGCGCCGGCCAGGACCTGTTTCAGACGGTTCGCGATATTGAGAAAGAGACCCTCGGACGCACCCGCCGTTCACTTTTCGGCGACGCCGGCCTGGGCGCTTCTGATCTTTTTCTGAACCGGCTGGCGTTTACCGAAGATGGACGCGACGATTACTTGAACGCCGAGCACTATGTGATGCTCGGCAATTATGATCGCGATCCCGACCGCTTTCAGACGATGCAGGATATCGCCGGCCAGTTCCTGAAGTCGCTGGGCGTGGTGGGCGATGACGACCACGACGTTGAGGCGTTGCTGAATGATCCGGAAAACGCCCAGGAGCTGGTGGCCGGTGGCGCTCCCGAAGACACGACCGCCAAGGGCAAGAACCAGAAAGTGCTGCTCAATGCCTGGGTCGACATGCTGGAACGCGAAAGCGTGATGGAAAACGTGGTGGCCTCGTATGAAGTGGTGCCGTTGCTGGCGCAATATTCTCCACCCATCAATCCGCAGCAGCTCAAGAATGCGTTGATTTCGCGCACGGAGCGCAAGCGCGTTGAAGCTTTGCTCGAAGAGCAGGGCAAGCTTTCGCCCGCCAATCTTCACCAGGCGATCAAGAAGGTGGAAAGCTGCAAGGGACCGGAACGGGCCAAGATTGCCGGACGGTTTCTGGCGGACTTTACCCGTTATCACCGCGACTTGCGGCGCATGGAAGCCCTGCTCTCGGCCATGGACAACGTCAACGTGATCATGAACGACCGTTTCCGGGAGCTCTCGGCCATCAACAACACGCTTTATGAGTTTCTTCTGCTGGAAGAACAGCGGCCTCCGGAGGAGAAGATCACGCACCACGTGGTGCTGAAGGCCGACATCCGCGAATCGACCACCGTGACCCGCACGCTGCTGGAGCGCAACCTGAACCCGGCCTCGTATTTCAGCCTGAATTTTTACGATCCCATCAGCAAGCTGCTGCCCAAGTACGAAGCGCAGAAGGTCTTCATCGAAGGCGACGCCATCATCCTGGGGGTCTTTGAACGGGAAGGCGAGCAAGGACTAGGAGTGGCGCGCACATGCGTGCTGGCCAAGGAAATCATCGAAATCGTGACCGCCCACAACGATCGCTCCCGGGCCGCCGGGCTGCCTGACCTGGAACTGGGCATCGGCATCTCCTATCAGGATTCCGCGCCTCTCTACCTCGTGGATGGCACGCAACGCATCATGATCTCCCGGGCCTTGAATGAGAGCGACCGCCTTTCTTCCTGCAGCAAGGGGCTGCGCCGGGCGCTGGAAGCCCAGAACCTGCTCTTCAACGTGTTTTCATTCAAGACTGTGGATGACGAGAATACCGGCGGCAATCCCGATGAATTCCTGTTGCGCTACAACGTGGGCGGCATTCATATCAATGAGGCGGCTTTCCGCAAGCTGGAAACGGAAATATCGCTGCGCATCCACGATGTGAACCTGCCCACCATCTGGCAGACCGGCAAGGTGCGCCTTTACAGCGGCGTGGTCCCCATCGGCCAGGGGATGTTCCACAAGATCGTAGTCCGAGAGGGCTTTGTGGCCCACATCGATGCCCGCGATTTTGCTTTGAAGCAGTACACCGACCGGCGATATTATGAGGTTTGCATCAACCCGAAAATCTACGAGACTGTGGGAGCTTAAATGAGGACTCTTTCCAGGACCTCATTCGCGTCTGTTAATTCGGGGGAAATCTCAGGGACCTCTTGAAACGGGAAATGGATTTTAAAATGCATTTTTTTATGCATGAACAGGAAAACTAATAACGCGCCGATTATGCATTCTCGGTATAAGATTTGGTGTCCGACCGGTGCCATGAACTCTACTTTAGTTGAGCAATTCTTGAGGAATCTTGACGCACGCTCTATGCCTCGCTACACCTACGGCGAGGCGGGGCGCTACCTTGGATTGCCCCTGTCCACGGTTAGGGCTTGGTTTGCGGGAATGCCCTACGGGCGCAAGCCGGACGTGCGATATTATCACCCAATTCTCACTCCTGCCTCTTCCGATTTGCTTTCGTTCTATGATATTGCATCGGCCCATGTGCTCATGGCGATGAAAGCGAGAGGTGTATCGCCAGATGACTTGCGGTTCATCATTGAGGGGCTGACAAAGGAATATCCGGATTCACAGTACCCGCTTCTTGGGCGAAATTTCTTTGTGTTTGGCCGTGAGGTCGTAATCAAGAAGCTGGGAGAGCGCTTGAACCTTTCCCGTGGAAGACAATTAGGAATGAAAGCAGTAATGGATAAATTCCTGGCCCGCATTGAGTTCGATGCCAACCTGATGCCAATCAGATTTAGCCCATTGCGTAGCCAAAAACAACAAGGCAAGGGCTTTATCATTATCGATCCGGATCTTGCCGCAGGGAGACCGGTAATTCGTGGGACAGGCATTGCAGCGGAAATCATAGCAAAAAGAAAGAAGAGCGGAGAGTCCGAAAGTCTTTTAGCGAAGGACTACCGTATTAGCCGACTTGCCGTCAAAGAAGCAGTCAAGTACTTCCCGGCCGGGAAGGCCGCGTAAATACCGATATTTTCTCGATAGGAATCTGGGGTCAGTGGTCCTCCCTGCACAATTGAGAAATGCGGGGTTGCATGTTACCGTTCATGACGACATATATCAGCAAACGGAAAGGGACCCGTGGGTTTTCTATGACTCTGGAAGGCGTGGATTGATCGTTGTCACGAGCGATACGGCTTTCATGAAGTCTTTTCCCCACATGGCAGCAATTGCGCTCGCAAGAACTACAGTTCTGGCATTTAGTAACAATAACTACAAGTCGGATGTGCGCGGAAATGCATTCATCAAAGCGCGTGAAGCGATCGAGGACGAACTTTCCCGCCATCAACGCAAACGCAAGAATTTTATTGCGATAATCAGGATGAATGGTACGTTGAACATAAGAAAAGAAGCACCACTTCCACATCGCAAGACATGTGATCCACGTGACTGGTCGAGCTACGAACGGGTGTGCAAGGCCGCAGGCGTCCTGATGTTAGCGCCAGCACACTAGAGCGCGCTACGCGGGACCTTGAACGGTATCTTCACCACGGCTTCGAGGTCTACCGGCACGCCATCTCTTTTGCCTGGGCGGAAACGCCACTTGAGCAGTGCATTGCGGGCGTTTTCGTCGAGCACCTCATGGACGCCTTCCAGCACACGAATTTCACCTACGTGTCCGTCGCTGTGGATTACGGCATAGAGCACTACGATGCCTTCGATGCGGTCACGGACCAATGCTGCGGGATAGGCGGGGTCGGCTTTGGTGAGAGCCAGGGGCCCGCTGACGCCTTCGCCATTGGAGCCCGGACGGGGATTCAATTCGGCAAAGCGCAGAATCCAGCTTCCTCCACCGGAATTCAGATTGGGCATGTTGACGACCATGGAGTAGAACTTCTTGTCTCCAAAGATCATCGCCTCACTAGTTCCGGGCGGCTTCTGTGAATCGGCAGGTTTAGAAAAATCGGGGTTGGCGGGCGCCGGCGCCGTCATCACAATACCGGCTGTCACCTTCCTGGGTGGAGCCGCCACGAATATATTGGGCACAGAGATGCCGTCTTTCCCGGCGGAAGGCAAGTTGTCGTCACCGGCGGCGATCTCCGGTTTTCCGCTTGCGCCTGCGCGTCCTGTGGGGCTTGCGGTGAACTCGCCCCGGCGGCTGCCTTCGGGCACCGCCACTGGTCCGCGGAGAGCAGTGGGATTGGCATTGAGCACAATCAGTTGGCCGATCTCGCGAGTCCCGGCTTTTCCGATGCCTGCGATTGCGGGAGGCGCGGGCGCGCCGCCTCCACCGGATTGCGGCTTGGAGATGGTGGAGCGCTGCCCTCCGGCCACCACCACCTGCTCGGGCACCGTTAATTTAGGAGCTTCCACGGTTGGGTTGGAAAGCCCCATGTTGATTTCACCCAGCGTGCGTCGCGCTACATTCTCGCTGGGCGCTACGGCGGCCTGTTGCTCCGCAGGCAGATTCACTGCTGAGAGATTGCGGCTGGCGGGAACCGTGGCCGGTTCCACGACCTGCGGCGCCGCCCCGGGAAGCTGCAGGGCATTCAGGTTTCTGCGCATCGTATCTTCCGCGGGCGGAGCAACTTCGGGGGTAAACTCGGGCACGACCTGTTTGAGAGGATGGTTGGCGGCCGCCGGCGCCGGACCGGGCACAGGGTTCCATGCGACAATATTCGGCAGGGGCCTCTCCTGCTGCAGCATTTCGGGATTCACTGGGTTGACGATGGTTTGCCGGATACTGTTGGCGTTGGGGTGGATGGTCACGATTTCCTGGGGCGCGTACACTGGATCAGCCTTTTGCGCTTCACGACGCACCGGCGGACGAGGTTTCTCGTTGGGTGTTGAATTGACGGGCGGCAGATATTCGGTCAGCTCATAGTGTTCGAGCGAGTGTGAACGGTTGAGGTCGTCGGAGAGAACGTGGGGCTGGTTCAGCCACAGGTAGTTCAATCCGAAAATCAGCGCCAGGGCGAGGGCATGCAGAAATGACGATTGCCCCATAGCGGACCAGGCCACAGGGCGATTCACCAGCGCGTCGGACCAGTATGTGCCTGGGGCAGTGGAGAGTCGAAGCTGCCGCGGAGAAGGCCGGAAGAGGTCCGCGAGATTGCGCAGGAACACTCTGGGCCAGGGCTCAAGTTCCACGAGGAAATCAGGCGCACGCCTCGGGCCTGAGGCCTGCGTCTTTCGAGCGTCATTCGGTGAAGACAACATTGCGCTTGAAGTTCCGAGGCCGAAGGTGATTATATCTCAGCAGGAATTTGCCATGAGCTTCATTCATAGTGTAGTACTGCTGGCGCTTGCGCCGGTTATGGCGGTCATGACTCAGCCGAGGATTGTTCAGCAGAGCATGGTGCAGCCGGAAATGCTTCAGCAAAAGCAGAGGGCGAAGAAGGGGCCGGGCACGGCCGCCAAGCCCGCCGGCCTGAGCGCCGCCGCCGAAGATATCTCCGGGGCCTACAGCTTTCTGCATGAAGGCGAAAGCCTCCAGCTCATTCTCGATGCGGCTTCGGTTTCAGGATACGTGGTGCGCAAAGGCGATCTTGATAGCGATCGCGGCGTGGTGCTCTCTCAGTTTTTCCGACAGGCCGCCGTGGAAGGCCACGAGGTCTCGTTCACCACCAAGACGATCCATGGGGTGTGGTTCGAATTCAAAGGCAGATTTGAGCGTGGCGCGGGCAAGGCCAAGACCGCCGATGGATATTACCTGCTGAAGGGCGAATTGAAGGAGTTCACCACCGACCAGGAGGGAAAGAGCACCGCCCGGACCCGTGGGGTGGAGTTCAAGTGGATGGGACAGCCGGAATGAAGATCTGGTGAGTGGTTGACATTAGTCAGCCCTTGCTTTTGCACCTATTGAGGTGAAATATTTGTGAAATTCCAGGGAAGCGATTGAAATCGATTGGTTTTTCCACCTGTTTCCACAGGATTTCCGCCTCTCCCACAGAATATCCACCGAAAATCTGCGCGATGGTCTTGAGTCGCAAGGCCGTTGCGTAGATAGTTGCTGCACACGAACGTGAGGTATCTGCAAGCCCTGCAAAACGAATCGATTAGCAATAATCGGCAGGCGCATCCGCAAGGGTCGCGTCTTCTGGCTTAATCTGCGTTAGGCCGCAGACAGTCTCGTGCTGGCGGCTTATTCTTCTCGGCACTTGAGTGGCATGAGGAGCGTGAGAGAAGCAGGCGAATTGCAATGGTCATGCTGTGAGGCAACGCGCGGCGTGGCGGGTATCCACTGACAAAGCCCGGCTGGTATGGCTGGTACTGGCCGGGTGCTTTTTCTGAAGTATCTATGAACAACTGAGGTACAGTCCCCTCGCTGGTGCGTGAGCTGGCGGGTGGATTGCGTCTTGAGGAATAAGGAGCTTGCGGAAAAATGCCGGAACAACTGTCAAAGAGGGCGGCTTCAGCCGCCCGTGAAGCGCAATGAAGGACCCCGGCTTTAGCCGCGGTTTAGTGAATTTAGTCTTTCATGAGCCTGTGAAGGAGGCCCTTGCTTCTATCGGAGGAAACTCAAGATATTCTCGACGGATTGGGAGTTAAACCGTGGCTGAAGCCGCTCACTCTCCCGTTCGTTTACGGGCGGCTAAAGCCGCCCTCTTTGACAGTTGTGCCGGCATTTTTCCGCAAGCTCTAAACCCGTAACCCCGAAGCATACCCGTTTTATGGGTATCTTCGCCTGATTTTCGCTAAAATGTCCTAGGAGAGTCCCTTAACGTGGCCACCACCGAATACAGCCTGGATCGTGGACTGCCGGCGAGTATAGAAGCCGAACGGGCGATCCTGGGGGCCATTCTTCTCGACAACTTCGCCTACAACCAGGCAGCCGAATCATTGCGCGCGGAAGACTTCTCGCTCGATTCCCACCGCCGTCTTTACCTGCGGATGATGGAGCTGGCGGAGTCGAACCGGCCCATTGATTTCGTGACCCTGACCGAGCAACTCGGCCAGCATAAGGAAATCGAAGCTGTGGGCGGGGTCGCCTATGTGACTTCGCTGACCGACGGTCTGCCGCGGGTCAAGAACATCGAGCAGTATGTAAAGATCGTGAGAGACAAGGCCCTGCTGCGCAACCTGATTCACGCTGCCGGCAACGCCATGCAGCAGGCCTATGAACAGGAAGCGCCTGCGGAAGAAATCATCGACGCGGCCGAATCGGCGATTTTCCAGATCGCGGAGACGCGCATCAGCCAGGGATTTCTGGGCATCCCAGAGATCGTCAAGGCTTCCTTCGGGTCGATCGACAAGCTTTACGAGCAAGGCCAGCGGATCACCGGGCTCGAAACACACTTCGAAGACTTCGACAACCTGACCAGCGGGCTGCAGAAATCCGATCTGATCATCATCGCCGCGCGTCCGTCGATGGGCAAGACGGCCCTGGCCATCAATATCGCAGAGAACGCGTCAGTGCGTGACCACAAAGTGGTCGGCGTCTTTTCGCTGGAAATGTCGCGCGAATCGCTGTTGCTGCGCCTGCTGTGTTCGCAGGCCCGGGTCGACTCTCACAAGCTGCGTACCGGCTTTCTCAACCGTGAAGACTACGGCAAGCTGGTGACCGGACTGGGTGCGCTGGTGGAAGCCCCGATCTTCATCGACGATACTCCCAGCATCTCGCTGTCGGAAATGCGGGCCAAGTGCCGCCGCTTGCAGCAGTCACAGGGCCGGCTCGATCTGATCATTGTGGACTACCTGCAACTGGTGGCGGCCGCGCCCGCGGGCGGCGGCCGGCGCTATGAAAACCGCACGCAGGAAGTTTCGGCGATTTCGCGGGGCCTGAAGGCCCTGGCCAAAGAAATGCGCTGCCCGGTCATTTCTCTTTCCCAGTTAAGCCGCGCGCCGGAAAACCGTACCGGCAACAATCGTCCGCAACTGGCCGACCTGCGCGAATCCGGCGCCATCGAACAGGATGCCGACGTCGTGGCTTTCATCTTCCGAGAAGAAGTCTACAAGCAGGACGATCCCGATCTCGAAGGCAAAGCTGAACTGATTATTGCCAAACAGCGTAACGGTCCGACGGGCACCGTGCGTTTGGCATTCATCAAACGGTCTACGCGTTTTGAGAATCTGGCGAACGAGGCGGCCCCGCCGGACGGTTACTAGCGGACGCGGGGGACATGCCGGCACAACTGTCAAAGAGGGCGGCTTCAGAAGATGCGGAATAATGCTGGCTTCTAGACGTAGCAAGCTACGTCTCCACGCAGGAGAGGGCAGGAAGGGTTCCGGGAATTCTCACCGTTCAGAACAATCCCGTAGAGACGGTGCTCCGCACCGTCTCAGAGCCAGTGGCATAAACCACCTGGGAACGGGTGCATGATGCGGGTTCGCCGACCTTCGCGCTCTTTGCGAAGGCAGGGACGCGATGACCGTTGCTTCTGCGCTTCGCCAGAATGCTGCGATCTCCGTCTAAGAGCACGGCTTCAGCCGCGGCCACATCACGCTTCACTTCGGCCTGAATGGTTTTCTTTCCCATGTGGCGCGACTTTGCTGTAATGTACATTCAGTGGACTGGGCAGCCACGGCGGGCCGCGCATCACAGAAATGGTGGTTAATCAAACATAGATGCACGCGATTCTTGGTTACATTTCCGGTGCTGGCATTCTTTCCGTGCTGGCCTTTGTCTACCACTGGTTCTTACTGAAAACAGATGTAGAGGTTGCCTACAACTGGAGTTGCCAGGGAATCAACTTCTATCCCAATTTTGATTTACGGAACCGCTCCGGTTCGAAAATCTGCGTCGTTGGCAATATCGCGTACACGCGAGGCGGCGGGAAAGAAATTGTAACTTTCGATAACAAATCTCTTTGGGGCAAGGAATTAAAGCCCGGAACGATTGTGTACCTGAGCGCAGCTCCGGTATCAGGGGTAAGCTCAATGGCCGAATGCCTAATGCTAGAAGTGACAGTGCGACTACAAAATGGCAAGGAGTTCAAGGGGCAGGGACCGGGCCAGTTGCGCAAGGGGTGGCTCAAATACGCTTACGCATTGCGGCAGCGAATTGAAAAAACATCGCTGCCACTGCCCAGCTAATTCCATACTGAGAATTGACCCATGGCACCCCCTCTAATCAAGGACGAAGACGATCCAGATGCAGTTACTTACGGATAATGCGCCCTGATTAAGAGAGCGAGCCACGCGACACCGTTTGGCTGATTGACACCGAGTTGCGCGCAAATAATACAAACTGACCTCGACACAAGACGCTGCATTATGTTGCTCGCGTTCACTTTGACTCGGAAAATGCTGGGCAGCAAACCAACTCGCTATAAGCGACGATAATCATTGCTGCTGTAGCGATGCCTCGAATCAACGCCCCAGAAGTTTGGTCGAGCACAAGCGCAGAGTCTTAGACAAACTGGAGCGATATAACATCGAACAGATGTCGGCTCGAATCGAAGATAGGTGTCCCTACAGTAACCCCAAGCAATGATTTTCAACTGCTGGTAAACTGTTGATACTACTCGCGCGGAGGGATGTGTGAGCGGTTGAAACAGGCGGTCTTGAAAACCGCTGTACCCGAAAGGGTACCGGGGGTTCGAATCCCTCTCCCTCCGCCATGTGAATATTTTCGGGCTGTGGTTGCGGCGCTCAAGAGTTATTCGTTCTAGCTCTGGGCCCTTATTTAGCGAGCTCCCAAAGTTGATCGCAAATTCCACTGAATTCCTCTCGCCATTATCCGTGTGCTCCGGATACCTCCAGCGCTTTGACAAGGGCGGAATCGCAGCCGTCGGCCAAGTCTTCCTTCCGGAAAGACCGGCGGCACACCGGCCCGGACGGTAACCCGACGCCGCGTCTGACTGGCCGAACCGTAGCGAACCCTTCACGCCCGACGCGCTTCGCGACGAAGTCCTTCATGCACCAGCATCTTGAGCAGGGTCTGGTATCCGATGCCCTTTCGCGTTGCGAGTTCTCGGGCCTTGGCTACATCGGGTTCGGGCAATCGCAACGCAATTTGGATGCTGGCGGTCTTGTTCAACTGACCGACAAGGCGCGAGCCCCTCGGCACACCTCCTTTCTTCCCGGTTCCGGCCGCCTTCTGTTTTACGAACTGGCGGCCTTCTCGGCTGGCCCACCAGTCTGCCTCCTGTGCTTCGTTGACGAACTTGGGCATGACGATCGGTTTCTTTTTCATCACCTTCACTCCCCTCGCAAGCGCCGGGCGAGGTAATCCCTCTTCTGCCCAGCATCCAGGTCGTACGCGGTAACGACCCGGATCGTTTCGCCGCGCTCAACCAGTACCACAGCCAGCAGCCGTCCCGAATCTGTCTCGCCGTAATAGACGTAGCGCACTTCCCCCTCCACGTCTTGCTCGTAGATCGGGATCGGGTCATTCGACAGTGCTTTCTCGACTTCTTCAGCCTTGATCCGGTGCACCCGAATCTTGCGCAGATTGTTTGTGTCCCAGTCGAACACCGCACCTCCATTGTATATGCATTGCATGACCGCCAGACGATGGGAGCGGTAAAAAGCCAATTTGCTGTTCAATCGGCTTTTGCCATCAACAACGACGGCACAGCTCTTCCCAAACAATGCGGTTACTTTGGAAATACCGTCATTCTCACCACCTGGGACGATTGGGGCGGCTTCTACGATGACGTGAATCCCATTGCAATGAGCACCGGCAATGGGGGAAACCTGGGCTATCCTGGAACAACCAACGGCGAGTTTTACGTTTATGGGTTCCGCGTGCCGCTGCTGGTCACCTCGACATTTGCCAAACCGGGCTATGTTTCGGGCGCAGGCATATTTCCACCGGTCTGTCCCAACAAGTACTGTCACGACTTCGGCAGCATCCTCAACTTCATTGAGTTTGCCTTTGGCGCCGGGGGCACTTCGCTGGGCGAAATCTGTTTAGGCTGCGGCGGAAACTGGCATTACGACGACTTCTTCACCCAGGATCAGGGTACCGCGGGGTTCTCCCTGCATGACTTCTTCGATTTCAAAAACCCCAATCCGTTCGTACAGGTCACGGGCGCGAAGTACCCGACGAGCTGCTTCCTGACTCAAGCTTCAGCGGAGGCATGCATCACAACCTTCCTCACCGACCTCCCCGACTCGGACTAGCCGAGGGGCAACAGCAAGCTTACCAATCGGCCACGGTGGCGCAGCCTGCGTGGCCGATTGGTTCTTGTGGGTCTTTGATCTTTGGAAGGAAGTAAGGCAAACTCGACAGGCTAGGTTGGCGAATTTATGGGTAAACCAAAAAGAAAACTCTCAGCCCGCGAAAGGGCGGCCAAAAAGAAACGCAACCGCGAATTCATGACTATTTTCATCAATGGAAAGCAGAAACGAGTCCGGCGCGAGCCCACCATCGATGGAATCTCGGTTGGCGAATTCATAATGCAGAATGCAGACCCGATCTGGCTGCATCAGAATGAAATGTGGGAGTACATGCAAGAGCAGCCAAACGAGAGTCAGGAAACCTTTCTGCGCGGGTCGAGGGACGCTGAGAACGACATTCCCTTCTGAAGTGCAAATGACGGGGGTTGAAACCCTTATCCGAGGGGAGGTGCAAGCAATGCAACGAAAAGCGAAAATCTTCATGAGTAACGGCAGTCAAGCCGTCCGCTTGCCGAAGGAGTTCCAGTTCGATGTTCAGGAGGTGTTCATACGGAAAGAAGGCAGCGACATAGTCGCTGTCCCCTCGGCCGATGGATTGGTCCTCCTACCTTGCGACGAGCCCATGGGCTTCGCAATTTTTCATGGAAAACATCGAAGACCTCCCAGTGCAGGAGCGTGAGCCTTAAGAGAAATAGGGAGAACGAGAGTATGCATGACAGAGTATTTCCGGTCACCCATGGCGAGTGGTCTTGGTGGACTCCCGTGCTGGTGTTTGGTGCAATGCTGTTTGTTGCGCTCCTCGGAGCAGTCCCGGCAAAGCTGAGTGAAAAGCCATGGTGGCACACTGTGCTTCTGGTGCCTACAATCTTGATACCATCAAGCTACTTGGCGGACAGAGCTGGTAGTGATGGATTCTTGGCCTGGTGTTTTAACGGGTTCATCCCCGTGTTCTCGGTCGTCGGATTTGCTTATCTCGCGCTGGTCGAGGCGGCGGAGCGCAGAAAACACAGAATCTATTTGGCGTCTTTGGGGAATCGTAAATAACGACACAAGGCTTTCCACTCATTGCCCTGCAACTTCTGCATGATGGACCACAAATTCCACACTGAAATCAGACCGTGGGCTCGTGGACCTCGTTCCGGCCTCGGTCTGAATACGAACGCCGTTCCGCTGTGGTTTTCAAAAGTATTCCGCTCTGAACGCGAATCATATAAAACAGATGTTACTGTCCCTTGCGGAAAGGTCTAGATGGGTAGATCATGATCAAGCCGCTCCCCCAACTGCTTCCAGAAATACCCTCGGCAAGGCCGCGGAGGTTATAGGGGATCGTTTGACCATCAAGCTCGTTTTCAAGCCACTCGCGGCACTCGGTCGCGCCACTGACGTGCCGCCGGTCTTCTGATGTCAGTAGATTCAGGGCCTCGGCGCATCGCGCCTTTGAATATCCCCCTGGGCCTCGTATGTCTATCCTGTGACCGGCCACTTTCAGATGAGGGTTTCCGATATCAATGTGCAGATGTATTGCGGCCGGGTCACCGATAAAGGTTCCTTCTTTTCTGCCGCCCTTTGTTTGCAGGACCGGCCCGCCGTGCGACCTCGGCCAAACACTCGATGGATGGATGCTCTTCGTCTGGCGGGTTGGATGCGGTGGTGTTTTCATTCCCGGATCAACCAGTGGTGACGTGCGCTGCTGCGCGATGGCTTTTGTCTGGGCGAGCGGTGCTGGTTGCGGACGGTAAACGGGTGGAGCAAGAGATTGCCTTGTGACCGGGCTTGGATGCAGAGCTTCAGGCACGGAAGCTTTTGTCTGCAAGACCCTTCGCACCGGCTGTGGAGAATAGATACCAGGAGCAGCCGGCGGATTGTTCGAAAACAACTGCGCCGTGCTCGCGTTAGGCAAGGCGTTATTCGGACGATACACGGCGGGCGCGGTGCGTTCTGCGATACCGATCTTCGTGGGAGCCGTCTGCGCCGCTCCGGTACGCTGCGGTTGCCCTCGCAGTGATGGCGCCGCCATCGGCTTGTGTGCGTTAAGCATCCGAATCAGCTCCTCCGCTCCATCGGTGAATTGCCGCTTTGAACGGCCTTGGTTGGGACATTGTACCCAAATAGGCGTGCGTGTCATTTATCGATCAGGGAACAGCCGAACAACTCAGTACCGGTTCCAGTCTTTATAGATGAGATACTTCGCCGGCTGCTGCCCCAGGGCGCCGAACCATTGCGGGCACCACGGGGCCATCCAGATGAAATCACCGGCGGCTACTGAATACCAGCGGTCGCCGAGCCGGTAGATGCCGCCGCCGGCCAGCATCAGCAAACCATGCTCCATGACGTGGGCTTCGACCATATTGAGCGCCGCGCCGGGCTGGTATGTCATGGTGTTCACCGCAAAATCAAAGACCGAATCTTCGGGTAGCAGGATACATACTTCGAGGCCAGGACATCCATCGAGTGGCTTGGGTTTGATAATGGTTTCATCGCCCACGAGCATCTTGAGCTTAATTGTTTCAAGACCCGGAAGCGGCACGTACGGCTTTTCAATCACTTGCGCGCGGGCCTGCCCGATGGAGGAGATGCGGACTGCACTTCCCGCAGGCAAATATGCATACCCGTCAGCCGTAAGATGATGTTCCTGCTGATCGTCCTGCACTTCGATTTCGCCTTCCAGCACGTACAGAAAACGCTGGGCAACACAGGGGGCCAGCGTGCCGCCGGCGCTGAACTCCACCGTATATTGCGTGAAAGCCGCTCCCATGGCGGGACTGGCATGGACGATGGCCGTCGCGTTGGTCATGCCGGGCAGAGGCGCACGCACAAAGGTATCGGGCGTCAGCAACATGTGGTCGGGCTGGCGAGAGCTGCGGGTTTGTCCGAGATGTTGCATGTTGAGAATTTATCACGGAAGCGGTTGGCACTCAGCAATTAGCATTCAGCCCTGCGGCAGATTGGTAATTGCCAAAATTGGTAATCGGGGAATTTTGGCAATTGGCAAATCGCAGTTAGCAATTGGCGGCTCGTGCGGTGACCGCAAGAATAGAGTTACGAATGTCCTTGCGTTTAGCCCTCGAACGCGGCGGAGCCGGTTCCTCTGGCCACGCCCGCGCTAAGACCGCGCGTGCGCGGCCATTCGGAATGACAAAAAGGTGGGAGTGCCGTGTAGCGCGTCCTCTTCTATGCCTGGCCAATTACCCGGTTACCAATTTTGGCAATTACCAATCTCGTCTCCTGGCTGAATGCTATGTGCTGACTGCTGACTGCTTTCTCACAATCATCTTTCCCGCCCCTTGTGCCGTAATCTTGCCATCAGCAAAAATTGTCTCTCCGCGCCGCAGCGTTGCGCGGACTACACCACGGAATTCTCTGCCGATATATGGACTCAGCCGGTGACGCTGAAAGAGTTGGCCGGCCTCTAAGGTATAGACGGCGGCTAGGTCAACCAGCGCGAGATCGGCGTCATTGCCTACGGCGATCCGGCCTTTGTTCGCCAGGCCGAAGCGCTGTGCCGGCCAAGCGGCCAGCAGGGCGGCGATGCGGGTCAGGGCCAGTCCATGATCGCGATGGCCCTGGGTGAGCAGCACGGCGAGGGTTGACTCGACTCCGGCGATGCCGCCCCATACACGGAAGAAGTTTGCATCGTGCTTCATTTCCGGGGGTGCAGGTGAATGGTCGGAGGCTACTACGTCGATCTCTCCGCGCAGCAGCGCCGCCCACAGCGCCTGGCGTTCATGCCGGTCACGCAGCGGCGGGGCGCACTTGGCCGGCGCGCCGATGCGTTCCATGTCTTCGTCGGTAAAAAACAGGTAATGCGGACAGGTTTCGATGGAGATATCCGCGCCCAGCTTACGGGCTTCGAGGGCCTCGGCCACACCGCTTCCGGAACTCACATGCACGATGTGCAATCGCGCGCCGGTCTCGGCCGCCAACAGGCCCGCCCGCCGGATGGCTTCTACCTCGGCCCGCACCGGCCGTGACTCCAGGAAATCGCGAATGCCGGTTTGGCCTGCGGCGAGCAGACGCGCCGTCGATGCCTGGATCAGGTCTTCGCTTTCCGCGTGTACGGCGACGGGCAAGCCGAGCCGGGCGGACTCATGCATGGCGTCGTGCAACGTTTGATCGTCGGAACAGGGAAACTCCGGCAGACCGGAATCGGCCATGAACGCCTTGAAGCCAATCACACCGCGCGCGCCGAGCGGGGCGAGCGCTGCACGATTGCCGGGAACGATGCCTCCCCATAGCGCGAAGTCGGCGATCGATGAGCGCTCCAAGGCCGCACGCTTGAGATCGAATTCCGCCGGACCTACGGTGCAGGGCGAAGAATTGAGCGGCATATCAAAAAACAGCGCGCCACCGCCAGCGGCCAGTGCGCGGCTGCCGCTGGCCGCGCCTTCCCATTCCGTGCGCCCCGGTTCATTGAAATGTACATGGATATCGATGATGCCCGGCAAAATGGTCAGCCCACGGGCATCGATTTCTCGCGCCCCGCCGGGAAGGCCGGGCGCAACGTCGGTGATGCGGCCTTCATCGATGGCCACGTCCGCCAGGAAGGCATTTTCGGGTGTGACTACCGTGCCACCGCGCACTACCAGCTCAGTCATGGCGCAGCTCGTCTCTCCGCTGTGCGCTGGCCATTTTCCAGCGCATCGAGAAAATGCAGCCCGGTTGTGAGCGCCGCCAACACATCACCGGCCAGCACATTTTCATCTGGATGATGGCTCAGGCCGCCGGGCGAACGCAGAAACAGCATCGCGGCGGGAACCTTTGCGGCCAGAATCATGGCGTCGTGTCCGGCGCCGCTGGGCATTCGATGGACCGGATACCCGGAGGCTTGGACGGCTTGCTCCAACAGGGTGGTCATTTCGGCGTTCATGGCAACTGCCGGCTGGTCCATGCGTTGCTCCCATGTGACCGCCAGCTTGCGACGAAGGGCGATCTGTCTTGCGGTGGCCAGAATTTGTTCGAGCGCCGTATGGCGCACAGGATCGTGAACGTGGCGAACGTCGAGGCTGGCCTGCACCGAGCCGGCGATCACGTTGCCGGCGCCGGGATCGATCTCGAGACGCCCGACGGTGGCCACCAGCCCGGTGGTAGCACCGGCGATGGTTTCCACTTGCGTGATCCATTCGGCGGTCCCGGCGAGCGCATCGCGCCGCAGCTTCATGGGAGTGGTGCCCGCGTGGCCTGCTTGTCCGGTAAAACAAACGCCCAACCGGCTTTGGCCCGAAATGGCCTCCACAATACCGAGCGGATAATCTATGCTTTCGAGCACCGGGCCCTGTTCGATGTGAAACTCGAGATAGCCCAGAGTGTTGCCGGCCAAGCGGGCTTCCGGCAAACGCGCCAGGTCGAGACCGAAGCTGCGAATGGCATCGGCGACGGTTTGCCCTTGAGCATCGCGCCGCTCGAGCAGGGCGGCACTATAATCACCCCCAACGCCGCCCAGATCGCCGACGAGTGCGCGGCTTCCGATAAATGGCACACCGAAGCGCACGCCTTCTTCTTCAGAAAATCCCACTACCTCGATGGCAAAGCGCATCCGCCTTCCGGCCAGGGCATCGACCAGGGCCACGCCCATGACTACACCCAGCACGCCGTCAAAGGCCCCAGCGTGGGGAACGCTGTCGAGATGAGAAGCGATGAGCAGCCGGGGTGCGCCGGATTGTGCCGCGGGATAGAGACCGCGCAGGTTGCCCGCTGCATCCACGGTCACTGTCATGCCTAGTTCTTCCATGCGTCCGCGCAGCTCGCGATGAACCTCACGCATGGGTGCGGAGAGAAACGTACGGGTAATGTGACCCGGCTCTTCGGTGAATTCAGCCAGACGGCGGCACAGGCCGATTACTGCTTGTGCGGGCGTCTCCACTTATGATCCCCGATATGTGGAGTAGCCATAGGGAGAGAGCAGCAGCGGGACGTGATAGTTACACGATGTATCGGAAACACCGAAGCGCACCACCACCTTCTCCAGAAAAGCCGGTGTGCCCAGGTCTTCATGCTGGGCGCGGAAGTACTCACCGGCGCTGAAGACCAGTTCGTAGATTCCGGCTGCCAGTTGGTTGTCCCCGAGCAGAGCTTCATCGGTGCGCCCGTCGTGATTGGTGACCGTGGACTTCAACAAGAGGCGCTCCTCGTCGCGGCATGAATAGAGACGGATGGCCATGCCGGCCACCGGTTTGCCGTGGGCAGTATCGAGTACGTGGGTGGAGAGACGGCCCATTGTTTTTTATCTTTTCATTCCCTATCTTTTCATTCCTATCTTTTCATTCTAAGACCCAGGCAGCCGTAAGCGGGGCGGGCTTCCGTGTAAATGCCGCGCTGCTCGTCCGCTTCCATGACCGTGTCCCAGGTGCGATTGTTGGCTTCCAGATGAATCTCAACGATCGCGGGAATCTCAGCCAGCATCCGCTCGCCGATCTGATAAATCACCTGCTGGATACTGCCGGATTCAAAGCCCTCAAATACTTCATGCACTATACGCCGAGCTTGCGCCGTGATTTTCCCGTTGCTCAACGCGGCTGTGGAGGAAGTATAGGACCACTCGAGGTCAAGCCACATGTGCAAAGGCCGGTTGGTAATATCGGGCAACGTGGTGTACTGGTCGCGCACAAAGCCATGGAAGGCGCTGCCGCCCAGGCGCAACAGCCTGAACCCGCGAATGCCGGAGCAGGCTTCCATCGTCTCGAACTCCGCACCGTTGCGGCGCAGCTCCAGGCGGGCGGCGGCGCATTCCGGCCCCCCAGGCGCAAACGCCATTCGCCCGCCGGGAATATTGCCATAGGGGACTTCAGTGACCGATAGCTGCAGGCCTTCGGCCTGGGGATAGCTGCGCAGGAATTTTTCCGCCAGAAAAACGCAGTATGCTTCAAGATCGCCGCCGGTGAAATTGAGCGTCTCGCGCTGGATGAAATTCTTCATGGAGTCGGTGGCCACCAGGTTGGTGTTGTCTCCGCTCACATAGGTTGGCCAGAAGGCCTCGCCATACAACAGCATCAATACACGGGCGCCGAAAAACGGACTCTGCCCCGGCGGAGCTTGGCCATCACGCTGCAGCCGGTAGACGGTAACATCGCCCTTGCCGTAATAGTTTTTTTTCCATCCGCTGGCGAATTCGTGCAATGTTCCTCCTGGTGCGTCGTGAGGCGGCGAAAACCTTTGAAACACAGAGGAGCAGAGGAAGCAGAGGTGACACAAGATTTGCAATCTAGAATTTGAAATTTAAAATTCCAATTGTTCCATTCCTACTTTGCTGTTCTTCTGTACTACGATCCATCAGGATATCCTCCGCGGTCTGCGATGATGCTTGGACCTACGTTACAACCCCAAAAACCTCTGCTTCCTCTGTGTTTCAAAGGTTTTGGTTTTCGATTGTGTCCCGCAATCTGAACATCGCAATTCTATACACCTGACCGAGTGCCTGCCGGAATTCTGCTTCGGGCGCGGCCCCCAGGCGTTGCTCCAGCGCCTGCAGAATATCGTATCTGGTACTTCCTTTCACGGCGTAAAGGAATGGGAACCCGAATTTCTTCCGGTAAGCCGCGTTGAGCTGCTGTAGCCGCTCGTACTCTTCCGGCGCCAGGGAGTCCAGGCCGGCCCCCGATTGCTCGCCGGCTGATGCCGGACTGATACGGGCGCGCGTGCCCAAGTCAGGATGTTCGCGCAGCAGCACCAATTGCTCATCACGGGAGGCGCGATCCACTTCTTCCGCCATGACCGCATGAAGGCGGTCGAGATCGGGGAATGGCCGACGTGCCCAGGCCCGCTCCGCGACCCAGGGTGAATGTTCAAAGACCCAGCCCAGCGCGGCCACGAAGCGTTCGTGTGAAAGCGAGTTGATTTCAGCGATGGTCATGGGTTGACTCCACGAGCTAAACCGCGGCTAAAGCCGATCTCATCTTGCCGTCTCTACGCACGGCTGAAGCCGTGCTGTTCTACAGTTGTTCAAACAGTTTTTTCTGCAGCCTCTGAAGCCGTGCTCTTTGACAGTTGGTCTGATTGCTTGGGAGAACCGTCAACTTTTTCCCGCAAGTTCCGAAGCCGTGCTCTTTGATGGTTGCGTGCGTGAATCGCGCGCCTGGGTCACGGCCCAGAAGACCCGTTCCGGCGTGGCCGGGCTGTCTAGGGTGATTATGCCGCCGGGACCGAAGGCGGCAATGGCATCGCGCAGCGCTTCACGCACTGAGATGGCCAGCATCAGCGGAGGCTCGCCGGTTGCCTTGCTGCCGAAGACCACGCCCGGCTCGGCGGCGCGCTCCAGAAAGGCGACGCGGAATTCTTCCGGTAGCTCTGCCCACGAGGGTAGCTTGTAGGTGGAAGCGCCATTCGTCAGCAGGCGGCCTTCAGCATTCCAGACCAGCTCTTCGAGAGTGAGCCAGCCCAGGCCTTGCACGAATCCGCCTTCCACCTGTCCGCGATCGACCAGGGGCGAGAGGGAGTTACCTGCATCCTGCAAAAGATCGGCGCGCAGCACACGGTATTCGCCGGTGAATCCGTCGATTTCGACTTCGCTCACCGCCGCGCCATAGGCATAGTAGTAGAACGGATGGCCTTGCAAGGTCTTCGGATCGTAATGGATTTCTGGAGTTCGATAGTAGCCCGAGGCAAAGAGCGGGATGCGCTGCTGGTAGGCGGCTTCAATCACGCGGGCGAAGGGCACGTCCCGGCCGCCGGCGGAGACCACGCCTGCGCGGAAGCTCACCTCAGCCGCATGGGCGCTCAGCAACTCGGCTGCCACCGGGGCCAGTCGGGCTTTAAGTTGCGCACAGGCGTCGAGAACCGCCGCGCCATTCAGGTCGCTGCCTGCTGAGGCGGCGGTGGCGGAAGTGTTAGGGACCTTGCCGGTGCTGGTCGGCATGATGCGAATGGCGCTTTCGTCCACACCCAGGCCTTCGGCGGAGATCTGCCGTATCTTCGTGTGCAATCCCTGGCCCATCTCGGCGCCGCCGTGATTCAATTGCACGCTGCCGTCTTTATAAATCAGGACCAGAGCACCCGCCTGGTTGAACATGGTGGCTGTGAAAGAAATGCCGAACTTGGCCGGCGTGATCGCTAGTCCCCGTTTGCGGTGCGGATGCTCCGCGTTGTAGCGTTCCAATCGCTGGCGCCGGGCCGCGAAGTCGCTGCTCGCCTTGAGCTCTTTCCATATTCTGGAAATGCGGTCAGCGTCTTTCACCGGCTGGCCGTAGTGCGTGGACTGGCCTTCGCGGTAGAAGTTGCGCTCCCGCACTACGTCCGGTGGAATTCCCAGCGTGCGCGCCACACGATCAAGAACGTCTTCGATTACCAGCATGCCCTGGGGGCCGCCGAAGCCGCGAAACGCTGTCTGCGAAGTTTTATGCGTCTTGCAGATCAATCCGGTGGCTTCCAGGGCCGGAATGAAGTAGGCGTTGTCGCAGTGGAACAAGGCGCGGGCGAGCACCGGCCCTGAGAGATCGAGGCTCCATCCGCCATCGGAATAGAGTGCGAGCTTCAGGGCCTGGATGCGGCCATCGTGATCGAAGCCGGCTGCAAAGCGTGCCAGGAAAGGATGGCGCTTGCCGGTCAGAACCATATCGAGGAGACGGTTCAAACGCACACGCACCGGCCTCCGGGTCTTCCACGCGCCTAATGCGGCGACTGCCGCGTAAGGATTGGCCTGCACTTCCTTGCCGCCAAAAGCGCCGCCCATCCGGAGACATTGCACCGTGACCTGGTGACGCGCCAGGCCGAGCACACGCGCCACAACTTCCTGCGTTTCGCTGGGATGCTGGGTCGAAGACTCAACCATCAGGCCGCCGGATTCATCCAGCCACGCCAGAGAACACTGTGTCTCAAGGTAGAAATGTTCCTGGCCGCCAATGGCAAGTTCTCCCTCAAGGCGGTGCGGGTTGCCTCGCAGAGCGCCTTCCGCATCACCGCGCACTATGCGCACCGGGTCGGAATGAAAGCTGTCGGCGGCGATGGCCTCTTCGATGGTGACGATGGCGGGCAGAGGCTCATACTTAGCCTGCACACGTGCTGCGCCCAGGCGAGCGGCTTCTTGCGTCTCACCCAGCACCCAGGCTACCGGCTGTTGGTGAAAGGTTATTTCCGTGGGGAAGAGCGGCTCATCGCGGCGGGCCACGCCCGTATCGCCTTCGCCGGGAACATCCGCTGACGTGAGCGTGGTATACACACCCGGTTCGGCGAGTGCCCCTGAAACATCAAGACGCAGAAGCCGTGCGTGAGCGTGAGGCGCCAGGACCGGCCATGCATGAAGCAGCCGGGGAAAGCGGCCGAGCATGTCATCGGCATAGAGCGCTTCGCCGGTGACGTGGCCGCGCGCGCTTTCGTGGGGAACGGGCTGGCCTACGATCTTCAAGTTGTTCACGCCATCGCCCCTGCATGCTGTTCGTAATAGAATTTTTCCAGCAGCGTCTGCGCCAGGGCCAGGCGGTAGGCGGCTGAGCCGCGATGATCGCTGATGGGTTGCAGCGTCCTCCGGAGAATTTCCTGGGCGCGATGCAGGGATGTCTCGTCCCATGCTAGCCCGGTCAGCGCGTCTTCGGCTTCCGTTGCCCGCAAGGGAACTGCCGCCATGCCGCCGAATGCCAGCCGTGTTCTCGCAACCCGGCCTTCCGCGTCGAGGTCGAGGGCGAATGCGGCGGCTACCGTACTGATATCATCGATGAGGCGCTTGGCCACCTTGAAGAAACTCACCTGGCGCGGAAATGGCTTCGGTAAGTGAATCGAAACCAGGATCTCGCCGGCCGCCAGCGCCGTCTGCCGATAGCCGTGGAAGAATTCCGATAGAGGCACCGTGCGCGCGCCTTGAGCTCCGGCAATGCGTACCTGGGCGTCGAGCGCCAGCAGCAGCGGTGCGGCATCGCCGATAGGCGAGGCCGTGGCTAGATTGCCGCCCAGCGTGGCCCGGTTGCGAATCAGCGGAGAAGCGAACAAAGAAATCCATTCGCTGAGCACTGGCGGAGCGTTCTTCCAATGTGCCTCAATCTCGCTCAGCGCGAGCGCCGCGCCCAGCTCTACTTCGCTTTCAGTCTCGTGAAAAGTGCGCAGCTCGTTGATCGCTTCCACGCTTACCAGATGGGGAGAGCGTTGGCCGCGCAGGTTGGCTTCTACGGCCAGATCGGTGGCTCCGGCGACCAGCCGGGCGTTGCGATCATCGGCCAATAACTTCAGGCATTCCCCGACCGAGCCGGGCCGGTGGAAAATCATTTTGTCCGAACGCAGAGAAACGGGAGAGACCACGGGCGCAGGCCGCGAGAGACGGCGACGAAAGTCGTCGCCGGGCGCAGGGCCCAGCGAGAGCGCCGCATCTCGTATCGGGCGATATCCGGTGCAGCGGCACAGGTTGCCGGCCATGGCGTGAGGATCACAGGGGCCGGTGCGTCCCGGACGGTAATGCTCGGCGAACAGGCTCATCACGAAGCCGGGTGTGCAGTACCCGCATTGCGAGCCGCCGTGCTCGACCATGGCCTGCTGCACCCCGGCGAGTTCGCCGTTACGGGCCAGCGCTTCCACGGTGTAGATCTCCTGCCCGGCCACCACGGGCAACAGCACCAGGCAGCTATTGATCGGGCAGTAAGCGCTGCCAACGCCGGAACCGTTCTGGCCGTAATCACCGAGCCGCTCACGGACCATCACCACCGCACAGGCGCCACATTCCCCTTCAGCACACCCTTCTTTGCTACCAGTCAGGCCTCGGGCGCGCAGGAATTCCAGCAGCGTGGAATGTAACTCGCCTTCCACACGCACACGCTCACCGTTAAGGAGGAATTCGACCGCCATAGGCCCCCAGTTGAACTCACGCAAATTCTAGCACTTGGCGAGTAAGCGGAGCGCTCCCATCGGATGTAGTACATCACAAATCATGAACCTTCTTAGATTAAAAACAGGGCGGTTGCTTTTGGCCATCCTGTGTCAAAGAAATGTCGGGGCCACCGGCCTTCACTGGAACCAAGTGTGCGTCGGTCGCTAAGAATCAGCTCACGAAGAATCTACTTGACAATGGCAAATCGTTGGAAGACGATGATGCCTGTCTCCTGAAATAGTATGCCAGTTCATTTTAAGGGAACCGCCGTTACCCTCACGGCGTATACGATGTTACTACTGTGTCCCCTCTCGCCAGAGTGGTCGCAGCAGCCTAGTCCTCGACCATCTCAGAAACGCACTGCTCCTAAAAATCCAAAGTGTCTATTTCTCCGACATCAGTGGGAGCGAATGGGTCGGGATAGCCAGGCATTCGTGGACAGCGCGCCCCTTGCGAATGTGAAGAAGGCAGAGGAACTCGCAGCACACAACGGTACCCCCGAGGATTGGGCGGCTTACGTCGCTGCGACCGAGGTGTTCACCGCTCGGAGAACTCTGCTCCGACAGAGCATCGCGGCCTGTGAGCGAAACATGGCGCTTTCCGACACAGCACGACTGAGTGAGATCGAAAAGCTAAAGACGTCGCACGTTCGGCGGGCGGCGGAGCGATGGCGGCAACTAGCGGGGGAGCAAGATAAGGCCCTAGAAGCCGGTCTGGCTACACAAGTAGGTGTCATCTACGAGGCCGAGGCAAGAAGTTTCTATAATCCCGAAATGTCTCATTTTGAGGATCGTGACATCGGGAAAGATTATCCCGATCTCCTCGCTCTGGTTCGAAATTCTAACCTTGATCAGGGCACCAAAGGCTTCATTGATGTCAATGCACAGCTCCTGCGATACGAGGAGGCTGGGCAACTTGCCGATATCTTGAGAGGAACCGACAAAGAGCGCGGCTTGGATTATGCTTACATTCTGCGAAGATCGCTGGAAGAGCGCGCCGCCACCGCCGCCCAAAAGCGTGACCAACTGGCTCGTCAGCGGGAGAAGGAGCAAAGCAAGAAAATGGCCGACTATGGGCTTGAAGTACTTGTAGTGTTCATTATCCTGATAGTGGTATGGATCTGGAGTGATCGAGCGCGTGCCAAGTACAGGGCATTCCGAACTGGGGCGAAAAGGTCTCCTTTCTGGTTCGGCAATGCTGAATGGGTTCTATGGGAGCCTGGCGAAACTGTGGTCTTGCTACAACACAAGCGCCTAGTTCCTATGATGGATTCGGTGGGTGGATATCTGACGATCTCGGCCTGGAAAGGTCAGGAGTTTAAAGGAAGGATTTCATACAAGACACGATTTTCCACTTGGACAAGCGACCCTATTCTCACCAGTGATGGACTCGCCGTGAACCTTGCCTTGGGAATCTGGTGGAGGATTGCAAACGCGGGAATCTACGTGTCGGCGATCTCCTCCGATTATCACGAGGGTAGTGAGCATCACAGTGAGGACCTTTCGGAAGCGGCGGAAATCTGGATCAAGAAGCTTGCAGCAGGCACACTGCGTGAAGAGGTCAACCAATTGCCTGCGGAGAAACTGATTTCTCCTTATGTTCAAAAATATCTGCAGGTCCAGCGTGGGCCGGAGGAAGAACTGCTCCCCCAAGATGCGCTGCCAAACTTCTCCCAACAGCTGGGCACGGCGCAGAGCAAACTAAACGAGAAGACGCTGCGCTACGGAATCGAGATCGAGAGGCTTGAGGTCCAGGAACTCGTTCTGCCACGCGTGTATCAAGAGAAACTGGAATCAGTACGCGTGGCGTTTCTGCAGCCGATCGAAGCCCGCGCCTTGACGGATGCACAGGTGATCGCGCTCCAGGGGCTGGCCAGCGTGATCGGAAAGGACAAGGTTGGATTGATCGAAGTATTGAAGCACGTGGACCTATCACGCGCTACCGTAAATCCTTTTACAAGCGTGGTTCCGGTCCTGCAGCCGGTCTTCGACACGCTTCAACGGCAGAGTGAAAGAGCCTTGCCAGAAACCTCACCTCATGATCGCCCACTGCCGGAAGGCTCGGGCGACAGCAAGCAAAAGTGATCCAACGGGCAGGCTAAGATTTAGCCTGACAGCTTAGGGCAACGCAGCCAGAATAACTTCGAAGATGTCACTCCGGTGATTTACCCGACTGGACACTCTTCGTTCGATCTCCATAGAACACAGTGCCAGTATCTTCGCCCGCCCATTGGATGCGCAAGAATGGCTCACAAGTTAATGGGCCAAAAAACCATTGGCGGTAAGCCTTGATTTTATGCTACTAACTTGGTGTCTACTTCTTACGGTGCCGAGTGTCGTCGTCATCCAAGAATTGTGATGGGGTAATACCCAATGCCCGACAAATCTTTTCAATCGTGTAAAGCGTAACGTTTTGCGGCGAATTTCGCAGGCGCGCGAGCGACCCAATTGAAATGCCCAGCCTCCTTGCAAAAGCGCGGTGTGTTGATTCACCTTGCGCTTCGGTGAGCTTTCGTTGGACCGTCTTTGCTGCATTTATTTGCAAGTTGCAGATTTAGCAGAAATGTTGTTCAATATATTGAACAAATTCAAACAGGAGACCAGCCTGAAAAAGCGTATCCAAGGGAAATTGTCCGCTACCCGCCCCCGAGGTCAAGTCCTCAACGAGTTTGGCGGAAAGCGGGTCTCGTTCCCGAAAATGAAGGGCCGGACGGTCGACGAGATTGAGCTGAACACCTCCGCAGAACACCATTCGATCGCTGTCCGTTTTGCGGACCAGACGGAGTTGCGCCTAGTGCTCGAAACGGGGTTCACAATACGCGCCGAGCATATGGACATGAAGAGTGGTAACAGCCGCTTGTTGCAACGCTGGCCGGAGATCAGCAATGAGCGATAAAGCCTCCATGTTACTCACAGCAAGAAGGAGCTTACATGCCGCTCTCCTGAAGAGCGGTGTCCTGTGCCTAACAAGCCGCGAAAATGCCGATGCCTGTAAATCCAAGACGTTCCCTTCCAACGCGGATGGGGACAGCGTTACCAGTATTGCTATCGCTCAGGCAATTTTTGATCAGATCCAATCGCGAGCGAAGGCTAGCGGTAAGCATGCTGCTGAAGTCTCCTGTTGCAGATTTGAGCAGATTACCCGATCATTCATCGAGGAAGCCTTCTCGACTTTAAGAACCCTACATCCCGAGAAGTTCAATCTGGCCACAAACGCCATCATGTTTTCTAAGCAGTACCAGAATCTTATCAACCTTCCTCAATTCATCAAGAAATCTAGTGAACTTGCCATCCTATTGGGCTCCGATTATGTCATTACTCCCGATGTGTTGGTCGTGAAGTCACCGGACCCTGATGAGGTGCCCAATGCCAGGCAAATCCTTGTTAATGACAGGACGGCGCAAAGATCAGCACTCAGAAGACAAAATGGCAAACCGCCGCTTTTGCAGTGCGCTATTTCATGTAAGTGGACTCTTCGACGCGGCGACACCGAGACTGCCAGGTCTGAAGCACTGAACTTGATTCGAAAGAGTCGAGTACGGCATATAGCCGTGGTTACGGCGGAACCCTTGCCGAGTAGCCTGGCTATTTTGGCGTTGGGCACTGGCGATATTGACCGTGTATATCACTTTGCGCTCCCGGAATTGATGAAAGCTGTCAAATCCCTGAAGATTGACGATTCATTACATCTGATGAAAATAATGGTGAGTGGGAATCGGCTGAAGGATATCGCAGACCTGCCACTTGATTTGGCGTGTTCACACTGTTAGAGCAACGCTAAAACGCAAGGTCCCTCGCGCCTACTCGCGCGCTGAAGAAAGCGCGCGCTCCTGACGGCACTCGGGATGACTCGTTGTCAGCGAAGATTCGGTCTTAGGTTGGAAATCATTTTGCCATGCGTCATTTTTTCTGTCACTTGGCTAGCGTCTGCTCAATCTCTTCAATATGGTCGTGAATATAATTGGCGGCCCGGTTGAGCGAATAGAAATAGAGTTTGATGGCTCCGGCGAGAAGGACCAGGCCGGCCACCAGGGGCAGCCAGGTCCAGCCCAGATAACGAGAGGCCAGCGTGATTAGGCCAGCCAGAATGCCCACCGGCGCGATGACCAGCAGAGATGCGTATCCGGCGGCGTTGGAGACGGTGCGGGAGCTCATCTGGCTTAGATCGACTTTCTTGGGCCACCAGGCCGAGAACAGGTTGCCGATTCCCAATTGAATCACCAGCACGGTGATGAACGAGACTGTGATTCCCGCAAACTGCAGCAGGGGGACGTGGTTAAAGACCAGCATCACACCGGCAACCACGGTATACATGGTTATAAACAGAATGGCGTGGGTCAGGTTCTTGGCCAACATGATGTTCTGCAACTTTACCGGGGCCAGCAACCAGCGTCCGAAACCTTCGCGGTCGAGCCCGAAAACATTGTAGGCCATGTTGGCAACACTGAGCATCAGGAAGCCGGCCATCATACCCAGCATGGCGGTGGAGCCCTGTCCGGCGAAGGGGAAGGCCCGGCGTGTGGCGCCGCGGCTCGAAAACAGCAACGCAAAAATTACCAGAGGATATACCAGTTGCACCAGCAGGCGGGCGTTCTGCCGCAGATAGCGGAATTCCTTTTCGATTATTGCACTGGTAATTTCATCGAGGCCGGGGACCCTCCATCCGGGTTCGACCTTCAATTCATGACGCACGCGGAAACTATCGGAGTAGATCTCGCCCAGATACACGGCTCGCGCCTGGCGGCGCAACAACAGGGCGGCCACGCCCATGTATCCGAGCAGACAGAGCGTGGCGGTCAGCCTTTCGCCGCCATCGCCGGAGATAGCAGCCAGCGCCGCGCCCGGCGGCGACAGGCGGTTCAACGCGGCCACGCCGTAAAGGATTGATTTAGCCGGAGCCACCGCGCCGCTCATCCGGTCCCAGTTGATGACGGTCATATTAATGAGCTGAGGAGTCACCATCAGCACCAGCAGGATTACGGCCATGCGTTCACGGCCCTTACGCGTGCTCTGGAACCGTTCCAGCAGGCCGATCAGCAGGCGATTGCAGAAGACGTTAAAGGCCGCGAAGGCCAGAAGAATCCCGGCAGCCGGCAATGACCATGCGGGCCTCTCAAACAGCACCGCCAGCCATAGGCACAACATCCAGAACAAGCAGGCAATGGCCGCCGGGTCCGATAAGCCGTAGGCGCAGTTGAGCACAACGTAGAGGCGAAAAGATACCGGATAGCGCGCAATCTCCCGGAAGTTGATGCCCGGCGAATAGCCTTCAAACAGGATGGGCGCGAGCTGCCACATCAGGAATACCACCCACAACAGTATGCCGAGAAGCCAGATCTGGGACATCCGTATGGATGCCAGCGCGCCGGCGAAGAAACCGGCGCCGATGCCCAGCACGAAGATCGCGGCGAAGAGCATGCCGGCGGATTGCACCAGTAGTTCAATACGCCGGTTCCGCTTGCGCAGCGAGTTTAAGAAGAGCTGCCAGCGCACCCGCAGCAGCAGGAGCAAAGGGCCGGATTCGCCGCTCAGAGCCAGGAGAGCACCTCTTCCGGCTGGCGGGCGCCACCCACGACCTGCAGAAAGATCTCTTCCAGGGTGAGCGGTGAATGGTCGTGTCCGGCGACCTTCACGCCGGTGCGCAGCTCATCAAGCGAGCCGCCGGCCACCAGCTTCCCGTTCTGAATGATGCCGATGTGCGTGCATAGCCGCTCCACTACTTCGAGCACGTGGGAAGTCAGGAAGACCGTGCCGCCGCGGCTGATGAAACGCTGCAGCAGCCGCTTCAGGGTAGTGGCAGCGATGGCGTCCACGCCTTCGAAGGGCTCATCGAGAAACAGAATTTCCGGGCCGTGGATCACGGCGGCGGCCAGGGCCGTCTTCTTTTTCATGCCGTGGGAATAGTCGGCCACCAGCTTGTCAGAGGAATCAGCCAGGTCCATGAACTCCAACAGTTCGGTGGTGCGCTGCGCCGCTGTGGCGCGGTCGAGGCCGTACATGCGTCCGGAAAAGGTGAGAAGCTGGGCCCCGGTGAGGCGTTCAAACAGCGCCAGACCCTCCGGCACTACGCCGATGCGCCGCTTTACCTCGACGCTGTCTTTTTCCAGGTCGCGCCCTAGGATGCGGATTTCGCCGCTCGTGGGCCGCAACAGCCCGGTCAGCATCTTGATGGTGGTGGATTTGCCGGCCCCATTGGGCCCCAGGAATCCGTAGAATTGCCGGCGCTCGACCACCAGGTGCAGATCATCTACAGCGGTGAGTTCGCCAAAGGCGCGGCGCAGAGCGTGCGTTTCCAGAACGGTTTCAGGCATCGGCAAAGGCCCGGCGGGCACCGGCGAAATTTAAGGCCGCTTCCGGCCCCAGAGTGCTCCAGTAGGAGAGTCTACCAATTTCCAGGCCCGATGGCTTAACATCTACTACAGCAGCCGGTTGTTATTCGCATCCTGGAGTTGCCATGAAATCGCAGCTTAAATTTCTGATCGCACTTTTCGCTTTTCTGTATTCCGTCTCGGCGCTGGCCGCCGATGGCTCTTCGCTGAAACCGCCACCGGGCATCAAAGTAGCCATTGTGATGTTTGAGGACCTGGAGTGTCCGGACTGCGCACGTGCCTACCCGGTCGTATGGGACGCGGCCACCGCCCATAAGATTCCTGTGTTGCTGCACGATTTCCCACTGCCCAAGCATTTCTGGTCGTTTGATGCGGCCGTGTTTGCCCGCTACTTCGACACCAAGTCGCAGAAGCTGGGCGATGACTTCCGCGGATACATCTTTAAGAGCCAGGTCAATATCACGGCCAAGAACCTGCACCAGTTTGTACAGAGATTTGCCGACGACAACAAAGTGCCATTGCCGTTCGTGGTCGATCCGGAAGGTAAGCTGAAGGCCAAGGTGAAAGCGGACTACGATCTGGGAGTACGCATCAACCTGGACCATACCCCCACGATTTTTGTCGTTGGCAGCGGTGGCGGGTCGTCCACGCCGTTTGTGGAAGTCACCGACCGGACCCAGCTTGCGCAGATCATCGAAGATATGCAGAAGAAATCAGGGGCCAGCGCCGCGCCCGCGCCGGTAAAGCGCCCTGCCGGAAAGACGGCGGCGAAGAAGAAAACCAGCTAGCGCAATCAGAGGCGAATTCGCTTACTTCGGCAGGCCGCGCAGCACTTGCAAGCATTCTTCGTTGTCGGGTTCCTGGCCTATTTCGTAGATGCGAATGAAGACGATCTTTCCCTGTTTATCGACGATGAAGACGGCGCGCTCGCAGATTCCGGGCAGCGGATCGCCTTCACGCAGCACGCCATACTTTAACGCGACACTGCCGTGCGGCCAGTAGTCACTGGCCAGCGGATATTCCTGGTAACCGATGCCTTTTTCCTGCCAGGAAAGGTGACAGTAGATTGAATCATTGCTGATGCCCAGGACCTGGGCATTCTGTTCGGCAAATTTAGGCAGATCACTGCTATATGCCGACATTTCCCGGCTTCAAGTCGGGCTCCAGTCCAGCGGGTAAAAGGCCACAACGACGTTTTGCTTGCCCAGATAGTCGCTCAGCTTGATCTTGTGCTTGTGCTTGCCGGTGACGGCCGGCAGTTCAAAATCGGGGGCGAGGTCCCCCACTTGCAACGCTGTCATTCAGGCCTCCGCTGGTCATGATCGTAAGAATGAATTTTAGCATCACGCACGGGAAGTCATTTATCGAACCCCAGAGTCTGTCCTGCGCGGTGGACGAAGAACACAATGAACAGCAACATCAGCGGTATATTATCGAGCTCATTGCCCAGAAACTTCCAGTAGTCCGCGCCGTGCGGCACCCGCCACCAGGTGCATAGCGTGAGGTTGAGCATGAAGAGCGCGCCCAGCAATGAAAACGGCCGCACCGCGAAGCCCGCCACCATCGACAGGCCGATCAAAAGTTCCGCCACGCCTACGGCATAGCCGCTCAGCACCTGGTGCTGCAGCGTGAGCCGCAGGAATGGCTTGTAGAATCCGACGGCCGATTCGTTCACGTAGCTGCCAACGTATTTTGCATAGCCGCCATGGGCGAATTCCGTGTGGAAGATCTTGTATTGAGCAAAGAAGAGAAACATGACGCCGATGGCGATGCGGGCCAACGCCATGGCGTGAGATGGTCCGCCTTTTGAAGATGCCATGTTCTATCCTCCTTGATTGCTAATCGTTACAGATTTTCTGGTTCATTTTTTGCTTCCTTCGCGCCCTTGGCGTCCTTTGCGGTGGACTACTGCTTGAACACCTTCCCATCTTTCATCACGAAGGTCACATTCTTGAGCGCCTCAATATGGGCCAGAGGATCGCTCTGGGTGGCCACGATGTCGGCGAGAGCGCCGGGGGCAATCATGCCCAGTTCGCCCTTTCTATCCAGCAGGTCAGCAGCCCTGGAAGTGGCGGACTTGATGGCGTCCATGGGTGCCATGCCGAATTTCACCATCAAGCTGAATTCTTCGGCGATGGGCTCGGTCCAGGGAATGCCGCCCATATCGGTGCCGAACGCGATTTTCAAGCCGGCCTTCATGGCGTTTTTGAAAGATACTTCGTGGGCTGCGGCGCGGGCGCGGTCACGTTGGCCATCGGGCGTATTTTCCGGGGACCAGTCGGTGTAGTAAACACCCAGCGTAGGCACATACCATGTGCCTTGCTCCAGCATCTGGGTGATGGCGGCGCTGTCAAGATCAAGGCCGTGTTCAATGGAATCGCAGCCACCATCGAGCGCGCGGTGCAGGCCAATGCCTCCGTAGGCGTGGCAGGCGACCTTGTGCTGCTGTCCGTGGGCTTCGTCGACCACGGCTTTCAGTTCTTCGACGGTCAGTGTAGGCTGCGAGACCAGATGGCCTTGCTTATCGACCCAGGAGCGATGGGTCATATAGACCTTGATCCAGTCGGCGCCGTTCTCAAGCTGCTCACGGGTGATGCGGCGCAACTGCACCGGGCCATCGCCCAGTTGTGCGCCCTTGGGCACCACGATATCGGGGTTGTAGCCTTCAAGAGGATACCCGCCGGTCACGGAGATGGCGCGGGTGGAAGCGAAGATGCGCGGGCCGGGAATAAAGCCGCCGTTCACGGCTTCCTTGATGCCGATGTCCCCGTAGCCGGCGCCTTCGGTTTCAACGTCGCGAATGGTGGTGAAACCCTGTTCGAGACAACGGCGCGCCGAAACCGTGGCCCGGGCCGCGCGATACGATGCCGGATGCCGCAAAAGCTGAATGTCGTAGCCGCCCTCTTCCGGAGCTTCGCCCTGCAGAAAGAGGTGAGTGTGAGTGTCGATCAATCCAGGCAGCACCGTTACGTTCGGGCCAAAGCTGATGACGGTGGCATCGGCCGGTGGAGCGCCACCTTCACTCACGCTCACGATCCGGTTGCCCCGGACAACGACCAGAACATTATGGCGAGGCTGGAGGGAAACGCCGTCAATCAGGGTAGCAGCGCGGATGGCGATGGTCTTTTCCGGGGCGGCGGCAGCGTTCTTTTGTGCATTGGCCACGGAAACCAGCAATCCCAGGGTTAGAAGCAATGTGAGTAGACGGGTTGTCATTGGGGTAGTCCTCCGTTCGGCAAGATCAATATAAATACTCGTTTGCTGTAGATGATGCAAACTCTGCCCTTAGAGCGCTCCGGCACAGAACCACTGACTGGGCTACGAGCGCGGAACCACGACATCATCCCGTATGAATTCAACGAATTGTGCCCGCAAGCGTTTATGCGCACATTCGAGCTCCGCATCTTCGTACACCCAATCGGCTGAATATACGACCCGTACAATTCCGGCAGCAAGTGTATTCGCCAAGCAGGTAATGCATGGCCGAAGCGTAGCGTAAAGGGTCGCCCCATCAAGCGAGACGCCATCCTTCGCTGCTTTCGCAATGGCAAACTGTTCCGCATGAATGCAGATGCACCGGTCGTAGCCAATACCTGTAACTCTGTTTGGCATCTTGCAACGGGGACACCCAGCATCAACGCAGTTTGTTTCGGGCAGAAACGCTACGCCGTTCCAGCCAGTGGATATCACTGAAAAATCCCTGACGATTACGCAGCCTACCTGGCGGCTCACGCAATTCGACTTCTTGCTCGCCTGTTCGGCTACTTCGAGATAATCCTGGTGTTCAAGCACGCTATTTCTCCGGCTTGCTTTACACTTGCCTTGTCCCGAATCCAGTCAATGTTTGGACGACGGGATTGCAGGTTGTGTCCTGTCTATCTTGTTTTCCAACTGTTGCCGCAGGTCGTCCAGTTCCCTTTTGATTTGTAAATAGTCGTCTTGTTGAATTTCTTTCCGCAACTCGGCTTTGATTTGATCACGGTGAGAGCCAATGCCGCTGATAAAGGCTGACCCGGAATTGACAAGCAAAGCCGTTACGGCTAAAGAGAGAGCGATTACTGGCATCCAAACGAAAAGTCTCTTTTTCCATCTTTCAAAAACTTCTTCAAGAATACCTGGTGTCACGGCTGCCACAGTGTTCTTTAAATCAAGGAAGGTTTCAGAAAATCGATCTTCCACTTTGCGGCACCTTTCCGATCTGTAATCGGCATCGGAAATAAGTTTGGGTGGTGCCAAGTCCCTCTTCGGCGAATACTCATGAAAGGTGGTTCTGAGAAAAAATAGCCCTGTACTTAGCGAGACCGGGGATCTGCTAAAGTTGATGAGGGTACTCGACATCAGACCTTGATATAACGGGTCAATGATTCCAACACTTATGGCCAGGATGCCTTTACTGCTGAGCCCGTTTCTAAGTGTTGTGTAGCCAGCGATATTCGCAGGGAGTTTCACCCGTTCAGCTGAAATAACTTCAACCATACCTTGCGGGGGAATGATAAACTCATCGTATTCCTTGGGTCGCCCTTCTCCTGGGACGATGATTTTCCCTATCGTCAAATCGTAGCTTGCTGCTCGATAGCTACTTGCAACATCATTTTCGATCAGCCCTAGCGTCTTGATTTGATCTCCATTTAGCATGTTTTGCTTCCTTTCATCGATCAACCAGCGATGATTGCCTCAGCTTCGATTTCCACCAGCATCTCCGGAGAAATCAACCGTGAAACCTCAATCATGGTCGTCACCGGACGGACCTCGCCAAAAAACTCGCCGTGGGCCTTGCCGACCTTTTCCCAGTCGCCGGCGATGTTGGTCACGTACATTCTGGTGCGCACCACATCCTTCAGGCTGGCGCCAGCGCGCTGGAGGGCAGATTCGATGTTGCGTAACGTCTGCACCGCCTGCGCGTAAGCGTCGCCTACGCCCACAAGATTGCCATTGGCATCGGTGGCCGTGGTGCCGGAGACATGCACGATGTTGCCCACGCGCACGGCGCGGGAGTAACCCACGATGGGCTCCCATTTCGTCCCACTGGAAAAATTCTGGCGCATGACGCCACCTCCTGAACTTCAGGCAAACCGCAAGGTCCCTCAGTCCTACTCGCGCGCTGAAGAAAACGCGCGCTCCTAACGGACTTCGGGATGACATCATCTCGTTTTTTTGCCTCTCCTTTGCGTCCTTAGCGTCCTTTGCGGTGAATGGGTTTCTGTCTATCCCCGTTGCTGATCCAGCACTTTGTTCACCAGCCGGTCGGCATCGCGGTTCTGCTCGCGGAACACATGTTGGATGGAAAAATGCTGAAAATGCCCAATCATTTTTTTCGCCTGGTCGAAGAGCGGCCGCAGGCCCGGACTGCTCACTTTGTATTGTCCTTTGATCTGCTTCACCAGCAGTTCGGAATCGCTGAACACTTTCATGGCGGTAAGGCCTTGTTGCTGCCCGTATTCGAGGGCGGCCAACAGGCCGGAGTACTCGGCGTAGTTGTTGGTCTGCGCTCCCAGATACTTGCTCAGTTCGGCGAGCACATGGCCTTCCGCATTGCGAAACACGACGCCATAGGCTGCCGGGCCGGGATTGCCGCGTGCCCCGCCATCGATGTGCGCCGTGGGGACAGCTTTTGCGTTCTTGCTTTCCGGGAATAACGGGTTCTGTTTCAACGTCCCTCCGCCAGCCGTTCCGCTAGCCGGGGAGGAAGTCCACCGGCCAGGATTTTCTTCTGTGCCGCCGCGATGTCATAGGGAACGCGGTAAAAGGTAATCAGGCTTTCATCCGCATCATAGAGCAGGAAGGCGGCGCGGGGATCGCCATCGCGGGGCTGGCCAATCGAGCCGGGGTTGATCAGGTATCTGGCGTCGGGTTTGAGACGGAATTCGAATTGCTGCTCTCCTGTCCGGTCAGGGTAGGCAGGCACCGCGCCCTGAAACCGGCTCAGGCGCTCAATGAAAAAAGAGCACTGGATGTGGCTGTGGCCGAAGAAGGTAATTTGGCGGGTGGAGCGCTGCAAAAGCGGCAGCGCGTCCTGCGACAGCAGAACGTATTCATCTTCATCATCCGCCGAGCCGTGGACGCAGTTCACGTTCTCCATGGCCCAGACCGGGCCTCGGGGCAGAGCGCGCAGAAAATCCTGGTTTTCCGGGGTCAGCATTTGCTGGGTCCAGCGCGCGGCCAGGCCGGCAATGGGATTGAAGCCCGCAAGGTTGGTGAGCCCGGAGCAGGCCTTGTCATGATTGCCGCGCACAAACACGTGGCCCAGGGCGCGCGACCGCTCCACCACCTCATTCGGGTTTGCGCCATAGCCGACAATATCGCCCAGGTTAAAAACCTGGTCGAACGGGGGCGCGGCCTCGAGGCAGGCTTCCAGTGCGTCGAGGTTTGCATGAATGTCGGAAATTACAAGAATCCGCACGGCAATTGACCCCTGAGAGTTTAAACCATCCGCCTGAGATTCATGGGGATACGCGCGCCCAATGTCCTGGAGTAACCTCGATCAGTGGCTGGGGCGCCGATGGCGGGGTCTGCGCCGCCACCGTCGCCAGTGGCGCCGAGCGCGGGGTATTCAACGTGGGAATGGCCCCCATCAGGCCGCGGGTATAGGCATGGGCCGGGGAGCGGAAAATGGCTTCCACGGCGCCCATTTCCACGATCTCTCCCGCGTACATCACCGCTACGTGGTCCGCCACCTTCGAAACCACACCCAGATCATGGGAAATAAACAGCATGGCCAGCTTGTGCCGCTCACGGAGTTGGCGCAGCAGGTCGAGAATCTGTGCCTGAATGGTAACGTCGAGCGCCGTGGTAGGCTCGTCCGCGATCAGAAGTTGCGGACGGTTCACCAGCGCCATGGCAATCATCACCCGCTGCCGCTGGCCGCCGGAAAGCTGATGAGGATAATCGCGCGCCCTCCGCTCCGGCTCGGGAATGGCAACGTCGCGCAGCGCTTCGGCAGCGCGCTGCCACGCTTCCCGGCGGCTGGACTTGTGATGCGCCCGCACCACCTCGGCCACTTGATCGCCCACGCGCATCATCGGGTTGAGGGCGGTCATGGGCTCCTGGAAGATCATGCTGATGCTTGCCCCACGCAGGCGGCGCATCTCCGCTTCCGGCATCAGGCCCAAAGACACCAACCCCACATCCGGGCTGCAAAACTTCACCTCACCGCTCACCTCGGCCTGGGGTGGCAGCAGCCGCAGAATGGCCAGCGCAGTCACCGATTTTCCCGAACCCGATTCCCCAACCAGTCCGAGCGTGCCCGACTCCGGAATGCTGAAGCTGACATCGCGCACCGCCGCCACCGCGCCAGCCTGCGAGGGGAAGGAGATTGCCAGACGGTCGACCTGAAGCAGGATTGACATAATTAGATTGCCAAAATTGCCAAAATTGGTAATTGCCAAAATTGAAAGAAGCCAGTCAGCCATTAGCCTTTCACGACAAATGCCGTTCTCAGGGCGAACCGCCACGAAACTTTCCCGACTGAGTGCTGAGTGCTGAATGCTTATGGCTGACTGGCTTCTTCAATTTTGGCAATTACCAATTATGGCAATTTTGGCAATCTCTATGCCGTCACCTTGGTTGCCGCCAGCCCCGCCTCCACGCCCTTCTGCATGGCTGCGCGGATTTCCACTTCCTGCTTCCGCAGGGTATCGGTTGCTGTAGCTTGGTCGCCTTCCAGCTTAATCATGCCCTGGGAAGCCAGTTTGCCCGCCAGCTCCAGCATCATTTCACGGGAGAGATTCACGTACTGGCAATCGTACGGATGGGCGATTCCCACGGGCCCGCTGCTGCCCAGCCAGAAGACCCGCCGTTTGAGCATCTCCAGCACTGCGGCCTCCGGTTGGGCCGGGAACTCGATCCGCTTTTCGCGGAAGTTATAGAAGCGGCTGGTGACATGCACCGGCTGCACCTTGCCCGATTTCATGAACGCCAACTGCCCATTGTCAATGGTCTTGCGGATGGCATTGACGGCCATGCCCTCGGCGTGTTCTTCCGCCAATGAGCCCAGAGCTTCCTTCATGGTCTGCGTCAGGCCCACCGCCACTTCGCAGTGCAGGTTCTCGGCGCTCTGCAACAGGTCGGCGCGGCCATGCAGCACCAGCCAGTCGGCGCCGGCGGTGGATTGGTGAAACGGCCACTTCAGTTCGGCAACTTCGATGGGAACACCGGACAACGTAACAAAACGGAGTGATTTTGCAGCCATGAGATGGATTTTAATACGAGGCCAGAAGAAAGCGGTTTTAAATTTGAAATTTAAAAATTTGAAATTTAAAATCTGTTACATCAGAAACTCATCGGTCCGTAGCGCAATCGGGTGTTGCAGCTCCCGCATTTCGTTCTTCACCTGGTTCAGGCCATAGACCAGCCGTTCGAATTCTTGCGACATCTGCCGGAACAGCGGGGCCACTTTGGCATATTCGAAGTGTTCGAACTTGGAAACGATGAAATAGCTTTCCTTGCCTGCATGGATGAAATCGAGCAGGTCCACGGAGTGTGCCCGGCGCCAATGGTGGCGGCTGATGCTTTCCGGAAACATTCCGGTAAAGAAAAGCGAATAGTCGCCGATATGCTTGCGTACCTGGCGCTCGCGATCAAAGGAAGGGGCGGGACCATAGACCGGGTCGGCCTGGCGTAGCATCTCTCCCAGATCGAGCAGGGGCCGGCCGTCTTCGCCGCGGATGCGGCTGATATTTCCCGATTCGCAGAATTCAGCCAGCAGGCCAGCCACATACGACTGGACTTCCAGATCGCGAATCCCTAAGCCTCCATAGTTGCGTTCGACGATTTCGCGGAAAAACCTTTGCAATGGATTCGATTCTGAAATCATGGCCCGGAGCTCCTCTTAGCGCGGTCCTTCATTTCAGGACTGTCATGCCAGAATCGGTCACGAGGAGCCCTGCAAAACCGCACACTTAGTGTTTGAGGCGCAGTATGGCCATCCTGGTTATCCGATGCAAGGGAATTGTGAGGCGTAGATAATTTTGGCAGCCATTCATCGAGACTGCTAGAGGCGCGGTGAGATTGCGCCATGCCCTATGGTGAGATTCAGGTTTTGCTTGTAGACTGTTTCGACATGCGGAAGCGCATGGGGTCCGGTGACCCTTCCGGTCTTCAAAACCGGCGAGAGTTAGCTTTGCTGGCTCTGGTGAGTTCGACTCTCACACGCTTCCGCCAAACAGTTCCTTCTCCCATTCAGATCGGGTGATCAGATGATCGGGGTGATCTGGTGATCGGAAATTCAATTGCTATCCGGCCCCAGTGGCCATATTGTTCAGCTACCGATTGCCACCAACCCAATTACCCACTTACCAAATTACTCAATTACCAAATGTCTTAACCTCACACATTGACCAAATCTTCCAAGTGAACATTAGCTTCGGCGCCCGAGGGCACGATTCCTTCGGGCAGGGCGCCGCCGTTGTATCCGGCGAGGCGGTTTTTCCATTTGAGGAAGTCGGTGATGGTCTGAGGCTCGATGCGGACCTCGACCCGGCGGAGGCTGGCCAGAAGCAGGTTCATCTCCCACTGCATTCCGGTCTCAGTGCGCAGGCTCTGCCGCCGGGCCTTCACGGCCATACGGATTTCGCGGCCTTTGTATTCAAGCAAGCCCCAGCCTTTCGGCAGTTCCTGGACGGCGATCACTCCCGGCGGGGCCATGTAGAAGCGCTCACAGCCCATGCCGCTCTCCGGCTGCTGCCGCCAGGGTTTCTCGCGGTCGGCCAGAAAATCGGCGCGAGAGATTTTGCATTCGATCAGCACCGAGCGGCAGGTGTTTTTCCATCCGATCACGTCGGGCGTTTCGCCGCTGGCACAGGACTGCTCGGAAAGCACGATGCCGCACCGATATTTGCGGCGTAGCCACAGTTCCGCCAGGCGCACGAGTTGCTGATGGGTCATACAGGAGTTTGTAACGCAGAATGGCGCGTGTGGCTAGTGTTTTCTCGTGTCCCGGGTCTAAGGCGACTACAGTGCGGCAAAAAACAATCCACCGCAAAGTACGCGAAGGACGCAAAGGAAAAACAAAAGACTGAGCCGCAGAGTTTGCGCGGAGATCGCAGGGGGCGCGGAGAAACCAAAAAGAGGGGGCGCCGGCTGAAAAATCTGCGCGCGAAAAGAAGAAAATTGAAAATCACAAGACAGAGGCACGCAGAAATGGAAAGGCCAATTGCCAATTGCGCCAATTGCTAATTGCTAATTTTCCGCCATCAGCTTCGACACAGTGGCTTTGTGCTTATCTTTCTTTGGCTTCTTTTTATTTTCGAGACGCTTCACTGGTGGCGGCGCGCCCAGCACGGCGCGCGACGCGGACTTCACTGCAGTAGTGGCGCTGAACCGGCGGATTTTCTTCTTCTTCGGCACATCCATAGTTTAAACAAAACAGGCGTGCGAGACGAGCGCCGTAAGCAAGACCCTTTGAATTGTTTTCCTTTGCGTCCGTGGCGCACTTTGCGGTGGATTGTTTTGGGTTTGCGCCTCCATCACCCTATGTTTCAAAGGTTTTGATTGGTATGATGTTGCCATGGACGAGCGCGAGTTTTATGACGAGAAAGAAGCGAAGAAGGCCCACACGCTCAACTGCCCTCATTGCCGGCAACCCAATGAGTATGAGCTGTCGTGGATCGTACGCACCAAGAAAAAACAGGTCCCTTCACGGGCGGACGAGCGCGACCGCGCCAAGTTCGCCAAGGCCCGTTCCTACATGGTCCGCCGTGACGATCTGGTGATGTGCAAGAACATCCGTTGCCGCAAGCGCTTCGATGTCGCCGGCGTGCAGTCGGTGGCGTTCATGGATTAGAAACCCGTTTCACCACGCGGCCGCCGCGCAAGGCATGGGCCGCGAATCAACGCGAATGGGAATTGGAATTGGGGTTGACGAGAAAGACAGAACATCTGCCGCTGATTTCCGCTGATGTGCGCTGATAAGTGCTTTGGGATTGGAAACGCAAAGGGTTTTCGAATCCCGGCGATAAGGGCAATTCTGGCAGTCTTTTCCAATCTCTTCGTTTTCACGAATCTGCCATTTCTCATTTATACTTACGGGTTTCCTCCTGCGGCGTGCTCGATACCGTGGAGTGTGCAAGCAGGCGAGCGAGGTTTCACCGAAACTGCCCTCACGGGCATTCCAAGTTCATAGGAAAAATAACTTTATGAAGATTCTGGTCTGCATGAAGCAGGTCCCGCAAAAAGACGCTCCGCTGAAGCTGAACGATAGCGGCACGTGGATTCGCGAAGATGTCTCCTACGAAGTCAACGAACCTGACGCTTACGCGCTCGAAGAAGCGTTGCGGCAGAAGGAAAAGCACGGCGGCGAAGTGGTGGTGATCACCGCCGGTCCGGCGCGGTCGCAACAGGTGTTGCGCGAGGGCTTGGCCAAAGGCGCTGACCGGGCCATCCACCTGGAAGACGACGGCTTTGTGGGCCTCGACGCCCTGAACATCTCGAAGGCCTTCGTGGCCGCCATCAAGGACGAACAGTTCGACCTGATCTTCACCGGGCTGCAGTCCGACGATTACGGTTATGCGCAGACCGGGGTGGCGATGGCGGAGCTGCTGGGCTGGCCGCATGCCACCATCATCATGGAAATCCAGAAGACCGACAGCGGAATCCGGGTGAAGCGTGAACTGGAGTCGGGTTTTTTCCAGCACGTGTCGATACATTTGCCGGCAGTGCTTACCATCCAGTCGGGCATCAACAAGCTGCGCTACGCGACGCTACTGGGCATCAAGCAGGCCAAGAACAAACCCTTGCGCAAGGTCATGCTCGACGAGGTGAAGTCCGCGCTGGGCAACAACCTGCAAAAGATTGAGAAGCTCTACATACCGCAGAAGAGCAAGAAGACGGAGATGCTCGAGGGGTCGCCCGCCGAGGTGGCGAAGAAGCTGGTGGACAAACTGCGGAACGAAATCCGCGTGATTTGAGGCGGAAGCACAGCGCGACGTAGCCGCAACCAAAGGCTTTATCGCCTGAGAAAATTTGTGCAAGAAATGAAGAAACCCGGGGATAGTAATACGGGGCGGCATATAGCGGCGGGAATTTTTACAAAGGCTTAAAAGATAAATTATGGCAAATACAATTCTGGTAATCGTCGAGCAGCGTGAAGGCAAACTGAACCGGGTTTCGTGGGAAACCATCACCGGCGCACAATCGATTGCGGCCGCGACCGGCTACACCGTGGAAGCCGCGGTCTTCGGCCATGGAGTGGCCAGCATCGCCGCCGAAGTGGCAGCCAAGAAGCTGGCGAAAGTCTATGCGGTGGAGGCGCCGAAGCTGGCGCAGTATACGCCGGATGGCGCGGTGGCCGCACTACGTCAGTTGATCGAGCAGAAGAAGCCCACGCTGGTGCTGATGCCACACACCTACCAGGTGCGTGACTTCGCGCCGAGGCTGGCTACGGTGCTCGGGCGAACTCTGATCAGTGACGCCATTGGCTACCGCAAAGACGGTGACCGCCTGCTCTTCACACGGCAGATGTTCCAGGGCAAATTTGCCGCCGATGTTTCCTTTGCCTGTGAAGCGCCCCACTTCGTCACCTTTCAGACGGGCTCGTTTCGCGGCGACCAGGCTGAGGCCGGCGCTTCCGCCGCCCCGGTCGAGACCATTACCTGCCAGATTTCGGATGGCGCAATCCGCACCCAGCCGGAAGCGCCATTCAAGGAAGCCAAGCAGGCCGTCGATCTGACCCAGGCCGAGATCATCGTTTCCGTGGGCCGCGGCATCAAGGAACAAAAGAACATCGAACTGGCGCAACATCTGGCCAACGCGCTGGGTGGCGAGATTGCCGCATCGCGCCCTATCTGCGACGCCGGCTGGCTGCCCATGGACCGCCAAATCGGCAGCTCCGGCCAGACTGTCGCTCCCAAGCTCTATCTCGCCGTGGGCATCAGCGGCGCAATTCAGCACATTGTCGGCATGAAAGGCGCGCGCTCGATTATCGCAATCAATAAGGACGCGGAAGCGCCAATCTTTGAGATTGCCGACTTCGGCGTAGTGGGCAACCTGTTCGACATCCTGCCGGTTCTGACAGAGGAAGTGAAGAAGGCCAGGGGATAGATAGATCGGGTGATCTGATGATCTCGTGATCGGGACATCGGAACATCAAATTGCTTTATTGTGCTTTATCTGTGTTTATCAGTTTTTTTCAGTTCAATCAGTGGTAAGTTTTTCACAATCACTCATGATTACTTTTCGTAAACCCCTTGAAGGCATCCAGCGTCCGCAGATGGAAGCTGACGTAACCATTGTGGGCGGCGGCCCTTCGGGCATGGCCTGCGCGTTGCGGCTTGCGCAGCTGATCGACGAGCACAACCGCAGCCATCCGGATGCGCCGATCTCGAAAGAAAATATTTATCTGCTGGAAAAGGCCCGCGAAGCCGGCCAGCACAACCTCTCAGGGGCGGTGCTTGACCCGCGTTCCATGGATGAACTGCTGCCCGGATGGCGGAGTGAAGCTCCGCTCGGCGCCCAGGTGGAGCGCGAGAGTTTCTATTTTCTGACCACCAATGGTTCCTACAAGGCACCGCTCATGCCACCACCCATGCGCGACCATGGCAACTACATCATCTCGCTGAACCGCTTCGTCAAATGGATGGCCGGGAAGGTGGAGGAGGCCGGCATCACGGTCTTCACCGGCTTCGCCGGCTCGGAAATGATCTTTGACGGCAACCGCGTGGCCGGCGTGATCACCGATGACAAGGGCGTCGATAAGCAGAACCAGCAGAAATCGAATTTTGAGCCAGGTTACGAGTTGAAGTCGAAGGTCACGATTCTGGCCGAAGGCCCGCGCGGCTCGCTCACCAAGCAGCTCGCGCAGAAGCTCGATCTGTATAAGAACAGCAATCCGCAGGTCTATGGCATTGGCGTGAAAGAGCTATGGGAAGTCCCTTCGGGCCGCATCCGTCCGGGCGAGGTGATTCTGACGCTGGGCTGGCCGCTGACCACCAGAGAGTATGGCGGCTCGTGGATTTATGGCTCACGCGACAACCTGGTCTCGCTCGGCTATGTGACCAGTCTTGACTACGCCGATCCACGTACCGATCCCCAGCGCATTCTGCAGCAATGGAAGTCGCACAAGCTGATTTCTGAGCTGTTGCAAGGCGGCAAGATGATCCGCTATGGCGCCAAATCTCTGCCCTATGGCGGCTGGTTCTCGCTGCCCCCGCTGGGCGGCGATGGCTGGATGATCGTGGGCGACGCTGCCGGCTTCCTGAACTCGCAGCGGCTCAAAGGCATTCATCTGGCGATCAAGAGCGGCATGCTGGCCGCAGAGACCGCCTTCGAGGCGCTGCTCGAAAATAATTTCGGCGAGCAAAAGCTAAAGCAGTTCCAGACCAAAGTAGATTGCAGTTGGATCAAGGACGAGCTTTGGGAATCGCGCAACTTTCATCAAGGCTTCGAGGATGGATTGCTCCCCGGCCTGTTCCATGCCGGCGTGCAGCAGTTCACCGGCGGCCGTGGCCTTCATGCGGTCTATCCCAGCCATCCGGGCCATAAGCGCATGATGCACCTCAATGAACTTCCTGCGGATGGCGGCAAACGCGCCCAGTTGCTGGGCGCTGCCAAAGGCGATGGCAAGCTCACCTTTGACAAGCTGACCGATCTGTATCACTCAGGCACCAAGCATGAAGAAGACCAGCCGGCGCACCTCGTGATCCAGAACACCGATGTCTGCAATACGCGCTGCCTGAAAGAGTTCGGCAATCCCTGCCAGAATTTCTGCCCGGCCAATGTGTATGAAATGGTGGAAGCCGCCGGAACGCCGAACGGAAAAACCATCCACCTGAACCCGTCCAATTGCGTCCACTGCAAGACCTGCGACATCATGGACCCCTACGAGATCATCACCTGGGTCCCGCCCGAAGGCGGCGGCGGTCCGAATTACGACGGGATGTAGTAGCATCTCCGGCATGCAATACCGGATGATGGTTTGTACACTTTTCGTTCTATGCGCCCTCACCGCTCCGGCCCAGCAGCCCACGATCCCCTCCACCGGCAACCCGGGACTGGATCAATACCGAGCCTCGCGCATTGCGACCTTCACCGACGATTTCGGACAACTCGCCCGCTAT
>DATMNZ010000132.1:0-2410 GCA_035568495.1 Saccharimonadales bacterium (SeqCode) | reverse complement strand
AAGGATGCCCCCGGATTAGCGTGCCGGGCGCTAGAGGGCGTCGCGCTGGGAGGCCGCCGCGGTAGAGGCATCTGGCAACTCGTAGCTACCGATAATGAAGAGCATTCTATCGGTGGTGCCCGCCCCCAAAAGAAAATCCGCAGAGTCGGAAGGACCTGGGGCGGGCGCTGCCGATAGAATTCGTTGAACTGAGCCGGACCGAGAGCTATGGGTATTGAATGACGGTCTGGTTGACGGGAGTCCGAAAAAGCGCCTGGCGCCGGGACGGGTCGGCGGTAGAAACAGTCACCCTCCACTTGGGAGGGTGACTGTTTCGTGGACGGCAGACGGCGCCAACGTTTCCGGAGAGACAAAACAACCGTTTCAGACAGGGATTTCCGGATGCCCTTAGGAGAGGCAAGGAAATAGTCAGCGACTTGGTTGACGGTAGGCTCACGGTGGTCATGAGGTGTCTGCGATGAGGGGCGCCTGTAAGCAAACGCAAGCCGCAGCAGTGAGGACTTGTATGCGGATCAGCCGACCGATCTTGCAAACCGGGCATCGGCGGGGCTGTTCGGCGGAGTCTGAATCGCGGACGCCCGGGGAATCTGCGCCGGGGTCGCTGACAGCTTGCGAGCCATCCAGCAAGGACCGGCACAGCGCCAATTTTTCCTTTCGTTTGCGGTTGGCCAGAAAGCCAAAATGACGGATGTGAACAAAGCCGGAGGGCAACACGTGAAGGAGAAAACGACGAATGAATTCGACCGCCTCCAATGTCATCGTCTTGGTCTGATTGCCGTCGGCATAGTCCTTCCATTCGAAGGTGACTCGACCATCCTCCATCGATAACAGGCGCCGGTTGGATATGGCGACGCGGTGCGTGTATCGGGCCAAATACTTGAGAACCTGTTCTGGCCCGCCGAAGGGACGCTTGGCGTATACCACCCATTCCATGCGGGCGGCCCTCTGACACAATGCCTCGAAGGCCACCGGGTGGCCCAACGGTTCCAGTTCGCCATGGAACTGGAGTTTGCCCTTCTGGAACGACCTTCGCAAATGAATCAGGAACCTCTTGCGGAAGTAGCGACCGAGGACCTTGCCGGGAAGGAAGAACGATTTGCGATATCTTCGACAAGGGATCCATCGCGAGTTGTCGGGGCTGATTCCCCCACCCGGCACTACGCAATGGATATGCGGATGGAGATGGAGGGTTTGACCCCAACTGTGAAGCACGGCGAGGAAGCCGATCGCCGCACCCAGATGCTGGGGATCTGCTGCAATCGTTAACAGGGTCTCAGCCACGGCCCGGAAGAGAATGCTGTAAATTCTCCGAGCATTCTGTAGAGCCAGCCTGGCGATCTGCTGAGGCAGAGTAAAGACAACGTGAAAATATTCTACCGGCAACAACTCAGCATCCCGTTCGGCCAGCCATTGGACGCGGGCCGCCCCTTGACACTTCGGGCAACTGCGATTGCGACACGAGTTGTACGAGATGGCGCAATGTCCGCAATCGTAATACTGCACATGGCCACCCAAGGCGGCTGTGCGGCAATTACGAATGTCGTCGAAGGCTTTCCTCTGTGGGCGGGAGAGTACCGGCTCCCACAAAGCCAGAAAGTTATCTCCGTAAGTGCGGAAGACATCGGCCACTTCCAGCCGATGCTCACTCATTGCTCAGGTTGATAGATTCTGGCCGCTTGGACGATGTCGAGCGGGTCCAGGAGTTCCAACGGGCTGGTGGTCGAGCGCATCCTGGTATTGGCGACGTGCAGATAGCGGGCAGTGGTCTCCAGCTTTGCATGGCCGAGCAAAATCTGAATGGTGCGGAGATCGACGCCCGCTTCCAGCAGGTGAGTGGCGAAGGCGTGCCGCAAGGAGTGCGGATGAACCGGTTTGGAAATGCCGGCTTTGTGGGCGGCCTTCCTGCAAGCTAAGAAGATGGATTTGGTGGAGATGGGCTGATCGGGTTTCGCGCCGGGGAAAAGCCACTCTTTCGGGCGCTTCCAACGGAAGTAGATTCGCAGCAACTCCAGCAGCTTGGGCGGCAGCAGGGTTTGGCGATCCTTGCGGCCTTTGCCGGCGCGAATCCAGATCACGCCGCGGCCGCTGTCAATATCAGACGGCTTGAGCGTAGCTATTTCCGACACTCTGGGACCGGCGGCGTACATGGTAGTCAGAATCGTCCGGTGAGAGAGATTCTTCGGCGTCGCCAACAGGCGTTGAACTTCCGCGGGACTCAGAATTACCGGCAGCTTCTTCTCGTACCGGGGCAAGGGGATGCGATCGATGCTGACCGAACGGTGCAGCGTGTTGGAGTATAGAAATCGGAGCCCGCACACCGTCTGGATGTACGCCGAAAGCGAGACTGTTTTGTCTTTGATCAGGTACAGTTGATATTCGCGGATCTCCTCCGGACCGAGCAATTCCGGGG
>DATMNZ010000131.1:0-3853 GCA_035568495.1 Saccharimonadales bacterium (SeqCode) | reverse complement strand
GAAGTGCTTCTGGGAAAATACCTGGGCCTGGTCATGACCCTGGTGGTCAACACTGCCTGCATGACCGCCGGATTTTATCTCGCCCTGGGTATCGTTTCGCACGGGATTGGCCGGGCCGATGCGCTGCCCCTGGTGGCCATTTACTTCATCGTTCTGCAGTTCATGATGCTGACCGCGATTACGCTGCTTTTTTCGGCTTTCTCGTCGGCCATTTTCTCCGCCATCTTTGCCTTCGCCCTGTTCGTCATCGGAACGTTCGCGGAGGACCTGCGCAACTTTGCAGCCGCGGCCCATGGCCTCACTCGCTGGCTGGCCACCGGGGCCGCCTACATCGTGCCCAATTTCTCGGCGCTCAACGTGGTTCTGCAGGTGGCCCATGATCAGCCCGTTAGCGGCGGCCTTATCTTTTACAACAGCGTCTATGCGCTGCTGTATTCAGCGGCCGCCATCACCGGCGCTGTGCTAGTCTTCGAACGGCGGAACTTGAAATGAAACACTCTTCATCGGTGACCCGGTTTGCGGCCGCGCTGCTGGTGTTGACTTTGGGCGGTTCCGTACTCACCTTGATTCAGATCGATTCCCTCCGCGGGCCCCAGGCCACGCTCGAAGAGGTGCTCTACATCTCCTCCAGCAAGTCGCTCAAGAGAATGAGCCTCGGCTATCAGGGGCTGCTGGCCGATATCTACTGGACCCGCGCCGTACAATATTTCGGCGCCAAGCACATCGTCGAAGACATGCGTTATGATTTGCTCTATCCATTACTGGATATCACCAGCGATCTTGATCCTCATCTGGTCGTAACCTACACCTACGGCAGCTTCTTCTTGTCGCAGGCCCCACCGAAGGGCGCAGGCGAGCCGGATAGGGCGGTCGAGCTGCTGGAAAAAGGCATACGCTATAACCCCAACGATTGGCATCTCTATTTCAATCTGGGCTTCGTCCACTACATGGACCGCAAAGATCTCAAGGCAGCTTACCAGGCATTTGCGCGAGGCTCGGAACGGCCCGACGCTCATCCCTTCCTGAAAGTGATGGCCGCCAGCCTGGCCCAGAAGGTCGATGACGTCAGCATCGCCACCCAGCTTTGGAACCAGATCCTGGAAACTTCGCAGGACAAGTCGATCCGCGAAAATGCACAGCAGCATCTGGCCGCCCTGGGCGTCGACCAGATCGTTGTGGAACTCGAACGCCGGGCTGCCGCCTATCGTGACCGCTACGGCCGGCCGCCCCTCGATTGGCAAGAAATAATACAGGCTGGATTGTTGCGGGGTGTACCCGCCGACCCCACCGGCGCCCCCTACAAGCTCATGCCCAGTGGCGCCGTGCAGGTCAGCGATCCCGATGCCTTGCCGTTTATCTCCAAGGGAGTGCCCCCGGGCTGGAAGAAGAAGCCCAGCCATGCCAGCCAGAACCGCAACCCATGAAACCCTCCATATCAGCCCTTACTATTCTACGAATGGTCCTGCTGGGCCTTACTCTGGGATCTGGACCGCAGTTGCTGGCAATCCAGGCCGGCGTTCACGCCCTGGCCCGGGCCACCGATGATCATTACAACCACATCAAGACCTTAAAGGCGCAGTTCACACAAACCTACGAGGGGCCGGGAGTCTCGCGCTCCGAGAGCGGCACCCTATGGCTAAAGAAACCCGGCCGCATGCGCTGGGAATACAGCCAGCCGCACAAGAAGCTATTTGTCACTGACTCCCAGACAGCGTTTTTCTACGTTCCCGGCGAACGACAGGCCCGCAAGACTTCGGTAAAGCAATTGGACGACATCCGCTCGCCCCTGCGCTACCTGCTGGGGAAGACCAAGCTGGAAAAGGAATTAGATGGCCTTTCCCTCGCACGGGATGTGGCGCCTACCACCGCCGGGAACACCGTCCTCCGTGGCATTCCCAGGGGCATGAAAGACCGCATCAGTGAGATCTTGTTGGAGGTCTCTCCCACCAGCCGCATTATCCGGATTGTCATCCGCGAAACCGATGGGACGACCACGGATTTTCACTTTTCCAGCTTGGAAGAGGACCTACCCATGCCGGACAGCCTTTTCCGCTTCACGCCCGGCCCGGGCATCGAAATCATTGACCAACGACAAATATCGCAATAATTCCGGAAAGCTGCGTTCTACAGATAAGGGGCAAGAGATGTTAGACTTTATTAAGGAGTAGGACTCCCCCGCGTCCGAATATCCAATCACTCATGGCTGAATTCCTGGTCAAATTGGCAGACGAGCGCGGTCACGTTCTCCAGCGTGTCGAAACAGGCTTTTCCGATAAGGAGGTCCGTGAGCGCTTTACCCAGCAGGGGTACCTGGTGTACTCCGTCAAGGACAATCGCGGAGTGCTGGGCATCAATCTGCTCAAACCCCGGGCCAAGATCAAGACCGACCACTTCATCATCTTTAACCAGCAATTCGTCACCCTGATCAAGGCGGGTCTGCCCATCCTGACGGGCCTCCATCTGTTGAGCAAACGCCAGCGCAATCCCTTCTTCCGTTCCCTGCTGGAAAACGTCCGCGAACGCGTCAAAAGCGGAGAGTTTCTTTCTTCCGCTTTTGAGGCCCAGGGCAAAGGAATAATCTCAAAGATCTACACCACCACCCTGCTGGCCGGCGAGCGCAGCGGCAACCTGGAAGAGGTGCTGGCCCGTTATGTGTCGTACCAGCGGATTACCGCGACCTTCCGCAAGAAACTGATTGCCGCTCTCTGGTATCCGGCCATTTTGGTCGTCGCCCTGACGCTGATGCTGTCATTCCTTATCACCTACGTGGTGCCGAAGTTCGCAGAACTGTACGACTCGCTCGGGGCCCAATTGCCGGCCATTACCCAGTTGCTCTTGAACATGGGCAAAACCATTCAAGGGCACTTCTACATCGTGGCGCCGGCGATGGTCATCGGGGCGCTCGCCGGTGTCGCCTGGACGAGGTCGGATTCCGGCAACCGCGCCATCGATGCTTTGCGCTTCAAGATTCCGATCTTCAGTGAAATATGGATGAAGTACCAAGTTTCGATGTTCTCGCGCACGCTGGCTACATTGCTGGCCGGCGGCTTGCCGCTGGTGCCGTCGCTCGAAACTTCCAGCAGCGCCATCAATAGCCGCCGGATTGCGAGCACTGTGCTCAATGCGGCCACCTCGGTGCGCGAAGGCCAGCCGCTTTCCACCAGCCTCGAAGAAACCAAGTTCTTCCCCGAACTGGCCGTGGAAATGATCGAAGTGGGCGAGTCGACCGGCGCGCTGCCTACCATGCTGAACTCGGTTGCGGAATTCTACGAAGAAGACGTGCAGAATGCCCTGACCGCCGCCCTGCAATTGATTGAGCCCGTGCTGCTGATTTTCATGGCTTGTATTGTGGCCTTTGTGCTGATTGCGCTTTACCTGCCCATCTTTTCGCTGGGCGGGCAGATTCACTAGGAGCTTATGGTCCAGAGGAACGTTCAACCCGCCGCTCTCGACGCCGCCCAGCCCAATGGGCAGGGCGTGGCCAGCGAGCAGCATGCCCGCGATCTGGCGGCCCGCTACCGCTCGGAGTTTATCGACCTGCAGAACTACCACCTTGAAGCCGAGCTGTTCAAGACCGTGCCCGTGGACCTGATGTTCCGCTACAACTTCGTGCCCCTGGAAGAGCGCGACGGCACCATGTGGATTGCGATTGCCGACCCCAGCAAGCTGATGCTGATCGATGAAATCGGCCTGCTGCTGAACCGCCGCATCAAGACCAAAGTGGCCCTGCTGGGCCAGATCAACGACATTCTCAAGAAGACCGAACAATCGCAGCGCGTGCTGGAAGAGGCCAGCGAAGGGTTTGTGCTCGACGTGGTCCGGGAAGAGGAAGGCACGCAGGATGAAAATCTTT
>DATMNZ010000130.1:0-40689 GCA_035568495.1 Saccharimonadales bacterium (SeqCode) | reverse complement strand
CAATTCGTCGACAAAGGAGTAACCGAATATCAAACCAAATTCCGTGAAATTCAACTACGACAACTCACCAAAAAAGCATCAGAGCTTGGCTTCCAACTCACTGAAATTAAACAACTGGCATGAGCAGTTTCTGGAGAGCCCATGAAGCAGATTGGTAACTTGCCAAAATTGGCAATCGAGGAATCGAAGTACTGCATCATTGGGCGATAGCGATTGTTGGAATTCAAATATTGGCATTTCAAATGTTGGCGTTTCAAGACTGGCTCGAATTTCAATTACCCGATTACCCGATTTTGGCAATTACCAATCTGCGTCATGGGCTGAATGCTGAGTGCTAATTGCCAATTGCTGCTTCCAATACTGGCAATCACTCTTGGCTGAAATGCATCGTCTCATCCACACTGATGGTCCTGGGGATGCTCGTGTTTTCCGGCCCGGCATAGGTTGCGATTACGTGGAAGCCAGAGGCTGTGGTGTCGATGGAATAGTTGTAGGGACCGCGGCTGTCCTGGCCGGCGCTGAGGTCTCCGGAGGAGTGCAAATCCGAGATGGAGGCGAAGCTGGCGTGCAACACCTGATAGTTGCGTTCAGCGCGGGCGATATTCATGAGGTCGCGCTTGATTGCGACCATGTCGATGGTGCTGGCCGGATTTGTGCTGCCGGAGGCGGTCTGGGCCTGATGCATGAACATGTACGCGCCTGCGCCGGTGATGGCCAGCACGATGAGCAGGCTGAACAGTCTTCCCATAAGAAGTCCTCCCTTTCGGTCATCTAGATGATAACTTTGCGGCTGGCGCCTGGCTCTGAGAAAATCATGGGATTGCATGACGGAAGTCCAATTCGCGTTGCAGTCGTAGGTGTGGGAGCGTTTGGAAAGAACCACGCCCGTGTTTATCACGAGCTGCAACAGCAGGGCCAGGGGGTGGAACTGGTGGCCGTGGTCGATTCCGACCTGGCCCACGCCCAGGCGGTGGCCCGGCAGTTCGGTTGCCGGGCGATGACCAACATTGAAGAATTGGGCGGACGCGTCGATGCCGCCTCGGTGGCTGTCCCCACCGTTTATCATTTGCCGGTGGCTGCCGGATTGATGGCTGTCGGCATCGACGTGCTCATAGAGAAACCGCTGGCTTCCACACTGGCCGAAGCCGATGAACTGGTGGCGTTGGCCAAGGCCAACCAGCGCATAGCCCAGGCCGGCCACCTGGAGCGCTTCAATCCTGCCGTGCGGGCCACGCTGCCGCTACTCACCCGGCCGATGTTCTTTGAAGTCCACCGGCTGAGCGTGTTCACACCCCGCAGTCTTGATGTGGATGTCGTCCTGGACCTGATGATCCATGATATCGACGTGGTGCTGTCGTTTGTGAAATCTCCGGTGCGGGAGCTGCGGGCGGTGGGTCTGCCGGTGGTGAGCGGCAAGGTGGATATCGCCAACGTGCGCATGGAATTCGATTCCGGGTGCGTGGCCAACCTGACCGCCAGCCGCATCAGCACCGAACGTGTGCGCAAGCTGCGTTTCTTCCAGCCCAATGAGTACATCTCGCTCGATTACGGAAGGCAGGACGTGCTGCAATTCCAGGTGGCCGCGGGCCAGAAATTCTCGGCCGCACAGCTTCTGGCCATGGCGACCACGCCAGGTGCGGTGCCCATTCCGGGCGTAAGCATGAACAAGCCGGCGGTAAAATCGGAAGAGCCTTTGCGCGCAGAGCTGAAATCATTCCTGCAAGCGGTGCGTACGCGCGGCGTTCCTGAAATACCGCTGGAAGACGGGCGCCGTGCGTTGGATGTAGCCCTACAGATATTGGCGGCCATCGGCGAGCACAATCAGCGGGCCAACATCCACGTTTTGTAAAGACTTTGTAAAGCCGGGCTGCGCTTCATCGCTTGTCTTAATACCTTCGTACCTCAAAGCCGGGAAGAATCTGCTATTCCCTGGGCATCCTGCCGCCTGTCCACGAAGAAATCGCCATCCGGGGCAAAAATTTACATTGGCGGGGCGCATGAATCTTCGTAATTAACGTTCTATGAATGAGAAAATAGAGTAGCGAAGCAGCTTGAGGAGAATCCAACAGTCAGCGATGGTCGAATGCCGGTAATGGAACCCTTACTCCGTGATCCCGAAAAGTCACCCTCCATGGATGAATTGCAACTGCTCATCATTTCCATGGATGACGAGCTTTCCGGATACCGCTGGCGCGAAGCCATCTGGCTTTCGATTCTGGCGCACGTGGTGGTGTTTCTGGCGGTATGGACCGCGCCTTATTGGCTGCCCACGAATGTGTTCCTGACCGCCGTACTGAAACCTAACCGTGATAACACGACCTTCATGGTGATGCCCAGCGACCTCACACACGCTCCCAAGCCCCCCAAGACCGATATTATTTCCGACAAGAACCGCATGGCGCAGTCGCGCACTCCGGTGCCCGACCGCGAAGCGCTACGCCGCCTGAATGTGCAAAGACCCGGGGCGCCAACGCCGGAAACGCCTCCGCCGGGGCAGCCGCAGCAACAAGCGCAGCAGCAACCAGCCGGAGGGGGAACGACCCAGCCTCCGGAGCAGCAGCCTCCACCACCTCAGACCGCTCAGATACAGGCCCCGCCGCAGGCACGCGGCCCGTCACCCTTCAAGATTGGAATGGCGCCCGGCTCGGCCATTGAAGAGTCGGTGCAATCGATTGCCGCCGGGCATGGCACCTCCCACGTTTCCTTCGGAGGCGGCGATTACGGGGCCAGCCGACCCGACGCCCGCACCGACGTGCGCGGAGACGTGGATATCCTGAGCGATACCATGGGGGTTGACTTTGGCCCCTATCTGCAGCGCGTCATCTTCGCCGTGAGGACGCACTGGTATAACCTGATTCCGGAGTCGGCGCGTCCGCCGATCATGAAGAAGGGCAAACTGACCATTGATTTCGCCATTCTGAAAGATGGGCGGATGGCAGGTCTGCAAACCGTAGCCACCTCCGGCGATGATGCCCTCGACCGCGCCGCCCGTGGCGGCATCACCGATTCCAACCCCTTCCCGCCCCTACCCGCTGAATTCCGCGGACAATTCCTGCAACTGCGGTTCAAGTTCTTCTACAACCCGAGCACGGGAGAGATCGAGTAGGATTGCCAAAATTGCCATAATCGCCGGAATTGCCAAAATTGGAAAACAGCAATTGGCAAATAGCAGTTAGCAATTGGCCTTCAGCACTCGGCCCCGAAACCGTTTTGCTATTCAGCAATCGGCAGATCAGCTCACCGCACACAACGTGCCCTCTCGCGGAAGAAACGACGCGGCGTCAGGGCTGAATGCTGAGTGCTAATGGCTAACTGCTATTTGCTAACTGCCAATTGCTGTTTTCCGATTTTGGCAATACCGGCGATCATGGCAATTTTGGCGATTCTATCTGGCCGTCTCCATCCCCACAACCTCCACGTCTTTTTTTCTGCCGAACAGGTTCTTGAATCCCTGCTGCAGGCGGTCCAGGTACACGTAGTAGACGGGTGTGATGTAGAGGGTGAGGGTTTGGGAGAAGACCAGTCCGCCGACCACGGCGAGGCCCAGCGGACGCCTTGACTCGGCGCCGGAGCCGAAGCCCATGGCAATCGGCAGGGTGCCCATGAGGGCCGCCATGGTGGTCATCATGATCGGGCGGAAGCGTACCAGCGCTCCCTGATAGATCGCGTCTTTCGCGGACTTGCCGTCTTCGCGCTGGGCATCGAGCGCAAAATCGATCATCATGATGGCGTTCTTCTTTACCAGTCCCACGAGCATGATCACGCCGACGAAGGCGTAAATGCTCAGCTCTACTTTGAACAGCATCAGGGTGAGCAGGGCGCCCACACCGGCGGAAGGCAGGCCGGAGAGAATGGTGATGGGATGGATAAAGCTCTCGTAGAGAATACCCAGCACGATGTAAATCACCAGAATGGCCATGATGAGCAGCAGGCCGAGTCCTTTGAATGACGATTCAAACGCCTGGGCGCTGCCCTGCAAAGTGTGGCTGATGGTCGGCGGAAGTATCTCAGCCGCGGCCTGATTGAGCGAATCAATCGCCTGGCCGATCGAGACCCGTGGATCGAGATTGAAGCTCAAGGTCACAGCAGGCTGCTGCCCGAGATGGTTGACGGTCAGCGGCCCCACTTCGCGGTTGAAACTGGCCACCGACCCCAGGGGCACTAACTGGCCGGTCTTGGAGTGAATATAGAGCATGGCCAACGCCGAAGGATCAAGCTGGAACTCGGGCTTCAATTCCATGATGACCTTGTACTGATTGTCGGGCGCGTAAATCGTGGAGATCTGGCGCGAACCGTAGGCGCTGAAGAGGGCGGTTTCCAACTGGCGCGGATCGACATTCAGCGCTGCCGCCTTGTCGCGATCGATCTGCACGGTGACTTCCGGGTTCTTGACCTGCAGGTCGGTGGTCACGTCGATAAAGCCCGGCAGAGTGCGGGCCTTCTGTTCGAGAATAGGCGCAACGTGATAAAGCTGGTCGGTATCGGGCCCTTGCAGCGTGTATTGGTACTGGCTCTTGGAAAGCTGTCCGCCGATGCGGATGGGCGGAGGCACCTGCAGGAAGGCGCGAATACCGGGGATTTGGGAGATCTGCGGCCGCAACTCCTCGATGATCTGTTCGACGTGCGGGCGTTGGTTGCGAGGCTTGAGCCGGGCAAAGACGCGGCCGGTATTCAGACTGGAATTGACGCCGCCGCCCCCCACGGTCGACGTGTACGAAGCCACATAAGGGTTCTTGCTGATGACATCGGCGATGACCTGCTGGTGCCGCACCATGTCTTCGAATGAAATACCCTGCTTGCCCTCGGTGAAGGCGAAGATCTGTCCCTGGTCTTCATTGGGCAGAAAGCCTTTGGGTATCTTCACGTACAGCCATCCGGTGGCGATCAGCACCATGAACGAGACCATCAACGTGGCCAGCGGGTGTGCCATTACTTTCTTCAGACTCCAGTCGTAGCTGTTCAACATGCCCTGGAAGACGGCCTCACTTTTTCTGTACAGCAGGCCGTGCTGATGGCTGGGCGGGCGCAGGAAACGGCTGCCGAGCATGGGCGTGAGCGTGAGTGAAACGAAGCCGGAAACCAGAATCGCAGCGCCGATGGTCACCGCAAATTCATGCAACAGCCGGCCGACCAAGCCGCCCATGAACAGCACCGGAATGAAGACCGCGGCCAATGACAGGGTTATGGAAATGATGGTGAACCCGATTTCCTTCGCGCCCTCGACGGCCGCCTGATACGGACGCTTCCCCATTTCCATATGGCGCACGATGTTTTCCAGCATGACAATGGCGTCATCGACGACGAAGCCAACGGAAAGCGTCAGGGCCATCAGCGAAAGATTATCGACGCTGTATCCCAGCACATACATGAAGGCGAAAGTGCCCACGATCGACATAGGCAGCGCCAGACTGGGAATGATGGTGGCCGAAATGTTGCGCAGGAACAGGAAGATCACCAGCACCACCAGGGCGATGGTGATGCCGAGCGTGAATTTCACATCATCGACCGAGTTCCTGATCGACACTGAGCGGTCATAGAGAATGTCGAGGCCCACGCTTTTGGGCATCTGCTCACGGAAGGTGGGCAGCAGTTGTTTGATGGAATCGACGACTTCCACGGTGTTGGTGCCGGGCTGGCGAAGAATGGGCAGCACGATGGAGCGATTGCCGTTGTACCAACTGGCGGTCTTGTCGTTTTCCACGCTGTCATAGACATCGCCGACTTCACTGAGGCGCACGGGCGAGCCATTGCGGTAGGCGACGATCATGGGGCGGTACTGCGCTGCGTTGAGCAGTTGCCCGGTGGCCTGTACGGTGTAGGCCGTGGAGTGGCCAAACAGCGTGCCCGTGGGCAGGTTGACGTTGGCGTTCTGGATGGCCGTCCCAACCTCATCGATGCCGATCTGGTGAATGGCCAGCTTGCGCGGATCAAGTTGGGCGCGCACCGCATATTTTTGCGCGCCGAAGACCTGTACCTGGGCCACACCGCTCACCGTGGAAATGCGCTGGGCCACTGTGGTTTCGGCGTACTCATCCACATCCGAGAGCTTCATGGTGGGCGAACTGAGCACCAGGTAAATAATCGGCTGGTCGGCGGGATTCACCTTCTGGTACGAGGGCGGCGAAGGCAGTTCCGGCGGCAGTTGAGAGACGGTCTTGGCGATACTGGCTTGGACGTCCTGCGCGGCCGCGTCGATGTTGCGGTCGAGGGTGAATTGCAGCGTGATGCTGGTGCCGCCGAGCGCATTGGTCGAACTCATCGAGTCCAGCCCGGCAATTGTCGAAAACTGTTTTTCCAGCGGCAGGGCCACGGCCGCAGCCATGGTCTCAGGGCTGGCGCCGGGCAGCGATGCAGTCACACTGATGGTGGGAAAATCCACGTTGGGCAGATCGCTGACCGGCAACAGGCGATAGGCAAACGCGCCGAAGATCAGGATGGCCGCCATGATCAGCGTGGTGGTAATCGGACGACGGATAAATAACTGCGTATTCATAGGGCTGCTGCTTTTTAAAATCGGGGCCTCTTATGACCCGTTCTTGATGCTGACCTTGTTGCCGGGCAGCACCTGAAGCTGTCCATCGGTCACAACGCGCTGGCCGGGCTGAAGGCCGGAAGCAATCACCGTGTCATCCCCCAGGGTGCGCGCCACCTTGACGGGCTGGATGCGCGCGGTGAGGTCCTGATCGACGACATAAACGTAGGTGCCGCTCTGCCCGGTCTGTAAGGCGGCGTTGGGGACCACGATGGCGTTGGTCTGGCTCGTGAGTGTGAGGCTGCAGTCTACAAACTGGCCCGGCCACAACGCGTGCTGGCGGTTGTCGAACGTGGCTTTGAGCTTGATGGTGCCGGTGGTGAGATCGACAGCGTTGTCAATGAAGCTGAGCTTGCCATCGAACTGCTGCCCGCTGCCCTGCAACGAGGCATGCACCGTGAGCACTTTGCCGGCGGAGTATTTTTTCAGTTCCGCCAGTTGTTGCTCGGGAATCGCGAACGAAACGTAGATCGGTTCAATCTGGTTGATGGCCACCAGCACGGGTACGTCGTTGGCCTTCACCAGGTTGCCGGCCTTCACGGCCACGTTGCCGGTGCGTCCGTGGATGGGTGAATAGATCGTGGTATAGGCGAGGTTGATCTTCGCGGTTTCCACGGCGGCCTTGTCGGCGGCGGCGGCGGCCGCCAAAGCGTTGTAGGCGGCGGCTGTGGCTTCCACCTGCTGCCGTGAAACGACTCCTTCGCGTCCCAGGTCTTTATAGCGCTCGGCATCCAGCCGGGCATTTTCGGTCTGGGCCAGGTCCCGGGCCAGCATGCCTTCGGCGTGGCGAAGGTCGGCCTCAAAGGGAGCGCGGTCGATGGTAAACAGCAACTGGCCTTTCTTTACGAAGTCGCCATCCTGAAAATGCACCCCCATCAGTTGCCCGGATATTTGCGGTTTGATGCTGACCGTGGAAATGGCTTCGACATTGCCAATGGCCTGCAACTGCAGTGGCACGGTGCGTGAAGCCACCATGGTCACAGTAACGGGCGCGGCGGGCGCCTGCTTGGCCGCCTGCACCGCGTCCCGGCCCGAACATCCGGCGGCCAGTAGGGCGAGCATGAGCAGGCAGAGTTGCGTAAATGTATCTTTCGTCGTGGTCGTGTTCATCATCATGTTCTTGTTTTCTTCTTCGAGGCGGGTTGACGGTGGCCATTGGAGCTAACGGCGTGGGATTGAACGCCGGTCAGCCAGATGGCCGCCAGGGTCGCCGCGACCTCTTCCGGATTGAATTTCTGGTACTTCTCCGCTCCGAACAGTTCCTGCACCAGGAAGTGATAAACCACCATTCCCATGAAGCTCCGGGCAGCCAGCAACGGATCGGTCTTGCGGAATGCGCCGCTCTTGATGCGCGTGCCTATATAGCCGGCCAGGGCTTCATAGTAGACGGCGATATAGGTGCGGAAAAAGCGGTCGGAGAGCTCGTGGTTCTCAAGGGCCGTAAACCACAAAAGGCGCGTGAGCTCCGTATCGCGCGGGGTCCGGAGTACGATCTCCCGGGCAATAGCGGTAAATACCTGCAGATCGCTGCCGCCGCTTCGCAGGATGGCCTCGACGCGGCGCTGCCTTCCGCGCGCGGAGCACAGCTCTTCGATGATGGTCCAGTAAAGATTCTCTTTACTGGGAAAATGCCGGAAGAGCAGCGCTTCATTAATGCCGGCCTGTTCTGCGATCCTGCGGGTGGTAGTCCCCTGGAAGCCCTGGCGCGCAAACAGGCACATCGCGGTATCCACGATTTGCTGGCGGCGGTCAATTGCAGAAAGACGGGGCATAGGACACGGAAGTAAGTATTCACTTACTTTATCAGAGTTTGATCAGAATTTGGACGCCGCCGCCGATAAATTTGTGCCTGAATTAGAATGGGGGCCGACATGGTGAAACGTGCCCCTGCTCGCAAGCGTCCGCGCAAGGCCAAGCCCGGTGTCCGGGGACTTGTCCCCTCAGAGTGCCGGTTGGATGGGCTGGAAGGCGCAGCCGCGCAGGTTGCGGAGCTGGTAGAGAAGGCCGGCGGCACTGTCGTGGGCCAATATAAAGAGCCGCTGGGTGGCCATCCCGTTCTGCTCTCGATTCTTCCCATTGGCGCCGTAGAGCCTACGCCGTTCCAGCGCGATCTCTCAGACACGCATCACAAGCGGCTGGCGGATGTCATCAACAAGACGGGACGATTTCTTGATCCGGTCATTGCGGTAACGGCCCCCAACGGAGGTTTCTGGACGCCCAACGGCCGCCATCGGCTGGAAGCGATGCGCCGTCTGGGCGCGAAGTCCATCACCGCGCTGGTGGCGATCGACCGCGAAATCGCCTGGCAGATCCTGGCGCTGAACACGGAAAAAGCCCACAACCTGAAGGAACGATCCCTGGAGGTCATCCGCATCTACCGTGGATTGGTGGAAGAAGATGCCTCGCGTCCGGAATCGTCGTTTGCTTTCTATCTGGACGAATCATGCCTGGTCACCCTCGGCGTCTGCTATGACCAGGTGCCGCGCTTCGGCGGCGGCGTCTACCAATCCATTCTGCGGCGGTTGGAAAGCTTCACCGATGAGCCGTTGCGCAAGGCCATCCAGGGACACGAGAAGAACGCACGGCTGGTGCTCGACCTGGAAGAAAAAGTAGCGGCGGCGGTCAAGAAGCTGAAAGAACGCGGACTCGTCAGTCCTTATCTACGCGCCTTCGTCGTGGCGCGCATCAACCCATTGCGCTGGATCAAGGGTGATCCACCTCCCCTGGAAGAAGTGCTCAAGACCATGCGCGACCGCGCCGCAAAATTCAACGTGGAAAAGATCAAGCCTCAAGACCTCGCCGGAGCCGGAGGGCCGCCGGACGAGGAAGGGTAGTACGGTGACCGGCAGATCAGTCAGAGCTTGCGGAAAAATGCCGACACAACTGTCAAAGAGGGCGGCTTCAGCTGAAGCCGCCCTCTGGTACGGCTACTCCGGCATTTCTCCGCAGGCTCTGCGCCGTGGGTAATTTTGCAGGCCGTTTCTGCGGGTTCAGCAGGTTTAGCTCCCCAACCCGTCGAGGCGGAAGATGATACATACATGATGCATAGATGATACAGGGGTGGGGGTTGGCGACCTGGTTACTCCCCCGGTTCGGGCAGGCTGGAGCTCATGCCCGAAGTACGGCATCCCGGCAGGGCACCAGCCGTGGACAAGTCAAGTTATGCTACCTGCCGGGTACGGTCCTGGATCTGAGCGGAGATGCTTTGTAAAACATATGCTCAATCCGCTTATCTGTCCGGATCCTACCAGATCATACCGATTATGAAGTTTTCAAAGAACGAACCCATCGCTGCCTCCTAGGGGGCATTTTTCTATCCATTTTCAAGTGTGACCGCAGGGACGGCGATGGGTCAAGACTTTGATGTCGTTTGGCTGTCAGAGTGGCAGCAACATCGGGGTGTACCCTGGCAGAGCATGTGAGAATGTAGAAACTCCAGGGGCAGTCCCTGCGGGACTTCCTTGCACGGCTGAAGCCGTATTCGTTGAGGGTTGGGCTGATCGTGTCTCTCTTTGCCGAGCATTTTTCCTCAGCCGGATGGACAAGTAACAAAAGCTGCGCTTAGACTTCAGGCGATGGTTACCGCCCACAGAAGAACTCACATCTGCGTTTTCATTTTCTTACTGTTCATTGCGGCCACCTGCCATTCGCAAGCCCCGAACACCCAAGATGTGGCCAGAATGTTCGATTATGAGCAAAATGCGCCACTCGACCTACAAGAGAAATCGGTCGTAGATCGCCAGGGAATCCACGTGCATGACATCAGCTATGCCAGCCCCAAGGGCGGGCACGTATCCGCCTATCTGGTTGTGCCAGCCGGTAAAGGCCCGTTTGCTGGAATCGTTTTTCTGCATTCAGGGCAATGGGACCGGCATGAATTCCTGGCTGAGGCCCAGTTGCTGGCGCGCGCCGGCGCGGTCTCCGTTCTGCTGGACGCTCCGCCTATGCGTTCCCGGGAGTTTCAGAAGAAGCAGGAAGACCGGCTCCAATCCTACATTCAACTGGTAGTGGACTGCCGCCGCGCGGTAGACCTGCTGGAACAATTGCCATCCAGCGCAATCACCACGGCTGCACAACCCGGAGAGGCAAATACGTCACAACGCCTGGTTGATCCCAAGCGCATCGCCTACGTCGGACACAGCCTGGGCGCCACCTGGGGAGGCGCTCTGTCAGTCTCGGAGCGGCGTTTTAAAGCGCTAATTCTGATGGCCGGATTCTCCCAGTTTTCCGTTTCCACCCGCGCCGAGATTCCGCCGGCGCAGTTGGAAAAAGCCGAGCCGTTCCTCAAAGCGGCTGCCCCGCTGGACGCCGACCGCCTGCTCCCCCACGCCGCGCCCGCCGCCCTGTTCTTTCAGTTTGCCGAGTTCGATCAGTACATCACCCATGAAGATGCCCAGCGCTCGATCGATGCCGCCAGCGAACCAAAGACAGTGAAGTGGTACGAAGGCGGGCACGAGTTTGGCGATCCGAGGGCACTACCGGACCGCGCCGAGTTTCTGCGTCAGCAGATTGGGATTGGCCCAGCGAGAGGCACCGCGCGTCATCAGAGAACGAAATGAACACCTTGAGGAGATATCCAGTGGGTATAACCGAAGGAATAACATTGCGCCGTGCCTCCGTGGAGGACGCCAGGACGATTGCAACTCATCGACGCGCCATGTTTCACGACATGGGCTATCACGATACGGCAGCTTTGGACGCCATGATTGCGAAGTTCCTCCCGTGGCTCGAAGCAAAGATGGTATCTGGAGACTACCTGGCATGGCTGGCCGTCACTGCCGGTGACGCCGTAGTGGCCGGCGCCGGCCTGTGGCTGATGGATTGGCCTGCTCACATGGTGGGGTCCTCTGTCCGCCGGGGCAACATTCTGAATGTTTACACCGAGCCGGAATTCCGCCGTAAAGGCTTAGCTCGCCGGTTGACAGAAGCCGCAATGGATTGGTGCAGGGACAACAGGGTCGATTTCGTGGTCCTGCATGCCAGCCCCGAAGGCCGGGCACTCTATGAATCGTTGGGCTTCGAAGGCAGCAACGAAATGCGGATCAGGTTGTCTCTTGATCGGCCTGGCTAAGCGAAGATAGTGACGCCAGATTGTTCTGCAGCTTTGCGCATCAGCATACAGGCTAATCTCGTCTGGGAGTCCCCAGGCAAGGGCGACAGAGGCATCAACGACTAGAGCAGGCATTCTTACTGAGACCGGCGCCCGTAGTTGACATAATCACGGGTCGTCCAGCCTTCTGGGTCAGGTTTGACGCGTGCTCGTAAGGAGCGCATTTCGTCAACGACGCTGCCGGCAGTGCCGTGGGCCTCCTGTTCAGCCAGACTCTGCAGCCACTTCTCAAGGCTGAGACCTTGGGCTGCTGCTCTTGCTTGGAGCACTGCGGCTTGTTCGTCGGAAATCTTGATTGTTACGGTCATGATTATGTTCCTTGTGCCCCAATCGAGAGACATAGATACTTCTCGTCTATTTTACGCCCGCGACCTGTTTATCGACACTACCGAGTTTTCGGCTGTCTTGTGATCAAGGGCCCTTCTGCGGAACCCAGCAAAGAGCATTTTTTAGGGCGCTCCTGCCGCTTTGCGGCATGCGCGCGAGCCCTGCGGGCGGCAAGGAAGAGAAATGTTCCGTACCTTACCCAGCGCTTAGCCTCTCCGCCCCGCAAAGAGCGCGTGGCGGAGAGGCACGCGCTGGGCTAACCTGTTCCGCGCCGCTGGCGCTGGTGCATTGTCGATTTTGCAGCCTCGATTTCCTTAAGGGAAAATGGACAAAGCTGGCAAGAGACATGCGGAGAATAAGAGACAGCCTTGAATATTCCGCATCGCGAACCGAAATCACGGCCAAATGTCTTGTTTTTCCGATGTCCCAATGTCTCGATGTCCCGATCTCCACTTCACTCAACCGCTCAACACCCTATACCGGAAGTTCTTCTTGCTGCCAATCACTGCCAGCCGCTCTGGGTTCGGCGGCGAGTTGCAGGACCAGGTTTTCGAGAATGAGACGTTTGCTGGGCGGGCTGGAGCGCAGGGCCATGTCGGCGCGGGCGATCAGTTTGAGGGCGCGGGAGAGTTCACGGCGGGATTTGTAGCGGCGGGCCTGGCGGATAATGTCTTCGGCGGCGAAGGGGGGCACGCGGAAGCCTTGCCATAGCGCCTGCCAGATCGTCCGGGTATCGCGGACGTTTTTTTCGAGTATCACCATCATCTGGCGGAAGGTGCGGGCCAGCATATAGAGATGTCCGATGGCGGCATCGTCGCCTTCGCCGGTTGAGAGCACGGCATCGAGCACCGCCAGCGCGCGCGATTTGTCTTTGGCGGAAATCGCGTCGGTGAGTTCATAGAGCGAGCGCTGCTTGGCGGCCAGGACCATGGTCTCTACGTCGCCGGGCACGATGCGTTTTTTCTCGGCCACGTACAGAATCAGCTTTTCGAGTTCGCGGCTGACCAGCATCATGTCCGCGCCCAGGGCGTCGACCAGTTCGCGGGCGGCGTCTTGTTCGACCTTGACGCCTTCCTGCGCGGCTTTCTCGATCACCCAGCGGATGCCGTCGCCTTCATCCACGCGCGCCAGTTCGACGATGCCGCAGTGTTCGCCTAGAGTGTCGCGAATCCGCTCGTAGCGGTCTTTATCTTGCATATCCATGCGGCGGGCGTCGGCGGGAATGCTGATGTGGTCGGCGACCAGAATCAGCACGGCTGCCGGGTTAGGGTTCTTGGCATAGGCTGCAATCGCCGCAAATTCTTCCGCGTGGGAGCCCCGGCCATAGAGGGCCTTTACGCCACGGACAAAAAACACTTGAAAGGGCGCCATCAGCGAAGGGGTGCGGGCGCGGTCGAGCACTTCAGCCACGCTGACTTCGGCCAGATCAAGATCATGCAGGCTGAAGTCGCGCAGGTCGCCGGGCACCAGGTGTTGGAGCAGCGCCTGGCGGCAATGGTCGCGAAAGAAGACTTCGTCTCCGATGAAGACATAGGCGGGGCGCAGCTTGCGGCCGGCCACTTCAGAGATGAAGCGCTCCGAGGGCGCGAAGCTGCGCAGGGCCATCAGTAGGCCTCCAGGATGTCGCTGACCAGGGTGCGGGCAAAATCCCGGGACATGCGCTGCAGCGCCGGGGTCTCTTCATCGAAGAAGCTGGCGATTTCCCGCGACACCTGATATTGCTCACGGAAAACATAATTGCGGTCCTCGAACAGAACCTTTCCGGAGCGGTCTTCCAGCGTGACCTTCATGGCGACGGTAATCATGGCGCTGGAGGCGCGCCCGGTCTGGGCGTCGTAGGTGAGAGGGTCGGCTTTAGCCGACAGCACAATGCCTTTGAGCGTGGCCTGGGCATCGGCGGAAGCCGCGTTGATGACCCGGTACTGGGTGCGTCCGATGAATTCGCGCACCACTTCCTGGGTGAGCACTTGCTCCACGCGGTAGGTCTGTGTCTTGTTGATGAAGCCGGGAATGGCGATGACCTGGACGTTGGCCGGCAGACGTACGGCATGGCCGGCGGTGTGATAGCCACAGCCAGCGAACAGGAGGGTGGCGCAAAGCCAGAACGCGACGTTGCCGCAAGCAAAGGCATTTAGCCACGAATGAACACGAATCAATACGAATGAGAATTTGGCCGTTGCCGCCTCTGGAACCGGCGCGTGCCGCGGCGGTGCGGGGTCGCCGTCCAGGGATGTCAGCGGACTCTTCACTGCACCTTCCCATGGGGCCGGACCGCAGCCAGGGCGGTGGCGCACTCTACCGCGGTGGCTGCCACCAGCCTCAGATTGTCGACTGCGGCCCATAGCCAGAACCCGTTTTCGCGGGCGGCGTCGCGCCGCACACTGACCAGAACCTCGTCTTTGCCCGCGACATTCACATTGCTGGGAGAGTCTTCAGCCGAGCGGGCGATTTCCACGTGCTCGCCGGCCAGCGCCTGGGTGAAATCCCCCAGCGCAACGCTTTTCTCGAACTCAAGGTAAATGGAAAACGTATGCGCATGGAACACCGGCGCCTGCAGCAGCATCAGCGAAGGAACCGGGACGCGCCCTTCGAGCAAGCGGGCCAAATGGGCAGCGATGCGGTGCTGAATCGATTCCAGGGCGCCGGCAGATCCCTCGCCGAAACGGTCAATCACGTTGAAGGCGATTTGTGAACCAAAAACCCGGGTGGGCATGGGTTGGAAGGAAAGCAGGTTGATGGTCTGCTCATGAAGTTCATCCATGCCCTGCTTGCCGCTCTCTGTGACTGGTTCGAGAAGAGTAGCCACCACCGAACGGATGGGGGCGGCCTTGAGCGCGCGTAGCAGCAGCAGGGCAAGGGCGATGGCCGCCGGATGCGCTACTTCGATCACGGTTGATTCCAGGTCGAGTGGGGCATGACGGCCCAGTTCGCGGTCGATCCAGGGAGCGCGCACCGGGGCGTCGATTTCCGATTCCAGCGCATAGGAAAGATCTACGATGGCGCTGCCGGCGTTGCGCGCCAACTTCCAGTTTTTGCGGGTAAACTTTTCATTGGAAGCAAAGAAGGTGAAATCCATGCGCTCGAGTTGGGCCGCAGTCACCGGCTGGATGAAAGCAACTTCATCCTGCACCTGGTCGAGCTGGCCGAGGGATTCGTCATCGTCGAGCAGCTTGATATCCATGGCGGGAAAATTCCGCTCGTCGAGCACCTGTTTGAGCTCTTTGCCCTTCAGTGTGGTCGCGCCTACGATCGCCACCCGGAACAGGCTGGCCCATTTCTGGCTGTCGGTTTTCATCGGGCGTCAGGCGCTTCCTTGTATGTGGGATCAGGCGCCGGCCCCGTGGGACGGCGGCGCAGCATGTACGAAAAACGGGTAAATATACCGCTCAACATATAGGTCACCGTGATGCCGAACAACACCTGGTGGGAAAAGAACCAGATCAGCGCGCCGATGCCGCAGATCAGAATCAGCGTCTGGAACGGATGGCGGTTGCGCAAATTGAGGTCTTTAAAACTATAGAAGCGCCAGGTGCTGACCATCAGGAACCCCACCAGCACCAGCACGGCCAGCCATACCGGCGCCAGCCACCAGGAGTTCAGCGGCTGGCCACTGGTGAGATGCACCACCGAAGCGATCACGCCCGCGGCGGCCGGAATCGGCAATCCGACAAAATATTTTCTTCCCGGACGGCCGGGATTCGAAGGCTGGGGATTCACCTGAATGTTGAAGCGCGCCAGACGGCTGGCCCCGGCCACCAGGAAGAGAAACGTCACGATCAGGCCGAGCTGTACCAGTCTGGTCTGCAGTTCAGCGTCGCCAAAATCAGGGAGCATGCGGAAGCCCCACATCCAGGCCAGAATCGCCGGAGCGACGCCGAAGGTAATCACGTCGGCCAGAGAATCGAGCTCCCGCCCGAAGTCGCTGGTGGTATTGGTCATGCGGGCAATGCGGCCATCGAGTCCATCGGCCACCACAGCTACGCCGATGGCCTTGGCTGCCACGTCGAAGTGCCAAACGTCATAGTGCAGTCCCTCCGGCAGCAGGTGAGGAATGGCCCCTTGCAGCGTGTGCGAAATGGCAAAATATCCGGCCCCGATATTGGCGGCTGTAAACAAGGAAGGCAGAAGGTACATGCCTTTGCGCATACGCCGCTTCTGCGCGGGCGAAATCTGTTCTTCCAGTCTTTGCTGGCCGGGGAATCTCATTGCACCGCCCCGGAATGCTCAGGTTCACGCGCAGAGACAGGCTGAGAAACGGGCGTTCGCGCCAGGACCGAGGAACCGCCTTTTACACGGTCACCAACTTTGACATTCATCTGCGCCGTAGCGGGGAAAATTACATCGGTGCGTGAACCAAACTTGATCAAGCCCACACGCTCGCCACGCGCTACACGGTCCCCGGCTTTGCGGTCAAAGACGATGCGCCGCGCCAGTAGACCGGCAATCTGTTTGAACACCAGCGTCTGGCCTTCGCCTTCCACGGTGACCACGTTCTGCTCATTTAAATCGGCGGAAGCCTGGTCCATGGCGTTGGCGAACTGGCCGCGCCGGTACGTGACATCCCGGACCACGCCCGCTATCGGGGAACGATTTACGTGTACGTCGAAGACGTTCAGGAAGATGCTGACCCGTGTGTAGGGCCGGCCTTCCAACTGGGTTGCGGAGACATCGGTAACCTTTCCATCGGCGGGCGAAACGATCAGGCCTGGCCCATCAGGAACCACGCGTTCCGGATCGCGGAAGAACCACAGAAAAAAGCACGCCAGCGCCAGCGGCAAGGCCGCATAGGCTGGGGCCCGGGTCATCCACCACAGAAACCCGGCCACGACGAGCATTCCCAGTGCGTAATAGATGCCATCTCGAACCATTCAAAAGATTATAGCGGCTTTGATGCCCGCTCGCCCGTCGTGCCAAAGAGGTGAACACCGGCAGAGAACATTGTTTCCGGCAAGGAAAACATTCCCAGCCATGTTCGGTATTTCTACTGACAGATCAGGCAGTCTCTGCCGCCATCATCGTGGATTGCGTTCTTAGTGCCGTGACCGTTGAATTCGCAATACCGCAAAGAAGCAATCCGGCATTTCCGATCACCCGATCCGCGATGACTACTGAATCTCCCGGTCACGGTACCAGAGGGGGCTCCCCGGCAGCCACATGGGTTAGGGAAAAGCTTCGCGCCAACCATGAACTTTTGACAGACTTCAACCTGTACCAGGCATAGGCCATTGGCCCGGCGGAGGCGGTTTCGGCCGCCTTTTTCTCTTTATTTTTCAATGGTTTCATTGTGGGCCCAAGGGGTGTTTTTTGGGTTTGGCCGGCGGTGGCTACTATTGGCTATCAACTTGCAATAAGCATAGGCGGATAGGACAACCCATTTTGAGCGGAGTGGATGATGCGCTGCCCCTTACAGCCGTCTTGGATTGAACAGACGATAGATCTGTGTGATGAGGTCCTGATAAGGGCCGCGAAGGCCCATCCCACAAATCTGCTCTTGGGAATGATAGTTCGTAACATCAAGATGACTGAGATCCCGGTCGCAGAAGCGGAACCGCCTTCTTGCATCGAGTCATTGGCGTCATAATCGTTCAATCACAGCAGATCAAGCTACGTGCGCCTGACTCGGCCTGTGGTGCTGTTCAATGCCCTCCATCTGGTCTTTGACCAGCAGTTTAAGCTTTTTCAGCCGGACTTCTTCCAGCTTCTCGTCATCCGTCAAATATTTCTTTTCTATGAGCGAATCGAGCCGCTGTGAGTATCGATGATGTTCCTGAGCCAGCCGACGAAACTCTTCGTGGCTGGCAAGAAGCTGTTCGCGAACGGAATCCACCATCCGGAAAAACCTCCCTGCTTTGATATATTGCCACGAAGCTAGCACACAGGCATTCCCAGTTCAACCAAATTCCATATCAAGGATGTGGAAAAGAAAACTTAAGGATTAAGGCGTCCTCACAAGGGTCCTGATAGTACTGCTTTCTTCGGCCGGCTTCACAAAAAGCCCACTTCTCATAAAGTGCGCGGGCGGCCATGTTGGATTCGCGCACTTCCAGGAAGACCGCGCGCGCGTTTCTGCTGCGGGCATGGTGCATAAATTCACCCAGCAGGCGGGAACCCAGGCCACGGCGGCGGGCGGGGCCAGTAACGACCAGATTCTCGATCTCCCATTCGCCTGCGGAGTCACGCCCGGCGAGAAAGCCTGCTACTTCACCTTTCTCTTCTTCCAGCACTAGCACCAGCCGCGCGGCTTCGCTGTCATCCTTGAATAGGCGTTCGAATACCGCGCGGCCCCACTGGGCCGCGCCGGGAGCACCCTGCGCCAGCTCCATCATCCGGGGCAGGTCACCGGTGTGGGCGTGGCGTACACGGACCATCAACCCTGAGGCCCCGGCCTGGAAAAAATCTCCGCGTCCGACCGGCGGATGTAGTTGGCATCGAGGGCCTCCACCGAGACGGTTTCTCCTGCCAGTAGCTTCCGCAGGCCGATGCAGGCAGCGATTTCACTGCCGGGCCGGGCGGCCTCCTGCACCTGCATCCCGGCAGAAGCGGCCAACGCGGCGAGCGGCGCCTCGCTGGTGATCAAGCATGATGCGCCGCAGGTCTTCACTCTTTCCAGGAATTCCGGCTGCGACAGAAGTTGTTCTTCGATCATGGCAGCGCGTCCGGCGTTGAGGCCGTAGAGTCCGAAGTAGACCTCGCTTCTTCCGGCGTCGAGCGCGGCTGCCACCCTGCCCGGCTGTGACGATAGGCTGGCCAGCGCCTGCAGCAGGGAGACGGTGGCAATCGGCCGCTTCAGAACTTCGGCCAGCGCCTTGATAGCGCTCAGGCCGATCCGCAGCCCGGTGAAGGACCCTGGCCCGGAAATCGCGGCGAAACCTCGCAGATCAGCGGGCTTGTATCCGTGTTTTTCCAGCAGGGAAGCGAGCGTGGGCACCAGTTGCGCGGAAAATGTTCCGCCGGCAATGGCCGAAGATTCAATCACACGGAATGAATGGTGATCACCCTCCGCTAGGGAGATGCCGCCCAGCTTGCCGGATGTGTCGAAGGAGACGAAGAGCATAGGAACTTTTCACCACGGAGGAAAAGATTTTGAATTTCAAATTTCAAATTTGCAATTTTAAATCTGTTTCACGCCCTGCTCCTCGACCAGCTCAACCAAAACTCCACCGGCGCTGGAGGGATGGACGAACACATAGCGATGTCCGCCGGCGCCGATTTTGATTTCTTCACTGATGAGCCGGGCGCCGCTTTCCTTTAGGGTCTTCACGGCCGCCGTCAGATCGGGGACGTGTAGCGCCACATGGTGCAAGCCTTCGCCTCGTTTCTCGATGAATTTGGCAACGACCGAGTCGGGACTGGTGGCCTCGAGCAATTCAATACGGCTTTCACCCATGGGCAGCATCGCCACCTTCACCTTTTCGTGGGCCACAGTCTCTTCCTTGGAGACCTGCACGCCGAGCCTTTCATAAAACTGGCGGGCCTGCTGCAACGATTTAACGGCGATTCCGAGATGGTCGATGGTTGGCATGTTGGTGCTCCTGGCGGTTGGTGAATCAGTACTTGGTATATGGTAATTGGTACTTTGGTCGAACTGCGGGTATCGTGATCTCAACCAGACGTTCAAGTCTTTTTCGCCGTGCCCTTAAAGTTTTCCACGATCTCCTCCACCAGCGTATACGGGTCGCGCTTATGCTCCGCGATTTCTGCGGCCAGACGGGCCATATCGCCTTCCTGCATTTGCTCCCGCAGCAGGCGGTTGAGCAGGGCGTCGCGCAGCATTTCCACCAGACGTTCCTGCCAGTTACTGATTTTTTTCTTGAGCAGCAGGTCCTGTTTCGTTAAGTAATCTTCATAGCCGGCGATGGTGGCCGCCAGCTCACTGATACCCTTGCCTTCGCTGGCCACAGTCTTCACGATGGGCGGCGTCCACTGGTCTTTGCGAATGGCGAGAGACTGCATGGCGCGTATCTCGCGTTCCACGCGGTCAGAGCCCTCGCGGTCGCTCTTGTTAATGACAAATATATCGGCGATTTCCATGATGCCGGCTTTAATGGTCTGGACATCATCCCCCATGCCCGGCACCAGGATCACCACCGTAACATCGGCGAGCCGGACGATATCCACTTCATCCTGGCCTACGCCCACGGTCTCGATGAGGATGGTGTCTTTGCCGCTGGCATCGAGGGCGGTGGCCACGTCGGTGGTGGCGCGGGCCAGCCCGCCGAGACATCCGCGGGTCGCCATGCTGCGGATATAGATTCCCGGATCGGCGTGATGCGATTGCATGCGAATACGATCGCCGAGAATCGCGCCGCCGGTGTAAGGACTGGTGGGATCGACGGCCACGATGCCGACCGTGTGCTGCAGCTTGCGATACTCGCGGGCCAGTTGGTCGACCAGTGTGCTCTTGCCCGCGCCCGGCGCGCCGGTCAGGCCGATCACGCGCGCTTTGCCGCTGTAGGGGAACAACGCCTTCAGCAGCACCACCGATTCGGGCGTGCCGTCTTCGATGGCGGTAATGGCCCGCGCCAGGCCGCGCACGTTCCCTTCAAGGATCATGCGCACCCACGGTTCAACCCAGGCTGGAACGGTGCTGGCCAAACGATTAGTCCTTTAGAATTTGCCGGGCGATGACCAGCCTCTGGATTTCACTGGTGCCTTCGCCGATGGTACACAGCTTCACGTCGCGGTAGAACTTTTCCGCCGGATAGTCCTTGATGAAGCCATAGCCGCCGTGGATCTGCACGCACTCATTCGCGCATCGCACCGCCACTTCGCTCGAATAGAGCTTGGCCATGGAAGATTCCTGCGTGGTTTTCATGCCGGCGTCTTTCATGCAGGCGGCGCGCATGGTCAACAGCCGGGCAGCATCGATTTCCGTGGCCATGTCGGCCAGCTTCCACTGGATGGCCTGAAAGTCACTGATGGGCTGGCCAAACTGCTTGCGCTCTTTCGAATACTTGAGGGCCGCCTCGTAAGCGCCCTGGGCCATACCCAGACCGAGCGCGGCGATGGAGATGCGTCCGCCATCGAGAATGCGCATGGCGTCGCTGAATCCGCCGCCCTCTTTTCCCAGCAAGGCGTCATTGGGCAGCCAGCAATCTTCAAAAATCAGCTCGGAAGTATCGCTGGCCCGCAGCCCCAGCTTGTTTTCTTTCTTTCCCGGACGGAATCCCTTGGCGCTTTTTTCCAGCACAAACGCTGAAAGGCCATGGGTGTGCGCGGTCTTGTCGGTGACGGCGACCACCACGATGGTGTCGGCGTAATGTCCATTGGTGATGAAGGTCTTGGTGCCGTTCAAAACCCAGCCGTTATCCTTGCGGACGGCGGTCATGCGCGCCCCGCCGGCATCGGAGCCGGAGCCGGGTTCGGTCAACCCCCAGGCGCCGATATGATCTCCGGTGGCCAGCTTGGGAATGTACTTGCGCCTCTGCGCCTCGTTCCCGGCGAGAAAAATATGGTTCGAGCACAGCGAATTGTGGGCGGCCACGATAATGCCCACCGATCCATCGACGCGGGAAAGCTCCTCGATGGCAATCGCATATTCGATATATCCGAGCCCTGTGCCGCCATATTCGGCAGGGAAGATCATGCCCAGCACGCCCATCTTGCCCAGTTGTTTGACTACGTCGTAGGGGAAGATTGAGGCTTCGTCCCATTCCATTACATGCGGCGCGACTTCACGCTCGGCGAATTCGCGAATTGATTTCTTTAACTGCAACTGCTCTTCGTTAAGCTGAAAATCCAAGCAACTTCTCCCTTTATCTTCGATCATGCCCTAGTGCGACTCATGCCGTTCGAGGCAAAACAGACCATTATATAGAAACCGAGGGCAACGTTAACCACAGCTCTGAATCACGGCGTGTCGGAGACGCCAACAAAACCTTTGAAACACAGCGTGACGTAGCCACAACCAAAAACAATTAGCCGCGAATTAACGCGAATAAACACGAATAAGAGATGGGTTGTCGTTGCTCCCGGAATCGTCGTGTACCGCGAAGATTCTGGGGGATAGCAATACAGAGGAACCCTTCGCTACCGCTCAGGGTAAACTCCGGCAACAGAGGCTTTTGGGGTTGTGAGGCGGATTCAAGGATTTCGGCGAGCCACAAGGATATTGGGCCGCCACCGCATGTTTGATCTAAAGGTTCACGGCTTGAGATGATTTTTCCGCCGCCTCACAACCCAAAAATCCTCTGTTGCCTCTGTTCCTCTGCGTTTCAAAGGTTTTCGTTGCAACTCGTTGCGCTGTATCTACCTCCGTAGCGCGCTTTCGATTTTGGTAAGCTAAAACCATGCCTCCACGGAACACGAAGCTGAGCGACCGGCATCTGGTGCAGATTGTCGATGCCGCGCTTGCCGATACTGCCCGCCGCAGCGGCGCGTGGCTGGCTTGCCGTCCGGGATGCACGCAGTGTTGCCACGGGACGTTTGCCATCCATCAGCTCGACGCGCAACGCCTGCGTTCGGGTCTGAGCAATCTGGAAACCGATGATCCGGCACGGGCTGCCCGTATTCAGGCCCGCGCCGCCGCTTCGATTGCGCGCATCGCCGCCGGTTTCCCCGGCGATCTGAAGACCGGCATTCTGTTTGAAACCGAAGAAGCCCAGCGGCAATTTGAAGACTTCGCCAACGACGAACCTTGCCCCTTGCTCGATCCCGCTTCCGGGCTTTGTGATCTTTACGCAGCCCGTCCCATGACTTGCCGCGTCTTCGGCCCGCCGGTGCGTTCGGGAGATGAGAACGGCCTGGGCGTATGCGAACTCTGCTATCACGGGGCCAGCGATGAGCAGATTGCCGCTTGCGAGATGGTGGCTGACCCGGAAAACGTTGAAGCGGCGCTGCTCAAAAGACTCGAAGAGCGCACAGGCATTAAGGGAAAAACCATTGTCGCTTTTTGCCTCGGCCAGAGGAGTTAGCCACGAATGAACGCGAATGCACACAAATTAAGATCAAGAACGAGCGCTGCAAGATCGGGGGATCGATTATCATAGGCAAGAAACCACTCAGCGCGACCCTACTCTAAAAGGAACTCAACCATGCCAATTGTCGATTCAATTTTGATGGAGTTCGACCAGGAATCCAAGACTACGCGGAAGCTGCTGGAGCGGCTCCCGGAAGACAAACTTACCTGGAAGCCCCATGCAAAATCCCAGTCCCTGGGCGTGCTCTCGATGCACATCGCTACAGCGCCCTCCAACATCGCCGCGGCCGCAGCCCTGGATACGTTCGAATTTGCCGGTGCGCCTACGCCTGAGCCGAAAACCAGGCAAGAGGTACTGAATGCATTTTCACAAGGCATCGCCAAAGTGAATGAGACCCTGAAGCCCATGGATGATGCGCGCATGATGGCCATGTGGAAGGCGACCATGAAGGGCCAGACGATCCTGTCGGTCCCCCGGGTCGCATTCATTCGCAGCATTCTGCTGAATCATGTCTACCACCATCGCGGACAGCTCTCGGTCTATCTGCGTCTGCTCGACGTTCCCGTGCCTTCGATCTACGGTCCCAGCGCCGACGAAAACCCGTTCGCGTAAAAATTCCCGATGATTGTGCAACGATCGTGGCGTAGAGACGGTGCTCCGCACCGTCTCTGGCTGCGTTCTGGGAATGCTATCTATTGTTTTGGAAATGCCGTCTATTGAAGAGGCGGAGACGCATAATTTGGCGATGTTTTTGGGATAGAGACGGTGCGGAGCACCGTCTCGCCCGGCTTTTTCTGCTCCGGCAATGGTTCCCGGCGGAATAGCTTCGTGGCGTTCTGCACGACCGAAATGATCAGGACCAGAAACATTCCGGAGATGCCGATGGTCCCGCCGATGTCGAACAACCGCCAGGCGCGTCCGAAGAGATGCGCCACGGAGCCGTGGAGCAGCGCCAGATTGCCGGTGCAAAGCAGCAACCGTAATTCCGTGGGACCCATCTTGAAGTAGGAAATCTTGAAGTCACCCAAGGTATAGGTAGCGAGATACACCTCAATCGAAAGCATTAGAAAGGCCACCAGCAATCCGGCGGCGATGAATGGCGACATGTACCCGGAAAGTCCAAGGCCTGACAGAAGAAAGAGGGCGCCGAAAGCATCCACAATATGGTCGACATAAAAGCCATAGCGCGGGCGCGGACAATTGCGGTAGCGGGCCAGTGTTCCGTCGAGACTGTCACCCAGCCAGTTCAGCGCTAGGCACATGGTCACCACCAGAAGTCCCGCGGGGTTGGTTTTTGACCACCAGTAGCCGGCCCCGGCGCCCGCCATGGAGGCCAGCCCTAGAACGGTAAGGTGGTCGGAGTTGATCGAGACCGGGGTGCGGGCCGCCAGCCACAGCAAGGTCTTTTTTTCCAACACCGCCAGAAAGCTCTGCTGGATACGTTTGGCCTCGCGAAAGCGAATGGATGAAGAGTTGTTCGGTTGCATTTTGTCCTCCGGAACTGCGTTTCCGTAAGGCCACTTTGCCGCAAGGCGCGCCGCGCGGCAATGCGCCCCGTCTCATTCGCGGGTAAAACCGATCTCAACGGCTAAACGTTTGAAAATAAACTGTTATCATGGGAAAGTCATTTGACGCTGGGCCCCATGCTGAGAATCAGCCAAGCCGATTACGACCTGATCCGCTGGGAGGCCGAGCGCCGCTATCCGCTTGAATGCTGCGGCATCCTTCTGGGTACAGCTTACGTTGGGTGCCGGGAGGTGAGTTTGACCGTCATGTGCGAGAATGCCGGCCTCGATCCGCAACGGCGCTACAGCATCCTGCCGGAACAACTGATCGCCACCCTCAAACTGGCGCGTAGCCGGCACGAAAATATTATCGGCTTTTACCATTCGCATCCTGATCGCGACCCGCATTTTTCGCCCACCGACCTGGCCGAGGCCAACTACTTCCAGCACTCGTATGTGATTACCGGCGTGCGTCAAGGCCGCGCTATGGGTACGGAATCGTTTGTGCTGACCGGCTCGGAAGAAGACCGGCAATTCGAACCCGAGGAGATCAGGATCACTTCCCGGCGTACCCCGCTTCCCCGGTTGGTAAACCATGCTGAATAGCGACGAGATCCTGCGTTATTCCCGGCACCTGATTATGCCGGAAGTAGGCGTTGCCGGGCAGGAAAAGCTGAAGGCTGCGCGCGTACTGTGCGTGGGCGCGGGCGGGTTGGGATCGCCGCTGGCGCTCTATCTCTCGGCCGCCGGCGTGGGGACCCTGGGGCTGGTGGATTTTGACGTCGTCGATCCGAGCAACTTGCACCGCCAAGTCATTCATCACACCAGCGACGTAGGAAGATCGAAGCTGGTTTCGGCCTCGGAGAAGATCGCGGCCATCAACCCTTTCGTCAACGTGAAGACTTTTGAGACCCGGCTGACCAGTGAAAACGCGCTGCAGATTTTTTCGGACTTCGACATCATCGTGGATGGCACCGATAACTTCCCTACGCGCTTTCTCGTCAACGATGCCTGCGTAATGCTGGGCAAGCCCAATGTCTATGGCTCGATTTTCCGCTTTGAAGGGCAGGCCAGCGTCTTCGCCGCCAGCAAAGGCCCCTGCTATCGTTGCCTGTACCCGGAACCGCCTCCGCCGGGCTCTGTTCCTTCGTGCGCCGAAGGCGGCGTGCTGGGAATTCTTCCGGGGCTGGTAGGCATCATCCAGGCCACGGAGACCATCAAGCTCATTCTCGGCGAAGGCGAGCCGCTCATCGGGCGGCTGCTGCTGGTGGATGCCCTGGCCATGCGCTTCCGTGAAGTGAAGCTGCGTAAAGACCCCGACTGCGCGGTTTGCGGAAACCACCCTACCATCACTAAACTCATTGATTACGAAGAATTCTGCGGAATGCGAGGACCTGAAAAGCCTGTGAGCAATGGAGCGCCTGAAATCAGCGTGGAAGAACTAAAGCGCCGCCTGGATGCCAAAGACGATCTGTTCATCCTCGACGTGCGTGAGCCCAACGAGTTTCAGATCTGCAATCTGAACGGCCATCTCATCCCTCTCAACGATCTGCCGAAACGGCTGAATGAGTTGGACCCCGATAAAGAGATGATCGTCCACTGCCGCTCCGGAGTGCGTAGCGCCAAGGCAGTCGAATTCCTGCGTCAGTCGGGCTTCCCCAAGGCCAAGAACCTGGCGGGCGGCATTCTCGCCTGGGCTGACAGAATCGACCCGAAGGTCCCGAAGTATTGACGAATATGGTGCGTCGTCAACAATGCGCCTTATAGAATAAAAGCTGTCATCCCGAGCGCCGTTAGGAGCGCGCGTTTTCTTCAGCGCGCGAGTAGGCGGGAGGGACCTTGCGTTTTTGGCGATGCACTATAAATTAGGAACTCATGAGCCCGACCGTCACCGAGACAAAAACAAGGACCTCCGCCACCGCTGCCAAGCCCCGCAGAAAGATTGCGGTGCTCGGCTGTGGCAAGCTGGGCACCATCCTGCTACAGGCGTTTCTTGAGCGGGGCCTGGTTACGCGCGAAGATGCCATTGCCACGATTCAGCACGAAGACCGCTGCAAGTCACTTTCGGCGGCCCTCGGCGGAGTGAGCTGCACCACCGACAATCGCCGGGCGGTGGCCGCTTCCTCCATCGTGATCCTGGGCGTGAAGCCCCAGACCATGGAGCAACTGCTGAAAGAAATCGCCCCCGCGATCCAGCCCGGGACACTGGTGATTTCCGTAGTCACGTCGGCCACCCTGCGATTCATTCAGGAGCGTCTAGGTCCCGAGGCCGCGGTGATACGCGCGATGCCCAACACCCCAGCGATGGTAGGCGCAGGCATGACCGCCCTGGCCGGCGGCCTCGCCGTAAAACCCGATCAACTGGAGACCGCCAAAGTCCTCTTCGAGAGCGTAGGCCGGGTTGCCGTGGTCGATGAAAAACACATGGACGCCATCACCGCTCTTTCGGCCAGTGGCCCGGCCTTTGTCTTCGTCATCCTCGAATCCCTGGCGGAAGCCGGCGTGAAATGCGGATTGCCCCGTGACTTGGCCACCACCCTGGCCGCCCAGACCCTTTTCGGCGCCGCCCAACTGGCGCTAAAAACCGGCCACCATCCGGCTCTGCTGAAAGACGCGGTGACTACCCCGGCGGGATGCACCATCGACGGCCTAATCGAACTCGAACAAGGCGGCCTGCGCGTTACGCTGATCAATGCGGTCATCAAGACTGCGGCGCGGGCGCGGGAATTGATGACGAGCTAGGGACTGGTGTAGGCGTCGCATAATCATGCAACTCATAAACTGAATATTCTGTCATCCCGAGCGCCGTCAGGAGCGCGCGTTCTCTTCAGCGCGCGAGTAGGTGCGAGGGACCTTGCGCTTTGGCGATACACTGTAAATTGCAATCTGCATCCCGAAATAATCTTTGACAGTTTCCAGCAAGAATCGGAGACAAAAATCGAGAACTTTACCAGCGATATGTACGTACAATAATATATTGACATCATCACCTCTACTCTTTAAACTCTCGAATCGCATGCGCCTTGAATGGGATGAACGAAAGAACGGGTGCAAACACGGGGTTTCATTTATGAAGAAGCTGACAATCACTGAGAGACGCAAGCAATTGCGGGCCTTGGCCAACATTGCCGACGACCGGATCGATACCTCGGACATCCCGGAACTCACCTCCGCGCAGATGCGCAAGGCGGTCCGGGGGCAATGGTACCGTCCCCTCAAAAAGCCGGTAACCATGCGTCTCGATGTAGATGTGATCGAGTGGTTGAAGAAAGACGGCTCCGGCTATCAAACCAAGGCGAACCGTCTTCTGCGCACAGAAATGCTCCGCTCTTACGGTAAGAAACCGGTGCAGAGCGAACCCCGGCGAGCAGGAAAGCAACATGTTAAAGTGACGCATCAGCGCCAGAGGGCACGATAACTCCAACGGTATCCATGGATGAATTCTCAGTTGCTCACGTCGTTCGCTCCCAACAACCCCACGCGGTCCACCCCGGCATGATGGGTGATGTCGAGCAGGTCGGCGACGTACTGGAATTCGACCTCCGGGCCGCCTTTGACGAAAGCAATTTTTTCCGCGCGTGGCTTGAAGATTTCCTGCAGGCGGGGCCCCAGCCCTTCCCAGGTAACGCTTTCTTCATTGATCTTTAAGGCCGGCCATTCACCCTCGCCCGGCTGTATCTGGATCACGATCGCAACTTCAGGCGGTGGGGCCTCGCGAGCATCACTCTTCTGCGGGAGCTCAGCGCTTTCACCATAGCGCTTCGGCGGGAGGATGCACATGAAGATAATCAACAGCACCAGCAGCACGTCGATCAGAGGCGTTACATTGATTTCGGACGAGGTTCCGCCCTGGCTTCCAGAGGTCATTGCCATTTTTCTTCTCCTCATTTTCGATGCGCGCGCTGGAAGGAATAGACACTCGGAGTGGACGAAAGGTTCCAAAAGCCGAAAACCTCGGCGAGACGCAACTTGTTACGTCTAAAGGTGTCGGTTGTATATTACCCTTGCAGGAACACCGATTTGTCGATGGAAACCATTGGCGTTCCGTTCAGCGGTGTTTAAGATTGCCGGCCTTTAGACGTAACAAGTTACGTCTCTACGCGATGCTTGTTGGCAATCCGTTAGCATGTTGCCACCGCAAAGAATCGCGCACTCAATCCGCCAATGATTGAAGATGCAAGCCGGCATCGCCCGTTTCAGGTATGTGGAGAGGAACCGCTACAGCGGCGTTTTTGATATTTTCTTCCACGGCCATCACCCGGCCCACGATCAGCACCGCCGGAGCTGGCACCGAGGGATGGGAGTGCAACTGGCCGAGGCGCAGGCGATAGACCTGTTGCTGGCTGCGTCCGGCGTTGGAGACCAGGGCACATGGAGTTTCTGCATCGAGTCCGGCACGCAACAGGTCGCGGGCGGTTGCGCTGTAGTCAGGGCCCGGCATGTAGATCGCGTAGGTAGTCTGCTCTGAGTCGGAAAGTAGGGGTAGCGACGCTGCGGGCGTGCAACGGTGTCCGGTGAGGACCACCAGCGAGGACGCCATACGCCGGTCAGTGAGCGTGGCGGAGGCCGCGGCAGCCGCGGCAGTAACTGCCGTCACGCCCGGTACGATCTCAAATGGAATCCCTTCTTCGCGCAGGGCGTGCAGCTCTTCTCCCAGGCGGCCAAAGACCGCAGGGTCGCCGGATTTCAGGCGCACAACCAGTTGGCCGCGCCGGGCATGCTGCACCATCAGCCGGTTGATCTGGTCCTGACCGGCGCCATGGTGTCCGCAACGTTTGCCTACGTTGATGGTCTCGGCGGCCGGGCAGGCCAGGGCCAGCACTTCCGCCGAAACCAGATCGTCGTACAACACCACACCCGCGCGGGCCAGCACCGATGCGGCTTTCACCGTGAGCAGGTCGGCTGCGCCGGGTCCGGCGCCGACAATGTAGACTTTTCCCGTCATTGTTTAGGCGCTCTTCTTTGCTTTTGCTTCTTCCCGCGCGTTGTCTTCTTCAGTTTCTTCCATCCAACCGTGGACGGCCTGCGCCAGGCGATTCACCAGCTTATCGACGTTGCCGATCATGTTCAGTCCCTCGCGCTGATGTTCTTTCAATACCTCTCGGATTCTGCCGGCCAATTCCGGCTGCGTAAATTCACGACTCATACTGGCTACCTCCTTGTTTTCTCTCCGCTTATCAAAATCGCTTCCCGGCCTGCATGCGGCCAGCAGATGCAGGAGTTCTACGGTGCGTTGATTGCGTGGCAAGGCAAGTCGAAGAGCGGTCCTCATCCGTCCCAGGCAGTCAACCCAGGGACCGTATTCCGGTCCAAATTCACGCTCCATCTGTTTGCGGAGGCGCTGCGCCAGCGCAGGACTGCTACCCCCGGTGGAAATCGCGATTTGCAGGTCTCCCCGGCGGACCACCGAAGAAGTGTAGAAATCGCAGTAGTCTGGATCATCGACGGCATTGCAAAGGATGCCCGCACGCCGGCATTCCTCGAACACCTGGTGATTGACCGCCACGGAATCAGTGCAGGTGATGACCAGGAAGTAACCGAGCACCATGCCTTCCCGATATTCCTCCGCCAGCCACCGTACAACGCCCTGGCGGACCCATTCCGCGATGCGCGGCGTAACCTCGGGAGCGACCACTGTAACGTCGATTGCGGAGCGAAGCACAGCATCCAGTTTCTCTTCGGCTACCTTCCCGCCGCCGACTACCAGCACGCGGCGGTCTTCGAGCTTCAGAAATACCGGATACAGGACCGTGCGCCGGGGCAGTGCCGGGAGCAACTCAGGCTTCAAGTTCATGCGCTGGCCTTCCCGGCGATGTGTCGCGCAACACCGCCTCCTGTTCTTCTCCGGCGAGGAAGGCGCGCAGATCGGCTTCGGAGTGGCGCGCAAAAAATCGCCGCAGGTTTTCCCCGGGAACGCGCCGCCGCAGATACTCACGCATGAGGCGTTCAATCGCTTCCGGGGTCTGTTCAGCGGCGCAGCGATAGCCGATGGGCCGCGCCAGGGCCGCGCCTTGACCCACGGCCCCGCCCAGGCAGAAATAGTAGGCATCCGTCATGCGTCCGCCAACTTTGATTTTCTTGCCTTCGAGTCCGATATCGGCCAGGCGGTGCTGGCCGCAACTGTTCGGGCATCCGGTCACGTTGATCTTGATCTGCTGATCGAAGCCGGGAAGGCGCTCCTCCAGTTCTTCCACCAGCCAGCGGGTGTAGCCCTTGGTTTCGGTAATGGCCAGCTTGCAGAACTCCGTTCCGGTGCAGGCTACAGCGCCCCGCCAGAAAGTCGAGGCCTCGACATGCAAGCCGACTGCTTCCAAGCCGGCCACCACCTGGCCGGTTTCGGCGCGAGGCACATTGATGATGACCAAGTTCTGGGTGTTGGTGGTGCGCAGATCTCCGCTCCCGTGGCGGTCGGCAAGATTGGCGGCCGCCCGCATCTGTTCGGGAGTGATTCTGCCCCGCAGCACCGCCGCGCCCACATACGACAACCCCGATTGCTTCTGAGGATGCACCCCTGAATGGTCGCGATAGACATCCGCCGGGACCGTTTCTTCGCCTGCCGGAGCCAGACGAAACCCCAGCCGGCGCTCGACTTCCTGTAGGAATGAATCCGGTGTCCAGCCATGGCGCAGGAACAAATACTTGAGGCGGGCGCGTTCGCGGTTCTCGCGCAGACAATCGGCTTCGCGAAAGATCTCCGTCACTGCGGTCAACACCGCCAAGACCTGGTTCCAGGGCACGAAGGCATTGAGTTTCAGCGCCAGGTGCGGTTCGGTGGAAAGCCCGCCGCCGACTCGCAGCGAAAAACCGTTTTCACCTTCGCGCATCGCTGGAGTGAAGGCCACGTCGTTGATCTCCGGATACGAGCACCAGTCCGGGCAGCCGCTGATGCTGATCTTGTATTTGCGCGGCAGGTTGTAAAACTCAGGATTACCGACCAGCATCTGCGAGGCCCCGAAAGCCAGCGGCGAAGCATCGAATGGTTCGTGAGCGTTGATGCCGGCCAGCGGACACCCAGTAATATTCCGCGTAACGTCGCCGCATGTAGATTGGGAGGTCAGACCATGCTGGAACAGCGTTTCCATGACTAGCGGCAGGTCCTCGGTGCTCAGCCAGTGCAACTGGATATTCTGGCGGACCGTGATATCGGCAATGCCGCGCGCGTGCCGTTCGGCCAGCGAGGCAATTCCGCGCAACTGCAGGGAATTCAGGAACCCGTTCTCCAGGCGGATTCTCAGCATGAAATAGGGAACGGATCGGCCTTCACCGCCGGAGCCGCCCAGCGCGCCCGCGCCGTCGCCCTGAGTATAGATGCCCCACCAGCGGAAATATGTCTTCAGCCACGCATCGGGGACGGCGGAAAACCCTCGCGGCGCAAAGCTGCGCACTTCGTCGAGCGCTTCCCATGGGTTCTTTTCACGCTTGAGCCGTTCGGCACGCTGCGCTTTATTTTCTGTCGGGGGTTGTATTACGGTGCTCATGAACGCCTCTGGTCTCCGTGGTTAGAAAATCAACATAAAAAGCAAAAGGCCCATCGCCTGTTCTGGCGATGGGCCCGATTCCTGATCTAAAAGTGCGGTTAGAAGGCAGGGAAGGTCGCCAGAGACACGGATGCGCCTTTACAACACAGACACATTACGCTCTGGCAAATCACCTGCATGGCTTTAAAATAATGCCTCGGGGTGGGATCTGTCAAGGGAGCACAGGAGGAAAAAACGAAAGGCAGCCTACAACACAAGCCGGCTGCAAGCATGGGACTAACTGCCGATTTCAGGGAAAGACTATCCAGCGTGGTAATAGACCCTTTCGAAATTATATTCATCGATGACGGCCGCCACGGCCTTTTTGCCCCGCTCATCGCGGCAGCGGACAATGCGGCCCGTACAGTTAACGAGCACGTCGGTATCGGCGCCCAGAACGGCGGCCGGAAGAACAATGCGAAAACGAATTACTGTGTCAATGGGGAGCTCACTGTTCATGTGGAACAGAACGCCCCCGGCCGAGATGTCGGCGGTCTCCGCAAAATACTCGCGCGAATCGTCGGTGCGGATGGTTATCGGAAGCCTAAGCGGAAACCTGACTGAACTTCTTAAGTCAATCACCCTTCACCTCACCCCATAGCTTATACACCGGCTGGCTCTGCAGGTTAAACATTACTTTGGTTTCTCTAACCGAACGAGCGTACATGGGCCAGTGCCGCCCCATTTTTCCCGGAGTTCAGAACCTGGTTACTTCGGTGAAGTTAAAACCCCTGATCTGCATGGCCGGCACGACCATGTCGAAGGCCTCTTCGCCACAGGCGCGCACCGCCCGGCCCATGACTTCCACGGAATTCAACATCTCAATCAGACCTTGATTGAAGCGGAAGTTGCGGATTCCACAAGCGACTTTGCCTTTTTCAATCAGGAATGTGCCGTCCCGCGTCATGCCGGTGAGGATTTTCTCATAGGGTTCCACTTCCCGGATGTACCACAAGCGGGTGATAAGGATTCCGCGATCGACGCCGGCGATCATCTGTTCGGTGGTCTGCTCATTCCCAGGAGTGGCGAACACAATGTTAAGCGGGGCCTCGCCCACTTCATTGGGCAGGGCGAATCCATGGCCGGTGGCGATAATCCCACCGGACTTCCCGGCGTATTGCGAGCGGCGCATCTTTTCCGCTGTGCCCCTCGCATGCACCACGTTGCGCACCACTCCGTTTTCAACCAGCACGATCTTCTTGCGGGCCACGCCTTCGCCATCAAAAGGCGAGCCCGATTGCAGAGGATGAAAAACATCGTCGGCAATCGAAATGTTTTCACCGAAGAGGCGCGTGCCGATGCGGTTGTTCAGGAACGACCTCTGATCGAGGATGGCCAAGCCGCTGAAATCGTAAAACATGAACCCCACCAGATCGAGGACCGCGGAGGGTTCGAGCACCACTGTGTATTTGCCTGGAGACAGCTCCCGGGGCGTGCGGGAATCGCGGGCTTTCTGTGCAGCAACTTCCGCCAGGCGGAGATGGTCCACCGTGGTCACGTCCGGTGAATTGAATTTCTGCCATCCTGAGGAATCCGGGGCCAGCATGGTGATCGAAACTTCCGCCGAGGTCTGGCGGTGAAAGGCGCTCAGTCCTCTGGAATTGATGATGCCATCCATGCTATCGGCGCTCGAATAGATGCCGGCGGCGGTCAGGCCGGTTTTCTTGGCAACGGCAACGATGTCGCCTACGGCCTGTGCGCGGACGTCCGGAGTGGTGGCCGCAGTCTGCGCAAACCAGCGCTCGGGCGCCGAAGCAGCGGGCGCGGCCTCGGACGCGGAGCACATCGGCATCCGGTCGGCATCCGGCTCTTGCACACGGGCGATGCTCTCCGCCGACCGCACAGCCCGCTGCAGGCCCTCATCATCGAAGCGGTTGGTGGTGGCCCGGGCGGTCTTGCCGTCAAACGCCACCCGGATCGAGACCGCTTCACTCAGCTCCGCCACGTTCTGGTGGATAGTATTGTTGGCGAAGCGCGTAAGCGCGTAATTGGTCGAAGAAAAAAGGACCTCGACTTCATCCACGCTGGAGAATTTCTTGATGCGGTCGAAGATGTGGTGAGATTTTTCTGGGGTTAGCATGGGGTCCTTAGCAAGCAGCAATTAGCAAATAGCAAATAGCAATTGGCAATTAGCAATTAGCAAAAACTTAACTCAAGCCGCGATCGGCGCCCACTTTGCGAGTCAGTGCAACGAGCATGCGTTTCAGCTCAAGCAGCCGCTCATGGAGAGGCGCATAACCTGCTGCGGGGATATATCCTAAGTCTCTGGCCAGCAAGAAATGGTATTCCAACTCACTGACTGAACCGCACGCAATCTGAAGGAAACGGTGCAGCTCGTTATTTCCGAGTCGTCCGCATCCCTCGGCGATGTTCGCCGGAATGGAAGCGCTGCAACGTCGAATCTGCGAAACCAGGCCAAAAATCTCGGCCTTCGGAAAAGAAGCTGTAGTCCTGTAGGCCGCGAGCACCATTTCATGCGCTTTCCCCCACACCTTCAACTCACGAAAATCTTTCACGCAGCCTCCGTATGCCCTCTCATTTGCAGGTTGCCAACTGTTTTTTGCCAATTGCTACTTCCCTTTGTACGCTGTCCCCACCGTGACCCCACGGAAGCGCGCTGGCGCTGCTCCGTGGCCGGTGCCCATGGTTTGCATGGGCTGGCCCTTGCCGCAGTTGGGGGTACCCCACAGCGTCCATTGGTCGCGGGAGCAAATAGCATCCATGGAGTTCCAGAACTCGGTGGTGATGCCCGAGTAGGAAGGATTCTTCAGCATGCGGCCGAGCTTGCCGCCTTTGATTTCCCATCCGATTTCGCATCCAAACTGAAAGTTGTAGCGTTTGTCGTCAATGGACCAGGAGCGGTTGGTCTCCATGAAGACGCCCTCCTCGGTCCCGGCCAGCAACTGCTCCAACGTAAGCGGCTTCTGCCCCGGCAGGATGCTGATATTGGTCATGCGGACCAGCGGGATGCGGTTCCAGCCTTCGGCGCGCATGGTTCCATTGGAGCGGGTCTCGCCGATGGTGTGCGCTGTCTCCCGTGAAGAGATATATCCGGTGAACAGTCCGTTGGTGATGATAGGCGTGCATTGTCCTTGCACCCCTTCATCATCGTAGGCGTAGGTGCCCAGCCCCGGACCGTGTTCTTCGGTGGCATCGGCCACCACGTTGACCAAGTCGCTGCCATAGCGTAACGCACGCAGCTTGTCGAGGGTGAGAAATGAGGTGCCGGCAAAGTTGGCCTCTGTGCCTAGCACCCGGTCCAGCTCAATTGGATGCCCGATGGATTCATGGATCTGCAGTCCCAGTTGCGACGAACCGAGCACCACGCTCATCTTCCCTTGCGGGCACTGGTCGGCCTGGTGCAGGGCCACCGCTTCTTCGCCGATGCGGCGGGCGTTTTCCAGAAGCTTCAGCTCGTCGATCAGTTCGTAGCCTTTGTTCTGATACTGGCCTCCGAAGGAATTTGGATACGAGCGCTTCTGTATCTCTGAGCCCTGAAACGAAAGCGCATTGAAGCCCGCGCCGGTGGTAAAGCGCGTCTGGTGGATATCGGAACCTTCGGTGCTATAGAACCACTGCTCATAGCGTCCGAAATGCATGTTGCTCTCGGCCATGGTGATGCCCTTCACGGCCAGCAGTTCCTGGTCAATTCGGGTCAGCAGGTCGAGATTCTGTTCCAGTGACGTGGTAAACGGATCGATCTTGCAGGGACTCGACCATTCGACCCGCGCGGCGGGCTCGGGCGCCAGCCTAACCGGCTCCTCTTTGACGCGGGCGGAGGCGCGGGCGATCTGCACAGCCTGTTCGGCCGTGCGGTCAACCGATTCACGGGTAAGCTCATCGGTGGAAGCGAAGCCCCAGGCATCATCCACCAGCACGCGGATGCCGATACCCAGGGACTCGCTGCTGCTGGCGTTGCCGACCTTGCCATTCTTGGTGCTCAGGTCGCGCTGCCGGAAATCTACAATTCTCACGTCCGCATACTGCGCCCTGCGCAGATTCACGGTATTTAGTGCCCAATCAGCAATCTGTTTCATGCTCATGACAGACAAGATGATAAATAGAGATTGCCAGAATTGCCAAAATCGCCGTAATTGCCAAAATTCAGCAATTGGCGATTAGCAATTAGCAAAACCATGTTGCCGCTGATCTTCGCAGATCGGCCCTGGTGTAACTAGGCCAACTGCCAATTGCTGGTTTTTCAATTTTGGCAATTACGGCGATTTTGGCAATTCTGGCAATCTCCTGGCAATCTTTCCAAGGGGTTACACTCAATCCTATGTCGCGTAAAGCTCAGCCCCTGAAGATCATCAACCTCGAAGACGGCATGCCCACCGTCGAACAGGCCCGGCTGCGGATGGGCTACGAACTGCAGTTGGCGCGGCAGGCAGGATACAAGGCCGTAAAACTCATCCACGGGTACGGCTCCAGCGGCGTGGGCGGATCGTTGCGTATCGAGCTGCAAAAGACACTGCACAAGGCAGCGCGCGAGAAGACGATTCGGGCTTTCGTTCCGGGAGAAAATTGGCGCATCTCGGATGAGGCGACCTGGGAACTGCTGAAGCGCTTCCCGGAATGGAAGAAGGATTCGGACCTGGGGCGAGGCAATCAGGGGATTTCGATTGTGGTGCTATAAGGCAAGAACATAAGAACGTGGCCGCCGATCGCGCGAAAAACGAAGGCGGCACGCCGGCACCCTCGTTTCCTGCAGGAAGATCAGCAATTGTAATTACGCCTGATGAAGTTGGTCATTGACTCAACTGCTCCAAATCAAGCAAGAGTTGTGAGAAATGGGCGCACTTCGCAGCGGCCATATCAGGCGAGCAGCGCAGAAAAAGATTTCTACCATCGACAACTTTCCTATAGTCTCTGTTCAACCGGTCGCGATACAGGCGCGCCAATAGCTTCGACGGCGGCTCATTCGTGTTTACAGATTCCGGCTGTGCGCAACGGGCGGGCAGAGATTCCCTCACAGACAGCGGCAGAATCTCCGGGTGTGCCAGTAACCAAGCTTCAGTCTCGTGTACGGCGAAGTATTGCCGAAACTTCGGGTTCCCAACGCGTTTCTCCAGTTCTTTCTTGCCCCATGCCGCCTTCTGAGGAGACGACAGGCCCGCAGGGAAAAACTCTGGGCCGTAGAGATCAATCAAACCGATGGCGCCGATGATCTCATCTTTATTCTTCCCCGTCAGATGAAGGTCCACCCGGTCCTTGATTTCGGTGAGATATTCCCCAAATCCCCTGAACCGGACGACAGAAATACCGACTGGACGTGCCAGCCGTGGATCAAGCCATCGTTTGATGAAATCCCCAATCGAATTCTTTTCTGTCTGGCCTTCGACGAACATGACGAACTTCACGCAAGCGCCTCAAGTTCACCGGAAACGAATAATTCTCCGAGTTTGTACTTTTCAAGCCATCTTTGCAGGTCTTGTCCATCAAGAATACTCAGTTTGGTTTCGCCTGCGATACATTGCAGAACGCCCGTGGTGGGCTTACTGGGCCCTATAGCAGTCAAGAACTCAGGAGAGTGCGTAGTGAAGACGATCTGGCTGGATCGTGATGCTTCTACTGCCAATTCCGCAATGATAGGGAACATGCTCGGATGTAAGTGCGTCTCAGGCTCATCGATGGCAACCAGATCTCCACGCGCGCTGTTTGCCAATATGGCGACTAGCATTAGGAACCGCAGAGTCCCATCGGAGAGATCAGCGGCGGATTGCAGGCTTTTCAATGATTTCCATTGCACCCGCATCTGCACTCGCTGGTCCTCCGCAGGAGTGAATTCCAACCCCTCAAACTCTTTTCCAAAGGCCGCTCGCATGGCATCGTTCACCTGTGACTTAAACTCACGATCGGTGGTGTAGAGAGTGTGCAAAACTGCTACCAGATTCTCTCCATCCGGAGCCAACCGTGACTCCGTTCTCGTGATCGCTGCTCTCCTGACCAGGGAGTTCTGTTGCACCGCCAAATCATGGTAGATGCCCCATGCTTTGAGATAAGTAAAGAGAAAAAACACATCTGGCTTCGAAAACGTCTTTGCCGTCTGAGCTAGGATGGTCTGGGTTTCTTCGAGCCGCTCTCGCGCAACCGGCACATCAAGCGATGTGGCAGTTCTTTGATCGCGCTCGAAGTATTTGAAATCCTGCGCATGGTTGCCCGGCGAAACGTTACATAAGAGTTCGCGATCGATTCTGTAACCTCTTCCGTATCCCATGGGACTCAAGATGAGATCGTATCTAAGCCGCTCGTCCGGCCGATTTACAGGCGGCGTGAAACCGGGCTCAATCTCCATTTCCCATCCAACTTCGCCGGCCCGACCGTCCCATAGGAGCGCGCCAATTCCACCTTCTCGGATGATTGCGCTGTCCAAGTCACTTGTGCCGGCCTGTCGAATCAGTTCGAGTGAGCGCATTAAGTTGCTCTTGCCCGAGCCGTTCGGCCCGATCAGCACGTTCAGGTTGCCCGGTTTCCAGGACAGGTTCTTAAGTGAGCGAAGCCCCCGAATTGAAAACTTCACTAATCTCATTGCCTGGATTCTAAACTGCCGTCCACGTAGTAGCCAAAGCAAAAACAGATGAGGCATCATGACCTGCAACGTCAGGCCCGCATTCAACGTGCGGCCGTTGATTATGCCGGCGAAACCCGCGCACAGGTGCGTGGCAGCATGGTTGCGGCGAAGCGGAAGGGCGCTACGCTGACGCCCACGTTTCCATTGAAGAATCAGGAATGGCGGCAGCTGATAAAGTTGGTGTTTTCGCAAATTGGCGGAAAGGTGAAGGCAAGCCGCGTCCCTTCGTCAGGGCTTCAGGTTTTCTGGTAAAGTTTTCAGGCTGCGGATCACGCCATCTACGGGGCCGTCTTGCCACTTTACTTTATGCTAAGATGTAAAGCGATGACTGAAGCGACTCTTTCCGTAAAAAACCAGATTGTGATTCCACGTGAAGCCCGTGAGGCCCTGGGTCTGAAGCCCGGAGACAAGATATTGGTCGTGGTGCGCGGAGAAAAAGTCCTGGTTCTTCAAAAGCCAAAATCTCATCGTGCTGCGGTCCGGGGGCTGGCTCGTGGCATTTACACCAGCGACCACCTTCAAAAAGAACGCCAAAGTTGGGGTTAGATCTGCTCCGGCTATTTCTCGCGCGGCGCCGCCGGATCGCGCTGGATACGAGCGTCTTTATCTACCAGTTAGAGGCAAATGCGCGATACCTTCCCCTCACAGACTACATCTTTACATGGCTTGCACGGCCCAACTGCAGGGCGATCACATCGACGATCACGATGACGGAATTGCCGGTGCAGCCCTATCGAAACCTCGATGAACAGCAGGCGGATGAGATGTATGTCTTACTTTCCACCTTTCCCAATCTCGAATGGATTGCCCCCAATTTAGAAATCTCCGATCTGGCAGCCAAATTCCGGGCCCTCCACCGATTGCGGACTCCAGATGCCTTGCAGGCGGCGACTGCGGTGCATGCCGGGGCTACCGGTTTCGTCACCAATGATCCGGTATTTGAGCGGGTAAAAACCTTTGAGACTCTGCTTCTGGACAAGGTCCTCTAAATATTTCGACGATTGAACCAATCCCTATCCTATTGGCGGACGCGGCGGCTGTATCGAATCGGCACATATGAGCAAAGAAACGGCGGCCCAAAGGCCGCCGTTCCAACTACCAAGCACCAATTACCAGCTACCGACAACTCCCGCCCTACGTTCCTTCCGACCAGCTAGCCAGATACTCTTCCTGCTCCGGAGTCAGGCGGTCGATCTTTACGCCCATGGATTCCAGCTTCAGGCGGGCGACCTTCCGGTCGAGATCTTCAGGGACGGGGAAGACTTTGTGTTCAAGCGTCTTGTGGTTCTTGACCAGGTACTCGCAGCAGAGCGCCTGGTTGGCGAAGCTCATATCCATCACCGAGGCCGGGTGGCCTTCGGCGGCGGCCAGGTTGATCAGGCGGCCTTCGCCAAGCAGATAGATCTTGCGGCCGTCTTTCAGGGAATATTCATCGACGAAATCGCGCGTCTGGCGTTTGGAAGACGCCATTTTTTCGAGCGTCGGGATATCGATCTCGACGTTGAAGTGGCCGGAATTGGCCACCACCGCGCCATTCTTCATGCTCTCAAAGTGCTCTCTGCCGATCACGTTCTTGTTGCCAGTCACGGTGACAAAGATGTCGCCGATTTTAGAGGCCTCCGCCATGGACATCACACGATAGCCTTCCATCACGGCCTCAATGGCCTTGGTGGGGTCAATCTCGGTGACGATGACATCGGCGCCCATGCCGCGAGCACGGGAAGCGAGGCCGCGCCCACACCAGCCGAAGCCGGCGATCACGAACTTTGAGCCTGCGATCAGCGCGTTGGTGCAGCGAATCACGCCATCCATGGTCGATTGGCCGGTGCCATAGCGGTTATCGAACATGTGCTTGGTGAGCGCGTCGTTGACGGCGATGATCGGATACTTCAGAGCGCCGTCCTTGGCCATGGCGCGCAGGCGGATGACGCCGGTGGTGGTTTCTTCCGTGCCGGCGATGATGCCTTCGACCACGTCCTTGCGCTTGGTGAGTGCGGTGCTGACCAGGTCGGCCCCGTCATCCATGGTGAGATGGGGCTTGTGGTCGAGCGCCGCCAGAATGTGCTTGTAGTAGCTGTCGTTGTCTTCGCCTTTGATGGCAAACACTGAGATGCTGTAATCGCGCACCAGCGAGGCCGCCACATCATCCTGGGTGGAAAGCGGGTTAGAGGCGCACAGCACAACATCGGCGCCGCCATCCCGCAACGT
>DATMNZ010000129.1:0-12728 GCA_035568495.1 Saccharimonadales bacterium (SeqCode) | reverse complement strand
CACCCTGACGGTGAATGTAGCCAGCAATGCGGCGGCCTCGGTGACCAACTCGGCCGTGGTCTCCGGCGGCGGTGAGACGAACACTGGAAACGATAGCGCTTCCGATGTTACGACCGTCAATCCGTTACTGACGCCCGATCTAACGATCACCAAGACCCACAGCGGCAACTTTACCCAAGGACAAACCGGCGCAACCTATACCATCACCGCCAGCAACAGCGGAACGGGCCCAACCAGCGGGACGGTGACGGTGACCGATACCTTGCCCGCAGGACTGACGGCCACAGCCATCAGCGGGACGGGATGGAGCTGTACTCTCGGCACACTGACCTGCACACGCTCCGATGTTCTGGCTGCCAGCAGCAGTTATCCAGCGATCACCCTGACGGTGAATGTAGCCAGCAATGCCGCGGCCTCAGTGATCAACACGGCCGTGGTCTCTGGTGGCGGTGAGACCAACACCAGCAACGACACCGCCAACGACACGACCACGATCAACCCGGCTCTCACTCCTGATCTAACCATTACCAAGACGCATACAGGCAACTTCACGCAAAGCCAGACGGGAGCAACCTACACGATCACCGCCAGCAATATCGGCACCGGCCCAACCAGCGGGACGGTCAGCGTCACCGACACGCTGCCGGCGGGGTTGACCGCAGCAGCGATCAGCGGGACGGGCTGGAGCTGCACACTCGGCACGCTGACCTGCACGCGCTCCGATGTTCTGGCTGCCAGCAGCAGCTATCCGGTGATCACCCTAACGGTGAATGTAGCCAGCAACGCAGCGGCCTCGGTGATCAACACGGCCGTGGTTTCCGGCGGTGGTGAAACCAACACCAGCAACGACACCGCCAACGACACGACCACGATCACACAACTTCCTGATCTGACCATCACCAAGACGCATTCAGGCAACTTCACGCAAGGGCAGACGGGCGCAACCTACACGATCACCGCCAGCAATATCGGCACCGGCCCAACCAGCGGGACGGTCAGCGTCACCGACACGCTGCCGGCGGGGTTGACCGCGGCAGCGATCAGCGGGACGGGATGGAGTTGCACGTTGGGTACGCTGACCTGCACGCGCTCCGATGTTCTGGCTGCCAGCAGCAGCTATCCGGTGATCACCCTGACGGTGAATGTAGCCAGCAATGCGGCGGCTTCGGTAACCAACTCGGCCGTGGTCTCCGGCGGTGGGGAAACCAACACCGGAAACGATAGCGCTTCCGATGTTACGACCGTCAATCCGTTACTGACGCCCGATCTAACGATTACCAAGACCCACAGCGGCAACTTTACCCAGGGGCAAACCGGCGCAACCTACACGATCACCGCCAGCAACATCGGAACCGGTCCAACCAGCGGCACGGTCAGCGTCGCCGACACGCTGCCGGCTGGATTGACCGCGACAGCGATCAGCGGGACGGGCTGGAGCTGCACGCTCGGCACGCTGACCTGCACGCGCTCCGATGTGCTGGCCGCCAGCAGCAGCTATCCGTCGATCACTCTGACGGTGAATGTCGCTAGCAATGCCGCGGCCTCGGTGACCAACTCGGTCGTGGTCTCCGGCGGCGGTGAGACGAACACCGGAAACGATAGCGCTTCCGATGTTACGACCGTCAATCCGTTACTGACGCCCGATCTAACGATCACCAAGACCCACACCGGCAACTTTACCCAAGGACAAACCGGCGCAACCTACACCATCACCGCCAGCAACAGCGGAACGGGCCCAACCAGCGGTATGGTCAGCGTCACCGACACCCTACCAACTGGATTGACCGCGACGGCCATTAGCGGGACGGGATGGATCTGTATCCTCGGCACATTGACCTGCACACGCTCCGATGTTCTGGCCGCCAGCAGCAGCTATCCGGTGATCACCCTGACGGTGAATGTAGCCAGCAATGCCGCGGCTTCGGTGACGAACTCGGTCGTGGTCTCCGGCGGCGGCGAAACCAACACCAGCAACGATAGCGCTTCCGATGTTTCGACCGTCAATCCGTTACTGACGCCCGATCTGACGATCACCAAGACCCACAGCGGCAACTTTACCCAAGGCCAAACCGGCGCAACCTATACCATCACCGCCAGCAACTCGGGCACCGGCCCAACCAGCGGCACGGTCACCGTCATCGACACCCTACCGGCTGGATTAACCGCAACGGCCATCAACGGAACCGGATGGAGCTGTACTCTCGGCACACTGACCTGCACACGCTCCGATGTCCTGGCCGCCAACAGTAGCTATCCGGCAATCACCCTGATGGTGAATGTAGCCGGCAATGCCGCCGCCTCGGTGACCAACACGGCGGTAGTCTCCGGCGGCGGTGAGACGAACACCAGCAATGACACTGCGAGCAATGCCACTACAATCGTGCAGCAGGTTCCGGATCTCACGATTGTGCAAAGCCAATTAGCGCCTGTTGCTCCGGGTGGCACGGGCGCCATCACGCTCACTGTGTTTAACATCGGAAATGCCCCTAGCGTTGGCCAAATTACTGTCACTGACACATTTCCACCTGGCCTGACTCCCCAAATTGCTTCAGGGCCCGGATGGACTTGCACCGTGAGTGGACAGACCGTGACATGCACCCGGAGCGATGTCCTGGCGGCGGGAGCCAGTGCTCCTCCAATCACCGTGACCGTGGTGGCGGCAGCCGGTCTCTCCACTTCTGTTGTCAACACCGCAAACGTTTCCGGAGGCGGAGAAACGAATGCTTCGAATGATTCTGCCAGCCTCCCATTTGCTCTGGCCGCATTAGTGAGAGCGGACCAATTGCTCATCAAGAAAACTGTGGACCGGTCGTTCCTCGATACTGGCGATGTTCCGCTCTATAGCATCCAGGTGACGAATACCGCACAGGTGGCTGTTGAAAACGCCCAAATTCACGATCACCTTCCGAATGGGTTCCAATTCATTCCCGGAAGCGCCCGGATTACCTCAAATGCGGCCGGGTCCCAGCCGATCATTCCTGTTCTCAACGGCAATGATCTGGTATTCACCATTGGACATCTGGCGGCCAACGCCAATGTGCTGCTGATTTACCGTGTCCGGATCACCGCGATCGCTGCCGTCGGAGAAAACGTCAACACGGCGGTCCTGACCGTCAATTCCGCGGGTGTTCTCGTGAACTCCGCGCAGGCGCGCGCGGTGGTCAACGTTGGCGCCGGCCTGATGTCAACGCGGCAGATTATCGTTGGGCGGGTCTTTGAAGATGTAAACGGAAATGGCGTCTTCGACCATGGTGACCGGCCCATGCCTGGCGTCCGGATTTATCTATCCAATGGGCAATCTGTTCTGACGGATTCCGCGGGCCTGTACAACATTCCTTCGGTGCGTGCAGGCGCGGTGGTGCTCTCGCTCGACCCGGTCACCGTGCCCGCCGGCTATGGGCTTTTCGACGCCGGACGCAAGGATGGAGCAAGCTGGACGCGCCTCCTGCGCACCCCGATCGGCGGAGGCGCAATGTTGCGCCAGAACTTCGCTCTGCGGAAGCTCTCAGCGCCGGCCAAGGATGTCTTGGCAGCGCCTGCGATTGGCTCTCATGAGGGTGCAAACACCGATTCCATTAACTCTATGTCCGCAGAGCGTACGGTCGCTGCTACTGTGAACGGGACCGGTATTCCGCCAAACACCCCTCCGATGACAGTGTTGCCTTCAATTCCGGCTTCGATTGTCCCACTGGCGAATCATCGTCATCTGGAGTTCTCTGCCGACCATGACACGGTCCCGGCGGATGGCCGTAGTCTCACGCTGGTTCGCATCCGCGCAATCGATGAGCATGGCCAGCCGCTCAAAATGGGACGGGTCCGAATCCGGACATCCAACGGCCAGTTCGTCGTAGACCAGTCGCAGCTAACTACCGCGAACTCCAGCACCCAGGCCGCAGGCAATAACCTCATTCCTCCATTCAAGCCCTTTGCCGAGACTCCATTGCCGGGTAAGACCGGGGACGGCAGCGGCACGTTTGCAACCGGCGGTGAATTTCAAACACCCAGCGTTGCCACCCAACCTTCGGGCGAAATGCGAGAGGTGCTGGTGACCGCGAGAGACGGCGAAGCAATCGTTCGTCTCATGTCCGGCAATACTCCCGGCGATGTTCGACTCGAAGCTGAAACCGGCGATTTCCAGGACCCTGTCACCGGCCAGGCTGCGCTCTACTTTTTACCCGAGCAACGTAGCGCGATCCTGTTGGCCGTTGGTGAAGTGGCGATCGGCCGTGCCGCTCCGGATTTCAATTTCACCAGGCAATCGGGAGATTTTTCCCGGCGGGCCTCTCTGTTTTTCCGCAAGTCCATCATCGGAAACAATCTGTTGACTCTTGGCTACACCAGCGATTCTTCGCTGAATGGCGCCGCCGGAATCAACCGGATTTTCCAACTGGATCCCCTGGACCGTATCTATCCTGTTTTTGGCGATTCATCGACACGCTTTGAGGCCGCACAAGCGAATTCGCGGGTCTATGGGCGGCTCGATCACGACCGGTCGTATCTCCTGTTCGGAGATTTGCACGGCGATGCGGCCCATGACAACAACACCAATATTGCCGATTTCGGGCGCAATCTGACCGGATTAAAGGCCCATTGGGAAGACGGCCGGAAGAACCAGTTGACCGTTACCGGGGCCCGTCCGGAAACGTCGTTTGCTCGCGATGTTTTCCCAGGCAGCCTGTTTGGACTGATTCATCTCTCCCACATGGCGGTGCTGCCGGGATCGGAAATAATCGTCATTGAAACCCGGGACCGGCGGAATCCTGAAGTCCTGGTATCGCGTGAGCCCCTGATTCGCTCCGTTGACTACAACCTGGACTGGAACACCGGCAGTATCTTCTTCTTAAGGTCCGTATCGGCCCTCGATCAATCGCTGAATCTGGTCCAGTTGATCGCGACCTACGAATATCAGAACACCAGCTTGTCCTCTGCCGTATATTCGGCCCAGGCCAGCCGGCATTTCGAGTCGATTGGAATGCGCGTGGGGGCTTCATTCCTGACCCAGCGTGATGACGGCATTGGATCGTTTTATCTCAGTGGATTCGAGTTGGAGCAGATGCTACCCAGCCACGGGCGGTTCCATGTTGAACTGCCGGTAAGCCACGGCACAGTTTTGACGGCTGGTTCATTCTTTGGGGCCACAGACGGATCTTCGAATGCAGATGGCATCGCCGTCCGCGCCACTTTGGACCAGCCGCTCGGATGGATGAAGAGCGCCATGCACTTGGGGTTCTCCCGGACGGATGAAGGGTTCTCCAATCCGTTCGGGGCCACCACGCTGCCCGGTTCACAAATGGTGAGAAGTTCCGTAGAGTTATCGCCGATCAGTTCATCGAAACTGCAAATTGGATTCACCGATGAGCGGAACGGCACAACGCTGGTCGACAACCAGCGTCAGACCGCCTCGGTGCAATGGAAACAGAAGCTGGGCGAGAAGCTGGACCTGACTGCCGGCTACGACTTCAGAGATTTCGAAGATCGCCGCAACCCGCGCCGGATCGCCTCTGACCTCGCCAGCGCGGGCCTCGACTGGCGCATCACCAGCCATCTGCAAGCCAGTGCTCGCCGTGAACAGAACCTCTCAGATGCGGACCCGACCTATCCGAACCAGACCCTGATCTCTGCCCGCTACCAGTTGAACGAGGTCACCAGGCTGTTCTTTACACAGCGGTTCGCTTCGGCGCCCATCGTTCCCATTGGCGATGTCAGCCACAGTGGATTCACCGCGCTCAACAGCACACAGGAAACCAGCTTTGGTGTTGAGACCCGCTGGCGGCAATATACAAGCCTGACCTCCCGCTATCAGATTGAAAATGGCATCAACGGCGAGGACGCATTCGCAGTCCTGGGCGTCGTAACACGTATCCCTGTAAATAAGCATTTCTCTACCGACCTGGCGGCCGAACGGGGTGAACTCGTCGCCGGACGGGGCAACAGTTTTGAGAGTGGCCGGGTGGGCCTGGCTTGGCTGCCCAACGACCGCTACCGCGCGACCATTCGCTATGAGCTGCGGGACCAGGGCGGCCTGGGCCAGATCATCTCCGTAGGCAGTGCCGGTAAAGTCTCCGATGCCATCACGGTGCTGGGACAGTTTCAGCACTCGTATGCGTCCTTCAGCGGCATTTCAACTCCCTACAATCTGAACAATACGACGCAGGGGACCGGCGCTCTAGCATTCCGTCCCTTGAAATCGGACCGTGCCGGACTGCTATTCAGCTACACGCTCCGGCAGATGCGAATTGCCGGTGTGCCCAGCTCGCAGAACGATAATGTGGGCTTGCTTTCCACCGACGGATATCTGCAGGCGGCCCGAAACCTGGAGTTCTACGGCAAAGTGGCCCTCAGCGACCGCACAGCCAGAATTGGCGATGGAACCGATATCTCCACGATGACATACCTCTATCAAGGCCGGACTCAGTTGCGCATCAGCCGATCTTTTGATGCCGCCGCCGAAGCAAGAATTCTGCAGCAGCCGGTGACCGGCACGCACCGCTGGTCTGTGGGGAATGAGGTTGGCTATTGGGTAATTCCCGATCTGCGGATTGCCTTGGGCTACAATTACAAGTCCATCGACGAATACAAGGCGAACTTCCTGTCCAATCCGATTCGCCACGGAGTCTATTTTGTAATGTCAACCAAGCTATCTCACCTGTTCGACCTGTTTGGGACGCCCAGAGCGGGCCTGGTGGGCCAAAAATAGACACCGCCGAGCGGCGTAACCGAAAGAATTGGGGAGCTAGGCCACTTACCGGAAGGCAAATAGAATTCTCTATTTCCTCTTCTTGTCTTTCTTCTTTTTTTCCTTTTTGCCAGTCTTTTGGGGCTTCGCCACCTTCTTCGGCTTATCGGCTTTCTTCGGCGGAAGCGGCTTCTGCTTGGCTAGTGGGTGCTTGGCGGCCACCGCCGCAGGAGCGGCTTTGGCTTCGGCCTTGACTGGTTCCTTCGCCTTGACCGCCTCTTTGCCGGCCGGGGCGGTGGGCACTGCCACCGGGGGCGCGCCTGGGGCTGCGGGCACACTGGCCACGGCCTTGGGTTTGCGTCCACGTTTCTTGGGCTGATCGGCGCCCCCTGCAGCCGGCGTTTCTTTCTTCGCCACTCTGCCCCGGCGTATTGGGGGCGGCGGCGGAGGTGGCTCCGGCGGTTTGTACGGCTCCAGATACCTGACAATCTCAGTGTGATTGCGCAGCTTGCCGTCCAACAGTAGCAGGAAGGCATCGCCCATGATCTTCCGGTACTCCGGATGCTCGGCCGTGATCTTCATCTCGGCCATTTCCGGGAAAGGCAGTTTCTGCCTGACCAGCGGCCATTTGGTGAGGAAGCTTTTCAGCCGCTGCTCCACCACCGCCGGACGGGACGTAATGGCGGCAAACAGCACGTCCTCGGGCCGTGACTGCAGTAGAAATTTCCAGGCCAAGGAAGGTGTGGCCAGTTCTTTGCCCGCGGCCAGCTTGGCGAAGGCTTTGGTGCTGTCCTCGAGGCCGCGCCAACGCTCCACAAATCCTTTGTTGGGAATCTGCCGCTGGATGGCCGCAATGTCCTTGTCCGGCAGCTTGCGCGTAAGGAAGTGCATAATGATGGGGCTGCCATCGGGGTTCATGCCGACTTCCTGCATCTGCTGCTTGACTTTGAACATTTGGCTGAGGCCGGCGGAATCCACCTTGGCCGGTGAGAGGTGCGGGGCCAGTATCCGCAGCCAGCCCTCCTTGTCGAGCTCTTTCAGCACCGCCACCGGATCGTCTTCGTGCGCCAGTTGTTCGACTTCATGGCCTAGCGTGCGGTCGGAGACGTTCTCAATGTAGTTGCTTTCCTTGGCGGTGTCATACCGTGCCTGGCTGCGTTCTTCGAGCGTCCAGTGAAACCGCGTGGTCAGCCGGGTGGCGCGCAGCAACCGCGAAGGGTCCTCGTAAAACGCATAGTTATGGAGCACGCGCAGGAGTTTGGCCTCGATATCGGCCATGCCGTTAAACGGATCGGTCAACAGCCCGCGCGAGCCGGGATTCAGAGACAGCGCCATGGCGTTGACCGTGAAGTCCCGCCGCCGCATATCGTCGTAAATCGTGCCGGGCGTGGTCTCCGGCGGGCGGCCGGGTTTCTCGTATTTTTCCGAGCGCGTGCTGGTGACTTCGCCGCGCACGTTGCCGGCCAACAACAGCATGAGCGTACGCGTGGGTTCATCGACGGCCTCAACCACCGCGCCGGCTTTTTCGAAGTCCTTCTGCAGTTTGAGCGCGTTGCCCTGCACAGAGAAATCGAGGTCGCGGATCACGAAGCCGCTGATAATGTCGCGCACCGCCCCGCCGGTAAGGTAAACGTTCATCTGGTGGGCGCGCGCAACCTCTGTCACCAGCGCCACTGCGCGCTGCTGGTCGGGCGCCAGCCGGGTTTCCATGAGATAGATAAAGTCTGCCATTTAAGGTCTTAATCGGCTCCTAGGGGCACACCACTACTCGCCCCGCGGAAAGCGAGGGATGCCGTGATTTCGTCACACTTTCTGTAAGTTGCACTCTATACAAGACTTAGATGGAACCAGCAGGCATATGATAAACCGAAAACAATAGCACAAAGGTTAACCGTTTGGCTACCCCATGCCCGATTCCCTCGATACCCGTCTTGATACCCCCTCAAATCGTGCGAGAATCAAGCTGGAAACATGCCTTCCACCCGCAAAAAGGTCATCGTGAGAAAAATGGGCCGCGACTCCGTCAGCGGATATGTGGCGCCCGCCAACTTTGTCACCGAAGGCAAGCTCGAATTGCTCAACACTTCAGGCAAAGTCATCACCATCGATCTGGCGGAAATCAAAACCGTGGATTTTGTCCGGGATTTTACAGATTCCGGCGGCCCTTCCCGCAAGACCTTCACCACCCGCCCGCGGACAGAAGGACTCTGGGTGCGCCTCAAGTTCATCGATAACGACACGATCGAAGGCATGCTGCCCAACGACCTGCTCCAGCTCTCCGCCGAGGGCTTCCTGATTACCCCGCCTGATACCCGCGCCAATATCCAGCGGCTCTTTATTCCCCGCTTGGCCCTTGCGGAAGTCAGTGTGCTCGCCGTGATCGGCCAGACCCAGGCGCGAAAAAAGCGCGAGGAAGACGCCCGCCAGGTTGCACTGTTCAACGAATAGCCGCCACCAGCACGTTGCCCGCACCCTGGCCCCTGACCATCGACAGCGCAACCACCCTAAAAACCGGACCGTAGAGACGGTGCTCCGCACCGTCTCTGGGTCTGCGCCCCGCGCAGGCCCAAGCGCGCGGCAGCGCGTGTCGGATACATAACAGCGACATTGCGGCATTGTGCTGAACACTACCAAATCTCCAACTCAATCTTCTTGTAGCTGCTGATCATTTCGAAGTCGGCGCGGTTTGCGGTGATGAGCCGGGCGCCATGTGAGCGCGCCGTGAGAGCAATCAGCATGTCGAAGTGCAAGTCGCGCAACTTGTCCGGACTGAATCCGCGGTGTGCGTAAATCTTCCCCAGGATCTGTCCGGACTCCAGCCAATTCTTTTCTGTGGGAGTAAGAACAGGGTGGTTCCTGGCCAGGGCCTCAAGAAACTTGTGCTCACGGGGCTTGCTGGCGCCTCGCCACAACTCCGCCAATACCACGGCGGACGTTCGGATGAGGCCGGTCACGGAATCCATCTGCTCCTCATAACAACCCGTCCGCAGGTGATTGACCAGCACCGATGTGTCGAAGATAACGAGGTTACTGGCCATGGCCCGCAAATTCGAGCTTGCCGGCGTGCTTTTTCATCAACTTCTTGAAGCTCTTGAGCGCCACAATCTCCCGCAGCGCTGTGTGTACTGCCTCCGTCCGCGACTTTGCGCCAAGAATTCTCGCGGCTTCATCGGCAAGCTGGGTGTCGAGCCTGATCGATGTCATGGTTACAGCCATGGAACGCACCTCAAAATGGGGCTTGCTATATACATAATAACAGGACTGTATATATCGTTCCGGATCGGTAGCTCGCGTGCTGACGAAGCCTCAAAAGATCACGCTTGGTATCAGGAACCTCCTTGGTCAGGCCGTCTTCGGCAAAATCCACCTTCCAGACTAAAGACATGGATGCAACCGCCTGCCCAGCCAGTACAATCAGCTTTTCACCCCTTGTTGCAGGAACTGGACAACTCATGAAGCTCAAAGAAATTGCAGCCCGGCTGGGCGCACGCCTTGATCCTCCGGAGGCCGATGCCGATATTCATGGGGTCGCGGCCATTGAGAGCGCTGCGCCCGGGGAGATTACATTTCTGGCCAATCCGAAATACACGGCCGCCGCCCACACCACCCGGGCCTCGGCCATCATCGCGGATGAAGCGTTTTCCGGCCCCGCAACGCCCCTGCTGCGCACCAAGAACCCCCACTATGCCTATCTGCGCGCCGTGGCGCTCTTCTACCATCCACCGGAATACGATGCCGGCATTCATCCGAGCGCCATCGTCCATCCTTCAGCCCGGCTGGGAAAGAATGTCTCGATTGGCCCTTATGTGGTGATCGACGCCGATGTTGAGATTGGCGGCGATTGCACCCTGGTGTCGCACGTGGCCATTTACCGTGGGGTAAAGATCGGCCGGAACTTTTTTGCCCACTCCCACGTATCGGTCCGGGAGCACTGCCGCATCGGCGATAACGTGATCTTGCACAATGGGGTAGTGGTCGGTTCCGATGGATTTGGCTTTGCCAAAGACGACGGCGGCCGCTGGCAGAAGATCCACCAGGCCGGGCGCGTGGTGATCGAAGATGATGTTGAGGTCCAGGCAAACTCCTGCATCGACCGCGCCACTCTGGGTGAAACCCGCATCGGACGTGGAACAAAAATCGACAACTTGGTGCAGATCGGGCACAACTGCACCGTGGGTGAAAACAACATGATCTGCGCGCAAGTGGGCGCTGCCGGTTCCACCCGGCTGGGCAACAACGTGATTCTCGCCGGACAGGTCGGCATCGCCGGACATTGTTCCATCGGCGATAGCGCGATCCTCACCGCCCAGAGCGGAGTCTCCCACGACGTGGAGGCCGGCCAGATGCTCAGTGGCTCACCCGCCTTTGACAACCGGCAATGGCTGCGCAGTGTCGCCGCTTTCAGCCGGTTGCCGGAATTTGTCAAGGCGGTGCGCGCCGTCTCCGGGCCAAAAAAGAAAGATTAGCCGGCGCTGCTCTTGCGCCTATGCCTATGGACACAGGGAAATCAGGCCCCACAATACCGATCCGGGTGCTGTTGCTCGATGACCGCGAAGACAACCTGATTCTCAGGGCGGCCATTCTGCGCGCCAATGGCTACCAAGCCATCACCTCCTCTTCCGTGGATGAGGCCGAGACCCACCTCAGCGAGATCGACATCGCGGTGCTCGACTACCACCTGGGCGCGGGAAAGTTCGGCACCCAGGTGGCCCAATCGCTGCGCGATAAACGCCCCGAGGTGCCCATCATCATTCTCTCCGCGATTCTGGAACGGAAATTCGGCGGCGTCGAGGACATGCACCTATTGAAAGGCTACAGCTCCGTGGAAGATTTGCTGGCGGCCTTGCGCTCCTTCGAAGCCAAGAGCCGGGGCAAGCCCACGGTAGTGGATGCCCGCGCCTTCTACTACTCCCGCATCGCCATGGCCATAGGCGAAGACGTGGTGTTCGAGGTCCTCGACCGCGAGGCCAACTGGCAATACGTGAATGAATACTTTGCCCGGCTCTACGGGAAAAAACGCACTTGGTTTACGGGTCGCAATATGTTTGAAGCCTTCCCGGAATTGGGGCCGGACTGGCGGGAAATCATCCGCACCGTGGCCGATACCCGTGAGACCTATGTGGACCGCAGCTTCCGCGGGCTGCCCCACCTGCCCACGCGCACCGACCGCTGGAACTGGAATATACTGGTATTCCCGCTGAAGCTGCACGACAATCGCAAAGGCGTGGTGCTGACCGCCAGGGTCATCGAGAAAAAATGAAACTCCTCAAAATCACGGCCTGCACTGCCATTCTCGCAATTCTTTGTCTGGCCCAGGTTGCCTGTTCGCGCTCGCGCACCATCGTCGTCAGCCTGACCAACACCAGTGCCCAGCCGCTTTCCGCCATTGTGGTTGATTATCCGGAAGCGACCTTCGGAAAGAATACGCTGAAGCCCGGAGAAACCTATCAATACCGCATCAAGGCCACGGATTCAGGCCCCATGAAGATTACCTTCACCAACGCCGCCGGACAAGCCAGGATCTTCTCCCTGACCACCGTGCGCAAGAACGACGAAGGGGCAATCGAAGTCCGGCTCACGCAAGACGCGGCCACGCCCGATGCGAGGCTGAAAACATTTGGTAATTGAGTAAGTTGGTAATTGGGTAATTTGCAAACCGGCGAATCTCCGGTTTAAGCAATTACCCAATTACCAACTTACCAAATGATTTTATTCGCGTTCATTCGCGGCCAAAAGGTTTTTGCCTTTCCGTCGGCAACGCGCTCTCAATTACACCAGCCACCGCCAGCATCAACTCGTCCCGGTCTGGGTATTTCCGGGGATCGACCGGCGGGTGAAATATCACGGTGGCCGTTCCGCCTTTGCAGGTATAGGTCCCCTTGGGCATCATCTCCAGGGTCCCTAACATCGTGATCGGCACGATGGGGAAGCCGGTTTCCGCAGCCAGATGAAACGGGCCTTTCTTGAAGGGCAGCAGGCGTCCGTCAGGCGAGCGTGTGCCTTCAGGATAGACGGTCACGTTAATACCGTGGCCCAGTACCTCACCGGCGCG
>DATMNZ010000128.1:0-36882 GCA_035568495.1 Saccharimonadales bacterium (SeqCode) | reverse complement strand
ATCGAAGGAACGGAACTTGATCTTGGGGTTGTGCTTCGACAACACCTTGGTGATGGCCGCGGTCAGCGTGGTCTTGCCGTGATCGATGTGCCCGATCGTGCCCACGTTGACGTGCGGCTTACTGCGGTCAAATTTTTCTTTGGCCATTGCTTCTCCTCAAAGTTCCACGGAATACCCGATTCCAGTGTTCCTAGTAATAACGATAAACCTTGCGATACTTCGCGCGCAGGGCAGGGGCCACCTGTTCAATCCGCTCCAGGTAAAACTCCCGCATCATTGCCTGATCGGAAACCGTCAGGCCTGCGTACCACTGAGAGGCCATCTTCCCTGCTTTCTTCTGGGCCACATCCACTGACTCGATGATGCCGGCCTCCAGCACTTTTTCAAATTGCCGGACGCGCACATCGCCGCTCTGCAACTTTTTCAGAAACCCTTCCACCGCCGTGACCGCGAACACCCGTTCGATGGCGGCCCTCAACTGCTCGAACTCTTCCGTCTTCTGGACATCGATCTGGGCCTGTTCAAATACCATCGCGGAACCCATCCTCAAAAACTTCGTTTTCAGTGGAACTCATTGCGCCTTCGTATCTGGATCTCTGGAGCGGGAGACGGGAATCGAACCCGCGACCAACAGCTTGGAAGGCTGTGACTCTACCACTGAGTTACTCCCGCCAATCACTGATTTGGTAATTGGGTAATTTGAAATTTGGTAATTGTAATCCTCGGTTCCCGCCGCACAAATTACCCAATTGCCAAATTACGCAATTACCAAATCCTCTCTATATCTCTGGAGCTGATGACCGGGATCGAACCGGTGACCTCTCCCTTACCAAGGGAGTGCTCTACCGACTGAGCTACATCAGCCTTTTAATCCTGTTCGTGCTCTTCGTCTTGTTCACCAGTCTGTTCGGTCTTCCATTGCAGCAGCGTTCGCAAGGCAAAAAACGCCAAAATCATCACAGTCAGCAGCCGGATACTGATTCGGCCATTTCCTGCCGCTAACGACGCGCTGCTCATCGTCATCCACGCCAGACACCCGAGGATGGCATAGACCGCGAGCGCAATATAAAAGCGTTTACGCTTCTCCATCCTCAATCTCGCGGTCCTAAAATCATATGGTGCACAGGGGAGGATTCGAACCTCCGTAGCTCCGAAGAGCGGCAGATTTACAGTCTGCTGCCATTAACCACTCGGCCACCTGTGCATGTACTACTCTGATCGGGCCCGGGGGTTCACCGAGTTCCTCGCGCTCCAGGCCGGCAACCGAAAGGTCAAGCCAACAGGAGACGCCCAAACATACTCCCGCACCTAACCAACCTGCCTAACGGAGAAGTCTTCGTGGATTGCGTTCCGGTGGAAATTCTTCGTGCGCAGTTTCTGCCGCTCCTGAAGCGTGCCAGCATCGCGCTTCAGAAATTCCCTTGAATCACCTGGAGCTGGCGAAGGGATTTGAACCCCCGACCCTCTGATTACAAATCAGATGCTCTACCAACTGAGCTACGCCAGCAAATCACTCCCGACAAAATTTACGGGGTAAGGTTAATACGTTAGCACAGGCACAATTCCGCGTGCAACACCGTCCCGGCCACGTTACGAGGCAATCCGGTTTCTTCCGGTGCAAAAGCTCCTTCATATTCTATCAGTTCCAGCCGGATTTCGGGGAGACCGTGTAGGAGAACAATTTCCAGGGGGTATCCTGGTCTATACTGGGCTTCTCATGGATCGCCGCCTGAAACTTCTGGTTTTGTGCCTGTTTCTTCTGGTTATCGCCATCATCGGCTTGGGGACGTACTACCGTATTTCTTCGGCGCCCGAGGACGTTCTCTTGCTGCCGGAAGGCAATTTGCTGCTCTATGGGGACCTCCAGCCGATTCATCTGCTCGACCATGATAACGCTAAGGCGGGAAGGCCGGACCCTGATCGCCTCAATCCCGAATACCGGGCCTTTGTCGAACAGACTGGAATCCAGTTTGAGCGAGATCTCGGCTCGATCGCCATCTCGCAACGGTTTCCCCAGGCGGAAGTCAACACCGAATCTTCCGCCATCTTCACCGGAACATTTGACTCCACGCGATTGCGCAATTACCTGCAAAAAATTTCCGCCACCAGTGAAAGCTATGCGGATAAAACAGTTTTCTCCATTCCGCATGAAGGAAACATCGTTCGCGCCGCCATTCTCGATGCCCGGACCGTGGCTATCACCAACATGGAATCCGGCGAACCCCTGCGCGGCATCATCGACAAGTTCCGCAACCCCTCCCTGGCGGGCCATGGCCCTTACCTGCTGCAGACCTACCACCGCCATGTACCGGCGGCCAGCCTGGCATGGCTGATCTACCGCGCCCCACCGCATTCCGGCCCTGTGAACCTGCTCGGGGGGGCCAGTGTCGGCTTTCTCGAAAACACGGTTTCCGTGGCCTCCGTCCGCTACTCCGGCGCCCTGGCAGTCAAGGCCGAAGTCTTCACCCTCGATGAATCATCCGCAAAAAACCTGGCTGAGTCAGCCGGAACATTTCTGGCGCTCTATCGCACCGCGGGTGGTTCCACCAGGCACACCGGCGCCGATCAGGATGTCAAGGCCGCCATTGACAGTATCGAGATACAACAGAAGGGGAACAGCGCGGTATTTACCGCAACCGTGTCCCAGGGGTTTCTTAGAAAGGTCGTGCCGGAAGTGCAGTCCGCAACCGGAGCAGGCCACCAGCCCTGATGGCTACATCGATCCCGATGCGACCTGCTGGGTAAAAGTAAAGCGCAGGTACTTCGCCGGATTTACCGGCGTGTTATCAATACGGACTTCGTAGTGCAGATGCGGGCCGGTGGTGTGGCCAGACTGGCCAACGTAACCGAGAGTGTCGCCGCGATGGACGTGCTGTCCGGCGGTCACCGCAAATCCTGAAAGATGCCCATAAAGAGTGGTGATATCGTTGTTGTGGTCCAGCAGTACCGTCTTGCCATAGCCATTCATCAGGTCGGTCAGGCGCACCGTGCCGTCCGCTGGGGCTATGATGCGGGTCCCATATTCACCTGCGATATCAATGCCGGCATGGAACTTGCCTTCACCTTCAAACGGATCTTTTCTCTCGCCAAATGAGCTGGTAACGCGCCCTTGCACCGGCCACAATGTGGGTGCGGCTACCAGCCGCATCCAATCGCGTGTCGTGGAGCCGCTCATGTCACCCATCGCGATTCCTATGGAAGCCGCGCCGCTCATGGCGGTAGACCGCAGATCATCGAACTGCTGGAACGAAGCCGCCGCCGGATCGTCCTGCTCCAGCTTGGGATTCGGCTTAAGACCATAAAGAGAGGAAACTTCACCGGCCAGAGAGCTGAGCGAGGCCGCTTGCAGCTTGTTTTCCTGGGCGATCTGTTCAAGCTGCCGGTAACTCTTCGTGAGCTTTTCTTTTTCGTCGCGCAGCTTGTTGAAATGCTGCGTCTTCACCAGCATGCGTGTATAGGACCCGGCCATGCCGGTGATCGTCAACATGCCGATCAGCGCGCCCGCGATAAACACATACAGGTAGTGCAATGGAATGGGAATCTTGAGCAGCTCCCCTTCGGAGTTGCGGGCCACCAGCATGACGTAAAACCGTTTGCGCAATTGCTTCGCTCCTAAATTTCTGGATAATTCACGGTAAAACTAACAGTCCGCTCTACGGCTGTCAATGTTCGAAGGTGTACTGGAAGGTAACGATCATCGGCCACCAACACACCGCCGCATGGGACCTGGCCATCTGGAATTCGTGGTAACACAAGGTGCCTTGAATGTCGGTAAGTCATTGGTTTTGATATAGTTAAACGGTGGCGCCAGCAGAGCGAAAACTGATCGAACAAATCCGGCGGTTGGCGGTCAAAACCGGGCATGCGGACATGGCCCACGGAATCGGCGACGACTGCGCGGTCCTGCGCGTTCCCCAGGGCTGGCGCGCTTTGGTTACGACTGATCTTTGTGTTGAAGATGTCCACTTCCGCCGCGGCTGGCATCCGGCCCCCAGTGTCGGCCATCGCTGTCTCGCGCGTGGCTTAAGTGATATCGCCGCCATGGGCGGTGAACCGGTCGCCTGTTTCCTTTCTTTAGGCTTGCCTCCTGGCTTTTCTCAGAAATGGCTGACAGGATTTCTACGAGGCCTGCTGAAATTGGCCCAGGAATCGAAAGTTGCTCTCGCCGGGGGGGATACCTCCAGCGCACCCAAGATTACTGCCGATATCGTGGTCGTGGGCAAGGTCCCTGCCGGAAGGGCACTCCTCCGCTCCGGAGCGCGGCCCGGCCACGGAATCTTCGTTACCGGAGAACTGGGCGGCGCGGCCGCTACATTGCAGCAGCTCTACGCTGGTGAGAAGCCGGACGCATCCCACAGTCTCTGCCATTTCTACCCTCAGCCACGCCTGCAGGCCGGGCGTTGGCTGCGTGCAAACCGTCTGGCCGGCGCCGCAATCGATTTGAGTGACGGCCTGTCAGTTGACCTGCGTCATATCTGTGATGAGAGTAGAGTGTCGGCCATCGTGGAAACCGATGCCCTGCCAATCGCCATGCGCGCTGATCTGAAGCTTGCCCTGCACGGCGGTGAAGACTACGAACTTCTGTTTACCGCTTCGAAAAACGCCCGGATACCCGCCTCCATCGCCGGGGTTCCAGTCACCAGAATTGGAGAAATCCTGCCTTGCAGTGCCGGAAGTTCCCCGGCCAGAATCGTGCAGCTACGGGATTCGATCGGCAGATTGCGGCCCCTCAAGCCCGCAGGCTGGGAACACCTCCGCAAAATATAACTGGCGGGCAATCTTTCCAGCGGGCTACAATTTCCCAGGTTCTTTGCTAGCTCCTCGTTGAGCAACTATTATAAGGATTCAATCTATGAGTTCCGCCCCGCCCCCCGTGCCCTCCCAGCCAGTGGAAAACGCAGTTCCAGCGCTTTCTCAGGTGCAACGTGTGATCAGTGCATTGGCTGCGCCCTCGAAGACGTTTGCTGACATCCGGCGCAGTGCCATGTGGTGGGCTCCTTGGCTGCTCATTTTCATCGCATCGATGGCTTTTTCGATGGTGTTTGCCCAAAAAATGGACTTTGAACAGATGGTGCGCCAGCAGATTGCCAATTCCTCGCGGGCCCAGCAATTTGAGAGCTTGCCTAAAGACCAGCAGGAGCGGCAGATCGCCCTAGGCGCAAAGGTTGGCAAGGTGTTTTCTTACGCGGCCCCTGCCGTTGGCCTGCTCCTCTCGCTGTTCCTTGCCTTGGTTCTCTGGGGCACGTTCAATTTCATTCACGACGCTGACCTTTCCTTTGGGCGCAGCATGGCAATCGTGATTTATAGCTCGCTCCCTTCGGTGGTATATCTGCTGTTGGGGACCATTACCCTATTGCTCAAGTCCGATACCGAAGGAATGAACCCCAGGAACCTGGTGGCCACCAACATTGCCTACTTTCTCGATTCCACCAGCGCTCCCAAATTCCTCTATGGCATGGCGGGCGCGATCGACATCATCACGATATGGACCATCGCCCTGCTGGGCCTGGGATTCAAAATCAATTCGGCCAATCGAAGGCTCTCCACGGGCACTGCGGTGGCCACCATTGCCGGCCTGTACCTCGCCTATAAGCTGATCGTATCCGCGCTGGGCTTTGTATAAGCGGCAGCGCGGATTCTCTCCCCCGGATTCTCTCCATTGAAGCGGGAAAAAGCCCCGTTCGATGTTCCGGGACTCTCGTGCAAGCGGGCATCTGTGGTTTAATGCTGACTATAGAGTTATGCCTGCATTGGGGACCAATACGAAGAGGCGGCTGCGCGCCGCCCGCCGCAAATTCCGGGAATTCCTCATGATCGCCAAAGGCGTGGTCTCGACCGGCCACCCTGTCCAGGCGCAGATCATTCCTATGCGCAAGTGCAATCTCTCCTGCACCTACTGCAACGAGTTCGACGAAGTTTCCGATCCCGTGCCGGTGGAAGAAATGTTCCGCCGCATCGACAAACTCGCGGCCCTGGGCACCACGTTGATCGTCATCAGTGGCGGAGAGCCGTTGCTCCATCCGCAGCTCGATGACGTGATCGCCCGCATCCGCTCCCACGGCATGATTGCCGGTCTCATCACCAACGGATACCTGCTGGTTCCGGAACGCATCCAGAGCCTCAACCGCGCCGGCCTTGACCATCTGCAAATCTCAATCGACAATGTGCTGCCCGACGACGTTTCGCTCAAATCGCTCAAGGTGCTCGACAAGAAGCTGCAATGGCTTAAGGAACACGCCATCTTCCACGTCAACATCAATTCCGTGATCGGCGCCGGGGTCAAGAACCAATGGGACGCGCTCACGGTCGCCCGGCGCGCCGTCGAGCTGGGCTTCAGCTCTACCGTAGGCATCATCCACGATGGCAGCGGACAACTGCGGCCGCTGGCTGAAGACGCCCAGGCCGTCTTTCAGGAAACCCGCAAGCTGGGCAAACGCAGCTACTCCCGCCTCAACGGATTTCAGAAGAACATCGCGCTCGGTAAGCCCAACCAGTGGCGCTGCCGCGCCGGTTCGCGCTTCCTCTATATCTGCGAACACGGCTTGGTACACTACTGCTCCCAGCAGCGCGGCTTCCCCGGCATTCCCCTGGCGGAGTACACCCGCGATGACATTCGCCGTGAGTTCCTCACCGAAAAAGCCTGCGCGCCCAATTGCACCATCTCCTGTGTCCACCAGACGTCATTCATGGATTTCTGGAGGTCGCCACAGAAAGGCGAATCGCACAGAGTCGTCGGCCCAGGTTGCGAATGCCACCCCCACGCACCCAGCGAGTTGGTCCAGATCGCAGGCGAGGTTGTCGCCCGATAATCCCATGGATTCCGCCCCGGAAAAACATCCAGAATATGGCGTATTTCCCGCCGAAGAGGCCCGCCGGCTGACCGGCTATGAACTGTTTCAGCGCGTTTTGATCGGCACGCTTCCCCGCGCCCTCATCAGCAGGACCCTGGAATTCGAACTCACCGAAGTAGAAAAAGGACGCGTCGTCTTTGCCGGCCGGCCGCGTATCGACTTTTACAATCCCATCGGCTCCGTCCATGGCGGATACGCTGCCACCCTGCTGGATTCCTGCATGGGCTGCGCTGTCCACACCATGTTGCCGGCAGGCACCGGCTATACCACGCTGGAAATCAAAGTGAATTACGATCGCGCCCTCACCGAAAACACCGGCCTGGTCCGGGCAGAAGGCAAAGTACTCACTGCCGGAAAACGAATCGCCACTGCCGAAGGACGCCTCTTCGATTCCGAAAATCGCCTCTGCGCCCACGCCACTACAACCTGCTTGGTATTTCCCCTCTAATCAGCGGAAGTCGGCCGCGACTGCATCTGACCGCAGAAAAATGCCTGACGGACCGTCAAAGAGCACGGCTTCAGCCGTGCGTTAAGAAGACAAAATGAGATCGGCTTTAGCCACGGTTTAACCCCTTGAAGAATTGACGACCTCGGAATCCTCCGCCGGATCGGGAAGTTAATCCGCGGCTGAAACCGAAGCTGAAGCGGACTGAAGCGTCTGGCCCACGAGGACCTCTCAGATTCGGCACACTCGCCACCGATGTCATCCGCAGGACCTGAGGGAACTGCTCCGCCACAGTGTACGGTGTGGAGACTGGTTGGGATGAACTGTGCCGGCAGTCTATAAGCTCCTGGGCAAAACGCAACGCTAACAAGAAGCTGATGTGGTAGGATATTCCTACCCAGAGGTTGAATCCATGGCGTCACGTGACACTGCCCTCGAATATCTAACGACCGCCAGAATCGGCGAAAAAGGGCAGCTCACAGTGCCCAAGCAGTTCCGGGAAGACCTGGGGCTGGGCAATGGCGCGCCCTTCGCTGTATTGCGCTTTGGAGACGGTCTGATTCTTCTGCCCGAGCAGCAGCGTTTTGAGCATTTGTGCCGCAAGGTGAGCAGCGCCTTGACCAGTGCCGGAGTTACCCAGGGAAAAATGCAGGCCACTCTGCCTGAGGCCCGTCAGCGGGTCTTTGATCGTCGCTACGGCAAGCCTTCTTCAGCCAAGCCCAGCCGCCGTCGTTCCCATTCTTAAGCGTGAAGCCATGGGACGGCCCCGGAGAATTCGGCTGTTCCTGGACTCAAATGTCCTCACAGGCGGGCTGGTTTCTCCCTGGGGTCTCGATAAAGCGGTACTGTCACTCTGCGCTGCAAGAATTTGCCGGCTGGTGCTGGCTGAGGCGGTCCGTGATGAAGTTGAAGAGAATCTGCTGATCCATACCGCGGAGATACCCGAAATTGACGCTGAACAATTGATCGAAGACTATAGACGCCTCATCCAGTTGACTCATCCTGAGATCGTCGCATATCCCGAGACCAGCCTTGTGCGCGCCAGCCGAAACATCATCAGGCATGAGGCGGATGTCCCAATTCTCTTGTCGGCAATGGCAAGCCGGCCAGATTGGCTGCTAACCCATAATACGAAACACTTCACTGAGGCAGTTGCACGGCGTACCGGCTTGAGGATTGCCACGCCGACCGAGTTTTTCAAAACGCTTTCAGCCCTATTTGGTTAATCGCCCACAGTAATGCCGCTGAAGAAAGCACGCCCCAGAGAGGCTGAAGCGCGGCCCGCGATAACTTCTCAGGCTCAACACACTCGCAACCGATGTCATCCCGATAGGTCCGCAGGACCTAAGGGAACTGCTCCGCCCCACTGTGCGATGTGAAGACTGGCTGGGATGAACTGTGTCGGTGGTCTATACGTCTCTGAGCGAACGCAACCCCGCAGATGATGTTCCGAGGCCGCCCGGACCCGATCTGGTTTCGCATTCGATAGGGCCTTGGTGGTCCCGGTTCGCTTTCAGCCGTCGATCCTTGCGATTTGGCAGCAACGTAGCAACGGTGGAACAGCGTGGTGCGACAGTAACTCCTTGGGCGCAACCGACCAGCACGCACAATTAAGCAGAGCGGTAACGCAAGCCCCAATTACCAGCCCTTTGGCAGTAGCGGTCTTACCCTGCCGTCTGAACATGGAATAGAGCGGAACGATGTAAGCAAGCTGAAGCAGGCCAACGCCTCCAATCACAACCAATGGGGCAAGAAAGAATCCGAGCATCACTTCGGCGAGGTTTAACCCCCAGCAAATCAACATACCAGCACCGATTATCCCGTTATCTAAGTCGCTTACTTCGCTGAACAGCATGACCATCCTTTCCTGCTGCTTCCGCAGCAGCGCCCGGCAGAGTCTGCTCCAGCCGGTGACGGTGGAAGGACTCCGATACGCCAACCGTTATCGATGAGCGATCGGCGGCGGCTCTTGCTGGAGCTTAGTGTTTCCGCTACCGACCAAACCAGCACGCGGAACTAAGAAGAGCAGTGAAGCAAGCCGCAACCACCAACCCTATGGCGGTAGCGGTCTTACCCTTCCGTCTGAACATGAAATAGAGCGGAAGGATGTAAACAAGTTGTAACAGGCCAATGCCTCCAATCAGCACGACTGCGGGCATAGGAATCTTGTCCTTCTCAAAACTAACAAAACTGAAGCCAAGAAACACTTCGGCGATATTCAACCCCCAGCAAATCAGCATACCAGCGCCGATGATTCCTTTATCTTCTTCGCTCACAGCATGACCAGCCTTTCCTGCTGCTGCCGTAGCGGCGCCAGCACCGTCTGCTCCAGTTGGTCGCGATAGAACATATTATAGGTATCAAAGGGAATCAGCCTTCCGTCAGGATGCACGATATGTACACACGACTTCTTCACTGAGCGGACATCAAAAGAATGCACATCGATAAACTGCATGATCAGCACGCGGAAGATGTTCCGATACGAGAGATCCATGGGCGCTGCCAGCCGGGGCAGGCAGCAGAGCAGCTCGCGCAGCGTTCCGGCGCTCGATTCCGGTGAATGGTTGGTCGCAAACAGCTTGAAGATGCCTTCGCGCACCGAGTCATCCTGCTCGTAGACAATAGTGTTGCGCCCACCCTCGATCAAGACCTTCGGGTCGATCATGCCCGTCAGTGGCAGCACCTTTCCAGCGATTTTCAACGCATAGGCCATCGCCAGGCTGTCGGGATGGCAGGGTACGGGAATCAGGTCTTCGGGTTTGAATACCGTGGTCTGCTCCAGAATGCGCCGGCGAACTTCTGTCAGCGTCAGCCGGTCGGTGGCCGGGTTGAATTTTTCCAGCCGCCCCGCGGCCTGAATCGGTTGAAACGTTACACCGCGCACGCACGGCTGTTGCAGTGCGTAATCGATGATCTTGCCGGCCTCGCCGTCGTTGAGTCCCTTTTTGAGGGTGACCACCAGGGTAGTGGAAATGCCCAGTTCATTTAGACGGTCAAGCGCCTTGCGGCGGACCTCACGCAGATCGGCCCCGCGCAATTCCATCAGCGGCTGGCGCTCGAAGGAATCAAATTGCAGATAGAGCTCAAAGTCGGGCATGTAGCCGGCCAGTCGCTCGGTAAACTCCCGGTCCTGGGCGATGCGAATTCCGTTGGTGTTCACCATCAGATGGCGGATCGGCTGGCGCTTGCACAGATCGAGCACCGCAAAGAACTCCGGGTGCAAGGTTGGCTCACCGCCGGAGATCTGCACCACGTCCGGATGGCCTTCGTTGCGCACCACCGCGGCCACCATCTTCTCGATTTCCGCCATGCTGCGATAACGCTCTTTAGCAGTGCCGCTGTCGGCATAGCAGATAGGGCAGTTCAGGTTGCAGTGGTCGTTGATCTCGATGAGCGACAGGCAGGAATGCTGCTCATGGTCCGGGCACAGGCCACAATCATAAGGACAGCCCCACTTCACCGGCGTGTTATAGACGTTGGGCATCTCCGGGGGCTTGATGAAGACCTCGCGGCAGCGGCGGTAGTAGTCCACATCGTCGGCAATCAACACCTTTTCACTGCCGTGCCGTGGACAGCGTTTGAGCATGAAGACTTTGCCGTCCTGAAAGACAATCTTGCCTTCGGCCTTGCCCAGACACACCGAGCACAGAGAGATCACGACATCGTAGAACAAATAAGGACGTACGCGTTCTGCCATGGGTTCTCCTAACGTCAACCACCGGCTACCTGATTCCAGATCCGCGCCTATACGCGTTCATTCACGGCTAAAGCTCTTGGTTTCGGCAGCCATCGCCCTATGTCGCGGCTGTAAAACAACAACACTGCCAGGCATACCCACTGAATGGAATTCATGCCCCAAAAGCGCGGATCAGGCTTGATGAAGTCGATCGCCAGCCGCCAGCCGTTGTACCCCACCATGAACATCTTGAAGATGTCACCTTGCTGGTGCGGGCGCCGCATGGCAACGAGTAGAGCACAGGCGAGCAGTAGAAGAAAGACCATGTCGTAGGCTTGCGTAGGATGCCGTAGAATGCCGTCTCCAAAATTGACGCCCCAAGGCAGTGTGGTGGGCGTGCCATAGGTATCATCCGCCAGCCCGGTCAGGAAACAGCCGATTCGTCCTATGGCGATCCCCACGCACAGCGGCACAGCGAACAGGTCACCGGTGCGGGTCGTGAACTGTAACCGCTTTTTCACCCATTCCACGGCAATCAGTCCACCCAACAGGCCACCGATAATGGTCTTTCCGCCCCATACAACTTCGAAGTTCTTCCAGTGGGCAAGAATCATACGCGGATCTTCAAGCCAGTAGAGCAGCTTGCTGCCGATCACCGCACCCACCGCCGCCGCCGCAATCACCGACCAGCGGACGCTCGGCGGGACCGCATCGCCCTGCCGCCTTTGCAGAATGCGGAATACCAGAAAGCCCAGCGTGTAGCCCAGCGACTCGAAGATCAGGTGAGGGTGGAGATTCAGGCCGAACAAGCGAAGGTAAACGGGGAAAGTCATGGCTTGGTTGAACGATTGTGCATCTTAGAGCGGATGAATGCAAAACAGTGGGATTGCGTTATAGCCGTGCAATCACTCTTTCCATCACCTCAGCCAGGATCCTAAGACGCTCAATCTCCTCGATGGTCATCATAGAAATCGCTTCCGCCAGCGACTCCACCCGTCGCCTGCGGCCTTCCTGTAATACCTTATGCCCTTTCGCGGTAGCTTCCAGTAACATCCGGCGTTTGTCCTCAGTTTTCTTCCGCCGCAGTAGTCCCTCTCGTTCCAAGCCAGCCGCGATGCGGCTCATCGTGGGCGGCTTGACCTGTTCGGCCTCCGCGAGTCCTCCCAGGGACCGCGGACCGGCGAAGACCAACACCGACAGCGCCGAAAGCTGCGCCGAACCGATGCCGCTGGCCTGATCGCGGTTGCGCAGCCGACGCAACAGATGAATGGCCGCCGAGTGCAGCCGGCTGGCGATCTCGTTGTTTCTCTCGATTTCGCGGGCCGCGGGGCCGCGGTTTTTCCGCTTGCTTTCTCTCATGGAATATAGTTAGCTATGCTAATCACTTTCCCTGCGGAGGTAAAGGACCATGAACGTAGCTTCCAGCGGCATCGCCATCACCGGCATTGGACAGATTTCCGTGAACATTTACGACCTCGATCGCGCCACCGCATTTTACCGCGATGTGTTGGGGCTGCCTCTGCTGTTTCAGGCAGGCGGTATGAGTTTTTTCGATTGCGGCGGAATCCGCCTGATGCTGGCCAAAGCCGAGCGCCCGGAGTTTGACCATCCCGGATCGATCCTGTATTTCAAGGTCCCGGACATCCAGGCCGCCCACCGCAAGCTGGTGGAAGGCGGTGTTCACTTTGAAAGCCAGCCGGCCATGATTGCCAGAATGCCCACCCACGAACTGTGGATCGCCGCCTTCCGCGATACCGAGAAAAATTACGTGGCGCTGATGAGCGAGGTAAAGAAGTAAAGGCGAGCGAGGTCAAATAAAAAGGCCGCCCCCGTGGGCGGCCCTTGATTCGTAGCGAACTAGCTAGTGCCGTGACTGGTCGAATTGGCAATCCCACAAAAAAGCAGACTGGCATTCCCGATGTCCCGATTACCCGATGTCCAGATGTCCCGATCTACCAGACTTGCTTTTTCACCTGGCACACGGCTAGCTGGCTCAGTCCTGATCGTTGCCGGCGCGTTTCCAGTTGATAATGTCGCCCAGCGTGGTGGTAGCGCTGGAAGCTGGATGTTTGTAGGCCTCCACATCGGCGCGGCTGGCTTCTTCGCCGACGGCCCGCAGACTTAAGCCCACTTTCTTTTCTTCGTGGTTCATCTTGATGATCTTAAAGTCGTGCTCCTGGCCGGAATCGAGTTTTGCCGGCGAGCCTTCGGAATCGGTGGCCTCGGAGTTGTGGCAGAGACCTTCCACGCCTTCGGCGATTTCCACGAACGCGCCGAACTGGGCCAGGCGCAGCACCTTGCCATGCACCACGTCGCCGATGCGGTGTGTGCTGAAGAAAGTCTCCCAGGCATCCGGCAACAACTGCTTGATGCCCAGCGAAAGGCGGCGCTGTTCCGGCTCGATTCCGAGCACGATGGCCTTTACCTTTTCGCCCTTCTTCAGTACTTCCGAAGGATGTTTCACGCGCTTCGTCCAGCTCAGGTTGCTCACGTGTACCAGACCGTCGATTCCGTCTTCAATTTCAATGAACGCGCCGAAATCCGTGAGGTTCCGCACGCGGCCTTCCACGGTGGAATCGAGCGGATATTTTTCATGCAAGAGGTCCCAGGGATTGGATTCCAGTTGCTTGAGTCCCAGGGAGATGCGCCGTTCTGTGGGATTGACGTTGAGCACCACGCAGTCGATGGCGTCGCTGATATTCACCAGCTTCGAAGGGTGCTTCATTCGCTTCGACCACGACATCTCGCTCACATGCACCAGGCCTTCAATGCCCTGCTCCAGTTCCACGAAGGCACCGTAGTCGGTCACGCTCAGAATGCGGCCTTTCACGCGCGCACCGATGGGATAGCGCTCGGAAGCGTCGAGCCACGGGTCGGGCGTGAGTTGCTTGAAGCCCAGCGATACGCGCAGCTTGTCTTTATCGAACTTGAGGACCTTCACTTGAATCTGGTCGCCAACATGCACCAGGTCGCGCGGATGCGTGAGCCGGCCCCACGACATGTCAGTGATGTGCAGCAGGCCGTCGATGCCGCCCAGGTCCACGAACGCGCCGTAGTCGGTCAGGTTCTTGATGGAGCCGGTGAGCACCGATCCTTCTTCGAGGTGTTCCAGGGTCTTGTCCCGCTTGACCGCCACTTCTTCTTCTAGAATGGCCTTGCGCGAAACCACGATGTTGCCGCGCTTCTTGTTGAGCTTGATGACCCGTACTTCGACTTCGTGGCCTTTGAGGCTGTCGAGATTGCGCACCGGATGCACATCCACTTGCGAACCGGGCATAAAGGCCTTCACTCCGATATCCACGGAGACGCCGCCCTTCACTCGCTCGACAATCTTGCCCTTGATCGAGGCCTTGGAATGATAGGCCTGGTCAATGTCTTCCCACACACGGACACGCTGGGCGCGTTCATGCGACAGAAGGACGGAACCTTCTTCATTCTCGCCCCGCTGGACCATGACTTCAATTTCATCGCCCGGCTTGAACTTCACCTGGCCTTCGGAATCTGAGACCTCGGCGATCGGCACCAGACCCTCGGACTTAAAGCCAATATCAACAACAACGTGGGTGAGAGTGATCTTGACCACCGTGCCTTTGAAGACATTGTCTTCGCTGGGGGCCGGCTCGGTCTCAAGAGTGTAAGATTCAAGTGCTGCTGCAAAATCTTCCATGTGGTGGTCTTCTTTGTGAGCAGTCACCGCGTTGGTGGGCTGTTCAGTGGATTGGAGTTCAGAATTCGTTCCGGGCATAATTTTTTGATGTGTGGTATCACCCGATGGGCTGCCACCCTCGGTGTGCTCCGATTGAAAAGTGCGGGCTGTAACGTCGTCGGGCATTAGTAAATTTGAAGCCAAAAACACGACTGCACGCTGTCAGTGCGGGTTTTGAAGGCGTACTCGTGATTCCGAGTCTGACTGGAGTGATTGGCCTCCGTTCTCTCAGAAGGCTGGAAAGTCCAGTGGCCGGATCTCATGGAAGCTCATTCCAAGCCCCACAAGACTCCTCCGACTATAGCAATGGAGGCAGGCAGTGTCAAACACCCGTTCGGGTTTTCCCCAGCTTTTGCCTACATAATTGGCCGGTTGTCAACCCTGTCCTGATGCCCAATCTGGTATCTTTCAAGGTCATGGACCATCTGTTCACTCCCTGGCGCTTTGCCTATGTTTCCAAAGCCGGGCAGCAGCCCGAATGCGTGTTTTGCGTCAAACCGCAGGAGCAAGACGACCCGCGGGCGCTGATCGTCCACCGCGCCCAGCACTGCTTCGTGATCCTCAACGCTTTTCCCTATACCAGCGGGCACGTCATGGTCGTCCCCTATGCGCATGTGGATGAGCTGCAGAAACTCTCCGCTCCCGCCGCCCAGGAAATGATGGCGCTGACCCAGAAGCTGGAAGGCATCCTGCGGAACGTTTACCGTCCCGACGGTATCAATGTGGGAATGAACCTCGGTAAGGCCGCCGGAGCAGGCGTGGCCGGGCATATTCATATGCACATCCTCCCCCGTTGGATCGCCGATGCCAACTTCCTAAGCGTGATCGGCGAAACCCGGGTCGTGCCGGAAAGTCTGGAGACTACCTACGAGAAACTGCGTGGGCAATTCTAAAAAAACCTTTGAAACACAGCGCAACGAGTTGCAACGAAAACCTTTGAAAGACAAAAGAACAGAGGCAACAGAGGATTTTGGGGTAGTGAGGCCGGGGTAGAGATCGACGCGAGAGGTGTTCGAGAATTCCTATGGCGGTTCACGATGCTTTCTCGAACCGCCTCACGACCCAAGAACCCTCTGTTGCCTCTGTATTACTATCCATCAGAATCTTCGCGGCCCGCGACGATTTCGGGGCCGCCTCACAAACCCCAAAAATCCTCTGCTTCCTCTGTTCCTCTGTGTTTCAAAGGTTTTCGTTGCAACTCGTTGCGCTGTGTTTCAAAGATTTTCGTCGCGGCTTCGTCACGCTGTTTTTCAAGGGTCCTTGGCCAGTTTTTCCATCTCCTTCTCATCAATGACCTCCACGCCCAGCTCCTTTGCCTTCTCAAGCTTCGACCCTGCATCGGCGCCCGCAACCACATAGTCGGTCTTCTTGCTCACCGAGCCTACGACCTTGCCTCCGGCGCCTTCGATCATCCGCTTGGCCTCATCGCGAGAGTAGCTGGCCAGCGTCCCGGTGAGGACAAAGGTCTTGCCCGCCAGCGCCGTGCCGCGTTGTTTCTTCTCGCCCGTAAACGTCAGATATTTGCCCAGGCGCTCGACCAGCTTGCGGTTGCTCGGCTCTTCAAAGAACTCACGGATGCTCTGGGCAATGCGCGGGCCGACTTCATTGACTTCTTTCAACTGGTCTTCTGAGGCAGCCATCAGGTCTTTCATGGAACCGAAATCTTCAGCCAGAAATTCCGCGGTACGTTCTCCCACAAAGCGTATGCCCAGCCCGTAGATCACGCGTTCCAGGGGCAGTTTGCGCGACTGCTCGATTTCAGCCAGAAGATTCTCCGCCGACTTATCTCCTACTCGTTCCAGCGCCAGCAGCTTTTCTTTGGTCAATTCATAGATATCGGCAATGTCTTTCACCAGTCGCCGGTCGCAGAGCTGGGCCACCAGCGACTCGCCCATGCCCTCAATGTTCATGACCGAGCGAGAGGCAAAGTGCAGAATGCTGCCCTGGAGCCGCGCCGGACAATTGGCGTTGATGCAGCGATAATCAACTTCGCCTTCCGTGCGGTGTACCTTGCGCTCACAGGCCGGGCATTCGCCGGGCATGTGGAAGTCCTGGAGTCCGCGTGGCTGGTCTTCCATGACCTTGACCACTTTGGGAATCACGTCGCCGCCTCGCTCCACCATCACCCAGTCGCCGATCTTGACGCCCAGACGCTCGATTTCATCCTGGTTGTGCAGCGTGGCGCGGGTGACGGTGGTGCCGCCGATGGGCACAGGCTTCAGCCATGCTACCGGTGTAAGCTTTCCGGTGCGGCCGACCTGTGCCTTGATGTCTTCAACCTGGGTGACGCCGTTACGGGCAGCGTACTTATAGGCAATGGCCCAGCGGGGCGCTTTGCCGGTAAAGCCCAGCCGTTCCTGCAGGCGGGTGGAATTCACCTTAATCACAATGCCATCGATTTCGTAAGGCAGTGTATCGCGCAGGCGCTCACCCTGGGCGATGAACGCCAGAAGATCATCGATGTTGTGGGCCAGAGCATGATAGCGGTTCACTTTGAAGCCCGCGGCGCTCAGGGCCCCCAGCGCATCCGAATGTTTTTCGGAGTAATAGCGGCCTTCCGCCAGCAGGAAGTAGGCGTAAAAATCAAGGCGGCGCTGGGCCACGATGTTGGGTTCCAGCACGCGGATAGTCCCGGCAGCGGCGTTGCGCGGATTGGCGAAGCGCGCCAGACCTTGCTGCTCGCGGTCATCATTCATGCGCGCAAAGGAGTCGAGCGGCATGATGACTTCGCCCCGAACTTCAAAATTATCAGGCACTCCGGCCTTCTTCAGGGCGGCGGCTGAAACCGCCAGCGGCACCGAGCGCATGGTGCGGACGTTGGACGTTACGTCCTCGCCCGTGGAGCCATCGCCCCGGGTCACGCCCCGAACGAGTTTGCCCTTGCCGTAGGTGAGGGCCATCGACATGCCATCGAGCTTGAATTCGCAAACGTATTCGATCTTTTCCGTTTCCGCCAGCTCGCGCACCCGCCGCTCCCAGTCGCGCAGCTCCTGTTCGTTGTAAGCGTTGTCGAGGGAGAGCATGGAGCGCGAGTGTTCCATCTTGACGAAGCCCTCGCGCGGTTTGCCGCCCACGCGCTGTGTCGGCGAATCCGGCGTAATCAAATCAGGATGCGCGGCTTCCAACTTCTTGAGCCGCTGCATGAGAAGATCGAAATCGGCGTCGGAAATCTCAGGGGCATCCAGCACGTAATAGAGATGTTCGTGGCCGCGGATTTCCTCGCGCAATTTCTCGATCTCGACGGAGTGGTCGCCAGAGCGTCTGGGCATGATTCTGGAATTTTAAATGCAAAGCGGGCATTCAGCACTCAGCAGGGCAGCAGTCAGTCCTGAACCCTTCTGGCCAGGGCAATCTTCCTGGGCCAGTGGGTTCATGGGGTAATCCTGGTCAGCATCAGACCGCCTGCCATTTCCGATTGCAATTGCAATCATCAATCATTAAGGTTTTGCTTTCACCAGCCAGCTAGAAGCCAGGAGCCAGCAGCTCGATGCCAGCCGCCCCCATGCACAAAGCGATCTTCATCTTTAATCCATCATCAGGCCGTAAGCAGGGAAGGCGCGCGGAGAAAATCGCGCGGTGCGCGGAGATCTTTCGGGCAGCGGGCGTGGCCGCCGAACTGTGCGCCACCACTCATGCCGGCAGCGCCACCGGCCAGGCGCGGGCCGCCGCCGAATCGGGATTTGACACGGTGATTGCCTGCGGCGGCGATGGCACGGTGAATGAGTGCCTCAACGGTCTGATGCATGCCCAAAGCCATGCCGCTCTGGGGGTCATTCCCCTGGGCAGTGGCAATCTGCTGGCCACTGACTTGGGCCTCTCCACCGAACCGGAAGAGGCGGCGCGAGCGCTGCTGCGCTACCAGCCACGAAGTCTGAAGCCCGGCCTGATCTCGTATCAGGAAAACGGTGAAACCCGCCAGCGTTACTTCATTGTGGCCGCCGGCGTTGGCGTCGATGCCGATTTGATGTACCGCACCGGCGCCGAGGCGAAGGGCCGCCTGGGCATCTATGCTTATTTCTCAGAGATGGCGCGCATGACCCTGCGGCGCGAATTCCCGATGTTCATGGCGGAATGGAATGATGAACAAGGCATCGCGCACACGGCGAAAGTCGCCCTGGTGATGGCCCTGCGTCCGCGCCGGTTTCCAGGCTTGCTGCGCCGGGTCAAGCTGGGATCAGACCTCGAACGTAACGATTACCGGCTCCTGCTTTTTCGCACCGGCAAGGCGCGTCACTTCCTCAACTTTTTCGCCAGCCTGGCTACCGGATTGAACTGGAAGGTCCCACAGGTGGACGTAGTCTACTCCACATGGCTCCGGTGTACACCCACGCCCTTACAGGACCCCAAAAGCATCCACGCCGAAATCGACGGCGAAGTTCTAGGAACGCTGCCGGTAGAAATCAGCGTCGAAGAGCGGACATTCGATTTGCTGATGAAAGAAGCAAACAGCCATTAGCCATTAGCACTCAGCCATGAAACAGATTGGTAATTGCCAAAATTGGTAATCGGGTAATTGAAGAACATCCTTTGGCCGCTGATTTCCGCAGATGAGCGCTGATAAACCTTCTTATTAATAGTGCGAATTGGTGGCGTGGGGGTTCGCCTTACAATTACCCGATTACCAATTTTGGCAATTACCAATCTGTTTCATGGCTGAATGCTGAATGCTAAGTGCTGAGTGCTTTCTGTAAAATACCCCCGTGAACATTCTGCTCAATGAAATTGAAGTGCGTGTGCTGGGCTCGTTGATCGAGAAAGACATTACCACCCCCGATTACTATCCACTCTCGATGAACGCCCTGGTCAACGCCTGCAATCAGAAATCCAACCGCGATCCGGTGATGGATCTGGATGAAGATGCCGTGCGCCTGGGGCTGCGCAACCTGGGCGAAAAAGGCCTGGCCGTCCACGTCAACAGCAGCGACAGCCGGGTCACCAAGTATGAGCACCACCTGCAGGAAGTCTTCAACTTCACGCGACCGGAGACCGCCGTGCTCTGTGTGCTGCTGCTGCGCGGCCCGCAAACGCCGGGCGAACTGCGCGGACGCACCGAACGCATGCACCGCTTCGAGCACCTGGATGACGTGCAATCCGCGTTACAAAAGCTGATGGAGCGCGACCCGGCGCTGGTCAAAATACTACCACGCATCCCCGGCACGAAAGAGGCGCGCTATGCCCACCTGCTAGCCGGAGACGTAGAAGGCTTGGCCCCACCGGCAGAGAATCGTGTAGTAATCAGCGGACTGGAAAATGAGCGCGTAATCAAGCTGGAGGAGGACGTAGCAGAGTTGAAGCGCGAAATTGCGGAATTGAAAGAGAAAATCGAGAGGCTCAGCGGTTAGCCATTAGCCATTAGCCATTAGCACTTAGCACTTAGCCATCAGCATTCAGCCTTGCAACAGATTGGTAATTGCCAAAATTGGTAATCGGGTAATTGTAAGGCGAACCTGGCGTCAATTTGCATCAAAGGGCTTAAGCATGACTTGAGCAGTATTAAGCAGTGTTCATCTCGGATTTATCAGCGTTCATCTGCGGAAATCAGCGGCCAAGGATGTTCTTCAATCCCCCGATTGCCAATTTTGGCAATTACCAATCTGTTGCAAGGCTGAGTGCTATGTGCTGAGTACTATTTCCCAATTCGCCGACCAATCCGCCTCGCCGGCCGTTCGCGGATTCCTGCATGTTCCTGAAGATCCGTCCGGCGATGCCCTCGTGCTCGCTCATGGCGCAGGTTCTGATTGCCAGTCGAAGCTCCTGATCGCTGTGGCTGCGGCCTTTGCGGAAAAGGGCTTTCTGGTGTTGCGATGCGATCTCCCGTTTCGTCAGCAGCGCCCCACCGGACCACCGTCTCCGGCAGGAGCCGCAAACGATCGCGAGGGGTTGCGGCGGGCGGTGGAAGTCCTGGTAGAAATTCGAAAGAAGCGGGCTCCGGGCCGGATTTTCCTCGGCGGCCATTCCTACGGCGGAAGGCAGGCCACCATGCTGGCTGCCGCGAACAACAACTTAGTGGACGGCCTCCTGCTGCTCTCTTATCCGCTGCATCCCCCGAGGAAGCCCGCAGAGCTACACACCGCCCACTTTCCGCAACTGACAACGCCCGCGCTCTTTGTCCACGGTGCGCGCGACCCCTTTGGATCGCCCGCGGAGATGGAAGCTGCCCTCAAAATCATCCCCGCCCGCCACTCCCTACTGCTCATCGACAGCGCCGGACACGACCTGCTCGGACGGAAAGCCCCCAATGACATTCCTGAGAGAATCGTAGAAGCGCTCTTAGCATTCAGCAATTAGCACTCAGCATTCAGCCGCGAAACAGATTGGTAATTGCCAAAAACGGGTAACCGGGAAATTGCAAAGCGCAGCTGTGGCCAATTTACATCATCAATATTTGCATGCTGAATAGGGCAGGGTGTATCAGCGCTCATCTGCGAAAATCAGCGGCCAAAGATTGTTCTTCAATTCCCCGATTGCCAATTTTGGCAATTACCAATCTGTTGCAGGGCTGAATGCTGAGTGCTGAATGCGCTTTTGTATACTGTCTTGACCTAAGGACAAACTCTTTGGAACCAGTCACACACTTTCTTACAGGAGCCTGCCTGGGGCGGGCGGGGCTCAATCGCAAGACCGGCTTGGCCACGCTCACTCTGGCGCTGGCCACCGAAGCGCCTGATATCGACTTTGTTTCTTTGCTCGGCGGGTCGGTGGCCAATCTTGAGCATCATCGGGGCTTCACGCATACGCTGCTGGGCGCTCCCTTCGTGGGCGCACTGACGCTGGGCACGGTGTATGGCATCTATCGCTTCCTGTTGTCGCGGCAATGGAAAATCAGGCAGCCGCCCAATTGGAAGCTGCTCTATCTTTACGCGGTGTTCGGATGCCTGGTACATATATTCATGGACTTCCTGAACAACTACGGAGTCCGGCCTTTCGCGCCGTTTTATCCGCGATGGTTTTCATGGGACATAGTTTTCATCGTCGATCCCATCATTCTGGTGCTATTGTTTCTCGGCCTGGTGACCCCGGCGCTGTTCAGCCTGGTAACCGAAGAAATCGGCGCGCGTAAGCCGGCCTTTCGCGGACGGGGCGGCGCCATGACCGCCCTGGTGCTGATCGTGGCCCTGGTCGCCCTGCGCGATTTCGAGCACCGTAAGGCCGTCAATGCTCTGAATGCGCTGACCTATCATGATGAAGAACCGGTCAAGGCTTCGGCTTTCCCAAGTCCGATGAATCCGTTTTTGTGGAGCGGGGTCGTGGAAACCCAGAGTTTCTTTGAGAGCGCGTCCGTCGATACCTGGGCCGCCGAAGTGGACCCCCAGGGGACAGCCTCCATCCGCTATAAACCGGAAGAAACTCCGGTCACCCTGGCTGCCAAGAAGTCGCGGCTCGGCCGCGTGTATCTTGACTGGTCGCAATATCCGGTGGTGGAAGCCGGTCGCTCGCCTGACGGAAAGGGCTACAGAGTGCGGTTTTTCGATCTGCGCTTCATGAGTCTGGGCATACGCCGTTCCCCGGTGCTGGCCGGCACCGTAATTCTCGATTCCAACCTGAAGGTGCTCGACATGTATACGGGCGAGCGAAAATAGGAATGCTCACTAGAAGCTCCAGGGGCTTCCAGGAGCGGCTTCAGCCGCAGATGCGGCCATGGCACTCAGTCCCTGGCCGTGGGCGCCGTTACCCTGGTCTTGCGCCAGCGATAAATCAGATAGCCCACAATCGCTGCCGCGGCCAACGTTGCCAGGCCCGCCCCCAGGTGATGTTTAACAACTTCCTTGATGGTGGCGACAACCTGGGGGCCAAAATAAATGGTCAGCGCTGAAAGAATGCCGAAACGCAGCAATCTGCCGCAGAGGACCGCCAGCACAAACTGCATTACCTTCATCTCGAAGACGCCCGCAGAGAACACCAGCAGTTTGAACGGTGTCGGCGGCGGCAGCATGGCGGGGACCATCAGAGCCAGGAATTCCTGTTTCGCAAACCGGTCGCGCAGCCGGAGCAAGCGGGCTTCATCGATGCGTTTCAGAAGAAAGAGCTCGCCTCCGGCCCGTCCGATATAGAAGGGAATGAGGCTGCCTAGAGCTGAGCCTGCCGAGGCGGCCAGGCAATAGAGCCAGCTTTTGTGAGGAGCGGAGTAGACGAACCCGGCCACCAGCGGGTCCATGGGCACGCCAAAAGCGGCTGCGTCCAATACCGCTATAATCAAGACACCCCATGCGCCCAGGGCCTTGAGGGCGGCAATCGCTACGCTGTATTTTAAGATAAGCTTGGATTTGAGAGACAAGTTGATATTGTAAGCGAACGAAAGACCGCCGTTGGCCGCCGCGTCGCCAGGTACCATGAGCGGGGGCGATGGAGTGCAGGCACTTTACAGGATATTTTCCCAGCAATTACACTAAACGGTTTGCCGCGCACTCCCAGGAGACCGCATGCCTTCGGTTGAAGATAGAGTCAAGCAGATCATCGCCGACCAGTTGGGCGTCGACCCCTCGGAGGTCACGCCGGGCGCGTCGGTCGTGGACGACCTGGGCGCCGATTCGCTCGACCGCGTTGAACTGGCAATGGCTTTTGAAGAACAATTCGCGCTGGAGATTCCCGACGAAGATGCGGAAGGCATCGCCACCGTGCAGGATGCGATCGATTACATTCAGAAGAACGCCAAATCGGTAAAACAGTAAATCCGGAAAAAATCGAATTTGAACGAGAAGGAGATGCAACCCCATGGCAGCAGTGGAAGAGAAGGTAAAACAGATCATTGTCGAGCAACTGGGAGTCGATGAAGGTGAAGTCACGCCCAACGCTTCTTTTGTCGATGATCTAGGCGCGGATTCACTGGACACGGTCGAACTGGTGATGGCTTTTGAAGAGGCCTTCGACATCGAAATCCCGGATGAAGACGCGGAAAAGATCCGCACCGTGAAAGACGCCGTCGAGTACATCGGCAAGAATGCGAAAGGCGGCAAGTAGTTTGCCCAGGAGGGTAGTCGTCACGGGGCTAGGTTTGATCTGCAGCGTGGGGAACGATTCCACCGAGATCTGGAAAAACCTTCTGGCCGGCAAGAGCGGCGTGGGCAAGATCACGCATTTCGACGCCGGCAAGTTTGCCTGTCAGATTGCCTCTGAAGTCAGGGGCTTCGACCCGCTCAATTTCATCGAAAAAAAAGAGCTGAAGAAGATGGGCCGGTTCATCCATCTGGCGATAGGCGCGGCCGATGAAGCCATGAAGATGTGCGGCTTGCAGGTGACGCCGGAAATCGCCCCGCGTGTGGGCGTCCACATCGGTTCAGGCATCGGCGGCTTCGATGTGATTGAGCGTGAGCACGAGGCGCTGCTGACAGGCGGCCCCCGCCGTATTTCCCCATTTTTTATCCCGGCCACCATTGTCAATCTGGCGGCCGGCCATGTCAGCATCCGTTATGGCGCCAAAGGACCGAACGAGGCCATCTGCACCGCTTGCACCACCGGCGCCCATGCCATCGGAGACGCGTATAGAATCATCCAGCGAAATGACGCCGATGTCATGATTGCCGGCGGCACCGAGGCCGCCATTACACCCATGGGCGTGGGCGGCTTTGCCGCCATGCGCGCCCTTTCCACCCGCAATGAGGAACCGGAAAAGGCCAGCCGCCCCTGGGACAAAGACCGTGACGGTTTTGTCATCGGGGAAGGCGCGGGCATTCTGGTGCTGGAAGAGTTGGAGCACGCCCAACGCCGCGGGGCCCATGTCCTCTCGGAAATTATTGGCTACGGCATGAGCGCCGATGCCTTCCACATCACCCAGCCGTCGGAAGACGGCGACGGCGGCTACCGCGTAATGATGAATGCCATTCGCGACGCCGGCCTGACGCCCGCCGATATCGGCTATGTGAACGCCCACGGCACTTCAACGCCCATCGGGGACGTTCTCGAAACCAAGGCCCTGAAGAGGACCTTCGGTGAAGACACGCGCGTCGCCATCAGTTCGACGAAATCCATGACCGGCCACCTGCTGGGCGGCGCCGGCGGCCTGGAAGCCGGCATCACTATTTTGGCCTTGCGCGACCAGATGCTTCCCCCCACCATCAACCTGGAAAATCCAGGCGAAGGCTGCGACCTGGATTTTGTTCCCAAGGTTGCGCGCCCGGCCGCCATTCAATACGCGCTCTCCAACTCTTTCGGCTTCGGCGGGACGAATGGATCGTTGATCTTCCGCCGCTGGGAGACGTAACGTAGCGTCAAACAAAACCTTGAAACACAGAGGAACAGAGGCAACAGAGGATTTTGGGGTTGTGAGGCGGCTGCTGAATCGTCGTGACCCCGCGACGACCCGGATAGAGCCCACTTCACAATTACAAAATCTCCACTGCTGTCGAAAACTCGCCAGTACACAGCAAGAGCCCTTCGTTGCTATCCGACTTGTCGCTATCGATCAAAGTCTCGCCGTTTGCGGGAATTTCCAGTGCCCGCCTCACAACCCTAAAAACCTCTGTTGCCTCTGTTCCTCTGTGTTTCAAAGGTTTTCGTTGCAACTCGTCACGCTGTGTTTCAAGGTTGTTGCGTTGTCCTTCCGTGGTGACCTCCAGGTCTCAGATCATCGTCCGCTGCTGCCAGTATTTCTCCATGTCTTTGCGCGCTTTCTCGATGGCCGCTTTCGCTTTGCCTAGGGCCTCATCCATCTGGGGCTGCAGGTTCTGCATGGTCGCCTTGGCTTTCTTCAACTGCGGCTGCAGATTGCGCATTTGCTCGTGGATGGTCTTGTCGATTTCCGGCTGCAACCGGCGCAAGCGCTCCTGGATTTCCTCAAGGGTTTTTTGATCGGGCAGCGTGAATTCCAGGGCCGAATGGTCTTTCGCCTTGCGGGCCGGCAGTTCCACGGTTATGTTCTGCTCGTGTTTGTCGCGAACGATGCCCAGCGTGACCTTGCCGCCTTGATGGGCGCGCAGCACCCGCCGCAGCTCTGAAAGATCACTGGTCTGCTCGTTCTCGGCCCTGGTAATTACATCCCCGGCCTTGAGCCCCGCTTTTTCTCCGGCGCTGCCTTTTTCCACGGAGCGCACCAGCAGGCCTTCACCGCTCTTGACACCGAAGAATTCCGCCAGTTGCCGTCCTAGAGATTCCACTCCCACACCCAGCACCAGGGCGGGTGGGGCCTGCAGATTGAAACTGAAGTTTTGCATCTCAGGGAGGTGCGGCAACATCATTTCCATTTCTTCATGGGTGCGCTGGTGGGTGTTGTCGGCCGCAATTTTTGCGCGGTCACCGACCTGCACCTGAATCGTCATGGGTGCGCCATCGCGGCTGATGCCCAGGGACGCGGTGCGGCCCGGGGGCGTTTCATTGATCATGCGGCGAAGCTGCTGCTCGCTTTCAACCCGCTGGCCGTTGTAGTCGAGAATTACGTCGTGCTCTTTCAGTCCGGCCTTGCCCGCCGGCGCATCCTGGTCGACCATGGTTACCTCTGCTCCGCGTTCTTCCCGCAGCTTGAGGGCGGCCAGACGGTCGGCGGTCACGTCCTGGATCCTTACGCCGAGATACGAACTTCCGGCGGAAAAGAAAAGGCCTTCAGCATAACTGTTCTTTTGCGGTTGTGGCTGCTCCGCGGCCCGGGCCAGTGCGCCCGGCAGGGTGAGCGCCAACAACAGCAGTGCGATTTTTGTTCGATGAATCATTTCCGTGACTCCTATATTTTGTTTTCTTCTATTTCGTATTGTTTCTTCGCCGGAAGGCGATCGTGCCGGTGGAGGTGTGCACCACCAGCAGCGGTCCACCGCCGTTGACCGGACCTTCCGCGTGGGCGTTCTTGGGGCCCCAAAGCTTATGGCTTCTGGAAGTAATCGCGAGGCTGGGGAAATCACTGCTGATGCCCGGGCCATGGGCCGTTTCCACCGCCGCCTGTATGGTGACACCGAGGTCATCAGGGATATAGACGATGATGTTGCCATCCGAGGTTTCCAGGCGGGAAGCGGTAAACGTGCCGCGATGGGCGGCAAGGTCGGCCACGATCGGGCCGCTGCCGGTTGCCGCGTGTACGCCGCCGCTCATAGGCCCCAGATGGATGGAGCCTCCACGCGTGTTGACCTGCACCATGCCGGTGACTTCATTCAACTCGATGGCCCCGCCGCCGGTGGTGGCCATGATCTCTCCGTGGCACTTGTTCACGTGAATGGAGCCGGCGCCGGTGTGCAACCGCATGGCCTCGCCCGCACCGATGCGGATGTTGCCACCGCCGGTCTCCACGCGAATTTCCCCGCCGATCCTGCCGATCTCGATGTCGCCACCGCCAGTGGTGGCCACCACGTCGGAACCGATCTGATCAAGCTCAATCATGTCGCCGCCGGTGTGGGCCTCGACCTTGCCGCCAATGTTGCGGGCGGCAATGGGGCCGCCACTGGTTTGCAAGCGCACCAGGGCTGTTTGCGAAGGTATGTGGACATCGAGTTCCATCATGCCGGGGCCTTCGCTCCATCCCTGGCCATTGATGAGGGCAATGCCGCCGGCATTGAGCGTCTGGACGTGCATGTGCGCCAGGGCCCGGCGCGCCAGCTTCTCCGAGGAAGCCAGCACATGCTTGCGCGCGGTATAAGTAATGACCGTCTGCTGGCCGCCCTGCATGTGGATCGGGCCGGCATAGGCCTTCACCCTGATCGCACGCGCAGCGGGCATCGTCCCATTGATCTCTTGCGTCCAGTCATCGCCAACGTGCGTCAGGCGTGACGTGGTCTTCTGCTGGGCCATGGCCAGACCGGCAGTCAGGATTAAAGCCGCGAATTGGATGTACTTTTTCATAACAACAGTATTTGGTAATCGGTACCTGGTACTTGCACCGGGTATTCGGGAATTCCCCTCTGCTGCCCTTACCTTCCCCACAATCTTTCACGGCAATCTTGCCTTGCCTCACGACCCCAAAAACCTCTGTTGCCTCTGTTCCTCTGTGTTTCAAAGGTTTTCGTTGCAACTCGTTGCGCTAGGTTTTAAAGGTTTTGATTTTCCTTTGCGCCCGTAGCGTCCTTTGCGGTGGATGCTTTTTGACTTCAATACATCGTCGGCGAATTCGCCAGCACGCGCTTGGCCTCCGCCCGGATATACGGGTCTTTATCTTTACGGGCAAGCACCAGCAGCACTTCGCGGACGCTGGTATCGGACTGCACCTGGTCCAGCAGCCGGATGGCTTCCCCGCGCACTCCCGGATTGCTGTCATGGACCAGGGCTTCCACCACTGCATCACGCACCCGGACTTCTTTCACATATCCGCGTAGCGCGCGCAGACACTCCAACCGCACCACCGGAATATTATCGAAGCGCAATGAATTGATCAGCGCTTCGCGCACGTCGAGATCTTGGGCTTTCTTGCCGAGCAACTCGATGGCCTTCATCTGCACATCGGGATTGCTGCTGCTGGAACCCAGCAAGAGCAACTGCTGGGCGGCCGGATCGTCGGCCGGACCTTCAAAAGTCTGCCGCTGCTGGGTCTTATAACCGATCGCCAGCCGGTTGGTATTGGAAGGCTCGATGGAATCGATGCCTACGATGTCGGCATCGAACTTTGCGGCGGAATCGGCCATCTGCGGCTGCGTGCGGCTGGCGATGCGCCAGGTGGTCAGCGAGCCTCCGGCAAAACCGATCATCAGTAGCGCCACGGTCAACGCCGGAGCCAGCTTCAACTGGTGCATCCAGCCGGCCAGATCAAACGCCAGGCGGCCCAGGCCGCGTGCTTGAGCGGCGTGGTCAAGTGATTCCTGCAACTTCATTCGGCTGGCGGCCAGCAGATTAGGAGAGATTTCCACCACCGGCAGAGCGTCCGCCATGCCATTCTTAAATTCAAGCGCCGATTCCAGCTCTTGCCGGCAGGCATCACAGTGCTGCGCGTGCTGTTCGAGGCTGTGTACGGCATCGTCGGCGAGTTCGCCGTAGACGTACAGGACGATATTTTCTCTGGTCCATTCGCAGTTCATGACAATTTCTCCCGCTCTGGCCGTAGGGGGGCAAGAGCGATTCGCAACTTTTGGGTGGCGCGAAACAAAGTATTCTTGGCCGTCTCTTCGGTTGTGCTAAGCATTTCGCCGATAGTGCGCAGACGCAGCCCTTGGTAATGCTTGAGTTCGAAGACCATGCGCTCGCGCGGCGTGAGCCGGGTGAGGGCCTTGGCGATGCGGGCATTCAACTCCCGGCGCATCAGGTCTTTTTCCGGACTGGCCCCGGAGCGATCATCGGAAACGCGCTCCAGCAGGTCCACTTGCTGGCCGGAGGAATCCGTCAGCACATGAGGATCTTCCCGGCGTGTCTGCCGCTTGCGCAGATGGTCAAGGCACAGGTTGGTGACGATCCTGTAGATCCATGTGTAAAACGAGCATTCAAAGCGGAAGTTTCCGATATGGCGGAAGGCCTTCAGGAAAGCTTCCTGAAAGATGTCCTGGGCGTCGGCTTCCGAGCCGGTCAAGTGGTAAGCCAGCCGCAGGACAGCATGATCGTACTGCCGCACCAGACTCTCAAACGCGGCACGGTCGCCACGCTGAGCGGCGCGGATCAATTCGCTGTCGTTCACTCGGCCTGGAGCTTGACTCACCCTGGCTCCCGATCGCTGGGAGTTTACCCTTTCACCACTACCGCCAACCGCCGCGCGAAAGGCTAATGTCTCGGCAGGCATCCGTTGAGTCCTCGCAAGGTCATTTCCTCACAGTGCTTTGGACGGAACAAGTGGCAATCGGTAAGCAGAGAGTAACGGTTTTCCCGCCATCATTGCAACGACCCGGCGATTACGTAGGGCTTGCCTGAAGCCAGCATGGGGAAACAGCCACTCATCCTGCTGACTCTCGGGTTCATATAAAAAAATACCCTTTATCCGCTACAGCGCTACCAGCCGCATAAATCCAGGCGATTCCCCGTGGCAGATGCGTAGTAGATAAGATATCTGTAGCGCTACGGAGTAACGTTTTCGCAAGAAAAACCTTACCGCAGATGAACGCGGACCGAACGGATTGACCCGCATCAACCCCAGCGTGGCTGGGCGCACTCAGGAAACGGCAAGCCGCTGGAACCATTCTCGTCCGGTAGTCGTACTCTCGGTCCATACATTATCAGCATGACCGTTGAGCGGGGAGTTGTGAAGAGGGTGCTGTTGGAATGCTGTCGGAATGCTGTCATCTGGGTGCGATCACAGATTGGGAACTCAACGGGACCATACGAACTAATCGCCTAGCAAGGCTTTAATATTCCGACTTCCGTGAATGACGTGAAGAATCAAGACGACATCAATTTCAATGCGGTAGATGATCATGAGCGAACGGGAGATTGCTTTGATGCCAGGCGGGCACGGCCGCGCTGCTTGATCTCTTCGGCTAGCTCCCGCATGGAATCTGGAGTAATCACGCGGCCCTCGCCTCTTGCCAAGGAGGCTTCTGCCCTGTCCACGGAAGCAAGGATTTCCGCCCGCGTGCGTTCAAGCTCTTCCAAAAAAGACAAAGCTTCCTGGACCGCATCCTCTGGACTTTGAAACCGGCCCGCTTGGATGCCATGGCGGATAAACGCTTCCTGATCGGGCGTTAGATGAACATCCATGGTCTAAGCGTAGAGCGCCGGAAAATGGGTGTCAACCCCTCGCCCCTCGCCCCTCGCCCCCCTTGTCATCCCGACAGGTCCGCGGACCTGAGGGACCTGCTCCGCCGCGCTGTCGGGTTGAAAGGCTGGGTTGGGTCGAACGTCTTCGGTCGCCCACACGCCTGGCGCTCGTGGAGCGTATTCGTGAAATATACTCCAATTTGAAAGCTGCCCTGGAACCGATGAGGTCTACACAAACATGATCGGCAACCCGATGTTCGATCGCTACATCGGCATCGACTATTCCGGCGCGCAGGCGCCAATATCAAACCTGAAAGGGCTGCGCGTTTACATGGCTGACCGGAATTCACCACCATCGGAGGTGCAGTCTCCACCCAGCCCGCGAAAATATTGGACAAGGCGCGGCTTTGCTGAAGGGCCCAAAACTCTTTCCAAGTCTAAGACCTATTTGCTTATGAACATTTGCATTTTGTTAATTGTTGAATCTGAATTGAAGAGGGGAGTAGAATACCTTCCGATGCACTTGCCAGACCCCAGCTACGTTGTATTTGTGAACGCTGTCATAGCCTCTGTGACGGCAGCAATCGGGGTTATTCGGCTCATCCTCGAAAAAAAATGGAAACCGCGTGGGATTAGAATTGCAGGTGATGAGGCTTCAAAAAAAACGCTGAGAGATTATTTTCTAAGGCGAATTGACCTTTATGCTTAGCGTGCAGGTAGGGCGCGGAAATTTGAATTCTTCATTTTGTTAAATCAAGCTGCATAACCTCATAAACTCTTCCAGGGGAATCAGGGTCATAATAGCCTCGGTACCGTGCGCCCTGTACCAGCCGCCACGGTCTCCCAATATCTTTCGCCCTTCTGCCAGTTGTCTTCCGGATATGTGCGGAGCCGACCTGCGGGGAACCAACCGGAAAAAGCTACCTGAAGGCTTTATCAGTCAATATATATAGTACGGACATCCTCTGTTAATTCGCGTCGATTCGCGGCTATAATAAAATGTCTTTGCGTTGCCGGCCGAGGTTGAAGTGTCCCGCATTTACATCTACAAAATGACAACTGACGATGGGGGCGCGCCTTGTGTGCGTGACGGGTTTCTTACACTCGCGATCTGCAAGCCTGCGATCAGGAGGAAAGCGCAGCCTGGGGATATCATCATGGCTTTCGCCGCGAAAGATATCGACGGATGGCGTCCTAAAGGCAGCTATCGCGATAACTCCTTGATCTACATTGCGGAGGTGACAACAGTCATTCCCAATGGCGAGTACTACTCGAGCCAGAAGTATAAGAACCGCGCCGACTGCATTTATGAATGGCATGGAGGCACTCTGCGTCTCCGAAGGGATGCGAAGTTTCACGGCACGCCTGCAACCCAAAAAAAAGATCTAGGCGAGAAGGAAACCGGCTATAAGAATGCAAGTGTGATTTTGGCCGATAAATTTAAGTACTTTGCGGATCAAGGGCCTTCGCCGCACGAGGGGGCTTTCGGCCACCTGTCAAAACTAATTATCACTTTAAAGCAGGGCTCGCGTGTGAACCATCAATCAGAGCTGTTGGCGGAAATTTACCGATTCAGGCAATTGGCCTGGGAAGCTCGGCCGCGATTCGCGGCCACTCCCATTCCTAAAGTCCGATGCCTACGCAGCTGTGACCAGGATGACGCTTACGTTGCACCAAAATGCTAGTCGGCAGGTTTACGACACAAGCAAAGAAGATCTGCAAGATGAAAAGAATACAGTCAGTCGGCGTGGATGGTTGTTGCGGCGGCTGGTTGTGCTTTACCTTTGATTCCGTCAGGCGACAGATCACGATTGAAGTGCTGACCGATTTCAGCAGTGTGCTTAGAGAGTTCCCAGAGGCCGTCCTGGCCGTCGATATTCCAATAGGCTTGCCAGATCGAGGCGCGCGTCGCTGTGATATCGCAGCCCGTAAACTGATCGGACCAAGACGCAGCTCCGTTTTCCCAGCGCCCATCAGGGCAATGCTGGCTGCCGAGAATTATGAACACGCTTGCAAGATTGGAAGGGCCACTGATGGCCGGGCAATCTCCCGGCAATGTTTTGAGATTCTTCCTAAAATCCGAGAAGTTGATGCGCAACTGTCGTCGGAAATGCTTCACGCTAAGGTCGTAGAAATCCATCCTGAAGTAAGTTTCTGGGCCTTGAGCGGCAAGCATCTCGCTCACTCCAAGAAATCTTCTGCGGGGCGAAGCGAACGCCTGACGCTCCTGCAGCGTGTATATCCCGAGATCAACCAGGTGACGTTTGACAAGAAACTGGCCCAGACGGATGACCTGTATGACGCTGCGGTTGCGGCATGGACTGCGGAACGAATCGTCCATCGAGCAGCAAAAGCCGTCTCCGGTACGGAGCTTGATTCGTGTGGGCGGGCAACCCAAATCATTTACTAACCAAGGAACGAAGATGATCCGGTTGTGCAAAAAGGAGTAAAGATGCATTTCAAGTTAGACGCTTCGAATCGGGAAGTCGATTTTTCCATCCGAAGCTATCTCTGTTCGTCGCCAGAACAGGCGTGAAAAGCGCGATCATTGGTTCCTCAAACCTGACCAGCGGGGGCCTCGGCGACAACCTCGAAACGAATGTCCTGTTCATCGAGCAGCGCGCCGTTGCGCCTGATCCAACGTCTGCAGACTGGGCAGCCCCATCATGCTCCCGGCTCCAGCACCGCCAGCAACGCCTGCAAATGCTGGACGTCGAATCCAGCTCCCACCACCAGGCTCCGCCCCTTCTCCAAGCGAACCTCAATCGTGGTCCCCCAGCTCTGCCTTCTTCTCCATCTGGGTGTTCGCCAGCTTCACCTCAACGAACTGGGCCGCCTCCGCCTCCCGTAACCGCTTCTTCCAAGCGTAGAATTGCCAAGCGCCAAACCCCCGCTCTCGACAATACACCGCCACGCTCTGCCCGCTCCGGATCTGCCCGGTTACCAGTTTCCGCCACTTTGTCCACTCTTTCCTTTTATCTCGTCTCATCCCCCTAGACTGCGATATCCTCCAGCAGATCGCAAGATGGGGTTCCGGTATCGCTCATGTGTGATTGGAGAACTTTTCCAGGCGTCGGCAAAGAGCATTTTTTAAGGGCGCTCCGCCCGCTGTGCGGGCTGCACGCCGGCCTGCGGCAGCGAGGAACTGGCTTGATCCTCTCCTTACCCAGCACTTAGCCTGGCCGCCACGCAAAAGCGCGTGGCGGCCAAGCATGTGCTGGGCTACTTTCTGCCGCCCCTGCCGGGGCTGGTTTGGTCGTGCGACCCGACTGCGACCCGGCCGTCTCGATTTCCTTAAGTGTCCCTCAGGGCCCTTGGCCCGCGAAAGCTCATGAAAACACTAGGAGAAGCCTGGTTTTTCGACCCTGATCTGTATTGCTCCTAACGGCACTTGATGACATCAATTTATCAATTTAGGAGTGGGGTGAACCTGTGCGACAAAACCGACGAGCAGTTTCTGGCAGCGCTTGGGGGAATCCGGGGATGTACACCTGTACAATAAGCAAAACTGCGGCTGAAGCCGGGTGATTTTTTTGCTCTACCGCACGGATGAATCCGTGCTCTTTGACGGTTCGTCAGGCAGCCTTCACACACGACAGCGTGGCACGGCAGATCCCTCGCGCCCTTCGGCCACGGTCATCGCGCGCCCTTCCAGGGTGATTTATGCCACCGGCCATTAGACGTAGGCTTGGAGTTGGTTATAAATTCATCTCGTCTAGGAAATCATCGAGCAATCGGCGAAAGACGGCCGCGGTTGGTTTCCAATCGCCCTGCATGGCCTTGGCGCCGGCCACTGCGTAGCCTGCGTTGGGTCTCGGACGCAAACGGACAAAAGGCGGTAAGCCATAACGCATGGCAAAACTGTTGGCCCAAAGGCGCGCTACACGTCCGTTACCGTTTACAAAGGGGTGGATACGCACCCACTCAGCATGAGCCCAGGCACAAAGATCGATGATGGCCTCCAGTTGGTCGGCATCCGGTTCGTGGTGGATAGGCAGCAGTGCATCCAACTCGGCAACCAATGTCTGGAGTTTAGCTTCAAATCGTTTCAGAGCCACGGACACCGATACTGAGTCCACTCCATAGTTCGCGCCAACCCTTACCTGGATTTTCTCAAGACCAGGTTCGCCGCGAAACGCTCCGACCAATCGCGGGTCGGGCACGCTCAAGCCTTGCATGATCAGACTGTGCCATCGCTTCGCGGCTTCCAGCGCCGGCTTCTCGCGTTGCTCCGCCGCTTCGAGGATTTCCTGCAGGACGTGCCCAAGATTCTGCCGCAACTGGCGACTGTCTTCGTCCCAGTTAGGCACCTAGAAGGTCCCGGATTTTGGTCTGCACAGGCCCTTGGGGCTTGAGCCTTCCCTCCTCAAACTCGCCTGCAATCGGCTGGCCTTCAAGCGGGTCGTCAAAGCCGGTCTCAGCCTCCACGAACGCGGCCATAGCTCTCCGGAATCCAGGGTCCTGCTTTCGATAGGCACGCAGACCTGCCAGGTTAGCTTCCAAACTTCGTTCCTTTCGACCCCGGCCACGAAGATAGCCTTTGATGGCCTCGTTCAGAAGTTGATTGATAGGGCGGCCTTCGATCTTGCTGAGGTGTTCCAGAGCAGCGCGTTCTTCCGCATCGATTCTCAAAGTGAAAGGACTCCTCGGCATGACAATAGCCTATACCTAGGGCAAAAGTGATGTCAATATTTGATTTTGATGTCACAATCTCTGATCAATGTACCCTAAACCGTACCGGCACCACGACCGCGCGGGCTTCCGGGTTGTAGTAGTCGTAGAGGACCGAGGGCGTGGCGGTGGCTTCCATGGCGAAGCGCGGTTTGAAGCTGAAGCTTACATTGCTTCCGCCGGCTTGCGGCCACAGATATAGGACAACGCGGTCGGGCTGCACTTCGTACTCTTGCACTTCCCATTTTTCCAGGGCCTGTTGCAGCGATTGCCGGTCTACTTCGGCGCCTGGGGGCAGGCCAATTTCCGCTAGCATCATGCCGTAGCCTTCGAAGCCGATGCGCTCGGCCTTCACGGTGCAATGGATCTTCTGACCGATGCCGGCCTCGGTGGCATCGAAGCTGACATTCAGGCGCAGGGCGCGGTTGTCGCCGGGTTTGAAATTTGTTCCGCGGGTGGCCTGCGAGTCGGCCCAGCGGACGTAATGGCTGGCGGTGATCTGGGCCTGCAGGGCGCCGGCATTCGGGGCGCGAAGAACCTCGATCCGGTTGGCGCCCGGCTGCAACCATGCGGAAATGTCGGACACCACCGGGCCTGTGAGTTCGCGCGCGGAGGGCAGCTTCAATACCGGACCTTCCTTGCCGTTGATCATGACTCGGGCCGTGGTCGCTTGCTCTGGCCCGTCGGCTTCCGATGGAGAGGCTTCCACGATTGCCTGCATGACTTTGACCGACGCCTGGGTGGAATGCCATCCGCTGTAGCGGTCTTTATGGTTGAGCAGGAAGAACAGGCCGCGATCGAGCAGGATGGAATCCGAAGTCAAATTCGGGGACGATTTTTCTCCAGCGGCGTGGTCGAGCATGGCCAGCGCCTGCACCGCCAGTCCTGTGGTTTCGAGGCGTCCGGCGCTTCCCCATCCATAGAAAGGCGAGTAGTTGGCCTCCAGGTTCCAGTAAGCGCCCGCGCCTTCCTCATGGGCGAGTTCCAGCAGGCGCGTGCGCGCCTGGGTAGTGTAGCCCGGACGGCCGAGCACCGCGGCGGCAATCGCATACTGGCCGACCAGATACGGGTCGTTCCATACACTCACGCGGCTTTCAAGATACGTCATGGCCTTATCGAGGGCTGGGACGAGGGCCAGGACGACCGCCGGCTTTTGCTTGTCGTTATCCGAAGCAACCGTGTTGTTTTTGTCCGGGGCGGCCTTCATGCTGATGGCGAGCGAGCGGGCCACCAGGGCGCTGAGATTGGCGTCCGGCCGCCACTGATCGGGGTAGGCGTGGACCCGCCAGCCGCCATCGGCTTGCTGGGCCCTCACGAGAAAATTACGCGCGTGGTCGATCTTTTCAGCATCGACTTCAATGAACCCGGAGGCCTGGATCAAGAACTCCAGCACGTAGGCGGTCACGGCAATATTGGACTCGCCGTTATGCCAATAGGGAATTCCGCCATCGGGGGTTTGCAGATCGCGCAGTTGAACATAAGCGTCGTTCAGGTACTTGAGGGCGCGGCGGGCGAGCGCGGCATTGGGGTTTCCCGGCAGGGCGGGATTGTCTTGGCCGGCCTTGCGAAGCGCCTTCAGGGCCAGCAAGCTGCCGAAGGCCAGCGAAGTAATCTGTTCGCCGCATCCGGCGGGGCGTGCGACCATGCCTTGCAGCGCATCCAGCACATGGGCGTTCAGGTTGGGATAGATTTTCAATTCCGCTTCGATCGAGCCGGGAATGGCCTGGAGCGGAACCTGCAACCCCATGGCATTGCGGTCGCCAGCCAGCAGGGCCGCCACCGACTGGCCCGCGTCTTCGCCATCGGGATGGACGAGGACCAGGCGCTCGACCGCGTCCCCGGTCTCACGGTTGGCAGCCGTCACCCGCTGCTTGCCTTCGCGGACACTGTGATCGGCGCTGATCATGAAGTGGGCGCTCGAATCCTGCCCGGCGGGCACAGCGACCTGCACACGGGGCGGGCCAGCGATCGAGAACCAAGGTTCCGGCCCGATCTCGACATCCATGGC
>DATMNZ010000127.1:0-31073 GCA_035568495.1 Saccharimonadales bacterium (SeqCode) | reverse complement strand
ATCGAAGGAACGGAACTTGATCTTGGGGTTGTGCTTCGACAACACCTTGGTGATGGCCGCGGTCAGCGTGGTCTTGCCGTGATCGATGTGCCCGATCGTGCCCACGTTGACGTGCGGCTTACTGCGGTCAAATTTTTCTTTTGCCATGTTTTAGCCCCTGGCTTCGAGCACCTGGCTCTTAGCTTTTTATGCCAATCCAGTAGGCGCATCAGCGCGCCTTCTGTTCGGTGAAACCTTCAAATTCTCTATCCAGCCGCTCGTACCCGGCTCAATGCCACAACTACCGGGCTGCGCCCTTACCTTGCACCTTGGCCACGATTTCTTCGGTGATCGCGCGTGGCGCTTCATCGTAGTGGGCGAAGTGCATCGAGTACGTTGCGCGCCCCTGCGTGCTGGAGCGCATATGGGTCGCGTACCCGAACATTTCAGCCAGCGGCACCAGAGACTTGATGACCTGCGAGCCGGCCCGGTGCTCAATGCCTTCGATGCGTCCGCGGCGGGAGTTCAGGTCGCCGATAATTACGCCCATGTAGTCTTCCGGCACCACCACTTCCACCGACATGATCGGCTCCAGCAGGACGGGCGAAGCCTTCCTCGCCGCTTCCTTAAAGCCCATGGATGCCGCGATCTTGAATGCCATTTCATCGGAATCTACTTCGTGGTAACTGCCGTCGTAGAGCGTGACTTTGATGTCCACCAGTTCATAACCGGCCAGGACTCCGCCTTCCATCGCCTGCTTGATGCCCTGCTCGATAGGCTTGAAAAACTCCCTGGGCACCGAACCGCTCTTGATCTCGTTGATAAACTCGAAACCTTTGCCCATCTCGTTCGGATCAATGCGCAGCTTGACGTGCCCGTAGTGGCCCGAACCGCCGGTCTGGCGGATGTACTTGCCCTCGGCCTCCGAGTGCTTGCGAATGGTCTCGCGATAGGCCACCTGCGGCTTGCCCACGTTGGCCTCGACTTTATATTCACGCATCATGCGGTCCACGATGATTTCCAGGTGGAGTTCGCCCATGCCGCTGATGATGGTCTGTCCGGAGTCGGGGTCCGTGTGGACTTTAAAGGTGGGATCTTCCTGGGCCAGCCGATTGAGGGCCACGCCCATCTTTTCCTGGTCGCTCTTGGTCTTGGGTTCGACGGCCACCGAAATCACCGGGGCCGCAAACTCAATCGATTCCAGGGTGATCGGGGCCTTTTCGCTGCAGATGGTGTCGCCGGTAGTCACGTTCTTCAGGCCTACACAGGCGCAGATATCGCCGGCAAAAATCTCGCTGATCTCTTCCCGCTTGTTGGCATGCATCTTCAGCAGGCGGCCAATACGCTCACTCTTGGTTTTGGTGGTGTTCAGTACGCTGTCGCCGGTCTTCAAATGGCCGGAATAGACCCGGACGAACGTCAACTGCCCCACAAATTGATCGGCCATGATCTTAAAAGCCAGACCCGCAAAGGGCTCATCGTCGGCCGGCCTGCGGCTGAGTTGCTTTTCAGGATGGTCGGGATCAATGCCTTGAGTTGGGGGAATATCGAGCGGAGAAGGCAGATAGTCGACGACTGCATCCAGCAGTGTCTGCACGCCTTTATTCTTGAAGGCCGTTCCGCACATTACCGGGAACAGCTTCAGGCCAATGACGCTCCGGCGCAACGAGGCCCGCAGCTCATCGGCGCTGATGTTCTCGCCTTCCAGGAACTTGTGCAGCATTTCATCGTCGTTCTCGGCCACGCTCTCGACTAACTGGGCGCGGAAGGCCTCGGCTTTCTTGAGCAACGCTGCGGGAATCTCTTCCACCTCGTAGCTTGCCCCGAGTGTCTCGTCATGCCACACGATGGCCTTCATGCTGATCAGATCGATAACACCTTTGAATGCGGCTTCCTGGCCGATGGGAATCTGAATGGCGACTGGGCGGGCGTTGAGGCGTTTGCGGATGGTATCGACGGCATGCTCGAAATCGGCGCCCATCTTGTCCATCTTATTGATGAAACAGATGCGCGGAACGCCGTACTTGTCGGCCTGGCGCCATACGGTCTCCGACTGCGGCTCAACGCCGTGTACGGCGTCGAACACCGCCACCGCTCCATCGAGAACGCGCAACGAGCGCTCCACTTCGGCGGTGAAATCCACGTGGCCCGGCGTATCGATGATATTGATGCGGATATCGCGCCAGGAACAGGTGGTGGCGGCGGAGGTGATGGTAATGCCGCGCTCCTGCTCCTGCTCCATCCAGTCCATGGTGGCCGTGCCTTCATGCACTTCGCCAATACGATGGGTGATGCCCGTATAGAACAGAACGCGCTCCGTCGTAGTGGTCTTGCCGGCATCGATGTGTGCCATGATCCCGATATTCCGGCAACGCTCTAAAGGTACTTGTCTCGGCATTTCCCTGGTCTTCTCTGCGATATTCGCTGTTGGGACGGATACTGCGCGTCCACTGAAAATGTTGTTCGCGCCTGTTAGCTGCTGGCTACTCGCTAGAAGCCAGCGGCCAGAAGCGGTTCCTCACCACCGGTAGTGCGCAAACGCCTTATTGGCTTCGGCCATACGGTGGACGTCTTCTTTCTTCTTGATGGCAGCGCCGCGTCCGTTGGCGGCATCCAGCAACTCATTGGTCAGCTTGTCCACCATGCCCTTTTCGCCCCGCCCGCGCGCGTAACTGACGATCCAGCGGATGGCTAGCGAGGTGCGCCGGTCGGGATTGACTTCCACCGGCACCTGGTAGTTGGCGCCGCCCACGCGCCGGGTCTTCACTTCCAGCAGCGGCTTGGTGTTTTCCACGGCCTTCTTGAACAGCTTGAGCGCTTCGTCGCCGCCCTTGGATTGCAGGTTTTCCATGCTCTCGTAGAAAATACCCTGGGCCGTCGACCGCTTTCCGCCCCACATCATCGAATTGATGAATTTGGTCACCAGCGTGGAGTTGTAGATCGGGTCGGCAGTGACCTCTCTCTTGCCGATATGTCCTTTTCTTGGCATAAGCTCTTCTCTTGTGAATTCCTTCGTTACTTGATGACCAGTTACCTGATTGCCAAAATTGCTAATTCCGCCGGCGTTCTCTACCGCCTTCAATTTTGGCAATTACCAATTTTGGCAATTTTGGCAATCACCTCGGCCCTACTTGGGCCGCTTGGCCCCATACTTCGACCGTCCCTGCTTGCGGTTGGCCACGCCGGTTGCATCCAGGGTGCCGCGCACCACGTGGTAGCGAACGCCCGGCAGATCTTTCACGCGCCCCCCGCGAATGAGCACGATCGAGTGCTCCTGCAGGTTGTGCCCCACGCCTGGGATATACGTAGTGACTTCAATCCCGTTGGTCAGGCGCACACGCGCCACCTTGCGCAACGCCGAGTTCGGCTTCTTGGGCGTCTGTGTGTACACACGCGTGCAGACCCCGCGGCGCTGCGGACACGATTGCAGCGCGGGACTCGCGGTCTTATATTTCGGCGCCTTGCGGCCTTTGCGAACCAATTGATTGAATGTCGGCATAATTCCTTTACTGACCTCTTGCGCACAGACAAACCTCGGCGGTGCGCGCACACGCTTGAGGTCTGCTCTCAAATCCCAGCCTTGCAGGACTGGCTGCTATTGCGCACAGCCATCGGTTCCGCGCATACGCGGAAGATCTTTTAATTACCTATCGGTGATGGGCCAACGACGGTGGCGCCTAGCCTTATCTCCGGAGGCGCTCCGTTTCGTTTTCCCTGACCCGCATATCCTTCCTGTGGGGAAGGGTCGCGCAGGCCGTTTCAGCGAGGCATGCCCACCATTTACCGGCTGGGCAATCGATCCGTCTACAGCTCACGAACACGTACAGGCAAGCTAACTTAAACTCGCGGAACCTTATGAATATACCAACTGGGTGATTCCAGAGTCAATACTCATCTGAGTTTACAATCTGGGGGCCCGCCTTGGTTCAGATCGGAACATCGTAGCACCAGCCCCCGCTGAAGACACCCCTGCAGGAAGCCGCAAGGATTTGAGCCTGAAAATCGAGGGCCGCCTTCGTTCCCGTTGGAGTTCCCAGCCTAAACCCAGTACAGCTCACTTAAGTAAAATAGAGACTGCAAGGCTCGTCGATACACCAACGCCAGCGGCGCGGAATGAACCGTATTGAGGTGCCAACCCAACTCAACCCCGCTCCTCACCGATGCTGCGGCACCCGCTTCCCCGCTGTCACACGATCTCTCCATTAGAAATTAGAAGAAACTTATTGTTACCAGGTCAGTGTCTTTTCGTAACTTAATCCTTGACTTGCACCCGCCGGACTGCAAGACTCAACCTTGCCGGAAAGGTTCCGTTAGGGATATTTTTCGCAGAAGAATCTCTGGCGCGCAACCCCAACGCAATCACATGAACGCTCGCAAAGAGCACGATTCATAAAGCAAGTGCGGGCCGTTCTGTGGAACGGCCTTGTTCGTTCATACCTGTTGATTCATACAAGTTGTCCGGCATCATTCAAGAAACATGGGCGACGAAAGATTGTGGCCCCGGGCCGAACCCGCAATAGAAAACCACTCTGAGATCCGGCTGGCCGCTTTTCTCATGTTGTACCCGGATTCCAGGGTGAGCAGGAAAGGGGGACATCTCTCAATGGATTTCCAGGACAAGCTCCTCAAGTGTGTCGACTGTGGCGCTGATTTTGTTTTCACTGCTGGCGAACAACTTTTCTTCCACGACAAACAATTCAAGAACGAGCCCAAACGCTGCAAAGGCTGCAAGACCAAGCGCGCCCAGGTGCTCGGCCTTCCGCAGAATGGGGGCAACTTCCAAAGAGTTGAAACCAAGGCCGTGTGTTCGGCCTGCCAGCGGGAGACAACTGTTCCCTTCAAGCCCACGCAGGGGCGCCCGGTATTTTGCCGTGAGTGCTTCCAGCAGAAAAGGCCTCCGGACGCGGCGGTTTCGGCCTAGCGGCCCCTCCATCGCAGAGACTTCCGGCCCTCGGGAAGTTTCCTTTCCTCGGCTTGGCCCATCCGTGTCTCTCCAGTGAGGTCCTGCCGGAACAACGAAAACCTTTGAAACACAGCGCAGCGAGTTGCCACGAAAACCTTTGCAACACAGAGGAACAGAGGCAACAGAGGTTTTTAGGGTTGTGAGGCGGCGGAAAAATCGTCGCAGCCTTGAAAGACTTTGAAGGTCGCCGCGGCCTGATGGACCATCTGCCTCTGGGCACACGACGATTTCTGGCTCCGCCTCACAAACCCCAAAATCCTCTGCTTCCTCTGTTCCTCTGTGTTTCAAAGGTTTTCGTGGCAACTCGTTTGCGCTGTGTTTCAAAGGTTTTCGTTGCAATTCGTGACTCAATCCCCGGTTGTTATAATCGACCTGTGTCCGCGTTCTTCGTACAGAATTTTGGCTGCCGCGCTACCCAGGCTGACGGCGCTTTGATCGAGCGGCAGCTTGCCGGGAAGGGCCTCACGCGCAGCAGCTCGCCCGCGCAAGCCGATCTGGTCATTCTGAACACCTGCACCGTGACCGCGGCCGCCGACCAGGATGCGCGCGCCGCCATCCGCCACGTGCGCCGCGAAAACCCCTCGGCAAAAATCCTGGTCACCGGATGCTACGCCCAACGCGCCCCGCAAGAGGTCGCTGCCCTGCCCGGCGTAACTTGGGTGGTGGGCAACTCCCACAAGCAGCAGGTAGCGGAAATTGCCACTTCCGCCGCGCCCGCGGATTTTATTCCGCTCGATTTTGTTTCACTTGAAAGTCTCGCTCTTTCTTCCCCGGCCTTCACCGTGATCGGCGATGTCTTTGCTCATACATCCTTCACGCATACAGATCTGCTGGCCGCTCCCGTCATGGAAGGCGACGGCCCGTCCGCAAAGACCCGCCCCAATCTCAAAGTGCAGGATGGCTGCGACAACCGCTGCTCTTTTTGCATTATCCCCAGCGTGCGCGGCCATAGCCGGTCCATGAAACTTGAGCGCGTCCTCGATGAGGCCCGCGCGCTGACCGCCGCCGGCTACCGCGAAATCGTCCTGAGCGGCATCAACCTCGGCCGCTGGGGACGCGACTTCACTCCCCAACTGCGCTTTGAGCAGCTTGTGAATTCCCTGCTGCACAACACCGGCATTGAAAAGCTGCGCATCAGCTCCGTCGAGCCCATGGACTGGAGCGACGAACTCATCCGCATGGTTGCCGCTTCCCCGCGCATCGCCAAGCACGCGCACTTGCCGTTGCAATCCGGCAGCGACCGCATTCTACGGCTCATGCACCGCAAGTATCGTCCCTGGCATTACTCTGAAAAAGTCAGGAAGATCCACGAAGCCATGCCCGAAGCCGCCATCGGAGCGGACGTCATGGTCGGCTTCCCCGGCGAAACCGATGCGCTGTTCGAAGAAAGCCGCAGCTTCATCGAGCATCTGCCCTTCACCTATCTGCATGTGTTCACCTATTCATCCCGCCCCGGCACGCCATCGGCCGCCATGCCCAACCATGTCCCGGTGCATGTGGCCCGTGAACGCAACCAGGTGCTGCGCGATCTGGCGGCCGCCAAGGGCACGGCCTTCCGCCAACGCTTTCTAGGGCGAACCCTGCCAGTCCTCACACTGCAGACCGGCAGCGACGGCTACACCGAGGCCCTGAGCGATAACTTCCTGAAGGTCAAACTGGAAGGCCGTCTTCCCGCCAACACCTGGGTGCAGGCAAAGGTCATGGAAATTGCCGAAGACTTCGCAGCCCAATCCGCGTTCATCCGCGCAGATCCGCGGTAGGGATGTTTTCTTTCCATCAGTGTTGATCCGTGCTTCTATCAGTGTTCATCAGTGGTATGTTTTGCTTGCGGCTGCGTTACGATAAATTCTGGATTCACATGCCAATCGCTCCCCTGAGATTCCTCTGCTGCTCCACGGCCATGCTGGTCGCCATCTCCGCTCCAGCAAGCGAAAGACAACTTGAAAAGCTCCGTTGCCCCAACGGCCATGCCAGGTTCCTGAAGGTCCAGAAGAAAGCACAAGCCAACAACGCTGTAGCCCAAACGATTTTGGCCTCCTGTTATGACCTCGGACGCAACGTTATGCCCAGCCGCAAAGAAAATATCCACTGGCTAACCCTGGCAGCCACCCAAGGCTATGCTCCGGCGGAATCGCAATTGGGGCGAATCTATCTCTATGGCAAAGGTGTCCCCGCCGGCTATTCAAAGGCATTGTTCTGGGAGCAAAAAGCGTCCGCGCACGGCGAACCCGAGGCCCAGCGCGATCTCGCTTTTATGTATGAGCAGGGGCTCGGAGTTGAACCAAACCCGGAGACCGCAGCCATCTGGAACCGCAAGGCCGCCGCACAGGGCAACCGCGAAGCGCAGTTACAACTGGCCAAGGCCCTAGAATTACGGGACCCCACGGAAGCCATCCAGTGGTATCGAAAAGCAGGCCGGCAGCACTTGCCGGAAGCCCAACTCCGCCTGGCCCGGATGTACATCAAACGCCCCCAGCGCCATTGCCATGCCGCTCGGGCATGGTATAAGCGCGCCTCGGAAAACGGCTCAGCGCAAGCCATGTATGAACTGGGCAAGCTCTATCAATCGGGAGACTGTGGCCAGCACAATAACGGAAGCGCCTATGCCTGGTTCCAGAGGGGCGCTCGATACGGATCACAAGAGAGCGGCAGTGAAGCCGAAAAGATAAAGCCCTTGCTTCCAGAAGCGCGGAAAAAGGCCATCGACCGCAACCTCGAAAAGTGGATCGCCAAACACTCAGGCGCCGACAAGGTAGAAGACAAGGAAGAAAAAGAAGAAAAGGAAAGACGCTGAGCGCCCTTCCATTCCGATGTCTCGATTACCCGATGCCCCGATCGACTAGAAATTGCTTTTTCGACAGGTCACGGTACCAGGGATGGATTGCCCCACCCTTCGCGTTTTTTTTTGCGAAGGGTGGGACGCGTACGAGATTACAATAACCCCGGAGGGTCATCCCTTGAGCTCTAAACAGATATTCCGCCTAGCCTCAGTGCTGCTTTTTTTCTTCTCCCTGGCGCCGGCTATACCGGCCCAATCAAAGCCGCCCGCAAAAGACGCCCAACCAGAGGCCCACGATGCAGCCCCTCTTCTTTTTGCCTATGACAACGGGCCGTTCGGGCAAAGCACATGGCCGGGCGTGTGCAACGACAAAGAGCTTCGGCACTATCAGGCTCCCATCAATATTATTCCCCCGAGTGCGCCGCATCCCGGCCTGGATAAGATCGAGTTTCTTGGATATGACTTGCCTACGCCGTTGACGATCAAAACGACCAACCCCCACAACCTGAAAGTCTATACTTCCCAGAAGAACAAAATAATCAAAATCAAAGACTTGGGGACTTATAGGCTGGATGAATTTCACTTTCACCGGCCTAGTGAAGAAGCCATCAACAACAGCCGCTATCCGATGGTGATTCACCTAGTGCATTCAAGGGACGCCTGCCTCTACGGCCAGCCGGATTGCGTCGTAGTCATTGCCGTTCTGGTGGAAGAAGGGATACCCACCCGCGCTACATCTGCATTGTTGACCACACTGTTTCAGCATTTTCCTCCGCCTGCGTTGGAAAATGGCGTCTCCTCCCGGCTGGACGGCCTTCTGCCTACAGGCTACGAGAACGCAGGTTATTACCGCTATCCGGGATCACTCACCACCCCGCCCTGCACGGAAAACATCACATTCTTCATGCTGAAGACTCCCGTTCGGTTTTCGGCGAAGCAGATCAATGAATTTGCAAAGCGTTATCCCTCGCCCAATGCAAGGGACATTCAAGATCTCAACGGCCGCCCCATTGAGAGTCGCTGAGTACCACGAAACATTCCACGGCACAAAACATTCAACGTCACGAAACATTCCACGAGACGTATCCTGTTACGTCTACTGGAGTTTCTATATTTTCAGAAAGGCTCATCGGGTCTGGGGAAGTCCCGCAGGGACGAGTGACAGTAGCCCAGCACCGGGTTCGGCGCGGTGAGATGTCTGATTGCTTCAGGGACGATTTCGCGCCGAACCCTGTGCTGGGTAAAAGTCCAAATACAGCCAAAGTCCCGTTCAGGGACGACTGCCCCCGGCATCCTCTGGTCATTGCTGTATTTCGGTGGCTGCCAAATGCCAACCGCTCCCGGTGGAAGCCCCGGACTTCGGTCCGCGGCAGTGGGCTTTCAAGCCCACGGGTATGGATCAATACAACGAGCGCTTCAGCGCTGGTGGTGCCGCAGGAAAATCTTCCCCAGACATACCTCAGGTACAATTCCCACACTGTTGCAGGGCTGATTGCTGAATGCGCTTCTTCGTAGCCATCACCGACGACAACTGGTTCGCCTATCTGGCCGCCAAACAGCCGGATGAAATCAACTTCTGGCGGCCATCCGGCACCCAGAGCTTTCACAGCCTCAGCCCCGGAGAACCGATGCTCTTCAAGCTCCACAGCCCACGCAACTTCATCGTCGGCGGGGCCTTCTTCAGTCACTACAATACCCTGCCGCAGATGATCGACCCCGTGCAACAGTTGGTAGCCACGGCCATTCAGCAGTTCTTGAATCACCCCTAGGTCGAGCGCAAGAGAGCTATAACAGCAATTGCATTCCTAAACAAGCCAATGTTAGGAGTGCAGGTGCGAGAGCTCAAAAAGCTTTACAAAGGGTTCCAGCAAACCCAAAGCATCGCTGACTTGATTGCTGGTGTCGAAGCAATGCGTAGCGCTTACGGGGCCAGCACCAGTGAATGCGAGAAGAATGGTGCCCCCCAAAAAAGCTACGGCGGGAAGATCTCAGGCTCATCTGTTTTGACGTGCTTTCTTAGAACATGACCTCGGAGACGACTATGGCAAAGTTCTATGACGTTCCCGTCCAATGGAAGGACAGAACCGCTACACAGGGACGAGGCATTGGAAATAATGCCGCGTGGAATTGCAAATGCGGCGAAGTTCTCCTTGGCCCTCACGAAGGTCTGTACAAGATCCCGCCGTGCCCATGCGGGAAGACATTCAGAATTGTCCGGGGCAAGCGCCCGCATTATGTTGACCGAGTCACCGAACGGTAAGAGAGTGAGAGACCCTTCGCCGCGCCGGTTTGTCAGCGAATTGTCAGGTGCAACTGTCGAAAGCGTGGGCCATCCACTCCCCGCTACTCGCGCGCTGAAGAAAGCGCGCGCTCCTGACACCGGTCGGGATGACAGCTTGATTTGGGGTTTTGATTCTCGATGCACCCCGGTTGATCCAGAGAGCCGCTGGTCATTGATCATTGGCGCTTGCACTTTGATCTTTCCTGGGGACACCTCCCCTGCGGCGCCACCAGCGCTGAAGCGCGCTTTTCTTTCAGCCGCATCCTACCGTGGGCTTGAAAGCCCACTCCCCCGGACCGAAGTCCGGGGCTTCCACCGGGTCATTGCCAATACTGCCATGATTGCCAGTGTTGCCAGAATTGTGATCGGTCGCTTTCGCCAATTGAGAGCAGCTAATGACCGCCTTCCTGACAGCAACCTGACAGCAACCCCTTGAATTCTTACCGCCATGGCGCAACACTTGTAAGCGGTTGCTGTGTCCCCAGGGACATCCAGCTTGAGCCGTTTTGCGAGCGTGAGGTTGAGCCGTTTTGCGGGCGTGAGGCCGCGCTGTTCAGCGGCCGGGAGCCCGCAGGCGAAATCCTGAGCCCGTACTTTGGGCGAAGGATCTTTGTACCACCGGTTCTTTGACAACCTTATAGAAGCTACGTCCGCGCTGAGTTGCGGGCGCCGCGTCCGCTGAACTGTCCCGTCGGGGCATTCTCGTGGCGCCCGAAGCCGGCGTGGGCTCCCCAGTTTGGATTTAGAAAAGTGGCATAAGCGTTCCGTTGCGCAACGAAAATCTCATCGGCAACGGCATGAGCAACGGGTTTTTCCTGAATTTTCAACCACATGCGCGGGTCGCGGATTGGAACACACTTTTGGCAGTTGGCAGCGGCTTTGCACGGAAACGACGGTTATAACCAGAGTTTTTGTGCAACCTGAATTTCTGCACATAAACCCCGCTTCCGGCCCGGTTTCCGCCTCTTGCGTTTTTCTTTTGATTCGGCCAGAGTGAGAGACGAAGTGCAGCGATGCTACTAACACCGCTGCACCTCTGACCACAATCCACCTGTATGAGAGGCGCATCATGGCTGCACCCCATTTTAACAGTGAGAAGAAATCTCACGTCTACGAACTTCTGGCCCGCTTGAATGCATCATTTGCCCGCGCATCCCGCAACCTGTACGAGCTTGAGAAATTCGGAATCTTTGATGGTCAGATGATGCCCCGGATTTACAACGAAACGAAAGAGGCACAAGCCAGCGCGAATCACCACTTGCTGAGACTCTTCAGCAGATCGAGCAGAGAGATTGGGCGCGGTTTGGACGCCCTGCGGGAGGGGCGAGAAAGACGATAAAATAGCCCTAAAAGGCAGGAAACGACTAAAGACCATCGGTAACCTGCCGATTATAAAACCTGAGTCGTGCTTGACCGCTTTGGCATCTAAATTGCTAGGTATTCCTGTTATGGTGTCAAGGGAAAATTAATTTTTCTAATATATGAAACGTTTATCGTTTCTGTGGCACTATGTGGTTGTATGCAAAAGCGGTCAAGCAAAACGGTTCATCGAATAGCTGCTCGAATTGTAGAGGAAACGTCGGGCATTGAGCTGAAGGGGAAAAATCCGGCAGCAGTAGCGCTCGGGCGAAGGGGCGGACTTAAAGGCGGTAGGGCCAGAGCAGAAAAACTTACACCTGAACAACGAACGGCCATCGCACGCCGCGCAGCAGCGGCCCGATGGGGAGATGCGGAGGAATAGCCAATGGCAACCCCAGCAAGTGCACCGAATCCAATAAAGGAGGCGGCAAATATTATCGCTGCGGAAGACGACACCGATGTATTTATGTACAATGCTGAGATTAAAAGGCCTTATGATCGCGAGTTGTTTGATCTTTGTGGGAAACGCATAAGGCGCAAAAACGTGGCGCTCATTTTGGCGTCAGAAGGCGGCGACCCTGATGCGGCATATCGGATCGCAAGATGTTTTCAGGAACATTACGACAGGTTTACCTGCGTCATTCCAGGGTACTGTAAAAGTGCTGGAACAATCATTGCAATCGGAGCGCACGAACTGATGATGTCGGACGCAGCAGAGCTCGGCCCTATTGACGTGCAAATGTCAAAACGAGATGAGCTTGAAGAATGGCAATCAGGGCTAACTCTGACATCTGCAATCAGGGCTTTGCATGAGCACTCCTTCGCGGCGTTTGAGCATTTTTTCTTAACCACCATGCAGCGCAGCAAAAAGAGAGTGACGTTTAAAACTGCAACTGATATTGCTGCGAAATTAACTGCTGGATTGTTCGGTCCAGTGTTTCAGCATATCGACCCGATGATGGTCGGGGAGTCTTTTCGGGCGACGTCAATCGCGCTTCATTATGGCGTTCGCTTGGACATGCACAGCGAAAACTTATTGGAAGACTCGCTGGATTTTCTTATCAGCAAATATCCAACGCACGGTTTTGTAATCGACAGAGCTGAAGCCGAAAACCTTTTTAAGCGCGTAAAAAAGCCTGGAAAGGCATACGAAACCCTAATCGATGCCCTGGAAGAAACGGCATATGACCCGCTATCTGGTAATGCTGAGATTCGCAGTTTTTTATCTGATCAGCGGGAGGAAGAAGAGGACCGACATGGAGACAACGAAGAAGCTAACACGGGCGAAACTGTTCCAAGATCGCAGAGCCGGACGCTTGCTCCGGCAGCAGATTGAGGTCTTTAGCGATGACCACTCAAGAATAAAGCCTCCACGGCGCTTGGATGAGTCCCTGCCGACAGCTTTGCAAAATGAAAAGACGGCGAAAACAAGTCATAAATAATAACTGCTCCCAATAAGGCTCACACGAAGCCCAGATGAGAAGTCTGGGCTTTATTTTTGCCTTGACTGCTTGACCGCTCAAGAATATAATTACCCCATAACACGGCTACCTCAAGGGGGATGTTATGGATGTTAGAGAGCAGCGCGGAAAAGAAATTGCAGCCTCGGGGGTTGTCAGGAAGACCGCGAAAGATTTGATCTGGCAGGTTCCGGCGCAAGGCCGGAATGGATATTACAGGGTCGATCTGGCGGGAGAGAATCCGGTTTGTGAATGCCCGGATTTCGAGTTACGCAGCAAGCCTTGCAAACACATTTTTGCGGTGGCATATACGGTGGTCAGCGAGCAGAACCCGGACGGAAGCACTACGGTCACAGAAACCGTGGTGGTCACTGCTGCCAAGCGGAAAACATATCCGCAGAATTGGAAAGCCTATAACGTAGCGCAGACGAATGAAGGGGATAAATTCCAGGCTCTCTTGCGTGACCTGTGCAGCGGAGTTCCTACACCGCAAGCGAAGAACGGCAGACCGCCCCTGCCCCTCTCTGACGCGATCTTTAGCGCAACCTTCGAGGTTTACTCCACAATCTCTCAGCGGCGATTTATGAGCGATCTGAGGGAGTCCCATGAGCGCGGCCTAATCTCCAGGGTGCCACATTTCAACTGCATTTCAAACACGCTGGAAAATGAAAACCTGACTCCGATTTTGCGCTCTCTGATTACTCAAAGCAGCTTGCCCCTCAAGTCCGTGGAAGTGGATTTTGCCGTTGATTCATCCGGCTTCACCACGTCGAAATTCATCCGCTGGTTTGACGTGAAATACGGCAAGCCTCGCGCAGAGCATGAATGGGTCAAGATGCATTTGATGTGCGGGGTTAAGACAAACATCGTGACCGCTGTTGAAGTCGGGGAGCAATTCTCAGGGGATGCCCCGTTCTTCCCGCCCATGATCGCGACCACGGCACAGAACTTTCAAATTGCCGAAGCCTCAGGCGACAAGGGCTATGACAGCGTTAAATGCGTGGAGTCCGTTGTAAAGGCAAAGGGAAAGCCCTACATTGCCCTGAGAGACACCGCTACAGGCGGAGTAGGGGGAGCATACCGGGAGATGTTCCATTACTTCCAGTTCAAGCGGGATGAGTTCCTGACCCACTATCACAAGCGGTCTAACGTCGAATCGACCTTCAGCATGATCAAGCGGAAATTCGGGGACTACCTGCGGAGCAAAAACAAGACCGCCATGATCAACGAAGCACTCCGCAAAATTCTGTGCCACAATATCGTGGTGTTGATTCACGAGATGCATGAGTTAGGAATCGACCCGGTTTTCTGGCAAACGGCTGACCAGTAGAAATTTATTTTCATGCCAGGGTTTTTGTGCAGACCGGAGAGTTTATGTGCAATCAGCCGTTTCCGTGCAAAGCCGTTGGCAGTTAGTAAAACCCCGCCCACACTACTCACCTACCTTCTTTTCATGCTGGGCTAAAAGTGTGTCCGCAATTTCCTGCGGGTAAATGAATGGGGCCGGTGTCAGCGACGACGATTCGCACGTTGGTCAGAATCCCAGGCGTCGCAGACCCTGGCGCTCCTGCTCCAGGTCATCAAGCGTGTACTCTACCGGAACTTGATGGGCGTTCAGAAAACCGTCCAACGCTTCTCTGGTCTCAAAGCCGAGCAACCGTCGCAAATCGGCCTTGCTCAGGCGTCCGCTCCTGTACTCCTCGATGGCCAACGCCTCCACCACGCGACGCGAGAGATCGCCGCCTTCGACGCTCAGAAGCCGAGCGAGATCGTCTGGAATATGGAAGGTCGGCTCCATGACCTAACTTTAGGCAGCTTCGTGAACCGAGTCAAGCTAAGCCACCTGCAAAATCTCGTCAGTGGCTGAAGTCCATTTGAGACTTGCCTGAGAGCAGCTAAGCTGGCGCCGTGGTGAAACCTGAAGAGCAGCGGAGCAGGTCCCTCCCGGCTACTCGCGCGCTGATGAAAACGCGCGCTCCTGACGCCGGTCGGGATGACAGCTCTTTTGATCGTGTTGATGTCCCGAGTGCCCCATCGCCAAATGTGCCTATACCCCGATGTCCAGATTTCCAGATGTCCCGATGTCCCGATCACCAGATCACTCGATTACCAGATCACCAGATCCCCCGATTTCCGCTATCATGTCCATAACATCCATCCGAGGAGCCACTCCACGATGATCCGCCGCACTTTTCTAATTCTGTCATTGATACTGATCGCCTCTCTTACTTTCAGCCAGCCAAAAAAGAAAATGGAAGCCCCGAAGATGGCGTCCCAGCCGACGGCGATGCCTGCCACGCAACATGTGGATGAGAACCTGTTCAGCGCCCTGCGCTGGCGGCAGATTGGGCCTTTCCGTGGCGGACGCGCCCTAGCCGTCACCGGCGTACCGGGCGAGCCCAACGTCTTCTACTTTGGCGCGGCTGCGGGTGGGGTATGGAAATCCACGGATACCGGCGTAAGCTGGCAGCCGTTGTTTGACAGCCAGCCGATTGCTTCCATCGGCAGCATCGCCGTCTCGGCTTCCGACCACAACATCCTCTATGTGGGCTCTGGAGAGGCTTGCATTCGCGGCAACATTACTTATGGCGACGGCGTTTATAAATCGCTCGATGGCGGCCGCACATGGAAGAACCTCGGACTGAAAGACACACGCCACATTGGCGCAGTCATCGTCGATCCGAAGAATCCGAATATCGTGTTTGTCGCGGCGCTGGGCCATGCCTACGGAGAGAACCAAGAGCGCGGCCTGTTCCGGACCACCGATGGCGGTGCAACCTGGCAGAAAGTCCTTTACAAGAACAGCAAGACCGGCGCCATCGACGTGGTCTTCGATCCCAACAATTCCAACACCCTGTTCGCTTCCCTGTGGGAGGTCTACCGCACACCCTGGAGCCTGAGCAGCGGCGGCGAGGGCAGCGGGCTGTATAAATCGACTGACGGTGGCAGCACATGGAAGCGCCTGGAAGGCCACGGCCTGCCCGGCGGAATTCTTGGCCGCATCGGCATTTCCGTTTCCGGGGCGGATTCAAGCCGCGTTTATGCGTTGGTTGAGGCGAAGGAAGGCGGGCTCTACCGCTCCGACGATGGCGGCGACAACTGGCTACGCATGAATGAAGATGGACGCCTGCGCCAGCGCGCCTGGTACTTCACACACATCTTCGCCGATCCGAAATCGGCGGACACCGTGTATGTGCTCAACACCGGCATGTTCCGTTCCACCGACGGCGGGCGCAGCTTCAACCTGCTGCCGGCGCCCCATGGCGACCATCATGGGCTGTGGATCGATCCGGACCATCCGGAGCGCATGATCAACGGCAACGATGGCGGGGCCACCATCTCCATCGACGGAGGCAGGGGCTGGTCAACGCAGTACAACCAGCCCACAGCGCAGTTTTATCACGTGATTACCGACAACCGCTGGCCCTATTACATCTACGGCGCGCAACAGGACAACAGCACCATCGCCATCAAGAGCTATGACGACGATGGCGTGATCGGACGCCAGGATTGGTTCCCAGTCGGCGGCGGCGAGAGCGGATACATCGCTCCCTATCCGCCCGACCCCAACATCACCTATGCCGGAGCCGAGGGCCTCACCAGCCGCTTCGACAAGCGCACCGAACAACTGGTCGATATCTCGGTCTGGCCGCTCGATCCATTGGGGCGGGGCGCGGAAGAGCTGGCCCATCGCTTTAACTGGACTTCACCCCTGATGCTCTCTCCTCACGACCCCAACACCATTTACACCGCAGGCGAGATGGTCTTCCGCAGCACCAACAGCGGCCAGAGCTGGCAGGCAATCAGCGGCGACCTGACCCGCAACGACAAGACCCGGCAGAAACCTTCGGGCGGACCGATCACGCTCGACATCACCAGCGTCGAGTACTACAACACGGTGTTCGCGCTGGCGGAATCTCCCGTGAAGAAAGACACGCTGTGGGCGGGCACCGATGACGGCTTGCTGCACATGACTGTCAACGGCGGCCAATCCTGGACCAATGTTACGCCCAAAGAGATGCCGGAAGGCATGATCAGCATCGTAGAAGCCTCGCATCATGACGCGGGCACGGCTTACATCGCCGTGGACCGGCACAAGTTCGACGATCTCCGGCCGTATATTTACCGGACACATGACTCGGGCAAGACATGGAAACTCGTTGTGAACGGAATTCCGGAAGGGGCGTATGCGCGATCGGTCCGCGAAGACCCGGTACGCAAGGGCCTGCTTTTTGCCGGGACGGAAACCGGCGTCTACTTCTCGCTCGACGACGGCGACAACTGGCAGTCCCTTAAGCTGAATCTGCCAACCGTCCCGGTCCACGACCTGGCCATCCACGATACTGACTTGCTGGCCGCAACGCATGGCCGCGCCTTCTGGGCGCTCGACAACATCACTCCGCTGCGGCAGATCAACGCGGCTTCTACGGGCATGAGCGCAGAAATGCTGCTCTACCAGCCAGAGACAGCACTGCGCTTGCATTATCCCGACGCCATCGAGCGCCGCGGCCCCGTGGGCGATGTGCGTCCTTTGGGCGTGCTCTTCGACTATTACTTCAAGACCGCACCCAAGGATGAAGTCAAGCTCGAGATCTTTGACAGCAGCGGCCGCCTGGTGCGCGCGCTTTCGAGCCGCGAAAAGAAGGAGTTCGAACAACCGCCCGAGTGGCCCGACCAGATCAAGGAAGTCACCACCATTCCCGCAGCCGCTGGCATGAACCGCTACGGCTGGAACCTGCGATGGGAATCTCCAATCAAAATTCCCGGCGCATTCTACACCGGGACGGGTCCACGCGGCCCGCTGGCGCTGCCCGGAAAATACACGGTCAAGCTCACTTCCGGTGCGCAAAGCCAAAGCCAGCCGTTTGAGATTTTGAACGACCCGCGCATGAAGAGCAGCGTGACCCAGGACGATCTGCAAAAGCAGTTCGACCTGCTGATACAGATCCGCGATGCCAACGCCGAACTGCATCGCGCCGTAAACCAGATCCGAGACCTGCACACGGAAATTAAGACCCTGCATCAACGCTTCGATGGGGAAGCGAAATTCAAAGGCGTTCTCGATCAGGCCGATGCGCTCGACCGCAAGATAACGCCCATCGAAGAACAGATCATCCAGGTGAACATGAAAGGCTCGGAAGCCAATCTGGCCTTCCCCAACATGCTGAACGAGGCCTTTGACAGCTTCGGCGGCAGCGTGGAAGCGGGTGACGGCGCGCCTACGCAGCAACAATATGAAGTCTTCAAACTGCTGCGCGGAAAACTCGACCAGCAGCTTGCAGCCTGGAAGCAGGTTCTGGCAACCGATGTGCCGGCCCTGAACGAAGTGATCAAGAAGAGCGATGTGCCTGTGCTGCGGGTGTCGTCGACTTTTTAGTGCCGAATACGGCGTCATCGTGAGAGGGTGTGGTTTCTCAGTCCCCCAGCACGGTGTCATCCTGAAAGGTTGTGACTTTTTAGTCCCCTAACACAGTGTCATCCTGAGAGGCTGTGGCTTTTGGGTCCCCTAACGCGGCGTCATCCTGAGCGGAGCGCAGCGTTACTGCTTGTCGATAACGTCGCTCAATGGCGCGGAGTCGAAGGACCCCGGCAAGGCCGGAGTGCACCAAGTTGCATCAGGGAATTTCAACCAGGGGTTCGCCCCGAAACCGCATGTCCGCTTTCCGGGGACAGCGGTTGGGCAATTCTACCGAATCGACTGTCCCCGAAAGCGCATCTCAGCACCCCATCTCTCCGCGAGGTCTTTCCACCGGGGATTCAGACTCTCAATCAGAGCTACTTTCTTCGAGCGCCTCCAACCCTTCAATTGTTTTTCACGGCCAATCGCCCGGCTAGCTTCACCGTATACTTCGTAATAGACCAGCCGGTCGCACTTATACTTTTTTGAAAAGCCATCGACCTTGCCTTCTTTGTGTTGGCGCACTCGTTCTTCGATTGCTCCGGTGACTCCGATATAGATCGTGCCGGTCCGGCTGGCCATGATGTAGGTGTGGTAGCGTTTTTCCAAGGATTCTCTCGTTTCTTCCCGCGCGCTTGCTGGTAGAACTCCCTGATGTAGCCTGGTGCACTCAGCCTTCTCGGGGTCCTTCGACTCCGCGCCATTGAGCGACGTTATCAACAGCAGAAACGCTGCGCTCCGCTCAGGATGACGCCGTGTTGAGGGGGCGTAATAAACAATCACAACCTCTCAGGACACCCATCAGAAAATTCGTCTCATCATCAGAACGGCATCAGCGCTATTTCTTGCATCGCCTTCTGTAGAAAAAACTCGAGCAATTCTCGGCGCTCTAGCAGACGCCTGTGGTATGCTCCGCCCAACTGGAGCAAAAATGTTGAGCAAGAAGAAAACACCCGCAATCATTTTTGAAACATCATCCAACAATCCTGAAGCCCGCCGTGGAACGCGCGTTCTTCCACGCTGCGCGCCGCTCCTGATCGGCTTGATCTTCGTCTTGTGCGTGGCCGCCTTCGCCCAGAACGAAGGACGTCCGGTCCCTTCCTCGCGTAAAAAGATCGCGCTGGTCCTCGAAGGCGGTGGCGCCCTGGGTCTGGCGCACATCGGCGTGATTGAGTGGATGGAGGAAAACCGCATCCCCGTGGATTACATCGCGGGAACCAGCATGGGCGGCCTTGTGGGCGGCATGTATGCCATGGGATACACTCCCACGGAGATCCACGATACCGTAGCCGGCGTCGATTGGGATGCGATTCTCTATGACCGCCTGCGCTATCGCGATCTGGATTTCCGCCGCCGCGAAGACCTGCGCAGCCATCCCAACACGCTGGAATTCGGCGTCCTCAGCGGATTGCATCTGCCCGCGGGTTTCAATTCCGGTCATCAAGTCGGACTTCTGCTTGACCGGCTGGCGTTGCCATACTCCACGGTGCGCAACTTCGACGACCTGCCCATCCCCTTTCGCTGCGTGGGCGTCGATCTGGTGACGCGCAAAGAGCAGACCTTCGGCCAGCAGCGCATCTACCGGGACGGCCTGCTGAGCGTGGCGCTGCGGGCCACCATGTCCGTGCCTGGCATCTTCAGTCCGGTGCGTAACGAGGAAAGGGTCTATGTGGATGGCGGCGTGCTCAATAACCTGCCGGTGGATGTGGCCCAGCAGATGGGCGCGGAGCTTGTGATTGCCGTCCATCTGCAATCGCAAACGCTGGGCCCGCAGGAAGACCTCTCGGTCATCGACGTGCTAAAGCGCTCCGCTGAGGTGGTGATTTCAGCCAATGAAGCCCGCAGTCTCGAACGGCTGCAGAAGGCCGATATCGCGGTGGTCGCCGATGTAACTAAATTTGCGGTGGCTGATTACGACAAGTACAAGGAACTCATTGCCCAGGGACGCAAGGCCGCCGAGAGTAAAGCCGGCGTGTTGAAACTCCTCAGCCTCTCGCCGGAAGAGTGGAAGGTCTATACGCAGCAGCGTGAGGCCCGCAAGCCGCCACCGCCGGCCGTTCCGCAGTTTGTCGCCGCTTCCGCCGGCGATCCAGAACTGGAGGCCCAGATACAGCATGACCTCTCCAAATTTGTTGGCCGTCCGTTAAAGACCGCGGAGCTTCAAACCGGCCTGGACCGTCTGGTGGGCGCCGGACGCTTCGGACGCCTGGGCTACGGCCTGACCGAAGAGAACGGAGTAATTGGCCTGGCGATCGATGCCGCCGCCAAAGACAATCACCTGGCCATCATCAAGCCGGTCATTGAGATTGATGGCGGCGACTACCGCACCCCCATCTTCACGCTGGGCACGCGGGTCACGGCCTTCGATATTGGCGGCCTGGGCGCGGAGTGGCGCAGCGATCTTCTGTTTGGTTCCCAGTATGGCTTTGTCTCTGAGTACTACCGCCCGGTGCGCGCTTACAGCCGTTTTTTTGTTTCTCTGCAAGGCAGGGCGGAATCCTCACCTTTCAATATTTACGTCCGCAACGATCATCAGGCGCAGTATCAGCTCGTAAATTTTACGGGCGCAGTCGACCTCGGTTTCAATGCCGGACGCAATGTACAGATTCGCGCGGGCTATGAAGGCGGCCAGGCGGACCTCACACGCGTCATCGGCGCACCGCTGCTGACCGGCGATGCGACCCGCATCGGCACAACATCCTTCCGTATTGCCTTCGATCGCCTGGATGCCCCGGTGGTGCCGCGCAACGGCGTTACTATGAATTCCACATGGCAATGGCATGACGGATGGCTGGGATCAACCAGCCACTTCCCCACCGGCGAGAGCCAGGCCGCGCTGTTTAAATCGATCAGCCATTCCGGCTCCCTGTATCTGGAAGCCCTGGGTGGCTCGACCTTGGGATTTGCCAACAACGGCTTCCCCAGCTTTTCTCTGGGCGGTCCCTGGCGGCTTTCAGCCTATGGCGCCCATGAATTGCTGGCCAACCAATACTTCTACGGCCGCGCGGGATATCTGCATCAGGTATTCGCTGTGCCTTCCCTTTTCGGCGGAACGCTCTATCTGACCGGGGCCTATGAAGTGGGCAAGACCTATGGCGCCGCCGGAGCACCCACCCTGCCCATGGATGGGGCCGCAGGCATGATCTTCGACACCGCTTTCGGCCCGATTTTTCTGGGCGCCAGCGCCGGCGAGAGCGGACACAAGAAGTTCTTCTTTTATCTGGGCAAGTTGTTCTGAACATTTCTAAACAATCGGGCGTTTGACTTTTGCCGTCCCGCTAGGCAAACTACCGATTCGCTTTTCGAGCGGGTTTCGCGGATAATCTCTGGCAAGACCCTGCTCTGGCCCCTAACTGTGAACAGCAGCGCGACAAACCGGGTTTCGTACACACTGGATTCGACCCTGGAGAGCGTCAACCGGGCGGAGAAGAAGGCCTTGGAAATGGCCGTCAAGAGCGGGTTTGGCGACGATTGTCAGCACAATATCGCCATGGCGGTGCGGGAAGCGGCGGTGAATGCGGTGTTGCACGGTAACGCCTACGATCCGCTCAAGAAGTTTATTGTGGCGTACGAGATTACGCCCCAGGCGCTGGTCATCACCATTACCGACCAGGGCCGGGGGCTCGATCCGGAAGATATTCCCGATCCCCTGTCGCCGGAAAACCTGATGAAAAACTCAGGCCGCGGCATCTTCCTCATCCGCGCCTTCATGGACGAGGTGAAGATCAGGAACTTGAATCCTGGTACAGAAATCACGTTGATCAAAAATGTTGGCCGGAAGGCCGTGAACGCCGAGGAGGAAGTACAGTGACCATGAAAGCCATCGCTCGCCAGTTGGATGCCGTTACGATCGTTGACCTGAGCGGACGCATCACCCTTGGGGAAGGCAGCGTTGTGCTGCGTGATACGATCCGCGACCTGGCCGGAAAAGGACGCAAAAATATCCTGCTGAACCTTGGCGAAGTCACCTACATCGACAGCTCCGGCATCGGTGAGCTGGTGAGCGCCTTCACCACCATCCGTAATCAGGGCGGTGAACTCAAGCTGCTCAACCTCACCAAGAAAGTCCACGACCTGCTCCAGATCACCAAGCTGTACACAGTCTTCGATATCAAAGACGACGAGGCCGCAGCCGTCGGCTCGTTCGCGAAAAAATAAACATGATGCCATGCAATCAAAGCCCGTTAGGAGCGCGTGTCTTGAAAAACACGGTGTCATCCCGAAGCCCGTCAGGAGCGCGCGCCTTCTTCAGCGCGCGAGTAGGGCTGCGGGACCTTGCTCTTTCAACGTTGCTCTATGCATCTGCAATGAACTAGTGCTGTAACCCGTGTGATTGTTACACATCGAAATCGGAGCGCATTGCGCCCCACCCTTCGCAAAAAGCGCGAAGGATGGGGCGCCCATCTCTAGAGGGTGTTACCCGTTTCCTCACGATCAGGGTACTAACAGTAGTACGGTGGAAATAAACGATGCCCAGAATCTCACGCCTCGACCGCTCTCAAGTGGACTCCGAAACCGGCGCCATCTATGACCACTTCATGAAAGTGCGCGGCAACGTGCCTAACATGTTTCGCACACTGGCCCATCGTCCGGAGATCATGAAGACCATGATCGCCCATTACCGCGCGGTCATGGAAACCGGCACGGTCCCCGCGAAGCTGAAGGAACTGGTGATCACACGCACGTCGCAGATCAACAACTGTGAATATTGACTGGCCTCGCATACCGTCTTGGCAAGACGGCTTGGCTGGAGCGATGACCAGATCGCCAACCTCCACGCCTTCGAAGGCCGCGCAGATTTTACGGACCGCGAAAAAGCCGCTCTGCGGCTCGCCGAACGTATGACCCGTGACGCCCACTCCATCGATGACGCGGGCTTCGCCGCGCTGCGCCAACATTTCGACGAAGGCGAGATCATCGAGCTGCTCTCCGCCATCGGCCTGTTCAACTACTTCAACCGGGTCAACGACGCATTGCAGATGGAACCGACGAAGTAGAGAGTATACTTTTCACAGGAGTCTCGAGGATGTCTACTCCGGAGATGGGCGGCAAGTTGTCATTATTCTCTGACTGGTCCGAAGAACCCGCCGCAACCAGCCGGTCAGAAGGGATGCTGCCTTCTCAGGAAATCCGGGAGCTCATCGCCAACGGACACATCCGTGCTTTCCCGGAAATCAAGCCCCAGCAGGTGCAGCCTGCCAGCCTCGATCTGCGCCTCGGGGGCGTCGGCTATCGTGTGCAGGCGAGTTTCATACCGCAGAACTCCACGGTGGAACGCGGAATTGCCGATGCCGGTTTGAGCATGAGCCGCGTCGATCTGACTCGCACCACGGTCTTCGAGAAGGGCTGCGTCTACATCGTGCCTTTGCTCGAAGAGCTGCATCTTCCCGACGAAATTTCCGCTTCCGCCAACCCCAAGAGCAGCACCGGGCGATTGGACATCTTTACCCGCCTGATTACCGATTATGGAACAGAGTTTGAAAAGGTGAAGCGCGGATATAAAGGCAAACTCTATGCCGAAATCGCTTCCCGCACCTTCACCGTCATCGTGCGCGAAGGCATGGCCTTGAATCAATTGCGCTTCGTTCGCGGCAATCCCAAGTCTTCCGACACGGCCATCTCCAGGCTCGAAAAGACCGCCCTGGCGGAAGACTCGGCCCTGATATACGGCGAAGAGGGAAATCCGGAGAAGGCGCAGATTGACAAACAGAGCCTGAAACTTTCCGTCAACCTGCGCGCCGGTGGGCCCACGGAAGTGGTCGCCTATAAGGCCAGAAAAAATGCGCCCGTCATCGATCTGGCGAACCTGAACCACTATGCGCCCGAAGACTTCTGGGAGCTAAGGCACGACTCCGGCAAGCGCGGCTTGATCCTGGAGGCCGGAGATTTCTACATCCTGGCATCCAAGGAAAAGGTGAGCGTTCCGCCGGATTGGGCCGCCGAAATGGTGCCGATGGACCAGGACATCGGCGAGTTCCGAATCCACTATGCGGGCTTCTTCGATCCGGGGTTCGGTTACGGCGCCGGCGATGTTCGAGGGACGCGCGCCGTCCTCGAGGTGCGGGCGCATGAAGTCCCATTTCTCATCGAACACGGCCAGATCATGGGCCGGCTGAAGTACATTCCTCTACGCTCCCGTCCCGACAAAATCTACGGCATGGATATCGGATCTTCTTACCAGAGACAAGGATTGGCGTTGAGTAAGCACTTCAAGAAGGCATAGCACCGCGATTCGAAGATTGGGTAATCATCGTTGATCGGGTGATCTGGAGATCGGGTGGTCGGATCCACGAGCCTGCATCTTTGCCAACAGTGCCGGTCATAGCCTAGATTCCTTCAACACAGCCGAGGCGGCTATGCAGATCGTTTTGCTAGCTCCTATTCCCATTTTGGCACTCAAAAACAGGGATCGCCTATTAGAGTTCTATAAGAATTCATCTAGATAGCGGACGCGCATAAATTTTAACCGAATCTTAACCGAGTTCAGTGGACTCCTCTATCTACTAGTCTCTATAGTACCAACGGTTCATTAGTTGAATACGGTATGGGGGTCATGAATGCTGCGTATCCACCGTTGGCTGTTACTTGCTGTCGCCGTAGGGTTGGTTCTTTCTTCTCCTTCTTCTCCTCTGTTCGCCCAGTGCGGAGTAGAGCGCGAATCGGTAAAAACCGGGACTGATCCCGATGCTTCCAAGGTAAATCTTGGCTCTTCCACCAACACTACCATCGTCAACCTGCGGGCGTTTCCAACGCAGAGCACGATTCCGGCGAACAATCGTATTGCGCCTGAAGAGACGACGGTCTGGGTGGTCAATGCAACTTTGACCCTGTTCAAACTCGAAAGCGACTCGGATTATCACCTGGTCATCCAGGATGCGGCCGGTAACACGATGATTACGGAAATCCCAGCTCCTTCGTGCGTGGGATCGACCAGCCCATTCTTGTCCGCCATCACCAACGTGCGCGCCAAGTTCGACGCGATGTTTACGGCCACCACGAGTTTTCAAACGGCGAATATCCCGGTGCAGATCACGGGCGTAGGCATGTTTGACTTTCCTCATGGACAGTCCGGCGCCGCCCCCAATCAGATTGAGTTGCACCCGGTGCTGGATATCGTCTTCAATCCCAGCAGCGCAGCGCCTGACTTCTCGATGAACCCCTCGCCGGCGAGCCTAACACTGTCTCAAGGCGCCTCGGGAAGCACGGCCATCACTTCGACGGTCACGGCAGGATTCAATTCCGCCATTGCATTGTCGGCATCTGGACTGCCTTCGGGCGTCACTGCCAGCTTCAGCCCCAGCACCATTGCAGCACCGGGCAGCGGCAACTCTACCGTTACCTTCGCAACCAGCAGCACGGCAGCCACCGGCACGACGAACGTGACCATCACCGGCACCGGAGGCGGCGTAACGCATACAATCACCGTGCCGCTCACGATCAACGCCGCTGCCTCGCCGAACTTTACTCTCAGCCTTTCGCCAACCAGCCTGTCATTTGCGAAAGGCAGTTCGGGCATGAGTACGATTACCACCGCGGTCAGTGGCGGATTTAATTCCGCAATATCACTCTCGGCCTCAGGGTTGCCCGCCGGAGTGACCGCCAGCTTCAATCCTGCCTCCCTTGCGGCCCCAGGCGTCGGCAACGCCACAGTGACCTTCACCGCCGCAACCACGGCGGCCACAGGGACCACGAATGTGACGGTGACAGCCAGCGGCGGAGGCGTGACTCAAACTGCAACCGTACCGGTCACGATCAACGCGAATAACATCCTGGGTATCAATCCTCCGGACCACGTCGTCATCGTGATGGAGGAAAACCACTCTTTCTCGAGCATCATTGGTTCGTCCCAGGCGCCATTCATCAACAGCCTGGCGCAGCAGGGCGCGCTCTTTACTCAATCGTTCGCGGTTGAGCATCCGAGCCAGCCCAACTACCTGGACTTGTTCTCAGGAACGAACCAGGGCATCACCGACGATTCCTGCCCGCACACGTTCTCAACCGAAAACCTGGCCAGCGAGTTGACCGCCAAGGGCCTGACGTTCACTGGCTTCTCTGAAGATTTGCCCTCCGCCGGATCCACGGTTTGCACATCAGGCGCGTATGCTCGCAAGCACGCGCCCTGGATCAACTTCAGCAACATTTCCACCAACGCCAATCAGCCGTTGACCTCTTTCCCGACTGATTTCACCACCCTGCCGACCATTTCGTTTGTCATTCCCAATCAGAATAACGACATGCACGACGGGACCATTGCACAGGGTGACACCTTTCTGCAGCAGCGCATCACCGGATATATGCAATTCGCGCAGGCCCATAACAGCCTCTTGATCGTGACCTGGGACGAAGATGACAACTCCAGCAGCAACCAGGTCGCCACGATCTTCGTCGGTCCGATGGTGAAACAAGGCCAGTTCACCGAGACCATCAACCACTTCAACGTGCTACGCACTCTTGAAGATCTTTACGGTCTCGCGCATGTAGGCAGCGCCGCCAATGCTACGGCGATCTCGGATGTGTGGAAGCAGGTAATTCCCGATTTCGTCATCATGCCGTCGCCGGCCGCGCTGACCATGAATCAGGGAACATCCACCAGCAGCGCCATTGCCGTGACCCCCAGTGGCGGCTTTAATTCAGCGGTTTCGCTCTCGGCCTCCGGCATGCCCGCGGGCGTCACCGTGAGCTTTAGCCCGTCTTCGATCGCGGCGCCAGGAAGCGGCAGTTCTACTCTGACCATTACGGCCAGCAGCGTGGCTGCCGCCGGTACTTTCAACTTGACCATCACGGGCGCTGGCGGAGGCGTTACCCACACTGCCATGATTGCCGTGACCATCACGGCGGTGCAACCGCCTGACTTCACGTTGAGCCTGTCACCCTCAAGCCTGTCGGTGACCCAAGGCAATACGGGCAGCACGACGATTTCGACCTCAGCGCTCGGCGGATTTAATTCTGCCGTATCGTTGTCGGCTTCCGGTTTACCCACGGGTGTGACCGCCAGCTTCAGCCCGGCATCGGTCAGCACGCCGGGAAGCTCAAACCTGGTGCTCACGGCCGCAAGCACGGCGGCCACGGGCCCCTTCACCGTTACAATCACCGGGAATGGCGGAGGCATTGCTCATACGGCAACGCTTTCCCTCACGGTCAATGCCGCGCAAGTTGCCGACTTTACCGTGAATGCGTCGCCTTCCAGCCTCTCGCTGGCCCAAGGCACATCCGGCAGCTCAACCATCACAACCAGCGTAGCCGGCGGCTTTAACTCCGCGGTTGCGTTGTCAATCTCCGGCTTGCCCACTGGCGTTACCGCGAGCTTCAGCACGGCTTCCATTGCTGCCCCGGGCAGCGGCAGCTCAACGCTGACGTTCACCGCCAGCAGCACAGCCACTGCGGGAACGGCCAATGTGACGGTGACTGCGACTGGCGGAAGCGTGACTCATACCGCCGTTATCTCGCTGACCATCACGGCCAACCAGGCAGCCGACTTTGTGTTCAGTGCGTCGCCAACGTCGTTGTCGGTCGCGCAAGGCACGTCGGGCAGCGCGACCATCTCGAGCGCCATTCTGGGTGGATTCAATGCTGCGATCTCACTCTCGGCCTCCGGCACTCCAGCGGGAGTCACAGCCAGCTTTAACCCTGCTTCGCTGGCGGCCCCGGGCGGCGGCAATTCAACGTTGACGATTACCGCCAGCGGCACGGCCGCCACGGGCACGTTCAACCTCACGCTAACGGCCGTGGGTAGCGGCATCACGCACACAACGACCGTGGCGGTGACGATTACCGCCTCGGGTGGAAGCACGACGTCCCAAATCCTTGGGAACCCGGGCTTTGAAAATGGGCCCTCGCACCCAGCTCCGTGGACGCTTACATCCACGCACAGCCCGATTGAGATCATCAATAGCTCGGCTTCGGAACCGCCGCATTCCGGCGCCTTCGACGCATGGCTTGATGGTTTCGGCACAACGAATACCGACACCATCCTGCAGCAGGTGACGATACCTTCGAATGCGACGGCGGCCACATTGAGCTTCTGGCTGCACATCGACACGGCCGAAACAACCACCACCAGGCAGTTCGACACCCTGACAGTACAGGTCCGCGACAGCTCGGCCAACGTGCTGTCGACTCTGGCGACCTTCTCTAACTTGAACCACGCCAGCGGGTACCAGCAGCACAGCTACGACCTGAGCTCTTTCAAAGGCCAGACCATCCAGATATTCGTTAAAGGCCAGGAAGACTTTGAATTCCAAACCTCGTTTGTGCTGGACGATTTCGCCCTGAATGTCACGGCGCCGTCGGGCACAGACACAACGCCGCCCACCACCTCCATCACCTCACCGGCGAATGGGGCAACGGTTTCCGGCAATGTCACGGTCAAGGCAACTGCCTCTGACAACGTTGGCGTTACCCAGATACAGTTGTTAGTTGACGGCAACCTGGTCTACACCACCACCAACTCAACCTCACTCACCTTCGGCTTCGATACCACGTCGGTAGCCAACGGTTCGCACACACTCGTCACCAAGGCCTTCGATGCGGCCGGAAACGTTGGCACGTCAGCCACGATAACGATCACCGTATCGAACGGCACTGGCGGGACCGTCACCGAGCTGATCGGAAACGGTGGATTTGAGAATGGCAACAATGCTTCTCCATGGGTGCAGACGTCTTCTCACAGCCCGTTGTTGATCATCAACAGCAACAGCGCTGAGCCGCCGCATTCGGGCACGTTCGATGCCTGGCTCGATGGCTTTGGCTCCAACAACACCGACACCATCCTGCAGCAGGTGAGCATACCTTCCACGGCCACGGCTGCCAACCTGAGCTTCTGGCTCCATATTGATACTGCCGAGACCACAACCTCGACCAAGTACGACACCCTGACCGTGCAGGTCCGCGATTCCAATGGAAATGTCCTGATCACGCTGGCGTCCTTCTCTAATCTCGACCATGCCAGCGGCTATCAGCAACACAGCTATGACCTCAGCCCGTTCATTGGAAAGACCATCCAGATTTTCATGAATGGGACCGAGGACTTCGAGCTGCAGACCTCATTTGTTGTGGATGATGTTTCAGTGAAAGTGACCCAATAAGGAGACGCTAATGAAGAAATCCATAATCTGCACTTTCATTCTGGCTGCCTGCGCGCTGGTATCGGCGCAGCAGGCCGCCAATTCCAAACCTAATGCCACCGACCGTATTGGCGATGACGACGGCGGTCTCGTCCAGATCGTCCCCGCCGATTTCACCGCGGCTACGGGCGCGGACAGTGTCAAGGCCACGGCAGTGTTGAAATCGGTCCAGCAGGTAAGCATCTTTCTGGGACGCGCCTGGGCCGAACAGAAAGTGCGTTCGCGTGAAGTCGCGCTTTCCGATCTGAGCAGCCATCCGCACATGGCCACGCTGCGCCAAAACAATATTGGACTACAGCCGGCCGCTCCGGACGTGGAAGATTTTACCGACTTCAGCAAAACGACGGTGAACGACCTCGCAATTCAACACAAGCTGGTGGAGATGTTACAGAGCAAGGCTCTTCCTGCCCCGGATGCGAGCACGGTCTTCGTCATATTTCTGGCGCCAGGAATCAAATCGACCATCGGAGCGCACACATCCGGTACGCACTTTGCCGCCTACCACAATCTGGTCCATGTGGAAGCCGGTGAACTGCGCTATGTGGTGGTGCCCTTCAACGAGAACGCCGACCGCCAGGCGGCGGCTGCATCGTTGGCGATTGTGGAGACGGTATTCAACCCGATAAGCAATTAGAACCGTTAAGGCCTGTTCGTGGGCGAGGTGGATGGACTCACGGTAGTCCCGAATAGGCTTTCGTCAGCCGATCACGGCAAAAGCAAAAGGGGCCTGTCGGAGAAAAGGTTTTCCCGGACGAAGACTCAACTACTTACAGAGATCTTTGTTTAGAAAATTCTTACCTCCGGCAGGCCCTTTAAACTGCGCGACTATTCCCGAATATTCGCGCAATGCAAACTGCACGCCCTTATCAGCGCTCATCAGCGGAAATCAGGGGCCTAATCTTGGTTGCGGCCTGGTGAAGCGTCAGTAAAATTTTTCTTCCCAAAGGGGCGGCCTTCCAGCGGTTCTCTCGCTTTACAAGATGTGAACCAGAATTAGGCCCAGAGATCGTTCCTTTAGGAGGATCCCATGCATACCGCTATAACAATCAAACTGAAAGGGTTGCTGGCCCTTTCCGCCTTAATCGCCGTTCTATTGGCCATCCAACCTGCCTTCGCATCCACTCCATCGTCAGGGACCCTGATTCCCGCGGCTGGCTCTGCCGTAACCTGGACCGGCACGGGTTTGGCCGGCGCTACCACGGACGAAACCACCTGTGTTGACGGGACGGATTGTGATGTATTCACTGTGACTCTCTCCGGCTCGCCCTCGGACTATCGGGGATTGGTCCTGGCTATCAGCATCACTCATAATCTGGCCATCAACGATTACGACCTCTTCATCCACAAGGGCGGCCTGACCGGTCCTGTCGTGGCCAGTGCCACCAACGGCGTACCGGAAACGGGTGAGGCGGTGATCATCGATCCCACGGTCACCGGCGCCGGAGTGTACACCGTACATGTGGTGGATTCGACCGTGGCGCCCGGCGACGTGGTCAGCGGTGTGGCTTCGATCATTGTCACCCCCAATGTCAACAATCAGGCCCACGGCACAGCTCCAACCTATGCGAGTTACCAATCGCCCGCCAATGTTGGCAACAGCTCCGGAGAACCTTCGATCGGGGCCAACTTCAACTCCGGACGCATTATGACCCAGGCGGTCTTTGACACTTTGCAGGTAAGTTTTGACACCAGTGTTTCTCCTGCTACTGCGACCTGGAAGCTCAAAGACGG
>DATMNZ010000126.1:0-33608 GCA_035568495.1 Saccharimonadales bacterium (SeqCode) | reverse complement strand
GTAGGTCATCTGCAGGTACTCTTCGATCAATTGATCGTCAATCACCGTCACCATCACCTGGGCCGTGGACGAGCGCGATCCGCTGCGTTTCAGCTTCACCAGCGCCGCCAGCAGACGGTCTACGCCGATGGAAGCGCCGGTGGCGGGAACTTTCTCTCCCAGGAAGCGCTCGACTAGGTTGTCATATCTGCCGCCCCCGAAGACCGACCCAAATTCGGGCGCGTCCAACAAGATCGCTTCAAACACCGGGCCGGTGTAATACGCAAGCCCGCGCGCAACGCTGAGGTCAATAGTAGCCCGGTCTTCCATATAACCCAGAGCGCGCAGGTGCTTGGAGATGCGCTGCAGTTCATCGATGGGCCCCTCGGAGCCTGGAACTTTGGAAAAAATATCTTTCAGCGCGGCGATCGCCTCTTCGCGTTTCTCCGAGCGAATGGAAAGAAAACGCTCGATGCGCGCAACCTGCTCCAGTGACAGGCCCAGGCCGGGAATAGGATCGCCTGATTCGTCCTTGTAGCCTGTAGTCAGCTCCATCCGGATTTTCTCGATGCCTATTTTCTCAAGCTTGTCTAATACGCGGAAAACGTCGATGGAGCGGTCGGCGGCTATCTCCGCAAAGGGCATCAGCAGGTTTAATACTTTGCGGCTGGAAAAACGCACGCGATACGGCCCAACCTTGAGGGCGTCGAGAGTGTCACACATGCCCGCAATGATCTCGGTATCCGCCACTTCGGAAACCACGCCTACAGAATCCAGGTCGAATTGGGTAAATTCGCGAAACCTTCCTGGCCCCGGTTTGTCGGCGCGCCAGACCGGGGAAACCTGGTAACGGCGAAAGGGCTTGGGCAATTCTGGATATTGGGCGATCACCCGGGCAAGCGGCACCGTCAGGTCAAAGCGCAATCCCAGCGCCTCTTTCTCCGGCCCCTGGACACGAAAGATCGATTGCTGCGCCTCGTTACCCGCTGAGCCTGACAACACGTTCAGGTATTCGATGGCCGGTGTGTTTAGCGGCACAAAGCCATAGAGTTCGTACACACCTCGGATTACATCCACCATCTTTTGGCGGGCAATCATTTCTGCCGGTAAAAGATCGCGGAGTCCGCGAGACAAAGTAGGCTGGACTTTTTCCATTCGATTAGTTGAAAACCAGGTGAGGATCGGGCCGGGAGAACCAGCCTGGATGCGAAGTAATATTTGCAGTTGGCGAGACTGCTTGTCAAGAGCTTCAGGTAACATCCTAGAGAGGATTGATTCATTCCGACGTCATCATGAACTGGCCGACTCCTGAGAAAACGCCTGTCCCCAAACCGTTCGAAGACCTCAAGTCCCAGTTCCTCGCCCTGGAGACGCGCACCCGGCTTTCCATGGAAGAGATGCTGGCGCATCTTGCGGTTACGGATGCTTCAGGAAAGAATTTCCGGTCAGAGCCGTTTGCCCATTACCTGGCTCTGAGCATCAGCTCGGTGATCGTGGCATTCATGGCCCTTGATGAGTGTCCCACGCTGGCCAACTACCGCATGTTCTGCGAGGCCCACGACCTGTTCCGGAAAGACAAGCAGTACGCCAACGCCTCGGACGAGCAGTTGCAGGCCGAGTCGGAAAACTTCCGCAAGTCCGTAGCTTCGATTCCCCGTGTGGAAGGCGAGACGCTGCCGGCCATCCAGATTCTTGAACAGTATGACGAGCAGTATCGCACCCAGGAGGCCGAGGCGGCCCGCGAGGCATTCTACAAGCTGGCGGACCTGGTCGTGGGCCAACTCACACCCGGCGCGCGCGCCCCCCAGACTTATCTGAAGGTGTTCCGGCAGGCCCTGGGCCTGGCGGCCATTCCAGATCCGAATGGTCCCCACGCGGGAAAGCAGGAGCCCGCGCCCGATCTGAACACCCTGCTGGCCCAGCTCGACGCGCTCACCGGATTGAAACGCGTGAAAGAAGAGGTCCGGCAGCTCACCAACTATCTCAAGGTCGAACAGATGCGTAAGGCCCAGGGGCTGAAGACTTCCGAGATTTCGCTGCACATGGTGTTCTACGGCAATCCGGGGACGGGTAAAACCACCGTGGCGCGGCTGGTGGCGAAGATCTACCGCGCCCTGGGCGTAGTCAGCAAAGGGCACCTGATCGAAGTCGATCGCGCCGGGCTGGTGGCCGGCTATGTCGGGCAGACCGCCATCAAAGTACGCAGCATCGTCGATAAGGCCGCGGGCGGCTTGCTCTTCATCGACGAAGCTTATTCGCTCAAGACCGGCGGCGACAACGACTTCGGCCAGGAAGCCATCGAGACCCTGCTCAAGCTGATGGAAGACCGCCGCGACGACTTCGTGGTGGTGGCCGCCGGATATCCGGTGGAAATGAAGAAGTTCTTGGAAGCCAATCCGGGTCTGAAGTCACGCTTTGCCAAGTACTTGCAGTTCGACGACTATTCCCCGGAAGAACTCATGGCCATCTTCGAGAGCACCTGCAAGTCCACGGACTACCAGATGTCGGAGGACGCACGGAAGACCATCGCCGACATCTTTCAAAAAGCCTACGACGCCCGCGACCGTACATTCGGTAACGCCCGCTTCGCCCGCAATCTTTTTGAAAAGATCGTCGAGAACCAAGCCAACCGGCTGGTGGGAATGGAAAAGGCGGAAAAAACGGCGTTGATGACGATTGAGGCGGTGGATGTGACAGGGCCAGCTCAGTAATTCATCAGAAGGGAAGAGCAACAATGGGTATTTGGTGATTGGTATTTGGTACTTGCAAGAAGGCTGAATCCGGCAACAAATACCAAGTACCAATAACCAAATACCAATCATCAATAACCAAGTACCACTCCACCAGCAGCTACAACCCCAGATACGCTTCCCGCACCATATCGTTATTCAGCAGGTTCCTGGCTGTGTCTTCCATCGATACCGCGCCGTTCTGCACCACGTAGCCACGGTCGGAGATGCTGAGCCCGCTGACTACGTTCTGTTCGACGATCAGCATGGTGATTCCGGTCCGCCGGACTTCCTGAATTTTTTCAAAGACCTCTTCAACAATCTTCGGCGCCAGGCCCAGCGAAGGCTCATCCAGCAGGAGCAGCGAAGGTTTTGACATTAATCCACGGGCAATAGCGACCATCTGTTGTTCGCCGCCGGAAAGAGTTCCGGCAAGCTGGTTGAGGCGCTCCGCCAGGCGCGGGAACAGCGCCAGTTGTTCTTCCATGAGTGCTTTGGCGTGAACTCGTGCCCGGGGGTTATAAGCGCCCAGCGTAAGGTTTTCGCGCACAGTCAGGAAGGGAAACACCTGGCGTCCTTCGGGGACGTGGCTGATGCCGCGGGCAACCATCTGATGGGCGGGAACGCGCGCGGCGTCGATGCCTTCAAAGGTCAGCGAACCGTGGGTGAGCTGCTTCATGCCGGAGATCACCCGCAGAATCGTCGTCTTGCCCGCGCCATTCGCGCCAATGAGAGCAACGATCTCTCCGGAGTGAACCCGCAGGGTGATGCCGAACAGCGCCTGCAGGTCGCCGTAAAACGCGGTCACGTTTTCAAGTTCGAGCAGCGGTTTGGAAGAAGTCATGGTGTTCGTGTCCTGCGCCCGCGAAGAATTTGGTCCTGCCAGAAAAACCTTTGAAACACAGAGGAAGCAGAGGATTCACAGAGGAGATCAGAAGAGAAGATTGAAAGAATTTGAATTTCAAATTTGAAATTCAAATCCCGCTTCTTCTGTTTTTCTCTGGTCCTTCACATTACTGTCGATCAGAATCTTCGCGGGCTGTGACGATTTTTCCGCCGCCTCACAACCCCAAAATCCTCTGCTGCCTCTGTTCCTCTGTGTTTCAAAGGTTTTCGTTGCAACTCGTTATGCCTGACTGCGGCGGCTCATCGCGCCAACTCCTTATACTTAGGCCCCAGATACGCTTCAATCACCGCCGGATTTTTCACCACATCGGCAGGCTGGCCTTCCGCGATTTTCGCCCCGTAATCGAGCACCACTACGCGGTCGGCGATTTTCATTACTACCTGCATTACGTGTTCCACACCCCCAACCACGCTTACGCCCCACTCGGGCAGGCGCTTTACGAGGCCGGCGAGGGCCAGGGCCTCGCTGGTAGTCAGGCCGGAGACCGCTTCATCCAACAGGATCAGCTTTGGACGTGTGGCCAGGGCGCGGGCGATTTCCAGGCGCTTGAGCGCAGCCAGCGGCAGCTCGTGCGCTGCGAAGCCGCCCAGGTGCGACATCTGCAGGAAGTCGAGGACCTTCCCGGCTTCTTCTTCCGCACGATGGACACTGCGGGTATGCATGAACGCCCCCAGCATCACGTTCTGCCGGACGGTCAGGTTGGGCAGCGGCTTGACGATCTGGAAGGTGCGTCCGACGCCCAGGCGCGCGGTCTGGTGCGGGGCCAGTTTGGAAATGTTTCGGCCCTCGAACAGAATGGCCCCTTCATCCGGATGTAGAAATCCGCTGATGAGGTTAAAGACCGTGGTCTTGCCGGCGCCGTTGGGGCCGATCACAAAAAGGATCTCGCCCTGGTTCAGCGAGAACGATACGCTCTTCACCGCGGCCAGTCCGCCGAAGCGTTTGGAAACATCTTGCAGCTCAAGGATCGCCGTCATTGGGCGGCTCCATCGGCAAATAGCAATTGGCAATTGGCAACTGGCAGTTGGCTCTTGGTAGTTGGTGCTTGATGCCTGATCTGTGTGCTTCGTTCTGCCTTCAAGATGGGTTTCATTGGGCGGCATCTCCTGACATCGCGGGTGGCAGGTCAATCGTTGTTGGCGCGGCCCCGGCCTTCGGTTTCTTCCCACGCTTAAACAGGCGCTGCAGTCCTCCGACGATGCCTTCCGGCAGGAACAGCACGACCACCACGATCAGGATGCCATAAATAAGGAGATGGCTTTCCTTGAACTGGTTCTTGAATCCCTCGGAGGCCGCGAGCAACAGCACTGCCCCCACTACCGGGCCCAGCAGGGTGCCCGCGCCCCCTAACATGGTGATAATCGCGATTTGAATGGAGATGTCGATATTCAAAATACTATCGGGGATAATGAACTGGAAAGCGCTCGCATACAGCGCCCCGCCCAGCGCGGTAAAGAAGGCGCTGATCAGCAGGGCCTGCAGCTTGCAGCGTGCGGTATGGATACCGACCGCGCCGGCGGTTTCCTCGTCTTCACGAATGGCCATCAGGTAGTAACCGAAGCGCGAGCGCGAGACCCACACATTGACGATAAAAGTAATGACGGCCAGAGCCACGGCGGCAAAATAGAATGAATGCCAGAGGCCGCGTCCGCTGAACAGCGAAGGCACCGTCAGGCCGATAGCGCCGCCGGTCACGTTGAGGTTGGTGGCCACCAGCCGCAGGACTTCCGCAAAGGCGATGGTGGAAAGCGTGAAATACGGTCCGCGCAGGCGGAAGGCGATGCTGCCGATAAGGGCGGCCAAGGCGGTGGCTGCCAGCGCCGCCAGCAGCAGGGCGGCGACGGTTGGCATGGGCAGCCCGGCCAAGAGCGTAAAGCCGTATGCGCCGACCCCGAAAAAAGCCACGTGACCGAGCGATAGCTGGCCGGCGTAGCCGCCCACGAGGTTCCACGCCAGTCCCAGGGCTGCAAACAGCGCAATGCGGAACAGCACCTGTAACTGATAGTTGTTCTCCACGAAGCGCGGCGCCATGAACACCGCCAGGGTCACGGCCAGAAAGACCCAGAGCTTCCAACTCTTTAATTCTTGGGCGAATTCCCGGGTAAAGGCCGCGCCCATCAAGCTACTCATGCGCGTTGCCTCCCAAAGATGCCGCTGGGCTTGAACGACAAAACGATCAAGAACAAAATGAAATCCACCACCAGCGCCCACTGGTTGCCGGCGTAGAGACTGGTAAGGTTCTCGGCCAGGCCCAGCACCAGGCCACCCAGGGCCGCGCCTTCCATCGAACCCATGCCGCCCAGCACCACCATGACAAACGCTTTGGTCGTGAAGTCTTCACCCACGCTGGGGAAGAGATACAGCCGTGGTAGCAGCAGGCCGCCGGCGATCCCCGCCAGGGCCGTTCCCAGGGCAAAGCTGAAGCCCTGAATGCGGGTAACGTTGATGCCCATCAGCGGCGCCACTTCGGGGTTCTGGGCGATTGCGCGCAGGGCCTGCCCGGTCAGGCTGCGGGTGACATAGAAATGCAGCCCGGCGACCAGGGCCGCGGCGATGCCGAAAGAAAGCACCTCGGCGGCATTGGCGGTAAACGGGCCCAGATGCAGCGTGCGGTTGATCAAATCGATGTTGGTCTGGCGGTAATCGGCATGGAAGATCAACTGCGCGCTATCCACCAGGATCAGCCCGATGCCGGCCGTCATCAGAATCTGCATGAAGTGCGGACGGTTGCGCAGCGGATGGATCAGCACCTGGTAAATCAACCGTCCAAAACCAAACATGAAAATTCCCGCTGGCAGGAAGCCGAGATAAGGATTGATCTTCAGCGGATCAAACAGCAGATAAGTCGCATACATGCCGGCCATGAGAAAAGCCCCATGCGCAAAGTTCACGATACGCATCACGCCAAAGATCAGCGCCAGCCCCATGCCAATCAGGGAGTAAAGCGCCCCGGTCAGCAGACCGTTCAGGCAGGCTTGTAAGAAGGGGACCAAATAGATGAAACTCCTTTTCTGTCTCCGGCCGCCAGCTTGTTTAGGGACCACGAAAACCTTTGAAACACAGAGGAACTGATGAAGCAGAGGACCCACAGAGGAGAACCAAGAAGGAAATATTAACAGAATCGGAATTCAAACTTGAACTTTCAAATTCTGGCTTCCTCTGCTGCTTCTGGTCTTTCACGTCTTACTATCCATCGAAACCTTCGCGGGCTACGACGATTTTTGAAGCCGCCTCACAACCACAAAAACCTCTGTTTCCTCTGTTCCTCTGTGTTTCAAAGGTTTTCGTTGCAACTCGTCGCGCTGTGTCTCCACGGTGGATTTTGGTTTTCGATTTATGGGCGTTTCGACCACACCGGCGCCGGAATCACCGGCTTGGCCTGGGCCACGTCTGCAGGAAACACCACGCGATACTGGCCATTCTGTACCTGCGTAATCAGGACGGGATGCTGGTTCTGCCCGCCCGCATCGAACCTGATCGGGCCAAACGGCGTTGAAGCCAAATTCAGATTTTTGATGGCATCGCGAATTTTGGCGCTGTCGGTCGATCTTGCGGTGTTGATGGCCTTGGCCGCCACCAGCAGCGCCGCGTAGGCCTGCATGGCGTGATATTGCGGATGGGAGTTGTAGCGCTTGAAGAACTCCGCGTCGAACTCCCGGGAGCCGGCCCATTTGGCTTCCGGCAGCCACTGCGAAACCGAGAACGTGAAATCGGCGTTCTTGCCTGCGCCCTTGGCCGTGGGAAACTCCGCAGCCGCAAATCCGGTGCCTGCGGAAGTGAAGTACTTTGGATTCAGATCGACCTCGCGCGACTGGCGCATGAGCGTACTGGCATCGAGCAGGTACGAGCAGAAATAAATTACTTCCGGGTTGGCCTGCTTCACCCGCTGCAGGACTGCTTTATAGTCCGGCGATTTGGCTTCATAAGATTCCGTGGCCACCACGTTGATGCCGGCTTCTTTGGCGGCCGCCGTCATGGCCTTCATGTTCGACTGCCCGAAGTTGGTGTTCTCGTAGACAATGGCCATGGTCTTGGGCGCGCCGTTTTTCTTGAGGAAGGCGATGGTGGCCGCCGCATAGTCATTGGCGCCGGCGCAGATGCGGAAAATCCAGGACGATTTGGAATCCATTACATTGTCGGCGGTGGCCGTGGGAATAATCAGCGGCGTTTCACGCTGCGTCATCGAGGGCACAATGGCTTTGGTGTTCTCGCTGGAATACGCGCCCATCACCAGCGGCACCCGGTCCTGGTCCACGAGCTTTGAGACGCCCTGCACCGCCTGGTCGGGTTTGCTCTGGTCGTCATACCAGTCCAGCTCCAGCTTCTTGCCCAGCACCCCGCCCTGGGCGTTGATTTCATCCAGGGCGATCGAATAGCCGTTCTTGTGGGCTTCGCCAAAGGCCGCCTGGCTACCAGTCAATGAGGTGATGACGCCGATTTTTATGGTGTTCTGGGCCCAGGCCGGGAAACTGCAAACGCAACCAAGCGCCAATACTGCCAATGTCTTGAAACGCATAGACCTCCATAGTCCGCATCTTCCGGATGGTCGTCGGCCCGAATTATACACAGGAAGCGCGGGCCGGGAAACTACATAGGAATACGGGATGAATATGGGAAGTCTTAAGGGACAGATTTCAAATTTTAAATTTAAAACTTTAAATTCAAAATCTTCCATCGACATTCGCGTGCTAACTAAAAGGCCGGTTGCTTACTTGCCGGCTTTGATGGCCGCGTAACGGGCATCGATTCTGGCGCGCAGAACTTTTATCCGGCCGCGGGCATTCGGTTTGGCCGCCATCGCCTCAAAATTGTGCAGGAACTCCGGATTGCCCAATTCTTTTTTGAACTGGGCCAGATGCGGTCCGAACTTGGCGGCCAGATAATACAGTTCGTTGTTGGTTTCGTAGAACAGCGTTTCATCGAGGGCCCCTTGAACGACCAGGGCGGCCGCCATGTCCCAGTACGTGAGGCACTGGCGCATCCAGGCATTTTGCTCTGTCCCAAAATTGATGAGCACCGCTTTGAATTCGTCATAGCTCTGCGGCCAGAAGTCCGTTACCGCAAACTTGCGGGCGGCGCGCATCACACTCTCGCGCCGAAGATCGTAGAGCTGCAGGACCACCTGGGCATCGCGCGCGCTTGCTTTTCCCTTTGCCATACTTCCTCGCTTTAGTTGGATTTCCCGCTTACGCCACAGCCTCGGGTGCGGGGATGGGGCGGAAATAATCGCACTTCACAGCCGCGCCCGGTTTCTCCACCGGCGCCTTCTTGCTGCGTCTCTTCTTCGGCTGCTCTTCTTCTTCATCGACCGCTTTGCCTTTGCTGTTAGGACAGGCGAGCACGGCCCCCGACTTCAGGTTCTTTTCCAGCAGATAGGGGCTGCCGCACTGCGGGCAGGCTTCCGCTACCGGCTTATAAGCCGAGGTGAATTCGCAATCCGGATAACTCGAGCATCCGTAGAACGTATTGCCCCGGCGGCGGGCCTTCTTTTCGACCAGGTCGCCCTCTTTGCACTCCGGGCACTTTACGCCGATGAAATTCTGCTTGATGTACTTGCACTCCGGGTATCCGCTGCAGGAAATGAATTCCCCGTAGCGGCCATGGCGCAACACCATATTGCGTGAACATTTGGGGCAGGTCTCTTCCAGCGCCACATCGGGTACTTTCTTGCCCTGGTCGAGCCGCCGCGTGGTCTTGCACTCCGGATACCCGGTACAAGCCATGAACTGGCCGAAGCGTCCGCGTTTGAGCACCATCACCCGGCCGCAGTTGTCGCAGTATTCCTCCTGCGTGGTTTCCGGCATCTCCGCGGAATCCAGCTCCGGCAGGTTGATGGGATTCTCTTTGGTGAAAGTGCAACTGGCCGGGTCGTCCTTTTTATAGGAACTGCAAGCGTAAAACGATCCGTGTTTACCCCACTTGAGCACCAGGGGAGAGGCGCACCGTTCGCATTTCTCTTCGGTGGGCTTCTCCATCCGCTTGATGTTCTCCATGTGCTTCTCGGCATAGCGGAGGTCTTTTTCAAATTTCTTGTAGAAAGAGGCCAGGGCCACGGTCCACTTTTCCTTGCCCTCCTCGATCTCATCCAGCTCTTCTTCCAGACGGGCCGTGTATTGGGGATCGAATATCTCGGCAAAGTTCTTGACCAGCAGATCGGTCACCACCAGGCCGGTTTCCGTGGGACTGAACCTGCCTCCTACCTTCTGCACGTACATCCGTTCCAGGATGGTGGAAAGAATCGTGGCATAAGTCGATGGCCGCCCAATCCCGCGCTCTTCCAATTCCTTCACCAGCGACGCCTCGTTGAAACGGGGCGGCGGCTCGGTGAAGTGCTGTTCGGGTCTGACCGCCTTCATGGTCAACGCCTGGCCTGCCTCCAGTGGCGGCAGCTTGTGCGCGAGCGCTTCGTCTTCGTCGTCTTTGCCTTCTTTCGATTCCTCGTACACCTTGAGAAAGCCTTCGAACTTCAGCACCGAGCCGGTCACACGGAAGGTGAAGGATTCCTCGGGCGCTTTGGCTTCGATATCCACGCTGGTCTGGTCGAAGACCGCAGGCATCATCTGTGAAGCCACGAAGCGCTGCCAGATCAGTTTGTAGACTTTATATTCATCCTCCTGCAGATACTGCTTGATTTCGTCGGGATGCCGGACCACGGCCGTCGGGCGGATGGCTTCATGCGCTTCTTGGGCCGCCTTCTTAGACTTGTACGTATTGGGCGTCTCCGGCAGGAATTCCTTGCCGTACGTGGCGCCGATCATTTCGCGGACCTCGGTCAGGGCGTCATTCGAAACGCGCACCGAATCCGTACGCATATAAGTAATGAGGCCGACCGAACCTTCGGCGCCCAGTTCCACGCCTTCATAGAGACGCTGGGCGATCATCATGGCGCGCTTCACGCTGAAGCGCAGCTTGCGCGAGGCATCCTGTTGCAGCTTGCTGGTGGTAAAGGGGGGCGCGGCGCTCCGGCGGCGCTCTTTCTTCTCCACGCCGCGCACCGACCATTTTGCCTGCTCCAGGGCCTCGTGGATCTTGGTGGCGTCGGCTTCATTGGTGACTTCAGTTTTTTCATCACCCCGGCCGATAAAGCGGGCCACGAAGGCGGGCGGCTTGGGACCGGCCAGATCGGCATCGATGGTCCAGTATTCTTTCTTTTCAAAGGCCTTGATTTCACGTTCCCGTTCCACGATCAGGCGCAAGGCCACAGTCTGCACGCGTCCCGCGGAAAGGCCGCGGCGGACTTTGTCCCACAGCAACGGAGAGACCTGGTACCCGACAATGCGGTCAAGCACGCGGCGGGTCTGTTGCGCATCCACCAGGTCCTGGTCGATGTCGCGCGCATGCTTGAACGCCTCCAGCACGGCCTTCTTGGTGATCTCGTTGAAGGTAACGCGGCGGACCGGAATGTTGCCGCCCTTTTTCCTGCCGATGTCCTCTTTGAACTCCTCGGCCAGATGGGCAGCGATGGCTTCGCCTTCGCGGTCGGGGTCAGGCGCCAGATAAATGGCCGAAGCGGATTTCGCCATCTTCTTCAGTTTGGCCAGGACTTTTTCCTTGCCCGGGATCACGGTGTATTCCGTGCTGAAATCGCCCTCGATATCCACGCCCAGTTTGCTTTTGGGCAGATCTTTCACGTGTCCCAGGGAGGCCTCGACTTCATAGTCCTTGCCCAGGTACTTATTGATGGTTTTCGCCTTGGCCGGCGATTCGACGATGACTAGTGATTTTGGCAATTGGCTTTTCCCGTTCGAATGACTTGAAGCTAACACGAATCAAGTTGTTACGACAAACACTCATTGGCCGGCAGGCACTTAGCCATTAGCCTTTAGCCCTTAGCCCTTAGCTTCGTCATTTCTCTGCCGCTTCGATTTCGATCTTATTCAACAGAGAACTGAGCATTTTACGCACTTCCGTCAGATCTCTTGTAACACGCTGGTAGTCGTCGCGGTTCAAGAATCCCAGGTCCCGTGAGAGTACCAGATGATAATCCAATTCGCTTGCTGACCCCATGGCAATTCGCACAAAGCGTCCGAATTCCCGGTTTGTGCGGCGCCCGCATCCTTCAGCTAGGTTGGCCCCGATAGACGAAGCGCTCCGGCGACTCTGACTGGTTATGCCAAACATTTCCTCTCGCGGAAAAGTCCGGCTCAATCGATACATCTCCAGCGTTAACAAATGGGCCTTCGCCCAGACCTTCAAATCTCTGTAATTCCGCATGAACTCTCTCCCCCTCTTCCTAAGTGCTAAAGGCTAAGTGCTAAAGGCTCCGCTCGTCCGCTAGAAGCTCTTCACGTAATTCTTCCCCGCCATTTGCCGTATCTTCCCGTTCAATTCCAGCTCAAACAGCGCGGTAAAAATCTCGGAGGAAGAGAGGTGAGACTCGAATTTTTCAATGATCTGGTCGATGTGGGTTGACTCATGCTCCTTTAAAAAAGACAGTACTTTCTTTTCTGCGGGCGAAAACCGTTCGAGCGTCGCGCTGCCCGCTTGCACCCTATTGTCAGATGCCGGCCTGCCGGTTTCGGATTCAAGCTGCTCCTGCACGGCCGCCGGCAGCTCTTCCCAAACGTCCTCCCATGTGGCAGTTAGCTTGGCGCCCTGCTTGATCAGAGTATTCGGCCCCCACGAGTTGCGCGAGGTCACATTGCTGGGAACGGCAAACAGTTCCCGGCTCTGTTCCAGGGCGCAACGCGCCGTGATGCGGCTGCCGCTATGCTCCGCCGCTTCCACCACCAGGACGCCCATCGACAGTCCGCTGATGATGCGATTGCGAATGGGGAAATTCTGGGGCGCCGCAAAGGCCCCCATGGGAAACTCGCTGACCAGCGCCCCATCCGCGGCCAGGATCGGATCAATGAGCTTCTTGTTCTCCTTAGGATAGATTTCATCCACGCCGGTGCCCAAGACCGCCACTGTCCTGCCCGGCCCCTTCAGGGCTCCGCGATGCGCAGCAGCATCCACACCCCGGGCCAGTCCGCTGAAAATCACCAGGCCACGCATGGCCAGATCACAGGCCAGTCTTTCCGCCATGCCGATTCCATACGGAGTCGGGTGGCGTGTGCCCACGATGGCCACCCCCGGCTTCGATACCGCTTCGACGTTGCCCCGGATGTACAGCACCAGTGGCGGGTCGTAAATCTCGCTCAGCCGCACCGGCCACTGCGGATCACCTTCCGTCAGCACCGTGGCATCGGCAGCCGTGGCCCGGGCAAACTCTTCGTGGGCCATCTCCAATGACTTCCCCAACGCAATCGACTGGGCCGAATGCGCCTGCAATCCCTGGCCTTCCAACTCAGTCAGCGACGCATGAAAAATATCCTGGGGGGCGCCAAAGTGCTGCACCAGCTTTCGTCCCCGGATGGGCCCCAGTCCTGGTGTCAGGGACAAAGCCAGCCAGTAAATCGCATTCGATACTCTCGTGGCCGCGGTCGCCATGGAAATTATGAAGGGCCTTTCCTGTGTCGTCCCGGATGTCTGGATCGAGATGTTCCCCGGGCTGCTTGCACTTCCCACAACTAAGAACGCGGCAATTGCAGAAACTTGCTCCGAAAACATTGCGAATTCCGTTCGCCGCAGTCAGGGGTGCGGACTGCGCGGAATCTACACGGCTGAGGAATGGCATGTCAAGCTGAACGGTTTTGCAGGGTGCTTGTGGTAAAACCTGGAAGGAGTCATGAAAGTCACTCCTGTTTCCAGCAAGCTCAAGCGTGCGTTAGAGTGGAAGAATGAACGCGGATGCAAGCCGCGTCTTACCCCGGAGTTGGAGGAACAAACTCAATGGCAGGTAAAGTGGGATTCCGTGTTCACGCGCCGTGGCCCCGGCCGGATGCTGCGACTCTGGCTGCGTTCGGCAAGGCCTCCAGCGCCCAGGTGGCCGACAGCATGTCGAGGCTGGGGGCCATGGAGATGGGCATCCAGCCGGTATGGTTTTCACCGCGCATCATCGGGCCGGCCATTACCGTGTGGTGCCATGCCGGCGACAATCTGATGGTGCATAAAGCTATCTCCGTGGCCGTGCCCGGTGATGTCCTGGTCATCAACACCCAGGGCTCAAGCGTCTCAGGATTCGGCGAGCTCATCGCGACCGCGGCGGCCCGGGTCGGTCTGAGCGCGGTCATCGTCGATGGCACCGTCCGCGACACTGAGAGCTTCGAGACCCTCAAGCTGCCCGTCTACGCCCGCGGCGTCTGCCCGGGTGGCTGTCACAAAGACGGCCCCGGAGAGGTAGGCGCCATCATCGCCTGCGGCGGCGTGGCCGTCAGGCCGGGAGACATTATTATTGCCGACCGCGACGGAGTGGCGGTCGTCCCCCTGGCGGATGCTCCCGAGGTCGCCCGCCTGTCTGAAATACAGATGGCGCAGGAAGAAAAACGATTGGCGGAGATTGCCAAAGGCGTCCTAGTGCGTCCGGAGATAGATGAACAACTGCGGCGGTTGAAGGTGATTGTGTAAAGGTCTTAGGTAATCGCTATAATAATATCCGCAGGTCGAGACAACATTAAGCTGGCATGCAACTGGCTGAAAAAGAGGCACAAATATGAGTACCACGTCCAAAATCAGCTTTGAGGAATTTCAAAAGCTGCAAGCGGCGGCCGACGAAACCGTGCGCTATGAACTGGACGGAGGAGATCTTATCGTGACCCCATCCCCTACCCCATGGCATAACATCGTTGCCTTTCGGCTGATGCGGGCATTGTCGGCTTTTGTGAACACTCATGACCTGGGGTTAACCATCGCGGAAACGGATTTTCGTCTTCCTCTGGCCGTGCGCAAACCCGACGTGGCTTTCATCCCTAACGGCCGCGTTGGCGAACTGGACCTCCACCATACCCCAATCGAAGGCGCGCCTACACTCGCAGTCGAAGTCATCTCTCCCGGTAATTCAGCGGTGGATGTTCGCAAGAAACTGACCCAGTATCTTGCTGCCGGCGCTGAGGCTGTCTGGCTCGTCTATCCTGATCTGCGTCTCATTGAAATACACGATCACAGCGGCGTGCGAGAAGTTACTGAACCCGCGTCGCTTAGTGAGGAGCGGCTATTTGGTGGAATCAAGTTCTCTCTATCGCTGACCGCACTCTTTGATCAGAATCCCAAACGGTGAGTCCTGGGCTAGAGTTGTAACTGTGCTAACATTTTGCCGTGTACCTCTCCGATACCAGCCCCGAGATTGAAGCGATGCAGTCCCGTATCCACGACGCCATGACCGGGGAGCAGCGCCTGCTGCTGGCGCTGGAGTTGAGCTATCTGACCCGTGAACTGGCCAAGACCGGGATACGAAATGATCACCCCAATTGGACAGAGCGGCAGGTTACAAAGGAATTCCTGCGCTCACTCCCATGGCATTCCGCCCCGCCTGTGGGATTGTGATGGAGGTCGGAGAGGTTTTTCGGCGAATTTTCGCGCCGCTGGCAGCATCCAATATCCCATATATGTTAGTCGGGTCCTTCGCAAGCTCCTACTACGGAGCGCTCCGGTCTACCCAGGATATTGACATTGTGATCTCGGCCACACCTGAACAATTGAGGCAATTGGTCCAGCTACTGCAACCGATGGATTATTATGCAGATATCGGCGCTGCCCTGGACGCCCTCAAAAACCATTCCATGTTCAACGTCCTCGACAACAAGACAGGCTGGAAAATCGATTTCATTTTCCGTAAGCCCACGCCATTCGGACGGGAAGGTTTACACCGCCGTCAATCTGTCCAGTTTCAAGGTGTCGAACTCTTCATTGCTTCTCCGGAGGACCTTGTCGTTTCCAAGCTCGAATGGGCGAAGATGGGCGGTTCGCAACTGCAAATTAGGGACGTTGCGACAGTGTTAAAAAAGCGCTGGGCATCCCTGGACCATAGTTACCTCAAAAAGTGGGTGGCCGAACTGGATCTGGCTGCCGAATGGCAAAGCGCGCTGCAACAGGCCGGCATCCAGCCGGGTTAACACGCAGTCCATCGCGTCCGCTGTATACTTTTAGAGTTTTCATTCCATCGCGCCAAGAGAAACGGAGAAACGGCATGGCTTCACCCGCAGTTGACTTCGCCAAAGAGAACCAGCAGAGATTCCTTGGAGAGCTGAAGGCCCTGCTCCGCATTCCCAGCGTCAGCACCGCCCCCGAGCACAAGAGCGACGTGCAGAAGGCCGCCGAATTTGTGGCCGGCGACCTGCGCTCCATTGGCATGGAGAACGTGGAAGTCATCCCTACCGACGGGCATCCTCTGATTTATGCCGACTGGCTGCATGCTCCCGGAAAGCCGACCGTGCTGTGCTATGCGCATTATGATGTACAACCGGCGGAACCGTTGAATGAGTGGATCTCCCCGCCCTTCGAACCCACCGAGCGCAAGAACAACATCTATGCCCGGGGCGCGGTCGACGACAAAGGCCAGCTATGGATGGAAATCAAGGCCATCGAAGCGTTGATGAAGGGCCATGGCGGCCGCCTGCCGATCAACGTGAAATTCATTATCGAAGGGGAAGAAGAAGTAGGAGGCAAGTCAATTGCCGCCTATATCCGCAAGGAAAAGGCCAAGCTCAAGGCCGATTTTGCCCTGGTCTGCGATACCGAGCTGTTCGCTCCCAACCTTCCTACACTATGCGTCGGCCTGCGCGGCCTGGTGTACACCGAGATCGAGGCCCGCGGGGCAAAGACCGACCTGCATTCGGGCATGTATGGTGGCGCTGCGCCCAATCCTTTCTTTGGATTGATCGAGATCATCAGCCGGCTGAAAGACGCGAAGGGCAAGATACTGATTCCAGGATTCTACCAAGGCATGAAGGCCCCCAGCAAAGACGAACTCAAAACCTGGAAGCGTTTACCCTTCAACGAAGAGCACTACCGCAAAAGCGAAGTCGGCTCTAAAGTGCTGACCGGTGAACCCGGCTACGGAGTGCTGTATCGCACCTGGGCGCGCCCGACGCTGGAAGTCCACGGCATGCCCGGAGGCTTCATTGCCACTGGCGCAAAGACGGTGATCCCGGCGAAGGCCGCGGCGAAGGTTTCCATGCGCTTGGTGCCCAATCAAGATCCCGACGATATCCTGAAGAAGTACACCAACTTCGTCAAGAAGCTGACACCCAAAGGCATTGAGACCACGATCACCGTCCACAGCAAAGGACCGGCCTGCGTGGTGGCCACCAACAATCGCTTCATCAAGGCCGCCACCGAAGCCATGCATGACGTGTTCAAGAAAGACACAGTCTTCATCCGTTCCGGAGGCTCCATTCCCATCGTCGCCGACTTCCAGAACGTGCTGAAAACACCCAGCGTCATGATGGGCTTTGGCCTGCCCGACGATAACCTTCATGCGCCCAACGAAAAGTTCCACATCCCTAACTTCTACCGCGGAATCGAATCGATCATCAGGTTCTTCGAAAAGTTGGGGGAATGAGGAGATCGGGTCATCGGGACATCTCGTCATCGGGAAATCGGTTTTGCGGATCTGGTGATCGGATGATCGCCGTGAGCGGGTGATCTGGTGATCGCCGTGATTGGGGGGATCGGAACAGCGGTTCACCTTGAATCAGCGTAGTTTTTGAGAGTCAGCGTAGTTGTTGAGAATTGGTGTAGTTTCAGTCCCGCTTCAGCGGGACGGCTGAAAATAGCCCAGCACGTGCCACTCTGCCACGCGTTCTTTGCGTGGCAGAGTGGCTAAGTGCTGGGTAGGCGTGACAGAGGTTTCTTCCTCACTGCCGTAGGCAGGCGCGCATCCCGCAAAGCGGGAGGAGCGCACTAATAAATGCTTTTTTCTGATTTCTGAAACGAATCCGCAGACGCAGTATATTCTGGAGACCACGGTCGAAGGTCAACAAATAGCTCGGCCCAGACCGAATCAAGCTTCAGGATGACACAGGGTTTGGAGGGGAATCCATGGTTCTCACCTGGGAACCAATCGCCGATTTGCCGCAGGACTGGAGCGCCCTCACTGATGGCGAACTCGGCCCACTCCTCCAATTCTGGAACGACCAACGCGCCGACCTGGAGCAGAGCGATGCCCTGGCCGAATTCAGCCTACGCCTCGCCCGCGAATGGTCCATCGAAACCGGACAGATCGAAGGGATCTACAACCTTGATCGTGGCGTAACTGAAACGTTGATCGAGCGCGGTATCAACGCCGATCTTATTCCCGCCCAACCAGGCCAGAAGCTGCCGGAATTAATCGCAACCATCATCCAGGACCACGCCGATGTGCTGGAAGGGCTATTCCAGTTTGTAAAGGGCGACCGCAAGCTCTCGAAAGGCTACATCCACGAGTTGCACGCCGCGTTGTTAAGGCACCAGGAGACCGCGGTCATGAAGGACCAGTTCGGGAACCTGTTTGCATCCAAACTGCTGAGAGGTAAATACAAGGAACGCCCCAACAATCCCAAAAAGCCTGACGGCACCATGCATCAATACTGCCCTCCAGAGCAAGCCGACCCGGAGATGGAGCGATTGCTCGCAATGCACGAAGAGCACATAAAGAAGGGTGTCCCGGTGGAAATCGCAGCCGCGTGGTTGCATCACCGCTTCACCCAAATCCATCCTTATCAGGACGGCAATGGGCGGGTAGCGCGTGCGCTTGCGAGTCTGGTTTTCATCAAGGCTGGGTGGTTCCCCGTGGTAGTCACGCGTGATGATCGTCCTAGTTACATCGACGCACTGGAAGTCGCAGATGAAGGGGATCTGAGTTCTTTGGTTTCGTTTCTTGCCCATATTCAGAAACGCCAACTCACTAAAGCGATGCAGGCAATACCCGCTGTCCGGCCAGTCCATTCGGTCGACGAAGCCATAGCAGCGGCAAAACGCGTTCTGAATTCTGGCAAATCGGCCGATCCGGCGGCCTGGATAAAGGCAAGAAACACTGCCAGCCACTTGATAGATGTCGCTGCTAAGCGGCTTGAGATGCTCAAAGCGACTCTTGAAAATGAAATTGCAAGCACCCGGAATGAATTTCGATTTACGATCCAAGAAGAGCCAGACCCGCAGGATCGCGATCGGATTCTGGCACTCTACATTGAAACTGAGCCGCGAGGGACGTGGGGAACAGAAGTGCGCCTTGAGATCGTAACACGAGCAGTTGGCTCCAAGTTTCGTGGCTTGATTGAAATAGGGGTTATCTTCGAAGATCATGTTCGACAGGTAGTATCGGAGCAACCGTTTCAGACAAACTATGCCGAGTCCTACGAGAACGCCGAGCGTCGCTTCCGCCCATGGCTGGAAGAATCGCTGATCAATGCGCTGACAACATGGAGAAAAGGACTGCAATGATCTCTAGGCGCGTATTGCATATTGAATACGCTTCCGCCGTGGCAATTGATGAAGGATTGCGTCTGGCTGCAGCATGACGACCACCGCCCACCATCGCAAATCCCGCCTCTCGCTAGAAAACATCGAAGCCGCCACTCGCACGATCGATCCGGTTTTTCTCAACAGTCCGCAGTTCGAAAGCCAGAAACTGGGCGAACTGCTGGGGATGAAGCTGGTGCTCAAGGTGGAAACCCTGAACCCGATCCGCAGCTTTAAAGGACGAGGCGCCGATTTCTTCGCCGCTCAACTTCCCGGCAACCCCGGCCGCCTGGTATGTGCTTCCGCAGGAAACTTTGGCCAAGGGATGGCCTACGCTGCGCGCAAGCGCCGTCTCCCGCTGGTGGTGTTTGCGGCTGAAAATGCCAGTCCGGTAAAGCTGGAAGCCATACGCCAGATGGGCGCTGAGGTGCGTCTCACCGGCAACGATCTCGACGCAGCCAAAGAAAGCGCGCGCGCCTTTGCTCATGAAACCGGCGCGCGCTTCGTGGAAGATGGAAGAGAAGTTTCGATCTCGGAAGGCGCCGGCACCCTGGCTGTGGAGCTCTGCCGTTGGCCGGCGATGTTTGATGCGGTGCTCGTCCCGTTGGGTAACGGCGCTCTGCTAGCCGGCGTGGGCCGCTGGATGAAAGCCCACTCGCCCACGACACAGATCATCGGTGTCTGTGCGGCGGGCGCGCCTTCGATGGCGCTCTCGTTGCGGGAAAAGAAATTTCTCGTGACCGAAACCGTGAACACCATCGCCGATGGCATCGCTGTCCGTGTCCCGATTCCCGAAGCGCTGGCCGATCTTGACGGGCTGGTGGATGACGTAGTGCTAGTAGAAGAAGATACGATCGTGAATGCCATGCGGCTGATCTTCCAGCATCACGGTCTGGTGGTGGAGCCCGCTGGGGCCGTCGGCGTTGCAGCGGCGCTCGTCTTCCGGCAGCGCTTCCATCATCGACTGGTCGCCACCCCGCTCTGCGGTGGAAACATGACCGCCGATCAGACCCGCCGCTGGCTGCTGCCCCCGGAATGACCCGCCCCGCACACTCTCCCATCTCCACCTTCATCAGCGCTCATCGGCGAAAATCAGCGGCCAATTGCCGCTTGATTTCCCCCCGTCGGCAGCGCTCGCTCGGGGCAGTGCTGCAAGGTGTGTGCAATATCCTGTGGTTAATCCACGTTATCCACAACATATTGTAGGCGCTCTCTTGACCCCCGGTAACTCGGTAGGTACATTACAAGAAATAGGGTTACTCTAGCTTCAGCCACTTGTGACCCGCAGTTGCCGACCCTCGAATTGCGCCCGGAACGGGCTTTGATAATGGCCAAAGTCTGAAGGAGTGGTGTATTGCTGAAACTAAAGAAGCTGCAAATCCTCGGATTCAAGTCCTTCTGTGACCGGACGGAGCTGAAATTTCCCGGCGAAGGCATCGCCGCCGTGGTCGGCCCGAATGGCTGCGGCAAGTCGAATATTGCCGACTCGATTTCCTGGGTGCTGGGTGAACAGTCCGCCAAGAGCCTGCGCGGCGTGCGCATGGAAGACGTGATCTTTGCCGGCACGCGAGACCGCAAAGCCACTGGAATGGCCGAAGTCTCTCTCACCCTGGTCGATCCCACGGAATACGCGGGCGCCGTCGCTCCGGAACTCGAAGTCGACATCCGTGACGACATGCCGGAAGACGATTGGGACGAGGCCTCCGTGCGCTCGACCGCCGCTGAAGCCACTGACGCGGCGGTGGCCGAAGTGCAGCCCGGTCCTCTGGACCATCTGCCATCTGAAGATGAAACGCCGGAAGGTGATCTTTCCCAGAGCGCTTCCGCAGACGACCCGGCTGCGATGCCAGTGGAAGCGGCGGCCGCCGAGGAAACTCCGGCAGCCCCTGGTGAAGCGGCGCCGGGTAGTGCTGAATCCGCCGACGCCGAATCCGATACTGAAGCCGCACATGCTGACGCCAATGCCGTGGTGTTGAAGATCCGCCGGCGCAAGTTCAAGCCGGTACGCTTTGCCAAGGGAGAAATCGTGGTCACCCGCCGGTTGTTCCGGACGGGCGAAAGCGAATACCTGCTCAACGGCAAGCTCTGCCGCCTGCGGGATATCCAGGACATCTTTATGGGCACCGGCCTGGGGCCGGAATCCTATGCCATCATCGAGCAGGGACGCATCGGCCAGATTCTAAGCAGCAAGCCTCACGACCGGCGCGCAATCATCGAAGAAGCTGCGGGCATTACCAAGTTCAAAACCAGAAAGCGCCTCGCCGAAGCCCGGCTTGAATCGGCCCGCCTGAACCTCTCGCGCATCAACGACATTTTTGAGGAAGTCACGCGGCAGATGAATTCGCTCAAGCGCCAGGCCGCCAAAGCCGAGCGCTACGTCCGCCTGCGGGATGAGATGAAGGCCCGGCTGCGGGTGGTGCTGGCCAGCAAGTTTGCGCAGATGACCGGCGAAGAAGCCTCTTTGAATGCTTCGATCGAGACGATGACCGAAGACATCCGGCGGCAGGCGGGCGCGGTTGGCGCCGGTGAAGCCGAGCATTCCGGGCGCACGCAGCGCGGCTACGCCATTGAGGGCGAGATTGCCCAGAACCGCCAGGCCATCAACGCCCTGGCGCTCGAAACCGAACGCTCCACCTCGCGCCGCGTCCATAACGAAGAGCGCTGCGGCGAGCTGGATGCACGCACCGCGGCCGCGCATGGCGAACTCGAAAGCGCGCACGCCCGGTTGGTGTCGCTGGAATCCGAGCTGCTCGCCAACCGGCAGTTCGCCGAATCGGCCGCATCGGAAGTGGCTGCGGCCCAGCACCAGTGGCAGGTGTGCCAGCAGGAAGCACAGGCGGCCACCACGGCGCTGGGCGACCTTGAACGCCAGCAAGAAGCGCGCCGCCAGTCGGTGCTCAATGGCATGTCCTCCGCTGCCCAAGTGCGCAGCCAGATGGTCCAGGCGGAAGAACACATCGCCGCGCTCGACCGCGAGACAGGGCGGCTACAGCGGGAAATCTCCGCCGCCCAAGTCGATATGGAAAGCTTTGGCGGACGCCGCGGCCAAATCGCTTTCGAATTCGAGACTATCACCCAGACCACCAACGCGCTGGTGGCCCGCATCGGTGAGGTGCGCGGCCAGATCGATGGCCGGCGCAAGGAAGAAGAGACTGCCAAGCGGCACCTCGACTCGTTGCGCAGCGAGTACGCCACCGCCCAGGGCAAAAAGAATTCCCTGGAAGCGGTCATCAACGAGCACGGTTACTCCACTGAATCGGTCAAACGATTGTTCCAGTCGAACGTTGTCCGCCACGGGTTCGAGCCCGCGGGTGTGCTGGCCGACTTTCTCGAGGTGGAAGGCCGGTACGAAAGCGTGGTGGAAGATTTTCTGCGCGACGAGCTGAACTATGTAGTCGTGAAGTCGTGGGATTCCGCCGACGAAGGCGTGCGCCTGCTGCACACCGATGTGGATGGCCGGGCCACCTTCCTGGTCTATCCCGAAGACTCACAGGCCAAGTTCTCTTTCGCGGCCAGCGACCAGCCGGCGCCCCAAAGCTCGCGGCCTAACCAATTGGTGCCGCTGAAAAACTGCATCAAAGTGCTCAACGGGTTCGGACGCTCCCTGGAAGTGATTCTGCCGAAGCTGCGCGACGGCTACATCGCCCCCGACAACCAGGTCGCCCGCAATCTGGCCCTGGAAAATCCCGATGCCTATTTCCTCTCTTCCACCGGCGAATGTTTCCACAACGTGACCGTGACCGGAGGGCGGCAGCGCAGTGAAGGCCCGCTCTCTCTCAAACGCGAGCTGCGCGAAGTGGCCAAGCTTTCCGAAGAACTCGAAGCTGCAGTACAGAACGAACATATCAAGATACAGACACTGGGGCGTGAACTCGCAGAGCTGACCCAGTTGCTCGACAAGTTGGAAGGTGAGCGCCGCGAAGCGGAAAAGCAGGCCCTGACTTCCGGCCATGCTCTCGGCCAGCTCGAAACAGAACTGGCGCGCACCAGCCAGCGCATCAACGCCTACCAGCTTGATCTCGACCGCACCCGCTCCTTGCGGGATGAAAAAGAATCCTTGGTGGCGGAAAAGCGCGAGCAAGCCGACGCCATGGAGCAGAAGCGCCTGGCGCTGGAATCGGAAATCAACGATGCCCACATCCAGCTCGCGGTCTTGAAGACCGCCCGCGACGTGGCCGGGCAGGTAGTAGCGGATGCCGGCGCACGCCTCGCCGGACTCGAAGAGCGCCGCCGGGCCGCCAGTTCCGCGCTGGAACGGATGGAAGCGCTTTCCACCGAGGCTGCCGGACGCGTCGACTCGCTAAAATCGCAGATCGAATCGGCGGCCGCCGAAAAGCAGCAGCGCACCTCGGAAAATATCCAGATCGCTGAACGGCTGGTCGTACTGGCCGCCGAAAAGACGGCTGCCGAAGAAGTCGCCGCGCAGTTGCAGCAGGAATCGGAACAGGTGCGCGCCCGCATTGCAGCCATCGACCTGGAGCTGAAGGCCGCGCGCTTCGAACTGGATGCCACCCGTGAACGCAAGGCCGGGCTCGGACAGCAACTGGCCAAGCTGCAATCCGACTTGGCGCACATGCGGGAGCTGTGCCTCAACGAACTCAGCTTGAGCGTGGAAGAGTTACAGGCCAGCGCCGATATCGTGCTGGTCGAAGGTGAGACCCTGGCCGCGGAAGAGACGCTCTATCGCGAAATGCGCACCAAGCTCGAGAGCATGGGCCCGGTGAACATGATGGCCCTCGAAGAATACAAAGAGACCGCCCAGCGGCATGAATTCCTTGAGACCCAGCGCAAAGACCTGCTGGAATCCATTGAGAACACCCAGGCCACCATCAAAGAGATCGACGAGTTCTCACGGCAGAAGTTCCAGGAAGCCTTCGATCGCATCAACGAGAACTTCCAATTCACCTTCCGCAAGCTGTTTGCCGGCGGACAGGCGTTCATGCGCCTGACCGATGAAATCAACACCAACGAAAGCGGCATTGACGTTGTCGCCTCGCCTCCCGGCAAGAAGTTGCAGAACGTGCTGCTGCTTTCCGGTGGAGAAAAGGCCCTGACCGCCCTGTCGCTGCTGGTCGGTATCTTCCAATATCAGCCCAGCCCGTTCTGTATCCTCGATGAAGTCGATGCCCCGCTCGATGATGCCAACGTCGGACGCTTCACCGAACTGATCCGCGACCTGGCCATTCAGACCCAGTTCATCATCATTACCCACAGCAAGAAAACCATGGCCATCGCTCCGGTCATGTATGGCGTCACCATGCAGGAGCCGGGTGTCTCAAAAATTGTGTCGGTAAGATTCGGGGTCGGCGAGGAAGTGCGGGCAGCAACCGCATAGAGTCAAGAGTTTTTGCCGGGTTTTCCACCGCTCTTGCACAGATTTTTTCTTTCTGCTGCGTTTTTATGTATCCAGCGGCGTGATTATCAGCGCAGTTTTTGGCATAATGAATGTACAGAAAGATTGACTCTTCAGGATCACTAATATTTGCAGACGACATTTCACCGCGCGGGCCGGGAATCCGGAATTGCGTGTGCAATGTCATGTTTTTGGTTCGCCCTGGCATTTTCGAAATATTCTCTGACTTAATCTGTTGACAAAGACGGGTGAGGCGCTAGAATACGCGTTCGCGGCAGGTCGTAGGTTCTTTTTGGATTCTTTGATGATGAACACTCCCTCAACACTCAACGCCACTTTGCGGCAAACATATTTTCCGGAACTCAAGCTGCATGCCAAAGGCAAGGTCCGGGACATTTACGACCTGAACGACCACCTGTTGTTCATCGCCACCGATCGTATTTCCGCTTTCGACTGCGTGCTGGCCAGCGGTATTCCCGAAAAGGGGCGCGTCCTTACGCAGATTTCCCTCTTCTGGTTCGACTTTCTGAAAGACGTGGTCAATAACCATCTGGTGACGGCGCGCATCGAAGAGTATCCGCCTGAATTGCAGGCCCACGCCGATCAACTGCGCGGACGTTCCATGGTGGTGAACAAGGCCCAGATGTTCGATATTGAATGCGTGGTGCGCGGCTACATCTCCGGCTCGGCCTGGAAAGAATATCGGCAGCAGGGCACGGTCTGCGGCATCCATCTCCCGCCGGGACTGCGGGAATCTGACAAGCTGCCGGCGCCGATCTTCACGCCCGCCACGAAAGCAGTCACCGGCCACGATGAAAATATTTCGTTTGCCGAAATGTGCAAACACACCGGCAAGGAACTCGCCGGGCAGTTGCGTGATCTGAGCCTGAAGATCTACCAGAAGGCCGCGGATTATGCCGCCAACCACGGCATCATCATCGCCGATACCAAGTTTGAATTTGGCCACACCGCGCTGGGCCTGACCCTGGCCGACGAAGTGTTGACGCCCGATTCCTCGCGCTTCTGGCCGGCCGCCCAGTATCAGCCGGGCCGCGCGCAGGAATCTTTCGATAAACAGTTTGTTCGTGATTATCTGGAGTCAATCCAATGGAACAAGCAGCCGCCTGCTCCGTCGCTGCCCGAAGAAGTTGCCCGGAAGACGAGTGAAAAGTACATCCAGGCGTACAGAATTCTGGCTGGCCGTGAGCTTCCGGTTGAGTAAAGGTTGCTGGAGCTGATGAATGCTCTCGACTGGATTATCGTCGTTCTGATATTCCTGTCCGTTTTGCTTGCGGCAGCGCAAGGTTTTTTCTTTGAAGTGTTTTCTCTGTCCGGGGCAGTCGCGGGATTCCTGATGGCAGCTTGGTGGTATCAAGCGGCCGCCACTTGGTATTTGCCCTATGTAAAATCGCCGGCGTTGTCCGATTTGGCCGGGTTTTTGACCATATTTTTCGTTGTAGTCCTATTAGGGGGAACCTTGGCCCGGCTGGCCCGCTGGGCGGTGAAGGAGATGGGGCTACGGTGGGCAGACCGTGTGCTCGGCGGCGCCTTCGGGTTGTTGCGAGGCGTAATCATCGGCACGGTGGCGATCATGGCCCTGACCGCCTTCGCGCCTGAATTGCCGGAACTGGCCAATTCGGAACTGGCCAGATACTTCCAGGTGGCGGGCCGCGGCGTGAGCTGGCTGGCGCCTTCGGTGATGAGGCAGCGGTTTCACGATGGCATGAATAAGTTGCGTCCAGCGCCCATGATCGAGCGGGCAGCGCCTAAGCAGCCGGCAGCAAAATGACGGAACCGGATTTTTTTGACATTGGGGAAAGCGAGGAACTCTGTGAAAGACCAGATTGAATCTTTGGTTGCGCAAATGCATAATAGCGGCATTTTTTATTCAGAAGCAGTCCGCGAATTTAAACGGCGCTTCATTATGAACGTGCTTCAGCAGAACAAAGGGAACCAGTGCAAGGCGGCCCGCGAGTTGGGCATGCACCGCAATACTCTCTCACGCACCATCGCTGAATTGAAGATGGAAGTGCGTCAGTTCCGGGAAGGCGCGCGCCGCCCAGTGCGCAGCGAGAAGTCCCTGCCTGTGGAGAGGATCGAGAAAAAAGTGGTGCGGTAGTTCCGCCCTCGCCCGCAACGTTCGGCAGGCGATACAAAATCCCGCAGGGATGAGTGATAGTAGCCCAGCACGGATTCGGCACGGCGAAAAAACTTCAAGCCACGATGCCCTCCAGTGCCGAATCCGTGCTGGGTCGGGCCGCACCCGCAGCCAAAGTCCCTTAAGGGACGACTGACGTGCAAAAACAAACCTCCAGGCCACTCCGTCGCGGGTGTAAAGTGGTAAGAGCCACATTACTACTAAGAGAAAGCCGCCGCTTCGTCCCTTGGAGGAGCCCCCTATGCGCAAGAAACTGTGGATCGCCGCTGGTATTGTTTTCGCCCTTTTTATTCTCGCGATACTCATCGTTCCCCACCTGATCGACATCAATCACTACCACGGGCAGATTCAGGCGGAACTGCAAAAAAAACTGGGACGGCAGGTTTCGCTCGGACGCATGAGTTTCAGCGTCTTTCCCCCGTCGTTTGAAGTTGACAATGCCGTGGTGGGAGAAGATCCCAGCCTGAATACCGGGCGCTCTTTCGCCACCACAGAAAAACTTTCTGTCCATGTGAAGCTGTGGCCGCTGCTGGTGAAACAACTGCAGATCAGCTCGCTGGAACTCGACCAGCCCCGCATTGAACTGGTGCGCAGCCTGCACGGCGACTGGAATTTTTCTAGCCTGGGTCAACCAGTGGGCAAGCCCAGCCCTGCGCAGAAAGCGCAGGAAACAACCAGCCCCGGTGCGCCTTCGCTCGCCAACCTGCAGATCACTGACGGGCAGGTGGCCATCACCGATCACCAAGCCCACCAGCCGCGTACGGTCTACGACCACATCGACCTCAAGCTCACGAACTTTGTGCCCGGCGAACAGTTCAACGTGAAGGCCACAGTCCACCTGCCGGGGGAAGGCAGGCAGGCCGTTTATCTTACCGGCAAAGGCGGGCCTCTGCAGCCGGCCGATCTGCTGAATACCGGGTTCGACGGCTCGCTTACCCTGGAGCAGGTCTCTATTTCCGGGGCGCAGAAATTTCTAAACACGCAGGCCCTGAGCGGGGTGGAAGGCCAGGTCAGCGGTGAGACCAAAGTAAAGAACTCCGCCGGCAAGATCACATCCAGCGGCTCCATTCACTTGGATAACCTGCGCGTGCGCAATACCAATGTCGGATATCCGATTGCGCTCGATTACGACCTGACCAGCGACATGAAGAGCGACCTGATGCAAATACGGCGCGGAGAAATCAAGCTGGGGGCCACGCCCGTCACCCTTGCCGGGACCATCAACAGTAAACCCGCACCCGCCCAGATCGACCTGAAGATCACGGCATCGAACGCTTCCATCGCCGAAATGGCGCGGCTGGCCTCGACCTTCGGCGTGGCCTTCAACCAGGGCATGGACGTGACCGGCATCGTGAATGCCAATATCCAGGCGCGTGGAGAGATGTCCCACCCCGCCATGAGCGGACAGCTCGCAGCCCGCGATCTGGTGGTCAAAGGCAAAGGCATTCCGGAACCGGTCAAAGTCAACGCCATCGAACTGACTCTCACCCCAGAGACGATTCGCTCCAACGATTTCACGGCCTCCACCGGCTCGACCAGCCTAACCGCCAACGTGGCGCTATCGCAGTACACCTCGGCGAACAGCTCGATCAATGCCTCGTTGCGCGCCGCCAACGCCCATCTGGGCGAAGTGTTGAGCATCGCCAAAGCCTACGGAGTCTCGGCCGTCGAGGGCATCGGCGGCGAGGGCTCGCTGAGTTTCGACTTCCACGCCCAGGGGCCGCTCAAGAACCTCGACGCCCTCAACCTCAGCGGACACGGCAAGCTCCAGAACGCTTCGCTCACTCTGCCTTCGCTCACCAAACCGTTGAAGATTGCAAATTCGGAATTCACCCTGAGTCAGAACTCCCTCGCCATCGAGAAAGTAAGAGCCGGCATAGGCCAGACCAATGCCACTGGAACGCTGACGCTGAAAAACTTTTCCGCCCCGCAAGTCCAGTTCACGCTGAATGCCGACAAGGTCAACGTCGACGAATTGCAGCAATTGGTGGCGGCGCCCCACGCGGGCGGCGCCCCTCCGGCTTTCTGGGGCTTGGTGCCCACCGCCCATGCTGCCGCCGCAACCGCGAGCGAGCCCGGCATGCTTTCAAAGATGACCGGCAGCGGAGTCCTCAACGCCGGCCAAGTGCAGTACGGTGAGATGTTGATGGCCAACGCGCATACCAATGTATCTCTCGATCGCGGACTCATCGTCCTGAACCCCATCACCTCCGACGTTTACGGCGGCAAGCAGAATGGATCGGTCTCCATCGATACCCGCCCGGCGCTCACGGTCTACACCGTCAATCTGAAGACCGATAAAGTGGACGCCAACAAACTTCTCTCTTCGGTTTCGTCGGTCAAGAAGATGCTCTACGGCATGCTCACCTCCAACGTGAATGCCAGCTTCACCTCCAGCAGCGCCGACGCCATCGCCCGCAGCCTGAACGGCACCCTCGCCCTCAATCTGGCCAACGGCAAGCTGACCGGCCTGGACGTGATGCACGAACTAAGCACAGTGGCAAAATTCACAGGCGCGAACTTCAACTCCCCATCCAAAGGCTTCACCAGCATTGGCCAGCTAACCGGCAATTTCGACGTAAAGAATGGCATCGCCAGGACCAGCGACCTCAAAGCCGTAATCGACGGCGGCACCCTGGCCGGCGCCGGACAGATTAATCTAGCCAACGAATCCCTGAACATGCACGTCACCGCGGTGCTGACAAAGGCCATGAGTCAACTGGTCGGCGGCACCAAAGTCGGCGGATTCATGTCCACGGCCCTAACCAACGCCCAGGGAGAGATGGTCATCCCCATCCTGGTAACCGGCTCATTCCAGCGCCCCCTGGTAGCGCCCGACGTAGAACAATTTGCCCGGATGAAGCTGCAGAACCTCATCCCCACCAGCAAGAACGTCGGCGGAATCCTACAGGGAATCCTGGGAGGGGCTGGCGGTCAGCAACCGCAGGCAACCGACCCTTCAGGAAAGCCAGCCGCAGATAACCAGCAACAGCCTGAGCAGAATCCGTTGGGGGATTTGATCAACAAAGCGTTGAACAGGAAGAAGGACCAGAAGAAGGCGCCGGAGAAGCAGTGAGCACCGCTTTCCCTGAGAGGCTGTGACTTTTTAGTCTTCCCAACACGGCGTCATCCTGAGTGCGAAGCACGAAGGACCCCGGGAATGCTGGCTATATAGAGAAATCTTCAGGGCGTTTCAACGACGAGTTCGCACTACCCGCGCGGCAGAAACAAAAAGTCAAAGCATTTGCGGCTCGAGAATCGCCAGTAACGGCAAAAGCTCAAGTCATCGCACGTCGACTTTGAAGAGGCATAAAGTTGGCGATGCGCTCAAATTGCGTAGCGCCAGTCCCGCTTCAGCGGAGCCTGCCCTGAGGTGCAGCCGAAGGGACGAATGAAAGTAGCCCACCACGTGCTGCCATGCCACGCGCCCTTTGCGTGGCATGGCAGCTAAGTGGTGGGTAGCGAGTGGAATATGTCCCCATCCTTGCCTTTGGGTAGGAACGCGGCGCTACCCGGATCGCCGGCCTTGGCTTGGGCTTCGGCCGCTTTGCTGGCGGAACAAGCAGGTTCGAACAAGAAAGACCACCACGCTACGCAAGGCGGGAATGCCCGGCAATTCATCTTGACTTCAGTTTATCGTCTATCTGGACTTGCCCCGGACCTATGACGACCCGACATCAGGAACGTCCCGCCCCGACTGTCACAACCCGTGCGGATTTGAACTACTGTCATGAGAATCCAGCCGGTGTTGCAGACGGACCTTTTACCAATTACCATCGCGTCCCCGGGGTTTAAGAAAGGCGTAAATGGACATGCACCCAGAAAAATCTGAGATTTGGCGACATGCAGTCATTGGGGTTCTAGTCGCAGTCCTGGTGACCGGATTTCATTTGGCTACTGACTTCTTAGCACAACACCAAAATATTTCCTGGAAGATGAAAGTATTATTTTGGTTGGGCTTCACATTGTTTTTTGCCCTGGCATTTGCAACTGTCTCTCTCTTTGAAACTTATTTATGGAGACGACGACTGAGAGCCAAAATCCATCTTGATGAAGTAGAAACGGCTGATGGTAAGTGGCTTGATGCCGTTGTACAAAACGGGCAAGTTGTTGGAGCAGGCATAATCACAATTGAGAGTTCGCAAGCGGACGGCTTTAGTGTGTCAGGAGATTCTTATCATGTCCAGGACTTCGAAATTCAATCTCAAGAAAATCTTAGCAGTTTTAGAGGAAGACGCGGGTCAGTTTTCGGCAAGGACGGCATCGCGTATGTCTATCAGGGAAAACTTAGACACCTGAAATCTGGGGGAGAAACAGAGCAATTCGGTGTTGCTTATTACTCATTCTTGACCGGGGATGACAATAAAGACACCAATTATTTTAAGGGTGCCTACCTGGCTCGGCAGGAAGAAGCTGTTCTGCACGTTGTCGGGAGGAGTGTTCCTAAAGGATTGCCTCCAGATGATGTAAAGAATCTCCTTCAGGCATGGGTGAAAGGGACAAAAGTAAGAGATTTCATTGCAGAGATCTCCGAGCTGCAAAAAAAGCGCGCGCCGGCGGGGCCGATTGGATGAGAAAGGGGTCGATGAGAACGGGTCATCCTGGACTGCGTAAATGATTTCAGTGCTCAGTCGAAACGATGTAGGAGGGCCTCGACCCCTCTGTGCCATCCGCTCCGCGCTACAGGGTACGCCTAGTAACTTAGCTAGCGCAAGCGACGTGGAAATAATCACGCAGTTCAAGAGTCTGTCGGAGAGAAAAAGTTTTGAACGAAGAATCAATCACTTACAGAGATAGCGTGCGCCCTAACTTGTTGGTTTTTCATTCAGAAAAGTTTATCTCCTGTGTGCTCTCAGGCTGACTCTTTCTCCCTTTCTCACAGTAAAGTGTCACTTGTCAGGAGATATATGGAAACGGATTTTCTTCGCGATGAAGAGAACTGGTCTCTAGTCTGGGAACCGATGGTGATGCCGTTATAATAATTTAAATAACAAGAGTTAGAAATCAAGCATTAGGTATCTGACCAAGAGAGGAATTCTAATGAAAGTGTCAATCAAAGACTTTGCTGTTTCCATGGAAGTCAAGAATAAGGGCGTCGAATTCGAGGTCTATGACAACGCAGACGATTTCTTGGGTGACCTCGTTATTTCGAAGTCGAAAATAGTGTGGTGCCCAGGCAGGACTTCTGTGGAGCATGGCCATCCAATTAATTGGAATGATTTCATTAAACACATGCAGTCTCTGCCTAAGTCTTAGCGTCTGGAATAGCCTAAAAGGAAGGGAGAAAGGGGGCAGCCTGAGAGCCTGTCGGAGATAGGATTTTCTGGACGAAGAATCAACAAGTTACAGCGAAACACAATCTCTGCAAGTGATTAATTCTTCGGTCGAAAAAGCTTTCTCTCTGGCAGGCTATTGAGCTGCATGATTATTCCTGCGCCGCTTCGGCCTTAAGGCGATTTGCGCTCTCGTGATGCCGACCTCATGCGGATCTTGCCGTGCCGGAAGCCCCCGCCGGTCTTGTAAGCAGGCCAAAATCACGGTGGACCCGCCAAGCCGTGGCAAACGAGCCGTAGGTCTTCTTGGCCAACGCGGCAGCCGACAGGCTCCTATCGTCTTCGAGAGCGGCCCACATATCCGCGCGATATCCTGGACCGATAATGACGCGCCACCGGTAGGCGTGATGACGGCGCGCCAAATCCGCCGGCGACAAAACATCGGCAGGTCTATCGCGAAGCACATTGGCCGCCACCCGGATGGCGCTTCCCTTTAACCGCTGATCTTCACCATGCCGTTTGATCTGAAACTCTGTACCGGTCTCCATCAGGTCAAGGCGAGGTCCTCGATACAATCGGCCAAGCCGCGCAAAACGACGGTCTTTCTGCTGCCAGCGCGCCAGTGCAGACCATAGAGCGCGAATCCGTCGCGACTTGGTCAGGCTGACTAGCCTGGTCAGCCGGTCGGCATTCACCCACGCAGAGTGAACGCCGAACCATGTAATCAGGATGGCAAGTACGCGCAAGTCCGGTTTCTCCATGCCTTCGATCGAGGCGAAAAGCAGCGTGTCTTCAATGTTTGGCTGGGCGATATTTGGCCGAGCACTACCAGTGGCGAAGTTCATGCCAATGCCGACCATATCGACAGTGAGCGCATCCGCTCGCGCGGGTTGAGGAGAAACCACAACGCGGCTAAACGCCATGGCCGAGCCGCCTTCCGATATCTGCGAGGGTTGCGCGGACGTGCGCTGGCCAGCCGGGATGAGCATCCTGCACCTCCAGCCATGGAAGGACGTGACCAATCTCTTCGGGGGTTGGCACGAGTGCGAGACAATCGCCAAGATCAATTCCACGATCACACAGGGCAAAAAGCTTTGCACACAGAAAGTCGCTTCGGCCAAGACTGCGAAGATGAATGGCCGTCCCGGTAAAAACGGTTTGCAGTCGCTGCTCCCACTGCGGGTGGAGTTGGCTGGCGAGCGAAGCCGGTCCATTGTTGAGCCAGTCATCCTGCAGGACCTCACCGCTTTGGCGAAGCTCTGCGGCGAAGCTGCGCGAAGCGTCGGCAACTTCCTTGGGGATTTCGGGGAACAGGATGTCGCAGTCTTTCGTGAATCGAGACACGATGCCGAGCAAGTTGAGGGCAGCGCCGCCAATCACCACAGCGTCCAAACGAAGACCTCTCGCGGACAGGTACTGATCGAACACCGTCAGGATTGCAACCATTTTCATTGGTATCAGTATAACAGATACCTAAAAAGAGAATCCAACAGCAGTCATTGGGGAAAACGGCCCCATCATCGCAGAGTGCAGCCGTGTAGGATCTGCTGCAAGAGCCACCCAACGGCAATTGCCTAACGCAGCATCTTGGCCGCTTCCAGCGGCGCGGCTGGCCCGCCTTCCATCAGCTCTCGCCAGCGCACTGTTCCTGAAGCATCCAGCAGGAATTCGGCGAAGCTTCCGATATCGCGGTTATCGACACCCCCTTTGGCCAGCAGAAGGTCATAATGCTTGATGATTTCCGCGTTGTGATCGGAAAGAATCGGGTAGCTGAGGCTGGTCTTCCGCATGAGTTCAGATGATTCTTCGGGAGTGTCGGCGCTGATGGCCACCGGCCGAATGCCCAAACGTTCCAAAGACGCCAAGTTTCGTTCGATCCCCCGTAACTCGGAGGTGCAGGAACCTCACCAATAGCCTCGATAGAAAATCAGCAGGACGCCTTTCGGCACAT
>DATMNZ010000125.1:0-4745 GCA_035568495.1 Saccharimonadales bacterium (SeqCode) | reverse complement strand
AGGCGCTGGGCCTGGAACTCTTCAGAAAAGAACGTCCGACTCAAGGGACGCAGGCCACCGTCGAGCTGTTCGGAAAGCCTGAACGCGTCGGCTTCTACAACACCTTCGCCGCCCGGTATTCACAACCAATCGAATCGGTTGAAATTAGCGCGCTGCCGGATGGAGAAATCTACGCCACACGCGGACGCCATTTTGTATCTTTTCAGTTCCATGTAGAGTCGATCCTGACTGAAAACGGCCCTGAGATATTGGCCCAGGCGCTTTCCGGCATTTTGGTTTGATTGCTAATCGCCAATCGCTGCTCTACACTACGACCACACCATGAAGATTTACACCTGGGACGAGCGCATTGCGCGCGCGGAGAAACTCTCGAAGGAACAGCCGGCGGTTCGCCAGCTTCTTGATGTCTACCTGAAGGCAGCGCGCTTGCAGAAGCAAATCGGCCAGAGCTTCACCCAAACGGAGCACACCGACATACGCTCGGTATTGAAATTCCTGCCGGAATTGAAGGCCCTCGTTCAGAAACTGGATTCCCCGGCGCTGTCACGGGCGTTCGAAGAGCTGGGCAGCGACCAGGAGCGCTGGAGCGAACTGCTTTTGGAGCAATGGGAGCAGCGCGAGGAGCCGGGAACGCCGGCCCGCGCCTTTCTGGCCTGGGTGTTGATTCAGCCGTATGCGCAGCATATGATGGCGCGCATGGCGGCGCAGACTGATACAGAACTGGCGCAGTGTCCCGCGTGCGGCAATCCGCCGCAGGTGTCGATGCTCAGGGAATTCAACAACGGCGCCAAGCGCTCGCTGGTGTGCGTGATGTGCGCCACCGAATGGGAGGTCCGCAGAGTGTTATGCGTGAACTGCGGTGAAGAGCACAAAGACAAGCTGCCGGTCTTCAGCGCCGAAGAGTTCGCGCAGGCCCGCATCGAAGCCTGTGACAACTGCAAGACCTACATCAAATGCCTCGACCTGACCAAAGACGGCCACGCCGTGCCTCAGGTCGACGATCTGGCCACCCTGGCGCTCGACCTATGGGCGCACGAGCAAGGCTACGAACGGCAGCAGCCGAATATCTTCATGCTGCCGGCGGAATAACCGCAGTGAATGGAAATAAAAATCCCGGCCCGATTTTCCGGGCCGGGAAAACGCGATTGGCCTGCAAGCGATGCTACTGGATGGTCAAACTCGCGCTGGCCGAGTGACTCAGACTTCCGCTGGCCCCGGTAATGGTCATGGTTTGAGTTCCAGTCGACGCTTTTCTGCTCACCGCAACAGTCAGGGTCGAGTTCCCCGAACCGCTAACGGAGGCGGGATTGAAGGTCGCGGTTACATGTCCGGGCACTCCGCTAACGCTCAAGCTTACAGTCCCGGTGAATCCGTTGACCGCGCCGATGTTTACTGTGTAGTTGCCGCTCGCGCCCCGGGCCACGCTCAGGCTCGTGGGAGAGACAGAGATGGAGAAATCCGGGTTCGGACCCTGGACAACCAGAGTCACGGTGGTGGAGTGGGAGACAGTCCCGCTGGTTCCCGTGATGGTCAAGGTAAAGGTCCCAGCCGGAGTTGTGCTGCTGGTGGAAACACTCAGCGTGGAATTGCCCGAGTTGGCCACCGAGGTCGGGTTGAAGCTGGCGGTTGCGCCTGACGGCAGGCCGCTCACGCTCAAATTCACCGTACCCGTGAATCCGTTGATGGCGCCTACGGTGGTGGTGTAGCTGGTACCCGCTCCTTGAGTCACCGATTGCGACGCCGGCGATGCCGATACCGAAAAGTCAGCCGCCGTTCCGCAGGAGCTGAATTTGAAATTGCCGATGCGGGTGCTCCAATTGAAGCTACCGCTGGCCTTCAAATATTCAGTGGTGTACCAGAGGGTGCAATCGTCCACCGGGTCTACGCTGATGCTGCTGTAATCGCCCCAGCGATTGAGGTTTCCATTCTGTGAACCGGTGCCATCTTGAATGGTCAGCTCACTCGCCAGGGTGCCCAGCGGATCAGCCGGGTTGCGCCCGGTAAAACGAATGCCGGGATTGATGCTACCGCTGGAAACACTGTAGCCGACACCGATGTTCCCCACGTGGTCCATCCCCATACTGCCCATCCACCGGAAGGTGGCATCCGGCGCGAACGTGCCCTGCTGAAACAGGACGGGGGAGGCAGGACTCCGGATTTCGTACCAGCGGATGCCAACGCTGCTACCGGCGGTGATCGAGTGGTTCACCACCAGGGCTTCGTGGTCGCCAAAGTTACGATAGGCCAGCCGGTACATGAGGCGGTCGGCAAGTGAATCCAATTGCTGAGGGACCCCCAACTGCGGAATGCATGTGCCGCCCCCATTACAGGCTGCCGTGAAAGCCGCCACAGGGATGTTGGTCGGTCCGGTCAGCGTAGCGGTACCGGCAGTAAAGTTGATGTTGGTCATCTTGAACAGTTCCAGTTGGTTCGCGCCAAAGTCGAGGAAATAAGCTGGCGAACCGGCCGGAGGAGCGGTGGCGCCATCGATATCCGATGGGAGCACTCCACCAAAAGAGGTGCTCAACTGGAAGCAGATCTGGGTTGCAGCAGCGCCATTGAGCATGGCGGTGCGGTCCAGGGCGCACAGCTTAGGACCGGAGAAGGTCGATCCGTTGGCGAAAATATTATAGGTAAAAAGATAGGCGTTGTTCCACACACCCATCTTTGGGTAATCGTTGAAATCGACGGTCCCGTAGTTGAATGCGTACACATTGAACGCGCCGGTGGCATCCGAAGTCTGCGATACCGCCACGCATTCCATAAAGCCGGCCGTGCTTCCCTGCGTAATCTCCAATTGGGAGAGCACCCAACGGTTGGCCGCTTTGTCATATTGGGCGATGGGGTCGCCGTCATTGTTCGCGGCGCAGGGATGGCTGGCGCCCAATGCCTGGAACAGAGTATTGCCGGCCAGGGGGCCAGACAGCAACGCGCCGGCCTTCGAGAACACTGCAAAAGAAGTATTCACCCACTGCACAACCTGGGTCGCGCCCACCGCCATGTTGGTATCGGGAGGAGCGGAATTAGGGGTAAACCCGCCCAACCCTACGCCTACACCGTCAAAGCTGGAAACCCCACCCACGGTTGGGGCAGCGCGGTTGGTGGCAGTTTGCAATACTGGATCGATAGTTCCCGGGGCGGCAACTCCCGTCACGCCCTTCCGGGGAAGCACATGCAGCGGCTTTTCGTGGTTGGGCGCGGTAACCGGCATAGAAACCATGTCGCGCACAGCGATGGTCTTCGCAAAATCCGCGCGCGTGACTTCCGCCGGACCGAAATTTTTTGGGGAACTGGCAGCCTTCCCTGTTTGTGCCATCAAAGAGCCAATGGCCAGCATTACAGAGACCAAGACAAACGCGGGTGTAGTCTTTCCAAAGGGAGATTTCACGTTTTTATTTCTCCTCACCGTAGTGGACTTTGCATACGATTGTTGCAATGAATATGCCGGAATAAGCCGATGCAGATATGTGATTCATCGGCGGTCGAGCGAAAAAACTGCGGCGCTCAATGGCAACGGCAGTCTACTAGAAGGGGTAGTATGTAAAGATTTGTCAATGGATATTTCCTGTAATCAGGAAACAGAAACTGCGTAGACAAGAAAACCGGTATAGCTGAGGATGCCTAAATCAAATCATGCGAGCGGCGCTTAAGGCGCTCTGCTTCATAGTAGAAATGGCTTTTGACGCTTGCAAAAATCTATCGCGCTGGCCGCATAAAGATTTATTAATATTTTCTAATCTAGCGTCCTGAAAGATTAGCAATCACTTAATTTTTTGCGGAATCCGAAACGGCATCCCTACGCTGAAGCTTTAGCACCAGCCGCAGCAGTGTCTCTATCGCTTAACTGAACTGCGACCGAAACACCGCTTTGATGTGTTCCAGTCTCCGGCTAAGCTGCTCTGCCCGCTCGGCCAGACCCAATTCCCGGGCCAAGCTGATGGCATCATGAAGGGACTCCTTGGCGTCGCTATAGAACGTACTGGCCGATCGCGCAGAGTGCGCGTCATACATCTGGTCATAGGCTTTTTCGGCCAGGGCCTCGCAAGCCCGCAGGCGATCGCTCTTCAGCTCTTCGCTGGTACGCTCGAAGCCTGTATCCATGGGCGAAAACTTCACCGGCAGGGTGGTAACGATGGCCCTTTCATTGCTCAACCGGGCGGTGCGAAACAGGGCCGGTAATTCTCCAGGAACGGCGGCCTGGGGCAGCAGAAACAGGTCGGGGAAGAGCGGAGGCCGGAGCAGCGAGTCGAAGCTTTCGTCCAGGAGCCAGTTGCCGGCCACCGGGAGCGCCGCATACTCTGCGCCGATGGCGGCGTAGAGGTTGAGCGCCAGCCGCAGCAGGTTCATGGCGGGATGAGTGGTGAGCCGTTGTTCTTCCATGGCCTCATAACGCTGATGCAGCAGCATGTACGGCGGGCGGCGTCCGCGCAACCGGAATTCCAAATGCGTACGCTGCCGGCCGGCGAACGCCACCACGCATCCATCCCACGCGGAGGCGGAAGCCACGACGTGCGCCCCGGAAACATCCGCGAGCTTCTCTTCCCTGCGCCAGAACCGCTCTTCCGCGTCATAGCTCAGCCGCTGGACGTTCAGGCCTTCGCGCATCTGTTGCCCGTGGTCCATCATGGCATGCATGGCGGATTCCACGATCTCATCTACCGGCTTCGCCAGCCCCCAGAAGACCATCGTGCATGCGCCGACATTGCCAATGACCAACTCCAGCATTTCCAAGGGCACGGCGACTG
>DATMNZ010000124.1:0-31425 GCA_035568495.1 Saccharimonadales bacterium (SeqCode) | reverse complement strand
TGGCCAGAATGCTGGAAATCCAATAAAAGCCCTGCGGCCATGTGCCAGAAGCTGGAGAATGTGCTAATAATCTGTTAGTGCCTGGATGCATCCTGGCACGTGTCCAGGAAGGTCCATGCCGAAGATGAAGACATTCACGCTCGAAGAAGCAAAATCGCTGCTGCCGATACTCAAGTCATTGCTGGATCGCGCCATGCAAGGCAAACTCTTGATCGAAACCGTCGAAAAAGAGCTGGAGGCCGTGCGCCACCGCATCCTGCTCAGCGGCGGACTGCTGGTCAACGTGCCGGCAATCGTCCGGCGCAAAGCGGAGCGCGACAAGGCCTTGCAGGAGGCCAAGGACGTACTGGCCGAGGTCGAAGCTATCGGTGTCCAGATCAAAGATCTGGATGTCGGCCTGCTCGATTTTCCCTGCGTGGTCAACGACGAAATCGTGCTGTTATGCTGGAAGGCCGGTGAAGATACCATTCAATTCTGGCACGGCCTGGAAGAAGGCTTTCGTGGAAGAAAGCCCATCGACGAGCGCATGCTGAAGGCCAGCAAGAAAGAAAAGCCGAACTGAAGAAGCATTCAGCATTCAGCCTTGAAACATCCGCGGCGGCCTCAAAGAGCATTTTCAAGTCTGCCACGAATGTCTCAGGGCTGAATGCTAATTGCTGAGGGCTGACTGCTGAATTACGGCTTCTTTCCTTCCACCCACGCCGGCTTAAAATCCGAATTCACCAGCCACTGCAAAGGCTTGAGCATTGAGTCGATGGCTCGCTCCATGTGCTTGAAGTCGATGTGGGCCAGATCGTCGTTGGGCTGATGGTATTCGCTGTGCAATCCAAAGCTTGAAACCGTGTGGGCGATGACGCCCTGCTTGGCCAGGGCATAGTTGTCGGAACGCGTGAAGAACTGCTCTTTCGGATGCGGATCGGCCACCAGCCGCGCTCCGTGTCTCGCCAGTTCCGGCCCCAGATTGCTGCGATCAAAGCCGGTGAGCCACAGTTCGCCGGGCTTGACTGCGGCATCGGGACGGCCAATCATTTCGAATTCCAGGTTGGCGACGATCTGCCGGATGGGCGCCGGCGGATGCTGCAAGAAATAATAGTTCCCTTGTCCGCCAGTCTCTTCACTGCCAAAAAACGCAAAAATCACAGTCCGCCTCGGACGCGGTTCGCTGGCGAGAGCGCGCGCCAGTTGCAACACCGCTACGCAGCCGGAAGCATCGTCATCCGCGCCGTGGTAGATGGCTTCGCCGTTCGCGGCTTTGCGTACACCCAGATGGTCCAGATGGGCAGTGAGCAGCACCACTTCGGTCTTCAGTTTAGGATCGCCGCCTGCAAGCACGCCGATAACGTTGCGGGTGTTCCAGTCACGCGGGCCGCCACGAAATGGAAGCTTGCCTGAAACATTCTGGATAAATCCGCCGTTGTCACCAGCCGGCGCAACGCCCATCTGCTCCAGTTCGGAAGCAATGTAGGCGGCGGCGATGAATTCATCAGGTGTACCGCTGCCGCGCCCATGCAGAGCGTCCCCCGCGAGAAACGCCAATTCAGCGTGGATGGAGACAGCCAACGAATCGCGAACGGGTGGGCCATCGGTGAGTGCCAACGATGACAGACAGAAAAGAGCGGTGAATAGCAGGACGAACAACAGTTTACTGCGGTTGGTCATGTTCTCCTCGGCAGACAAGAGTATACCTGTGGCGCGTGCGGGAGCCGACCCATAGGCACACCTCGAGACTGACCTCATCATGACGCATCTAACTGGGTGCCTTGTGGGAAGGGGTGAGGCTACTTTCGAGATCTTTCAAATCCCGCCGCATCTGTTCCAGTTTATGCGGTTCAATGAGTGCTCCGAACTGAGCGGAAATTATGTCTAATTCTACCTTGCGCGATCTGGCAAGGAGTTGTACAAGCAGATGCATTTGCAACGTCATCTCATCGAATCCTGCGCGGCCTCTGATAATATGCGAAACCGTTCCATGTCGCGAAGCCCTAGGCGATTAATTCGTTCTGCAATCAGTGTCGCAGCTGCGCCCAATGAACTCTGAAAATTTCCGGAAGAGTGGGCCTCAAAAGTCGCTGGGGTGACTCCCGCCAAATCGGAAGGCAACTTGAGCTGCGCCGTCCTGTCGTACACGATAAACGTTCGCTCGCGCCGCAGAGCACCCATGAACAGACCGAGTTCAAATAGGACGTTGTCCCTCGGAGCCGGGCTGGTATGATCACGGCTGGCAACAAGATCGTCAGGGGTAAGGACAAGAATCGCAAAATCGAATTGATCCAAAGCGGAGACAAGAGATTCGAGCGTTCCTTGCCCGACGCCGAAAATACCCTGGCTCCAAATTGTCACCTCGCAATCATGATCAAGGAGGACCTGGAGCGCCCTGGCAATTTTCAGGCCTTCCGTGGAAGAACCAACAAAGACGGAGGGACGTTTGCGTGCCATTTTTTGATCCTGATTGCAAGGAGGAGCAAGCCCAAATACTGGTAGCTGCCAATTTTACATGATATCGATTTTATGGCCGGGGCATACAGCGATATCTGGCAACTCGGTGGCGCGGGAATATCTCGCTAATGTTGCGTTCCGCAAGGACAGGAGCCATAAAACTCTTCTGCCCGTTGTTCGTTGCGATTCAACCCAAACTTCTTGCCCATGAGTTTTCGCTCCTAGCCGCTCAATCTTCTCGATTTCTTCCGTTGAGTTTACGATTTCTAGAGACGTCTCTTGGTACTGTTTACGGCCACGAGACTTGAGTTGGTGCCGAATAAGGCGCACCTTCGCCGGATCACCCCCCCTCATGTTGAAGGATGGCATTGAAAGTCAGCATAACGCCGGATTATATATGACTGTCTACGAATGTTTTTGCCAGAATACAAGCAGCCGAGCAGGTTAAGCGGAAATATTGGTGAGTCATTTGGTCAATGCGGGAATCGGAAGTTTGAACGGCTCCTTTTTGACAAGTGCGACTCATGCCTTGTATGTCGTTACGATCCGGCTCAAGGTATCCATCATTTCGTCGAGTCTCCGGATCTTGAGTTGGCCGGGAATGCAGTTATCCAGGAAAATGAGCAGGTTGGACCCGGCTGCGACAGTGCTTTTGAAAAGCAAGCCCTGGATACCGGCATTCGCAAGAAACTGTCCCACCGACTGGGAGTAGCGCAGGTCATTCTCAAGGCTCTTTTCCCTAATCGACGCCAGCTCAGGGTTTCGGGGCCTCCTGACTAGGCTAACGACCCGATCCAGTTCTACATCGAGAGCGAACACGACCCGAGGGTATTTGTCCAAGGATATCTGGGATGCGTTTCCAAGCCGGCTCTTGCGTGCGAGTACTTCCGCCGATGCGCCAACATCGGAGTCCGCCAGATACACGCCTTTTGTGCCGACTGGCGCAAAACGCCCACCATACAATTCCGTGCCGCGACCGTTGAGAACCTGCGAGGGATCCATGAACCGGCGCTCAACTGAACGAAAGTAGACACCGGATAGCGGCTTCCATCTCTTGGTCAAGTTCCTGAGCGATGCCTGTTCGGTGATCGTCAGGCTCAAACTGGTTGGCCCTCGCGCAGCCGCTGGAATTCAACAATCAAATCACGCAGCTTTCCATCTACGATGAGCTCGATCGGCTTCTTGTTCTTGAATGCCGGGTTGGCGGTATTCAGCCAATTGCTCTCCTCTCGGGCGACGATGTAGTCATCCATGAGGTTCAGTAATTCCCAAAGATCTTTGGTCTTGCGTTCCATCTGGCTCGTGCCGGAGTTTCGCTCCCAGTTTTGGAGAGTGCGCGTTGTCAAGTTGAGGGCCGATGCCATCTGGTCTTGCGTTAACCCAAATCTTTTGCGCACACCAATCATGTCGGTTCCCTTGCGGGCGGAGGGTGGATCGGTTATCACCGCATCCCATGATTTCAGTAATTGTCTAGCTTCTCGAACGTTAGAAGCAACCTCTGCGGACTCGCCCAATGTACGTCCAACAGCCAAGCCAATCTCGAATGCAAGGTTCGTTCCTTGATGGGCCACGTAAAACAGCCAGTGGTCCTTGCGAGTATGTCTTAGGTTGTGGAGGGTGGCTGAAAACTGTCTTGGCATCTGATTATCCAGATAGAATACAAAGAATAGATACGATTCTGATGATCGGTTCTGCAATGCGCCGGGTGCTCTCATTGCTTCGAAGGTAGCGGTTTCGACCCTGGCGCCGATTCGTATGAATACGTCACGGGCTTCCGCAAGGGCACCTTTCTCTGCGATGATTAGACCCTGAGCTGACTTTGAGACGTTGGTTCTCACGTCTATGAGACTATACCGAATATATTCGTGCTGCACGAAATTATTCGTCAGACCCTCTGCGCAGTCCAAGTGAGCTACGACATTCAAGACGATAAATCATTGATAACAAATAACTTAAATCCTATCGAGCGACTCAGCTCTGCGGTTGTAACATTCGGGAATTCATGGAAATTCCTCATTTCCGCCCCTTCCGAACCAACTGAATCTCGAAGATGTTCGGCCAGAGTTTGCCGGTCACAAAGAGGCGTTTCCCGGCGGCATCGTGGGCGATGCCGTTCAAAACAGCGCCGGACTCCAGCCGGAACATGGGATTGAGAAGGCCGCTCAGGTCGATCCACCCGGTTACCTTGCCGGTCTGTGGAGAAATCCGTGCGATTCGATTGGTCTGCCACACGTTGGCGAAGATCTCTCCCTCGACAAACTCCAGTTCATTCAGTTGGGTGATGGGGCGACCGCCATCGTGGACCTTCAACCGCCGCTTCTCGCGAAAGGCGCCGCCATCGAGGACGCGGATCACAGCCGTTCCATCGCTCATGAAGATTTCGTTGCCGTTGCTGGTGGCGCCCCAGCCTTCTCCGGTGTAAGGGAACTGGCGTATCCAGCGGAAGTCGCTCAGGTTGTATACAAATCCGGTGTGTGATCTCCAGGTAAGCTGGACGATCTGGTCTTTGAGCAGGGCAATGCCTTCGCCGAAGAATTCAGGCGGCAGGTCGACGCGCCGCACAACTTCGCCCGTCTCCAGGCGGACCTTGCGCAATGACGAACGGCCGTTAAGGCCGGTGCCTTCGTAGAGAAAACCGTCACGGTAGGCAAGCCCTTGTGTGAATGCCTTGGCATCATGCGGGAAGGAATGGATGATCCGGAAGGTGTATTCAGGCGTGGACGGCGGCGCCGTCCGCGCAGACTGTCCGAAAACCAATGATCCGGCAAATAGAAACATAAACACCAGCGGTAAGTGGTTTCCTGTGGTTCTCATTTGGACACAGTCATTTTCGCACCTGCGCTTTGAATGCGCAAAAGAGCACCACGGAGGCACGGAGAACTGCAAAAACGGTAGTTGGTATTCGGTATTCGGTATTTGGTATTTGATTCCTTAGGGAGGCAATGATCTTTTCCCGGCTCGATGAAGTTGGAATCGGACAAATACCAAGTACCGAATACCAAATACGCACCGTTACTTTTCTCCGTGACTCCGTGCCTCCGTGGTGCAGCTTTTGCTCTTGCTACCACCCACGTCGCTCTATAATTCAGACCAGATGATTTTCTCTGAACTGCTGCAAGGTCTGACGGCGCCCTACAGCGGAGGCCCGGCTGTCATTTCGGGGCTGGACTACGACTCCCGCCGTGTCCGTCCGGGCTGGGTATTTGTCGCCATGAAGGGTGAAACTACCGATGGCAACGATTACATCGATGCGGCCCTGGAGAAAGGCGCGGTCGCCGTGATTTCCGATTCCATCGCGCAGCGACCGCGCCCCGGCATAGGGTGGGTGACCGTCGAGCACGGGCGGCGGGCACTGGCCGTGGCCAGCGCCAATTTCTATTTGCATCCGGTCCAGAAGCTGAAGATCACCGGCGTGACCGGCACCAACGGTAAGACAACCACCACGTTTCTGTTGGAATCGATACTGAATTTCTGTGGCCGGAAGCCGGCACTGATAGGGACCATCGAGTATCACGTAGGCGGCCAGACGCTGCCTGCGCCTCACACTACACCCGAGTCCCTGGAATTGAACCGTATTTTTGCCCAGTCGCTTTCCGCGGGCTCAACCGACGTGGTGATGGAGGTCTCGTCGCACGCGCTGGAGCAGGGCCGGGTGTATGGAATTCCCTACGAAGTGGCCGTCTTTACCAACCTCACCCGCGACCATCTCGATTACCACAAAGACATGGAAAGCTATTTTGCCGCCAAGCGCCTGCTATTTGAAGGCACGGGAGCGAAAGCGCCACGGGTGGCCGTGTTGAACGCCGAAGACGAATACGGCAGCACGCTGCTGGAAGTAAGCCGCAGATCGAATGAGCAGTCCATCAGCTACGGCATCAGCCACGGTGATTTTCATCCGGAGAACCTGGAACTGAATCCGCAGGGGACGGAATTCGATTTGGTCACGCCCCAGGCAACCATCAAGATAAGGTCAAAGCTGCTCGGCCAGATCAACGTTTACAACACGCTGGCTGCGGCCGCCGCCGCCGTGGCCCAGGGCTGCCCTCTCAATCAAGTGGCTGCGGCGATCGGCCAGTTCAAGCAGGTTCCGGGACGATTTGAGCGCGTGGATTGCGGCCAGCCCTTTACCGTGGTCGTCGACTACGCGCATACCGATGATGCCTTGCGGAACCTGACTTCCATTGCCCGTGGTTTTGCCGCTCGCCATGGTGCGCAGGGCAAGGTGATTACCGTGTTCGGCTGCGGCGGTGATCGCGACCGGGCCAAGCGTCCTCTGATGGGCAGGGTCGCAGGCAACGGCAGCGACCTGGTGGTGCTGACTTCCGACAACCCGCGCAGTGAAGACCCGCTGGCCATTCTTGAGGATGCGCTGGCCGGACTGAAGTCCTCCGACGCCCGATACACGGTCGAGCCTGATCGCCGCAAGGCCATTGCCATTGCCTTGGCCGAAGCCATACCCGGCGATATAGTACTGATTGCGGGAAAAGGACATGAAAAAGTCCAGGTTACGCGCGATGGTACATTCCCCTTTGATGATGTGCAGGTGGCGCGGGAAGCATTAAAACTGATGGGACACAACAGCGTCTCCGGAGGGGAGAGATGAGACTGCCATTGTGGCGCGTGGCTGAGTTTGCCGGCGCCAAAGGCGAATTCGACCAGGAAGCGGTGGCGATGGGTTATTCCATCGACTCCCGCACCGTCACTCCCGGCGACCTCTTCATTGCCTTGAAAGGCGAACGTTTTGACGCCCACGATTTCGTAAAAGCGGCTTTGGAAGGCGGGGCGGTCGCCGCGGTTGTGCAAACCGGCAGCGCGGTGAGCGCCGGCCCTCGCAACCTGCTCTATGTGGATGACACCTTGCGCGCATTGCAATCTCTGGGCGCCGCCGCGCGCCGCCTGTGGGGCAAGCCCCTGGTGGGCGTGACCGGCTCCGCGGGCAAGACCACTACCAAGGAAATCCTGGCGCATCTTTTGAAAGTGCGCTTCCGGGTGATGAAGAGTTCCGGCAACCTGAACAACCACATCGGCCTGCCGCTGCAACTGCTCAAGCTGGAGCCTGAACATGATGTTGCCGTGGTCGAAATGGGCATGAACCACGCCAGCGAGATACGCGTCCTGGGTAATCTGGCGCACCATGATCTGGCGGTGGTGACCAGCGTGGGCCCGGTGCATCTGGAATTCTTCAACTGCATTGCCGACATTGCCCGCGCCAAATACGAAATCATCGAGACCCTTCACCCGGGGGGCGTGGCCATATTGAATGCCGACGATGAATATGTCTCGCAGTTTGGCCGCGACTTCAAAGGCAAGGTGGTCACCTTCGGTCTGGGCCGCGCCGCCGATGTGAGCGCGCAAAACGTGCAGCTAAGGGGTGCGGAAGGTTCAAGCTTCGATCTGGTGGTTGGCGGAGTCATCGAGCCGGTCAGCCTGCTGCTGGTGGGCGAACACAACATCAGCAACGCGCTGGCCGCAGCGGCGGCCGCCCTGGAAAGGGGCGTTTCCCCTTCACAGATTGCTCCGGCCCTATCAACCATTCAGCCGCCCGATAAGCGCGGCCAGGTGTTGGCCGTTGGCGGCGCCACGATCGTCAATGACTGCTACAATTCCAACCCGCGGGCGCTCAACGCCATGATCGACACGTTGGCGAGCATGAAGGCCGAGCGCCGCATCCTGGTGGCCGGGGAGATGCTCGAGCTGGGCAAGATGTCGGAAAAGCTGCATCGGGAATGCGGCCATCATGCCGCTGAAAAAAAGATTGATATCGTGATTGGGGTTTGCGGAATGGCCCGCGCCCTGGTCGAGGCAGCCTCCGGGGCCGGAGCTCAGGCCCAGTACATGGAGATGCCGGAGGAAGCAGGCGAACGGCTGGCGCGCGAGCTGCGTCCTGGCGACGCCGTGCTATTCAAAGCATCGCGTGGCGTCAAACTGGAGCGCGCCCTGGAAATCGTACAGCAGAAGATGGAAGCCCAGCCCCGATCTTAGCCCAAAAACCTTACCACGATGAACACTGATAAAAACACTGATCAATACTGATGGAAAGGAATAGAAACCTTACCGCGGATCGACGCGGATGAACGCGGATTGGGTTAGAAAGTCAGCCCAATTTTGAACGTAGCATCTGGAGAGCGAGATGAGGGATTGGCCTAACGCATAAGCGTGGAAAAACAAGAAGCAGGGGAATGTTGGCAATCGGGATTCTCTCGCTCCCTCTCTCCCACAACTGAACTGTATTGCCCTGGCCCCAGTCTGTTATTCTTGCACTATCGATTGAAAAAGCGCGGCGGCGTAACGGAGTTTTCTTGACGGAGGCATATTGCTCTACTGGCTTCTCTACCAGCGTTTGTTCGTCCACTTTCCGCCATTCCGTATTTTTCGCTATGTAACTTTTCGCACCGCCTTTGCCAGCCTGACAGCCATGTTTATAGGCATGATCATTGGTCCGTTTGTCATCCGGCAACTGCGTGAATTCCAGATCGGCCAGTACATCCGTGAAGAAGGCCCCAAGGCGCACCAGAAGAAGGCGGGCACGCCCACCATGGGCGGTGTGCTGATTGGGATCTCTATCCTGGTTCCGACCCTGTTGTGGGCCGACCTGTCGAACCGTTTCATCTGGCTGGCGATCTTTTCCACACTGGCCTTCGGCGCCATCGGCTTTGCCGACGATTACCTCAAGGTCGTCAACAAGCGCAATCTGGGCCTTACCGGACGCATGAAGCTGCTGCTGCAGTTTTTGGCCGCCTTCGCCATCGGCGTAGTGCTGGTGGGTCTGACCGCGCGCCACCAGTATTCAACCCAGTTGATGGTGCCGTTTATCAAGCAGTTCCGCCCCGATCTGGTGATTGAGTCCCTGCGCAACAGTCCTACGTTCTGGCCCCTGGCTTTCACCCCATTTGTTCTGTTTGTGATGCTGGTGGTTGTCGGCTCCAGCAACGCAGTGAACCTGACCGACGGGCTTGACGGACTGGCGATCGGCTGCACTGTGATTGCCGCCGGCGCCCTCACGGTGCTTACCTACGTGAGCGGCCACGCCAATCTTTCCGAATACCTGGAACTGCAGAAAATGCCCCAGGTGGCGGAACTGACCATCTTCTGCGGGGCCATGGTCGGCGCCAGTATTGGGTTTCTCTGGTATAACGCGCATCCCGCGGAAATCTTTATGGGTGACGTGGGTTCGCTGGCGCTGGGCGGCGCTATCGGCTGCATCGCCGTCATCATCAAGCAGGAGCTGCTGCTGCCCTTTGTGGGCGGCGTGTTCGTCATTGAGGCCCTGTCGGTCATCCTGCAAGTGGGTTCGTACAAGCTGCGTAAGAAACGCATCTTCAAAATGGCGCCCATTCACCATCATTTTGAGCTGATCGGCTGGTCGGAATCGAAAATCATCATCCGTTTCTGGATTGCCGCCCTGGTGTTTGCACTCTTTGCACTTACCACCCTGAAGTTGCGCTAGCAATTGCCGAAAACATGGCACAATGGTGTTGCGCATGGAGCTGAAAAATAAACGAGTGCTGGTGGTAGGGCTGGGCCGTTCCGGCGTGGCTGCCGCCTTCTTTCTGCAAGACCACGGAGCGCGAGTTACCGTCTCCGATTCCAGACCCCAACCCCAGTTGCAGGGGGAAATCCCCTCGCTGCTTGACCGTGGCATCTCGGTCGAGACCGGGCGCCACGGCGAACGCACCTTCCGCGATCAGGACCTCATCGTCGTCAGTCCCGGCGTACCTTCAAGCCAGCCGCAACTGGAGCAGGCCCGGCTGCGCGGTATACCCGTCATCGGGGAAGTCGAACTGGCATTCCGCTTTCTGCAAGGCAAAGCCGTGGCCATTACTGGCTCCAACGGCAAGACCACAACCACCACGCTCACCGGAGAGATTCTCGCCCAGAATGAAAAGAAGACTGGGAAAAAGACCCTGGTAGGCGGCAATATCGGTACGCCCGTGATTTCTCTCGCCGGCCAGTCAACGCCGGATGGTCTGATGGTGCTCGAAATATCCAGCTTCCAACTGGAAACCATCGAGCAGTTTCGTCCCTGGATCGCCACCATTCTCAACATTACTCCAGACCATCTTGATCGCCATGGTACCTTCCAGGCGTATGTTGACGCCAAGGCGCGTATATTTGAAAACCAACAGCCTTCCGATTTCGCGCTGCTCAACGCCGATGATGCCACCTGCGTGGGCTTGAAGGGCCGCATCAAGGCCGTGCCCTACTGGTTCAGCCGCAAGCAGCCGGTGGAAAACGGGGCGTTCGTTAAGGATGGAGAGATTGTCTTTCGCTCCGCCGGACGTGAGACCGTGGTCATGCCGGTCAGCGACATTCGGCTCAAGGGCGCCCACAATCTGGAAAACGTGCTGGCCGCGGTGTGTATGGGCATGATCGCCGAATGCGGTCCCCAGCAGGTGCGCCAGGCCGTGGCTGAATTTCAAGGCGTGGAACACCGGCTCGAACCCGTGGCCACCCTGCGCGGCGTGGAGTTCTACAACGACAGCAAGGCCACCAATGTCGATGCCACCATTAAGGCCCTCGAGTCTTTCCCCGGAAACATCCACCTGATTCTGGGCGGCAAAGATAAAGGTGGCGACTATTCGGTGCTTGGCCCTCTGCTGCGCGAGCGGGCCAAGAGCGTTTACCTGATTGGCGCGGCCTCAGAGAAGATCGGCGCCCAGATCAAGGGTTCAACTGCCATCACCTACTCCGGCACCCTGGAGCGCGCCGTGCGTCAGGCCTTTGAAGCCGCTGCTCCCGGCGACGTAGTGCTGCTGGCCCCGGCCTGCGCCAGCTTCGACCAGTTCAACAGCTACGAACATCGTGGCCTGGTCTTTAAGGAACTGGTCGCGGCGCTGGCATTGAAGCCGGCCGTGGCGGGTGAAAGAGTATAGATGGCCAAACGCTTCGGCATCGACAAATGGCTGTTCGGGTCGACGCTGCTGCTGGTGTTTGCCGGCGTAATCATGGTCTTCAGCGCTTCGGCGGTAATGGCCAATGAACGCTTCGGCTCCGCTTATTATTTTCTCTTTCGGCAACTCGGCTGGGCGGTGGCCGGGCTGCTGGCCATGTTCCTGGCCATAAATTTCGACTACCGCCGCTGGAAGGACCCTCGACTGGTCTTTACCATTCTGGGCGTGGTCACGCTGCTGCTGGTGGCGGTATTCTTCCTCGACCGCGCCCACAACACCCATCGCTGGATCAAGTTCGGCAGCTTTTCCCTACAGCCCTCGGAGCTGGCCAAGCCGGCGCTCATTCTGTTTCTGGCGTTCTTTCTCGAGGGCCGCAGCCGCTCACTCGATGACTGGCGCCGTACGCTGCTGCCGGCGGTGGTCCCGGCCGCGGTATTCTCCGTGTTGATTGTCCTGCAGCCCGATCTGGGGACGGCCATGGTCTGCGTGGGAGTGACTGCCGCGATCCTGTATCTTGCCGGACTGCGGCCCAAATACTTCGCCTATGCGCTGGTTCCGATCGTTCCCGCTCTGTGCTATCTGCTCAGCGTGCCCTGGCGCCGCGAACGCCTGCTGGCCTACCTGAATCCCTGGGCCGATCCCCAGGGCCGCGGATTCCATATCATCCAATCGCTCATCGCCGTCGGCACCGGCGGCCTGACCGGCGTAGGGCTCATGGAAGGCAAGCAGAAGCTCTTCTACCTGCCCGAGCCGCAGACCGACTTCATCTATGCCGTAGTCTCGGAAGAAATGGGGCTCATTGGATCGATGGCCATCGCCGCGCTGTTCTTCATCATCGCCTACCGGGGTTTTCGCGCGGCCCTGCGCTCCCGCGACAACTTCGGACGCTACCTCGCCATTGGCATCACCACCATGATCGTGCTGCAGGCATTCTTCAACATGAGCGTAGTGCTGGCCCTGCTGCCGACCAAGGGCATCCCGCTGCCGTTTATTTCGTATGGCGGAACGTCGCTGTTCGTTATGCTGGCCAGTGTGGGAGTGCTGCTGAATATCACCCAGCAGACGGACTAGGCCAAAAGCCAAGGCTTTACCGCGGAGGCACGGAGAAAACAAAAACAATTTCGCCGCTGATTTTCGCTGATGAACGCTGATAAAAAAGAAAAGAGAAAGAAGAAATAAAGAAGAGAGAAACAAAGAAGAGAGAAACAAGAAAAGAAATTAAAATCTCAGTAAATCTAGTTCCAACAGGACTTATCAGCGCTCATCAGCGAGAATCAGCGGCGAAATTGTTTTTGTTTTCTAGGTGACTCCGTGGTGAGATTTTTTGAAATGCCGATTATCCCTCCAACCGAAGGCATTAAGTACGCCGGCTCCAAGCTCAAGCTGATTCCGAACATCCTGGCGATGGCGAAGCAGGTGAACGCCCGCCGGGTCTTCGATGGCTTTGCCGGCACCACGCGTGTTTCGCAGGCGCTGGCGCAATCGGGCTACGATGTGGTTTGCAATGATATTGCCGAGTGGACGGAAGTCTTCGCCGTCTGCTATCTGCTGGCCAGAAAAACGCCGGAAGAGTATGCGGGGCTGATCGCCCATCTTAACGCCCTTCCACCCCGCGACGGATGGTTCACGCAACACTACGGCGGCGACCCGCGGGCCCAAATCAAAGCTCAGACCAAAGCGAAACCTGAAGCCCAGCCGAAGCGCCCCTGGCAGATACAGAACACGCGCAAGCTCGATGCCATCCGCGAAGAGATCGAGCGGCTGGCGCTAACAAAAGAAGCCAGGTGCGTGGCCCTAACCAGCTTAATTCTGGCGCTCGACCAGGTGGATAGCACCCTCGGGCACTACGCCGCCTATCTGCGCGAGTGGTCGCCCCGTTCGTATCATCCGCTGCAACTCAGAGTTCCGCGCATTCTGAGTGGCGACGGTAGGCATGAAGTGCATCGTGCCGATATCTTCGACCTCCTTCCACGTGTGCAGGCCGACCTCTCGTATTACGATCCGCCCTACGGATCCAATAACGAAAAGATGCCGCCCTCGCGTGTCCGCTACGCCGCCTACTACCATCTATGGACGTCCATCTGCAAGTTCGACCATCCGGATCTGTTCGGCCGTGTGAACCGCCGCGCGGACACCTCCGATGGCCTGGCAGCCTCGGTCTTCGAGGAATTCCGCCGCGACGGCCACGGAGAGTTTCTGGCGGTCAAGGCCATCCGCCGGCTGCTGGAGGAAAGCGCCACCCCTCACGTAATCCTCTCCTACAGCTCCGGCGGACGGGCCACCGCCCACGAACTGCACGAAGCAATCACCGCCAGCGGTCGCCTGCTGCAAACCCTCGAAATCGACTACCGCAAAAACGTCATGGCGGGCATGAAGTGGACCAACGAATGGCTGCGCGCCGCCGACACACCCAACCGGGAGTTTTTATTTTTGATCGAGCGGCGATAGCCTTGATTTCCGTATAGGTCGCGGCCTTTGCCTGTTATCTTCGTGAGAAATGTGGGTTAGGGCGCTGAGCTCAGATCCGCAATGCGGGTCGCGAGGTTCACGGGCCAAGAGGCATGCTCGTGGATGGCGAGCCAATTCCCGTTGATCTTCTTGTAGACGTCGGTAATGCGAAGGGTAAAATTCAGGGGGTTGCCATCCGTGGCGATACCCTTGACGCTGAAGAAGAAGCGTCCGTACGCGAGGTTGCCCTCGGATTCGCCCTTCCAACCGCTGACCTCGACATGGGCGCCGTTAGGGTATGAGGCCAAAAAGTTCGCCCAGTCCTGGCGAAAAGCTGCTGCGCCGACGTATTGGCGCGGGGGAATGCCGTCGAAGACGACCAGCGTTTCGTCGGGAACATTGTCGGGCACATAGTACTTCATGATGCCGTTCAGATCATTGGTGTTGACCGCGTTGACGAGGCGCTCGAGCGAGGCGAAAATTTCGTGCGTATTGTTCGACGCCGGAGATGGGGCAAAAGACATGGAACTCATTTCATTCTCCTTAGGTAGTGCTGGGTCTTAGACTAGAAAGTCTCTATTTATATAGTGAAGGAAGCTCCCGAACCGTTACAAGGAATCTGCTACAAATAGCGGATTTATTCAATCACTTGCGGCTATGGTTGATTTCAGAATGACGCATGGCGCCCCAATCGTCATGGAGGCCGTTAAACAGCGGCGGAGCCGGTTCCTCCGCCACTCCGTGGCGTTCGGAATGACAGCGAGTTTCTAGTGAGTCGCTTTATCGCAATCCAGGCAAGTCGCCTTCCTACATCCCGGCACGCACTATGGTGGGGTGATGATGCTGGTCAGGGACGAACGGCCGCGCTTATCGTCCGCTATCCTTGGGCGTGGTGTCTCACGTCGGCCCCGCGTACCCAGAAGATCACGTCTTCGGCGATATTGGTGGCATGATCGGCGACGCGCTCCAGGTTTCTGGCTACGATCATGGTGTCCAGGGCGTCGCGGTGGGTGTCGGGACTGTGCTTCATTGCGAAATCGGCGGCCTCGAAGATCTCGCGGTTCATGTCGTCCACCAGGTCGTCGCGCTCCAGTACGGAATGGGCGAGGTCGGCGTCCGCGGTGAGAAAGGCATTCAGAGCGTCGCGCACCATATTAATGGCGAGCGAAGCCATACGCGGGACGTCCACGTTCAGGCTGGATTTCGGATAGGACACCATGTCCATGACCCGTTCAGCGATGTTGACGGCCTGATCGCCGACGCGTTCCAGGTCGGCGTTGATCTTGATGCACGCGAAGATGAAACGCAGGTCTACCGCCATGGGCTGTTGCATCGCGAGCAGGTCCAGGGCCATCTCGTCTACGTCGCGCTCGGCAGCATTGATCTGAGGCTCATCGCGCAATACCACCTGACAGATGGCCATGTCGCGGCTGGCGAAAGCGCTCACTGCGCGCTCCACGGCCTGTTCCGCCATGCCCCCCATCGTCAGCAGCTTTTGCTTCAACTCGTCAAGTCCTTGGTGGAACCGGGTGCGGGTCATCCGAATCTCCCTGTAATGTAGTCTTCGGTGCGCTTGTCCGAAGGTTTGGTAAACATGGTTTCGGTCTTGTCGAACTCCACCAGGTTGCCCATCAGAAAAAATGCAGTGAAGTCGGCCACGCGCGCCGCCTGTTGCATGTTATGGGTCACAATCACTACGGTGTATTGCTTCTTCAGCTCAAAAATCAAGTCTTCAATCTTGGCGGTAGAGATGGGGTCCAGCGCCGAGGCCGGCTCATCCATCAGCAGCACTTCAGGCTCGACCGCCAGCGCCCGGGCGATGCATAGCCGCTGCTGCTGACCACCGGAGAGACTTGATCCCGACTTCTTTTTGAGATCGTCTTTGACTTCTTCCCACAGCGCGGCATGACGCAGGGATTGCTCCACGATCTGGTCCAATTCCTTGCGATTGCGGAAGCCGTTCAACTTCAGTCCCGCCGCCACATTGTCATAAATCGACATGGTAGGGAAGGGATTCGCCTTTTGAAAGACCATCCCCACGCGGCGCCGGATCCACACGGGTGAAACGCCCTTGCCGTATACGTCCAGGTCGCCGATGGTGATCTTGCCTTCCACGCGGGTATCGGGCAGGGTCTCATGCATCCGGTTCAAACAGCGGACGAACGTCGACTTTCCGCAGCCCGAAGGCCCAATGATGGCAGTGGTGCGTTTGTCCGGCACTTCAAGATTGATGCTAAAAAGCGCCTGCTTAGTTGCAAACCATGCATTGAGATTTTGGACGTGAATCGCTGCGTCCATTAGCTGGCCCCCTTCATGATGCCGCGGCTGGAGATCAGGCGAAAAACAATGATCGTGAACATGATCATGGCGATCAGCACCAGGGCGCCCGTCCACGCCTGCTGGTGGGCCTGCTCCTGGGGCATCACGGCGTAACTGAATATCTGCAAGGGCAGCGCCGCTGTGGGCTGGTCCGGTTTCAGGTTCCAATACTGGTTTCCGAAGGCGGTGAACATCAGGGGCGCGGTTTCGCCGGCGACGCGCGCGAACGCCAGCATGATGCTGGTCACAATGCCCGACCGGGCGGTGCGAATCACCACCGAGAGCGTGGTGCGCCACTGGGGAATGCCCAGGCCCAGGGCCGCTTCGCGAATGGCCTGCGGAACCAGCAGCAGCACTTCTTCCGTGGTGCGGGAGATCGTGGGGATCATCATGATACCCAGGGCCACGCTTCCGGCCATCAGCGAGAAGTGCCTCTGTGTGACTACCACTAGTGCCCAAGCGGTCATTCCAATCACGATTGAGGGTACTCCATTGAGCACGTCTGCGGTAAATCGGACGATATTGCCCCACTGGTTACGGCCGTACTCGGCCAGAAACACGCCTGCCCCCACTCCCAGGGGCACGCCAATCACGCTGGCCATAGCCAGGATCATGATTGAGCCGCCAATCGCATTGGCCATGCCGCCACCGGCTTCCCCAACCGGCTTGGGGATCTGGGTGAGAAAGCTCCAGGTCAGCGCTGGCAGGCCGCGATAGACGACCGTTCCCAGAATCAGGAAGAGAGGTATGGTTACGATGAGCGCAGCCAGGGCGATGGCCCCCAGCGCCAAGCTATTGCTCAAGCGCCGCCACCAATGAATGTTGCTTGAAGCTGGTCTAAGCAAGGGCCCTCGCCGGCGTTCCCCGTGTGATCGACCAGATAAGCAGCCGGGCCAATGCATTTACGATCAGGGTGAGGGCAAACAATACCAGCGCGCCTTCCATCAGCGCGCTCAGGTAAACGTCGCCCACGGCTTCGGTGAACTCGTTGGCAATCACGCTGGCCAGCGAGTAACCGGGCGCGAACAGAGATTTGGCGATCTCCGGGCGATTGCCGATCAGCATGGTTACTGCCATGGTCTCGCCAAAGGCGCGGCCCAGCCCCAGGATCACCGCCCCCAGGATTCCGGCTCGCGCATTGCGCAGCACCGCCATGCGCAGCATTTCCCATTGGGTGGCGCCTAGAGCCAGCGCCGCTTCGCGCTGCTGCCGGGGGATGGCAATGATGACTTCCCGAGTAATCGAAGAGATGATAGGCAGGATCATGATGGCCAGGATCGCGCCTGCGGCGAGCATCCCGTATCCATACTTTGGGCCGCCAAACAGGCCCGTCCAGGCAAAGTAGCGGGCCAGAAAGGGTTCCACGTACACACGCAGGAAGGGCGCCATCACAAAGAAACCCCACAGGCCATAAATCACGCTGGGGATGGCGGCCAGCAGTTCCACCAGCAGCGAGAGCACCGGGCGAATGCGCCGAGGGCAGATTTCGGTCAGGAAAAGGGCTGTCCCTAGAGAGAGCGGCACCGCCAGCACGAGGGCCACAAGCGACGAAACGAGGGTCCCGAAGATGAATGGTAAAGCGCCAAAGTCCTCGGCGACCGGGTCCCAGATGGTCTTGGTAAGAAACTTGAAGCCGAACTTACTCATCGACAGACGGGATTGCGACAGCAGCTCGAAGAGGACCAGTCCAACGATGGCCACCAGGGCCAAGGCGCATGTGATCACGATGGAGCGGAATGCGGCGTCACCAAGAAAGCTGCTTTTTATCCCCATTTTGCTCTTTGGGGCCGCAGCCAAGCCCTTTTGCCCGTTGGGCGAAGAGAGTACTGGGGCTGTCTCCGGGCCTTCCGGGGAACCGCTTGTCGACCGCAATTTAGGGATAGTGTTCACTAGTTGCAAGCTACCAAGCCATTGTTAAAGGACTGTTAAAAAAGCGCCGGCCTTGGCAGCCGGCGCTTAGGAGTAGAGGAAGGTAGGGAAGGGAGAATCGAAAAATCCGGTTACGGCAGAATGTATTTCAAACTGAGATATTCCATGGTGAGATGTGCGTTCTTAGGGCCGCCCACAGCAACAAACCAGGGGCTGCGGGTCAGGTAAGAAGTCTGGCTAACTAGCTGCAAGGCGCCATACTGCGGGTTCTTCCAGAGGGTTTGTGTCCAATCGAAGGTAACCTCTTGGAGGGCGCGGTTCTGGGCGCCAGCATTGATCTCGTTGACCCCGCCGAACCCGATAATCGGCTTGATCAACGCCGCGGACGTGATATCAGGAAAGGCGTTGCGCTGGAAATAGGCTCCGCCGTAGTAGAGGCCAAACTGCGACTTGGGGTGGGGTACAAACTCGAAACCTACAAGCGCGTTCCCGGAATGCACCATGGAGATAGTCAGGTCGCAATTGCCAGCCGAGGAGCACGTCCCTCCGGTAACCGACACCGGGGCCACCACCGCTTGGGGACCAATTCCCAGCAGGTATCGTCCGACTCCAGGACCCCATACACCGTTGGAAACAAAGCGTAAATATCTTCCTTCGGTACCCTTCAGGAGGTCAAAGCTCAGACCGGTCTCAATTCCTCCGCCTGCTTTCGAATGCGATTTAAAGGTAGAACCAGCCACCGAGGGCAGGTTAGTAATCTTCACCGCCGTAAACAAGCCACCCAATTCAAAGTGGAAATGCCGCCCTATGAATTCATTGTCATAGGCGAATTTGGAAAGGATGTCCGGGCCCACGTTAGGAGCGCCGGCGTTGTTGGCGGCGTCAAACTGCCCCCCTAAAACTGCATTGAAAGCAGTGGGGAAAACCACCGCCCCCCCTTGCCCCGTGAACTGCTGCGGGTTCTCAATGCCTGCGGCCCATACGAAATGATCGTTGAAGTGATAGGCCGCGCGGAACTGGGCGGCCCGTGTGAAATTGTTGCCTATGTTGTGGTTGCCATCCTCGTTGAAGGTGGTAAATACGTCGGAGGAAGCGGGCCCTACGCCCACGCGGTTGGCCGTGAGCAGGCCCCATGTCTGGCCGCCCACAAACTCCCATTGGCCGCGCTTCAAATCCAGCCAGTAGTGGCGCAGGCGGTCGGTGTGGCTGTTGGAGGTGACAAACACGTTGGCCGCATCGTTGCCGTTGAAATCGAATTCAATGAAGCCGGTGATGTCGTTTTCGCCGAACTTGGCATGGGTCTTGAGGTTAAGGCGGGAGTACTGTCCGGTGGCGCGAAACTCGGTGAGATGCCCTTGGGGGGTATTGCTGAAGGGAATGGCCCAGAAGTTGGTCCCCGCAACGTTGCCGGTGTTGGTCGTGCGGAAAATGTTTTCGAAGTCCACAAACCCGCCGGGAGTGAAGTCCGCGGCCCCAATGCGGAATGAAAGCGGCGACTCCTTGGGTTTGTCCTCCTGCACGACGGTGTTCTCTACCGGAACGTTGGTGTGGAGCGCAGCATCCACCACATGTGCGGCGCCGGTGTTCTTCTCTTCCAGCGCGTGCATCAATGTGTCGATCTGTCGTTGCTGCTGAGCAATCTGCTGTTGCTGCTGGGCCATGGCCTTCTGCAAGGATTTGATTTCATCGGAGACCTTGGAAGGGTCCGAAACCGGCGTACTGCTCTGGCTGAACATCAGGCTGGATGCCAGTAACAGCACGGAAAATATTGACCTGGGCAATTTCATTATGGCGTTTTCCTTTTCCTAATTATGGTATTGAGTGGCGATGATTATTTTTTCGCTTGCTTGTTGTCTTTGACTTTGATCTCTTTGATCCGGGCCTTTACTTTCACGGCTACGGCTTTGGGCAGCGGCGCATACGCCAGAGCGGAGGTCATGCCCTGTCCTTTGTCCACCATCCAGTTGAGGAAATTGACAAAAACCTTCTCTTTGCCGGCATCGGTCCACTCGACGGGAACCAGGAACCATGTGAAACTGCTGATCGGATAAGCTTCCTTGCCCGGTGCGTTGGTGATGGAGACCCGGAAATCATCGGGCATGTTCTTGACGGCGGCCGCGGCCGCAGTCACCGAATCGAGACTGGCTTTCACAAATTGTCCGGCGGCGTTCTGCACCCTGCCGTAGGACATGTTGTTGGAAAGCGCGTAGATCAACTCGACGTAGCCGATGCTGCCTTCGGTCTGCTTCACAGTTCCTGCGACTCCTTCGTTACCTTTACCGCCCAGCCCTACGGGCCAACTGATGGACGTGCCTTTCTTGGGGCCTTTCGCCCATTCCGGACTTACTTTCGAGAGGTAGTCGGTGAAGATATAAGTGGTGCCGCTGCCGTCGGTGCGATGGACCACGATCACGTCCGCATCGGGAAATTTGACGCCCGGATTCACCTTTGCCAGCCGCGGGTCGTTCCACTTCTTGATCTGGCCCAGAAAAATGCCGGCCAGCACGTCGGGCGTAAACTTCAGTTCCGCGCTCACGCCGGGAATGTTATAGGTGGGCACAACCGCGCCCAGTACGGTGGGAATGTGCAACACTTTGAACGGCGTTTGCGAGAGTTGGTCGTCATTCATCGGTCCGTCGCTGGCCCCGAAATCAACCGTTCTTTTTTGCAGTTGCGCGATGCCGGCCCCGCTGCCGAGCGACTGGTAGTTGATCTGGATGTCAGGGTGCTGATTGTGATACTCACTGAACCACTTTTGGTAGATAGGGTTGGGAAACGTAGCGCCGGCGCCGTTCAGATTGGTCTGAGCAGCCGCGCTGCCTAGACATACCGCCAACAACAACACGGCAAAAGATTGAATCCGCATGGTGCCTCCTTAGATGATTGAATGGAAGATATTGAACAGACTGATACCTAAGCCTTTTATAAGGCACCTTTATTACAATCCGATGAAAAGAAGATGAACGGAACGCAAAAAATCAGGCTTTTGGCAGGGTGAAGAAGAACGTAGATCCGTGGCCGACGCTGCTTTCCACGCGCACCGTGCCGCCGTGGTTCAGCACGATGTGTTTCACAATGGCCAGGCCCAGACCCGTGCCTCCGGTTTCGCGGGAACGGGCTTTATCCACGCGGTAAAACCTTTCGAAAATCCGGGGCAGGTGTTCTGAAGCAATACCGGGGCCAAAGTCCTGTACAAAGAACTCCACCGCGCTGGGCTGCTCCTGAGCCCCAACGACGATTTGCTTTCCACTCGGGGCATAGCGGAGCGCGTTGCTGACAAGATTGGCGAAGACCTGGTGGATCGCATAAGCATCCGCCAGCACGGAAGCTTCCGGCACCGCCGCAATGCTCAGCGCCACGCCGGCGCCATTGGCATTCTCACGCATCGAGGCCGTGGCTTCGGCCACCAGCACCTGCGCCATGTGCGGACGAAGATCGAGCTTTTCCTCACCCGACTCCACCCGCGCCAGGACCAGCAGGTCTTCCGTGAGGCGGCTCATGCGTTCGGCGTTTCGCTGAATCACCTGCAGGAATTCACGGGTCGTGCCGTTGGCGAGCTTGTCTGACTCCAGCAGCATTTCCGCATAGCCGCGGATGGAGGTCAGCGGTGTGCGCAACTCATGGGAGACATTGGCAATAAAGTCGCGGCGTGTCTTTTCCACCCTTTCAATTTCCGAGATGTCATGCAGTACGCTGACTACGCCTCCATCGGGCAATGGCTCCGCGGTGATGGAAAATGACCGTCGGCCGGCCAGGGCCGTGGCAATGCTGCTCTCTCTCTGATGCGACTGCAGGGCGGCGCGCAGGGTCGAGAGGAAGTCGGGATGCCGGACGAGTTCCGTCACCGGGGCCCCCATGCGCACCGGCTGGTGGACGATGCCGGTGATGGCCTGGTTTGCCCATAGCACCTTCATCTCCGGTGAGACAGCGATGACGCCATCGTTCATGCTGTTGAGCAGGGCTTCGAGCTCTGCTCGGCTCTCGCGCACGGCGGCAAAATTTTCTTCCAGGCGGCGGGCAGTGCGGTCCAGCTCCATAGCCACCTGCGCAATTTCATCATTGCCGCTTTCCGAGATGCGCGCAGAAAGGTCGCCCGCGGCCACCTTCCCGGCAAAATGGACAATGCGTCCCAGCCGCGCTGAGATGATTTGCGCCGCTACGAAGGCCAGCACCAACGCAAATAGCAGCGCGCCAGCGGTGGCCCGGAGCAATGTGCCCCGAATTTCCGCCCCGTGGCCGCGAAGGCCGATATCCAGGGCCAGCGTGACCACGGCGATCACCGCCACCAGCGCCGCCAGGGCCTTCAAAAAGATCCGGTTTCTCATTTTGCCGGCTCAAACTTATAACCGGCCCCGCGTACCGTCTTCAGATACCTGGGATCTTCCGGGTCTTTCTCGATCTTTTCGCGTAGCCGCCGGATATACACGTCCACCGACCGGGGCGTAACGAAGGTCATGTCGCGCCAAACGGCGTCGAGTACCTGGTCGCGGGTAAAGACTTTGCCCGGGTGGGACGCCAGGAAATGAAGCAGGCGAAACTCCGTGGCCGTAGTTTCTACAAGGTTGCCGCGCACCGTCAGAGTCATCGAATCGCTGTTGAGTTCAAAATCGGGCGCCGTGATGCTGGTGACTACCGGCTGCTCAAAGCGGCGCAGCACGGCCCGCACCCGCGCGACCAGTTCCCGGGGACTGAAAGGTTTGCTGATGTAGTCATCCGCCCCCAGATCCAGGCCGCGCACCCGGTCGGCTTCCCCCGATCTCGCGGTAAGAAAGATGATTGGGACCTTGGCCAGGTCTTTGCTTTCGCGAATCTGCCGGCAGACCTCAAACCCACTGTCTCCGGGGACCATGATATCCAGCAGGAACAGTAGGGACGGGTTGGCGCGCGCGAGCGGCAGCACCTGGCTTCCGGAAACGCATACGTGGACTGTAAATTCCGCCTGCTGCAGTTGATACCGCACCAGATTTGAAATATCGGTATCGTCTTCCAGGAGAATAGCGTTCTTTTTCACTTGGGATTCTCCTTCGCTTGGACTTGTATAAGCTGTGACACAAAGACTTTCTTCCATGGAGCTACCATGGTCAAGACTCTAGCACGAATCGGGTGATGGTTGAAAAGCAACAGCTCATACCAGGCTGCGGTATCGCCGGCCGAGTCTATATGTGCGCGATTTGTTTGCGGCGTTGGCAACCTCCAGGAACCTGTCTGTAACCCAATTTTCACAAAGCAGCCGTGATGTTCTCGGCTGAAGCCCGAAGAGTTCGCCAATATCCAATTTTCGGGTGCAGCCTGCTCTCACGCGTCACGGCATACGCTGCGATAGAATGTTGTTGATGACCACGGAAGAACTAGAAAGTGTGCTCGAACTCATCACGAACCCTCCGCCGGGCAGCAAGATTGAGGCAGCGAAGGAGTATGGCGTGGATTTGACATTGCTCGCTGCGAATCTCGCCCTGACTCCTGAAGAACGGGTGCGAGCGATGGAAAGCGCTCTGCGGTTGATTGAGGATGTCCGGGAAGCGCTACGGCAGACCCAGCCATGACGGATTTTCACTTAAGGCGTAGGTCATTCAGGTCCGTCAACCAGCATAAACAACCGCGGTCGTAGAGACGGTGCTCGGCACCGTCTCTGGGTCTTCGCGGCAGCGAAGGCCCAAGCGTGCGGCAGCGCGTGTTTCGGACATACAATTAAGATCGAGGTTCAGAATCAATGGCGAGAACGGAAGCTAACCCCATAGCCATTTCAGGGGACGACCAGGGAGACGTTAACAACCGAGATTCGCTCTTCCCTTAAGTGAACAATATGGCATTGAACCCGGCCCTTTCAAAACAGTATTGGGGTTCAATGGCAGGTGACGCGCTCGCAACCCCAACCTTACATCGGGGAACGAATCGGCCGTAGCGGAGCCGGTTCCTCCGCCACTCCGTGGCGTTCGGAATGACATCGGCTTTTATTGAGTTTGCTGAACGGCAAACATTGACGAAAGTACAGCAGTTTTTAATTGCCGTTATTATGCCGTTAAATTGCCGTTATTTTAACGGGCCTTCCTGCCGCAATGAAGCCATGTCGATCACGAACCGGTATTTCACGTCGCTGCGCAACATGCGCTCATAGGCTTCATTGATCTTCTGGATGGGAATGATCTCGATATCGGAGACGATGTTGTGCTGGGCGCAGAAATCCAGCATCTCTTGCGTCTCTGGAATGCCGCCGATCAAGGACCCGGCAAAATTCCGGCGCTTGAGAATCAGGCTGAAACTTTGGACCTTCAACGGGTCCGGGACGCCGCCGACCATGACCAGCGTGGCGTCGAGCTTCAGTAGCGCCAGGTAGGCGTTCACGTCATGCCGGGCGGAAACCGTATCGAGCACCAGATCGAAGCTGCCCGCGTGTTTCTTCATCTCGTCCGGATTGCTGGAGATCACGACTTCATCCGCGCCCAGGCGGCGGGCATCTTCCTGCTTGCCGGGTGAGGTGGTGAACAACACTACATGCGCGCCCATCGCGTGGGCCAGCTTGACTGCCATGTGTCCCAGGCCGCCCAGGCCTACCACGCCGAGCTTCTGGCCCTTGCCGGCCTTCCAATGACGAAGAGGAGAGTACGTCGTGATGCCGGCGCACAGCAGCGGCGCCACTGCCTTCAGGTCTAGGCTCTGAGGAACTTGCAAGACGAAATACTGGTCCACTACGATGTGGTCGGAATAGCCGCCGTAGGTCATGCCGCCCAGATGCTTGTCGGGATTGTTATAGGTCCCGGTGGAACCTGCTTCGCAATACTGTTCCAGGCCGCGACTGCAGCTCGAGCATGTGCGGCACGAATCGACCAGGCAGCCTATGGCTGCCAAGTCGCCTTTCTTGAAGCGCTTCACCTGGCCGCCGACGGCGGTCACGCGTCCTACGATTTCATGTCCGGGGACCGCGGGATAGGTTGCATTCTGCCACTCGTTTCGGACAGTATGCAGATCGGAATGGCACACGCCACAATAAAGTATCTCGATGGCCACATCCTGCGGGCCGGGCTCACGGCGCTGGAATGAAAACGGCGCCAGCAGCGATTGCGCTGACTGTGCCGCATAACCGATTGCTTTGCTCATGGAATCTCTCTCCGATTCATTAAAAACTGAAAAATGGATTATATTGCCCCGCCGGTTAGATAAGGCAAGTCCCTTGCGCTTTTCAAACCGAGTGGATACCATCGTCATAGTTGGCCTCCTACTCTCAGAAAGAGGCGATCCCATGGCCAAGAGCGCCATAGTCTTCTTCTCGATACTGGCTTTCCACACGTTGACGGTCTTTGCTCATGGTCAAGGCTCCGGCCTTCCAGGCTTTCAGGAAACGGAACGGCCCAGTCCGTCCGCCATCCAAGACCCCGCCGAGCACAACGCCTACATGGGGGCGCTCAATACCCAGGCGCCTGCGCAAAAAGCCGCCCTTCTGGAAGTGTTCGTGAGGACCTATCCCCAAAGCGTCGTCAAGATTGATGCGCTTGACGCGATGATGACGGCCTACCAACAAGCGGGCAAGTCAGAGAAGCTCGAGCCCGTGGCAGATAAAATCCTGGCCATCAACCACGATCATCTTCACGCGCTATTGATTGCCGCCGACGCCAAGCGCAGCCGCGCAAAATCGTTGGGCGATGCCGCGCAGAGGCTGGCCCTGGCACAGGCGGCGCGCACCCTCGCGGAACGCGGTCTGAAGCTGCTGGCGCAAGCGGACCTGGGCCGCGGAGTCTCCAGCGAAGAGTCTGACAAGCTGAAGAAGCAGATGGCGGCCATCTTTAACAGCGTGGCCGGGTTCGGTGCGCTCCAAAACAAGGAATTCTCCCAGGCGCGGCAGTATTACTTGAAGGCGGACCTTACGGACGTAGAGAGCGTTTTCCAGCTTAGCTATACAGAATTGGAAATGGAGCCTGTAGATGTCACGGGCTTCTGGTATGTGGTGAGAGCGGCCCAGATGGCGCGCAGGCAGAACAAAGCGGATATCGCCGGTCAGATTGAAGCTTACGGCAAGGCAAAGTACTGGCACTACCACGGTGGTCTTGATGGCTGGGATCAGTTGCTGCACAGGTTCCAGTTCACGGAACACCCGCAGAACCCGCCGGGTGGCTTTAGCGTTTCGCGCTATCAGCCGCCGTCGCCCCAGCGGGCGCGCCCGACGCCTCCTTCAATCAACCCCGGAAACGCCGGATTTGATCGCGCTCCAGATCGTGGCCTGCGCCCGAACTCCTCGCCATGTAACCCTTCTACCGCCGCCCGGCAACGGGTAGAAAGATCCACGTCAGGAGGGATCCCCGCGTCGACCACCTCCTTTGGCAGCGATGGCCAATCGCATGGCGTACCTGCGTCGGTGACTTCCGTTGGAACTGACTGCATGGCGAAGGGAGTGCCGGCCAGTATTGCCTCAACTCTGGAAGGTGCGCCGTACGGCGTGCCGGCGAGTGTCACGTCGCCTTTCGGCGGTAAATTCCATGGTGTGGCCGCAGGTATCGCGTCATCAGTCGATGTTAAGACCAACGGTGTGCCCGCCAGCATTGCGTCACCCGTGGGTGGAACGTCCCATGGCGTACCCGCATTGGTGACTTCGATTGGAGTCGATGGCAGCCTGCATGGAATTCCCGCCGGTGTCGTCTCTCCCACGTCAACGCTGCCGGTTTTGCGCGTGGCCTTTGGCGACCCGCACGCGCGAGGAGTTGCCGTGGTGCCCATCTTTGGACAGCACCCAGGGGTCCACCCAGTGACCGCAGCCCTGAAGCATCAGGCGGTAGAAAGCAAACCCCGATAGAATTGCCAAAATTGCCAAAATTGGTAATTGCCAAAATTGAAAGGCGGCCGCCACCCGGTTTTCGACTAAATGCTGAGTGCTGAATGCTGAGTGCTGCTCTTCTGGCAATTCCTTTGCTCTGCGTATTTTGCTACATTCCTTCCTAGTGTCTCCATTTCTTTATATGCAGTTCACGGCCCAGCCATGCGAGTTCTGATCGCTGGTGGCGGGACCGGGGGCCATGTCATCCCTGCGCTGGCGATTGCCCGTGAGTTGAGTGCGCGCTATGGCGCTGAAATCCTGTTTGTGGGGACGGCGCGCGGCATCGAGAATCGGCTGGTGCCGCAGGCCGGCTACCGGCTGGAACTGGTGAAGGTGGGCGCTCTCAAGAACGTCACCGTCGCCACTCGCTTGCGCACGCTATTTGGCCTGCCTTTGGCCATTCTTCATGCCCGTGGAATCATCCGTGCGTTTCTTCCGGATGTGGTGGTAGGCGTCGGTGGATATGCTTCCGGCCCGGCCATGGCGGCGGCCATCCTGGGAGGCATCCCAACCGTGGCCTTTGAGCCGAACTATGTTCCCGGATTTGCCAACAAACTTGTCGGCCACAGGGTGTCAGCCGCCGCCGTACACTTCGACCAGACCAAGCATTATTTCCGTAATGCCCGCGTGGTTGGCGTGCCGGTACGCGCGGAGTTCTTTCAGGCCGGGCAGCGGACGGGTGATGCCGCATCCAGCCTGCTGGTTTTTGGCGGAAGCCAAGGCGCTCATGCCATCAATGAAGTGATGATAGCGGCGATCCCGGCGATTCTGCGCCAGATTCCCGGATTGCATGTCATTCATCAGACCGGCGAGCGCGACTATAATGACGTGCAGGCGGCCTATACACGCGCGGGAGCTTCGGCGGAAGTTTCAGCCTTTATCGACAATATGCCCCAGGCTTTCGCGAGAGCATGTCTGGTGGTGTGCCGCGCGGGCGCCAGCACGGTGGCGGAAATCGCGGCGGCCGGCAAACCGGCGATCTTTGTTCCATTTCCACGGGCCGCGGATGACCATCAGCGCCGCAATGCTGAAGCCTTTGCCAACGCTGGCGCGTCGGTGCTCATCCCGGAATCGGAGCTGACTAGGGAAAGATTGACCGCCACCATCACGGACCTGCTCTCCGATAGAATCCGGCTGCAAGTGATGTCGGAAAAGGCCAAAGCGCTAGGGCACAAAGACGCCGCAGGAGAGGTAGCGGAAATGGTGGCGGAGTTGGCGGGAAGGGACCGCAACCTTGGGCAAGAACAAACCACGAAGGCATAGCATAATGGAGCTGCAACCAAAACCTTTGAAACACAGAGGAACAGAGGCAACAGAGGTTATTGGGGTTGCGAGGTGGGGCAGAAACATCAGTGCAGTGGAGATATCTGTGAAGCTCAAACTGAACATTCCTAGAACTGATGCATCTTCATTTCCTTCGCATAATTATCCATCAATCTCTTCGCGCCCTGTAGAGGTTTCTGGAACACCTCCCAACCCCAAAATCCTCTGTTGCCTCTGTTCCTCTGTGTTTCAAAGGCTTTCGCAGACTGGGAGATAAGCTAAGAAATGTTCGCGAAGATTCAGCGCATACATTTCGTGGGGATCGGCGGCATCGGCATGAGCGGCATTGCCGAGGTGCTGTTGACGCTGGGCTACAAGGTTTCGGGTTCCGATCTGCGCCACTCGTCCGTTACCGAGCGGCTGGCGGGGCTGGGCGCGGTGATCGTGGAAGGCCACCGGGCGGAAAACATCGCGGGCGCGGAAGTGGTGGTTACGAGTTCGGCCATTGCGCGCGCCAACCCGGAAGTGGTGGCGGCCCGCGAGCAACATGTCCCGGTAATTCAGCGGGCGGAAATGCTGGCCGAACTGATGCGCCTGAAGTACGGTATAGCGGTGGCCGGCATGCACGGCAAGACCACTACCACCAGCATGGTGGCCGCGGTGCTGGCGGGCGGCGGGCTTGATCCCACGGTGGTGGTCGGCGGGCGCGTGGACGCCATGGGTTCCAACGCGCGCCTGGGCAAGTCCCACTATCTGGTAGCTGAGGCCGATGAGAGCGATCGATCGTTTCTGAAGCTTTCGCCCATCCTGGCGGTAGTCACCAACATCGACCGTGAACACATGGATTGCTACCGCGACATGCAAGACGTGGAACAGGCTTTCGTGGATTTCATGGACCGCGTGCCCTTCTATGGCATGGTTGTCCTCTGCAACGACGACGAAAGGCTGCGCGGATTGCTGCCGCGCATGGCCCGCCGGGCCACCACCTATGGCATGAGGGAAGATTCCGATTTCCGCATTCTGCGTAGCGAAGTACAGTGCGGCAGCGCCAACCGCCATTACGCGCATTTCGTTGTGCAGTACCAGGGGAAGTCGCTCGGGGAATTCCATCTCCAGGTGCCCGGAGACCACAATGTCTTGAACGCCACCGCAGCGGTGGCCGTGGGCGTGGGCCTTGATATACCGGTGGACCGCATCCGCGAGTCCCTTGAGGGGTTTAGCGGGGTTGATCGCCGCTTCCAACTCAAAGGTGTAGCTGCCGGAGTTTCGGTGATCGACGACTATGGTCATCATCCAACAGAGATACGCGTGACCCTGGCCGCGGCCCGGCAGTGTGGATTTAAGCGTATTCACGTTGTCTTTCAACCCCATCGCTACACCCGCACCCGCGATCTACTCGTGGAATTCGGTCTGGCTTTCGCTGACGCCGATACCGTGCTGGTCACCGATATCTACGCCGCCAGTGAACAACCGTTGCCGGGCATCACCGGAGAGCGGGTGGCGGAAGAAGTCCGCGGTGCCGGCGGAAAAGACGCGCGCTATGTGAACTCGTTCGATGACGCAGTCCGCAAGCTGGCGGAAGTCGCGCACAGCGGAGACATGGTCCTCACGCTGGGTGCTGGGAGCATCTCGCAGCTCGGGCCGCGGATATTGGAACGGTTGAAGTCGATATCCAGCAACGGGACGGTACCACTGATGAACACAGATAAGAGCACAGATCAACACTGATGTTTTACGCAAATTGCCAGTACCAATCCGCGTTCATCAGGGCAACCCCATGGTAGGTCTTTCTCCCTTTTGATCAGTGTGAATCAGTGCTCTTATCAGTGTTCATCAGTGGTATGGGTTCCGGCCGGCTGCGCTGTGCCTCTCCGGTAAATTTTGATTTATTATCTCCACCCATGAACCCCTTCCGTATCGCCGCCGTTCTTGTTTGCCTCTTGCCGTTCCTGGGTCTGTGCGCCGCCGCACAGCAGCCCTTCCTCTCGACGCAGCAATGGGTGGGCCTGCGCGAGGAAGCCAGCGGCGCGGCGCCCTATGAGAACCTGCGCCAGATCACGCGTCTGCATCGCGTTCCGGCGACCTCGGAGTTCGAACAGGCGGCCCAGTTCATTCTGCAGCGCGCGCGGCAATATGGCCTGGCAGATGTTCACGCCGAACAATTCCCTATCGACGGCAAAACCCAGTACGGCCTGATGCGCTCCTACCTGAGCTGGGAGGTGGAAGAAGGGCGTTTGTGGGAAGTACGTCCGCAGCATGTTCTTCTGGGAGACTGGGCCACCGATCCCATCCGCCTGGCCGACTACAGCCGCAGTGCCGACGTGGAGGCCTCGCTGGTCGACGTGGGTCGTGGTGATCGCGAGTCTGATTACGCGGGTAAAGACGTGCGCGGCAAGATCGTATTGGCAGGCGGAGTACTGTCGAGGACCCAGGCTTTGGCCATTATTCAGTATGGCGCGGCCGGTATTGTCAGTGACATGCCCAACCAGACGACGGCGTGGTCAGGTCTCGACCGTACGCTGGTGCGCTGGGGACATCTCAATGCCCGCTTGGCGTCAGGGTTTGCCTTCATGGTGTCGCACGAAACCGCGGACTCCCTGCGAGCGCGTCTGCACTCCGGGGAACACATCGTTCTCAACGCTCGCGTGAAAGCCACGGTCGGCCCCGGAAACTGGACGGTGGTGAGCGGCACGATACCGGGCGCCGATGGGGAAGCCGGAGACATCGTTTACAGTTGCCACCTCGACCACCAGAGGCCGGGCGCCAACGATAACGGCAGTGGATGTGTGACCATTCTGGAAGCCGCGCGCATTCTGGCCGCGCTGATTAAATCGGGCGCATTGCCACAGCCAAAACGCACGCTGCGCTTTATATGGGGGCCGGAAGTCGAAGGCACCATGGCATTTCTCGCGCAGCATCCGGAGATCAAGCACCGGTTGCGCGCCGACATCCACATGGATATGGTCGGCGGCGATCCTTTCAAGAACAAATCGATGTTCCACGTAACCGGAACGCCCTGGTCGCTACCCAGCTTCGTAACTGATGTCGGTGCGGTGCTGGCCGAAGCCATCCGCAGCGGATCGATTGCCTATGCCGAAGGCGAAGGGACTGCGGATGCGGCAGTGATCGAGAGTCGCAGCGGCTCCCCCGGCACCCGCAACGAATTCCTCGCGGACGTTACGCCCTATTCCACCGGCAGCGATCACGATGACTACGATTCTTCCACCATCGCCGTGCCGTCTTTGTATCTGCGCGATTGGCCGGATATCTACATCCACACCGATCGCGATACCTTGCAGCAGATCGATCCGACGAAGCTGCGGCGGGTCGCGCTGCTGGGCGCGGCGGCGGGATATGTCTATGCCAGCCTGGATGCCAAACAACTTCCCCGCCTCA
>DATMNZ010000123.1:0-16216 GCA_035568495.1 Saccharimonadales bacterium (SeqCode) | reverse complement strand
ATGATTGCGCTGGATTATTTCGTACAAGCCCCCGCCGGCACGTTGGTCATAGGATGGTGATGGCGATGGCTCTGCAAAAGCATGGGATGAATATTATCGTGGGGAAAGTGGGGCTGTCAAGCAAAGTTGCGGCGGTCGTGTATGGTATCGGGCGCCATTGCCTGCGGCGGTTGCGCGGCGAGCTGGGGGGCGGGCTGGCGACTTCTGCGACACTCTCTCAAATTTTGTCATTCCGAAAGGCCGCGCACGCGCGGGTTTAGCGCGGGCGTGGCCTGAGGAACCGGCTCCGCTGCGTTTTAGGACAACGACGCATGTGCCGCCAGCATTAGCAATTTCAGCGACACCCTTGCGACGAGGAACCGGCTGCGCCGCGTTTGGATGTTAACGATGCGAATGGCGGTTGACCCACAGATGTTGTCGTGGGTGATTGGGTAGTCCTCAAGCCGCAGCGGAGCTGGTTCCTCGGCCCTGCGCAAAATGCGCGCAGGCCCTTCGGAATGACATCGCCGGGAGAGAGGTTGGGTGAATCGGCAAGTCGGCCGGGAGCGTCGGCAACTTCCACGATGCTCTTTCAACGCGAGGGCCCACCGAAGAAAAGATTTGCTTTACGCCTACTTGGGCTGAGACTGGAAGCCAAGAAACTTCCCGTGGAGGTGCTGGTCATCGATCATGCCGAGAAGCCCGCGGAAAGGCCTGCGGAGAAGCAATGGCACGTTGCGCCTTCAGCGTTTTTGCATTCCCGGCGGCACGGCTCGAAGAGCTTGCATTTTTTCGCAGGCTCTAAAGACCCTGAACCTTCCGCTGTAACTCCTGCGCAATCTCTTCAGGGTTAGCATCCGGGGAGAACGTGACCGGCGTCCCGATCCTCACCTGGATCGCGCCGGGCGGGGCATAATGCTTTTTGTCGCGCTTGAAGGGAAACATGCCATCGATGCGCATGGGGATGACCGGCAAGTTCAGCCGGGTGGCCAGCAATCCAATGCCTTTGCGGAATTCCGCCATCTCGCCGGTCTCTGTGCGCAGGCCTTCGGGAAAGACCAGCACGTTGTATCCATGGTCGGCGAGTTGGCCCGCATAGCGGAAGCTTTCGCGGTAGCCCGCCTTTTGCGGCAGCGGGAAAACGTTGAAGAGCGCGGTCACCAGCATGTATTGAAGCTGCTCATACCAGCGCCGCCGAAAAGACCACTCTTTCGGTGGATGCCTCATACTGCGCAGCGTCTCGCCTTGCATGGCCGGGGCCAGCCGGTGGCGGAAGCGGACGGGCAGCGCTGCCAGGATAAATCCGACATCGATCTGGGCCACATGATTGCAGATCACCAGCGCCGGCCCTTTGAGGCCAGCGAGATTCTCACGTCCGATAATTTTGGGGCGCGCCATGATCATGGTGTAGGTCCAGACCAGCGTGTAATAGACGGTGGTGCGAATCCATGTCATCGGCCAGCGCTGCGCCCATGGCGAATAAGGATAATCAAGCCGCGCGACGGGCGCGGAGGAGTTCTTCACCAGTTCTTCCAACTCGGCAATCGTGGTTACCTGTGAAAACTCGCGATCGCTCAGGTCAATCTGATAGCGGTCTTCCAGGGCGCTCATCAGCTCGACGCGATCGAGCGAGCTGAGATTGAGATTGTCTTCGAGCCGTGCCCCTTGCGGAACTTCGGCGCGCCGCCGGAGCACGCTCTGAATCAGCTCCTGCATGGTGCTGGAAGCTGCCGCGGCTGCCGCCGGCTGGCCAAGTTGGGCTTCCACGGTGGCTCGAATCGCCGCCAGCTTCGGCTTCTGTGTGGAGGTGCGGGGAAAATCTTCGTCAGGCCACACAAAAAAGCTGCGAATCTTCTGGAAATCCGCCAGCGCGGTATTGGCCCTGGCGACCACTGCTTCGCCCGCGCCATTCCGTAGAAGCAGCACGGCGCAGGCCTCGGCGTTGCCGCCCTGGGCCACGCTGAAGACTACGCAATCCTGGACCTCGGGTTGACGCCGTAGCGCCTGCTCCAGGTCTTCAGGATAGATCTTCAGTCCGCCGGGCGTGACGATTACGTTCTTGTTGCGGCCCTTGAAGTATAGATTGCCCTCTTCGTCCAATGCTCCGAGGTCGCCGGTACGAAACCAGCCTTCTTCGCCGGTCACCGGTTTCAACTCTTTTCCCTGCCAGTATTGTTGCGCCACGTTGGCGCCGCGCACCAGTATCTCTCCGCTCTCCGGATCGAGCTTCATTTCCCGCCCCGGCAACACCTTGCCGATCGACCGCCTTCCCACCTTGAAAGGATGATTCAGGCTGATCAGCGAACTGGTCTCCGTGAGGCCATAGCCCTGGATGACGACATATCCGAGCCGCCGCCAGAATTCTTCAGTGCCGGAATCGAGCGCAGCGCCGCCCGAAATCGCCGCCCAGAACTTCCAGCCGAATTGCCGGTGTATCTTGCGGAAACGCCACCAGCGCCGCAGGAAGCGCTCGTTTTCGGCATCGTCAAATTTCTCGCCGAATTCGCCGGGGAAGTCCCGCTCCAGTTTTTGTTTGACTGACTCCATGGCCCGAGGCACCGCTACCAGCACCGAGACCCGGTTTGCGCGGATGGCCTCAATGACTTCGCGCGGGTTGAAGCTCTCCTGAAAAATCACCGTACCGCCGATCAACGGCGGAACAAACATGCCCATGTACTGCCCAAAGACGTGGCTCAAGGGCAGCAGATGCAGAAAACGTATGGGATGAAAAATACGTTCGTACTTAAGGTATTTAGGAATCTCGCGCGCAATCGGTCCCAGGCTGGCCATGAGGTTGCCGTGGGTCAGCACCACGCCGCGCGGTTCAGCCGTGGTTCCGGAAGTAAAGACGATCTGCGCAGTGTCGCCGCCGGTCAGAGCTGCTGCCGGATAGGCGGCTGAGGAGTGACGCGCCAGGGTCGAACTCATCTCTTCGAGTTCCAGATGCGGCCACTTGCCGCAGGCTTCCACCAGTGCTGTAGAGCACAGCACCAGCTTGGCCTGCACATCATCGGTCACGCGCTGCATGAAGTCGGGAGAGGCGATGCGGTCCATGGGCACAGCCACGGCCCCGCGCAACATGATGCCGGCGAAGGCGGCCACCCATTCCGGGCCATTGTCGCCCCACAGCAGGACACGGTCGGCCTTGCCGATGCCGCGTGCTTCAAGCTCCCGGGCAAAGCGGAAAGCCAGTTCAGCAGTCTGCCGGTAGCTCCAGCGGAGCGTGCGGTATCCGCGCCGGGAGGCAAAGGCCGTGTCTTTGGGAAACTTGAGATATTGCTGCGCGAGGTCAGCCAGCGTGTTCATGGGTTACAGCTCGCTTACCGTCTCCGCCTCCAGCGCCTTGAAGAACTTCCCGGCCATCATGCTGGCCGTGGCCTGGATCATCCTCTGGCCGACGCTGGCCAGCATGCCGCCGATGTTGACCTCGCCGGTGTATTTGATTTCCGTGCCGCCATCTTTATCCGCCAGGTCCAACTCTCCGGAGCCTTTCACAAAACCCGGCTGGCCCTTGCCTTCCACGACCAGCTTGTAGTGTGAGGGCGCAATCATATCTTGCATGGTGACGGTGGCGGTGAATACGCTTTTGATGGTGCCCACGCCGGCGGAAAGCTTGGCGCTGTATTGGTTCTCACCGGATTTCTCCAGTTGCTCGCATCCGGGAATGCACTTCTGCAGAATAGAAGGATCGATAAGCGCCTGGAAGATGCGCTCACGGGGAGCCGGGATTTGCTGGGTGCCTTCGATCTTCATAGGGAATTTGGTAATTGAGTAATTTGGTAAGTGGGTAAATCTGATTTGGTAATTGGGTAATTTAGTAATTGGGTAATTGAGCTGCAACCGCCACAGCAATTACCCACTTACCAAATTACCCACTTACCCAATCTGATCTTACTTGGCTCTCCCCACCGCCACCTCAATGGCCCGTCGCGTATACACCGTTGCCAGTTGTTTGCGGTAATCGGCGGAGGCCGCAAGGTCGCTGTTGATCTCTACGCCGTCGGCGGCGTGGGCTGCGGCTGCGGCGATGGTTTTGGCGTCGAGCGTTGCTCCTTTGAGGGCGTTTTCCACTTCGCTGGCGCGATAGGCCTTGGCCGCCACGCCGGTCACTCCAACGCCCGCGGATTGGCACTTACCTGCGCCATCCAGGACCAGGTTGACGGCGATGCCGACCATGGCGAATCCCGACGCAGGATGCCGTACCTTCATGTATGCCTGCCCGACTTTGCCTTTCGCCGGGGTGATGCGGATTTCCTGAAGTATCTCGCCCGGCTGTAGCTCGGTGGTTAACAGATCGACGAAGAATTTGTCGGCGCTGATGGAGCGTCCGCCTTTGGGGCCGGCTGCGACCATCTCTCCGCTGAGGGCGATGATGGCTGCCGGCCAATCGGCTGCCGGGTCGGAATGGGCCAGGCTGCCGCCAATCGTGCCCCGGTTGCGCACCTGGATATCGCCCAGGTTGGTTGCCGTTTCCGGCAGCAGTGGACAAATCTTTTTCAACAGCGCCGATGATTCCAACAGGTAGTGCGTGGTCATGGCCCCGATGCGAATCTGGCCGCCTTCCTCTTTGATGTACGAGAGGTCTTTGATGCGGCTGATGTCGATGAGGAGCTGGGGCTGGGCCAGGCGCAGCTTGAGCGAAGGAATCAGGCTGTGTCCGCCGGCCAGCAGCTTGGCGTTGTCTTTGTGCTTGGCCAGCAGCGAGAGCGCTTCATCGAGGTTCTTGGCAGCGACGTATTCAAATTGATTGGCAATCATATTAGTTCTCCGATTCAGCGGCCCAGTCTATGCCGGCTTCTTCTGGCTCTGTTGAATGATGCGCCACAGGTGTTCCGGCTTCACCGGCATATCGAGATGGCGGATGCCCAACGGGGCCATCGCATCCACCAAGGCGGCGACAATGGCCGGGGTTGCGCCGATGGTGCCCGCTTCGCCTACGCCCTTCACGCCCATAGGGTTCACGTCGGTGGGCGTCTCGGTGCGGTCGAGCTCCATGTGTGGGACCATCTCAGCTTTGGGGATGGCGTAGTCCATGAGCGTCCCGGTCAGTAGCTGCCCCTGATCGTCATAGACGGCTTCTTCGTACATCGCCTGGCCCAGGGCCTGCACGATGCCGCCATGTACCTGTCCATCGACCAGCAGGGGATTGATGACCTTGCCGCAATCGTCCACCGCCACGTAGCGCTTGAACTGGATTTCGCCGGTTTCGCGGTCGATTTCCACCACGGCGATGTGCGTGCCAAAGGGGAAGGTGAAATTCTTAGGCTCGAAGAAGTACGTTGCAGAGAGGCCGGGTTCCATATCCGGCGGCAGCGTCTTGGCCACGTGGGCGCCCAGCGCAATTTCCTGGATCGTCGTTGACTTGCCATTGGGGGCGGTGAACTTGCCGCCGGCGAATGTGATCTTAGTGGCGTCGGCTTCAAGAACGTGGGCCGCCATCTTGGTGGCCTTCTCTTTGAGCTTTTCCAGCGCGTAGTAAACCGCGGTGCCGCCGACGGCCGTAGCACGGCTGCCAAAGGTGCCGATGCCATACTGCACAATCGACGTATCGCCGTGGATGACGGTGACCGCATTGAGATCGACGCCCAGATGATCGGCGGCGATTTGCGCGAACGATGTCTCTTGTCCCTGGCCGTGGGGCGATGAGCCGGTGAGCACGGTGACCGCCCCGGTGGGTTCAACCCGTACTGTGGCGCTCTCCCATCCACCGGCGGGCATGGCCTGTGACGGGCCCAGGGCGCAGATTTCTACATACGTCGAAACGCCGATGCCGAAGAAGCGGCCTTCCTTGCGCGCCTTGGCCTGCTCTTCTCTCAGCTTTGTGTAGCCGACGATGTTGAGCGCCTTGGCGAGCGCGCCTTCGTAGTTGCCGGTATCGTAAAAGAGCCCGGTAGCGGTCTTGAAGGGAAATTCATTGGGGGCAGGGAAGTTCTTGCGCCGGACTTCAACCGGGTCCTTGCCCAGATCGGCGGCCACCAGATCGAGCGCCCGCTCCACTACGTATGTGGCTTCGGGGCGTCCGGCGCCGCGATAGGCGTCGGTGGACATCTTATTGGTGAAGACGCCGGTCACGTTGATCTGGATCGCGGGAATTTTATAACAGCCGGAAAGCATCAGTCCGGTGAGCGTGGGAATGGCCGGGGTCAGCAACTGGAAGTATGCGCCCATGTCGGCGAATACGTTATAGCGCAGGCCGGTGAGCGTGCCGTCTTTTTTGAAGCCAATCTCGACATAGCCGGTCTGCGCGCGGCCGTGGATGGTGGCCTGCATGTTCTCGCGCCGGGTCTCGATCCATTTGACGGGCTTGCCGGTCTGCATCGATAGCCAGCCGAGCAGGGCCTCTTCGGCGTAGACGTTGAGCTTGGAACCGAAGCCGCCACCGACTTCCGGGGTGATCAGCCGAACCTTATTCTCATGGACGCCCAGCATCACCGCCACCTGCGTGCGGCACAGGTGAGGAATTTGGGTCGAAGTCCACAGAGTGAGTTCCTGCTCGCCCGGATAATAGCGCGCCAGCACGCCCCGAGGCTCCATGGCCAGGGGCACGAGACGCTGGTGGACCAGCCTCTGCTTGATTACCTTGTCGGAGCCCTTGAACGCCGCTTCGACATCGCCTTCGCCCGCCGTGAGTTTGTAGGCCACGTTGGTGCCGAACTGTTCATGCACCACGGGTCCGCCGGCGGCCGCTTTTTCCAGATCTATGACCGCGGGAAGTTCGTCGTACTCCACCTGCACCAGATCAGCGGCGTCTTTGGCAGCGTAGCGGCTGGTGGCCACGACGACGGCGATGGGGTGGCCGACGAACAGCGCCTTGCCGGTGGCCAGCACGCGGTAGTCGGGCGTCTTGAGGTCAGGAATGGCGGCAGCGCAGGGTACCGGGCCGATCTTCGCGGCGACGATGTCTTTTCCCGTATAGACGCCCACCACGCCGGGGGCCTTGGCGGCGGCGCTGGTGTCGATGCTCTTGATGCGGGCGTGTCCGTATATCGAGCGCACGAAGACCGCATGAAGCGTATCGGGCAGCTTGATATCGTCAACATAGTGTCCCAGACCCTGGATGAGGCGCGGGTCTTCGGTGCGCTTTACTCGTTTGCCAACATACTTTTCTGCCATAGGAGTCTCCAGGGGTTACCGGGCAACAGCCGAATTGGATTTCATCTTTTTAGCAGCGTACTGCACTGCCTGGACAATATGCTGATAACCGGTACAGCGGCAGAGATTGCCTTCCAGGCCGTGCCGGATTTCCGCTTCGCTGGGGTCAGGGTTGCGTTCGAGAATCTGGGCCGCCGTCATGATCATGCCGGGCGTACAGTAGCCGCATTGCAGTCCATGTTCTTCCCAGAAGCCTTCCTGCACCGGGTGCAGCTTGCCATTGGTGGCCAAACCCTCGATGGTGGTGATCTTGCTGCCATCGCATTGCACGGCCAGCACGGTGCAGGATTTCACCGCCTGTCCGTCAAGCATCACCGTGCAGGCGCCGCACAGGCTGGTTTCGCAGCCGACGTGCGTCCCGGTGAGACCGGCAACGTCGCGCAAATAATGGACCAGCAGCAAGCGGGGTTCGACTTCACTCTGATGGGCGACACCGTTGATGGTGACATTGATGTGGTTCGGCATGAATCACCTCTTCGCGCAGCTTGGGTACAACGGGACTTTTGGATGGTAATTCTACAGGCAGAGAATTGTACAAGGTTTTTATGAAATGCGTTGCGGGGGACAGAAGGGCAACGAAAATCACGGCAGAGACGTAACTTGTTACGTCTAAAGGCCGGCGGACGTAAACACCCGCGCGGAACACGACCATCGATACGAAGTCAGACAATGAAGGTTTCGTGTTATTTGCCAGCGTTGGATATCACGCGCACTCTACGGTTCCTTCTAATCCTCTGGACACATCAATTTTCCCAATCATCCCCTGGCCTTCCCCCAATTCTTCGGATTATCCCTGATATATTGCCGGACTCCTTCCAGCGAACTCGTGAAGATCATGCGGTCATGAAATCCTGCCTGCCATGCAAATGGAATTCCGGCCTTATTGCACCACCGGGAAACGCCGGCCTTATATTGCCGGATTACATTTCCAAGTGAGCGCGTCTCGGGAGCCCGCAGCGGCTCGCGCAATGGCAGGCCCGGTCTGATCAAACGGGGCAAATTCTTAGGCCCCCTGATCGCGATGATCGCTTGGAAGTGGTCCGGCATTACCACAAACTCATCGAGGGTCACGTCATCGAAGTGTTCAGGCAGTTCCGTCCATTGCTTCCCGGCAATCCGTCCGATGGTGGAGAGATGCATGGTTTCGTCCCGCACCATTCCAAAATACGGCTTCCTATGCTGGGTACAGATGGTGATGAAGTACAGTCCGCTGCCCGTGTAATCCCAGCTTCGGCAGCGTATGCTCTCGATGCGGTATTTCTGTTTGAATAGCGTCATGCGCTAATACATGGATCGCTGCAATCAGCATTTCTTGCATGGAGAAATTGGGAAAATATTCTCCATGGTGCATGAACCACGGCGTAGAGACGTAACTTGTTACGTCTAAGGTCGGCGGATTTACGCACCCATGCAGGTTCAGAAGAGCACCGAGCGAACATTGGAACATTCGCTATTTCATTCGTCTGGCTGGCTTGTGTTCCTTTGAGGGTGTTTACGTCCGCCGGCCGTAGACGTAACAAGTTACGTCTCTACGCCGTGGATTTCGTATTCTTTGAATTATTCGTAGGCCAACGCTTGAATCGCATCCTGGTTGACGGCCTTGATGCCGGGAAAAATTGCGCCCAACAGCGCTCCGCCGATGGCGATCAAGGCGGCGATGGGCCACCACCAATAGACCGTTTCCTGGGTCAACGAGGCGGGCACGGCGTGGGCCATCAGCCATTGCGTCCCGTAGGTCATGAGGATGCCCAGCAGCACGCCTGCGGCCGCCAGCACCAGGGTCTCGCGAAACAGCATGTTCAGGATGTACGCGGGCGATGCGCCCAGGGCCTTGAGGATGCCGACCTCGCGCGTCCGTTCGATTACTGCCGTGTACATGGCCATAAACACCACGATGAAGCCGACGATGGCGGCCACGCCGATGACTACGCCGATGAAGTTCCGCAATAGCCCTACGCTGCTGATGGTGAGCAGAGATGTGAACTCTTCCATCGTATAGATGGAATAACCGGGCAGCTTGGCGCGCAGGTCGTCCACTACTGCGCGGGCGTGGGCCGGATCATCGACCTTCAGATAAATCTGGCTGAGTTTTTTGGGGTTGCCGGTAAGGTCTTGAATCACCGGCAGGCGCAGGCAGATGCGCGCCAGCTTCCCTGATTCATACACACCGGCCACCCGCCACGGATGGTTGACCAGGGTGATGGTGCTGCCGATCTGCAGGCGGTGCTCGCGCGCGTAGTACTCATCGACAATGATCTCATCGTCGCGGGTCATGGGGCCGCCCCGTAGGAAGGTGAATCCGCCGCTCAACCGGTCAAACTGGCCGGCGTCGATGCCGGTGAGCGAATCGATGCCGCCCAGAGGTTGAATCATGGTGCCCGTGGCGAAGGTCACGTGCGGCTGCTTCATGAAGAATCCCAGCAGATTTTCACTCAGTGGAGCGGTGCTGAACGAGAGCACGCTGGCCCCCGGAGGGCGCACCAGCACATCGGCGCCCACGCCCTGGGCGCGGCGGGCCGCTCCGTGCAGCGTGCCATAGCTGATGCCCACCAGGGTGAGCATCATGGTGACTTCCACGCCGATGGCCAGCACGCTCAACAGCGTGCGGATCGGACGATGCAGCAGGTTGGAGATGATGAGTCGGTTGATCAACGGATGATTATACGCCGCTCCACTTCCACGTCGCATATTGTTTGCGCAACTCTGCTTTGAGTAGCTTGCCGGTGGAGGTATGGGGCAACTGGTTGACAAAGACAACGTCATCCGGCAACTGCCACTTGGCGAAGCGTTCGCCGAGGAAGGAGCGCAGCTCTTCCGGAGAAGATTTCTCATGGTCTCTGAGGACCACTACGGCCAGCGGCCGCTCCTGCCACTTGGGGTGATGGATGGCGACCACTGCGGCTTCGCGCACCGCCGGGTGGCTGATCAGGGCGTTTTCCAGATCGACGGAGCTGATCCACTCGCCGCCGGATTTGATCATGTCTTTACTGCGGTCGGCAATGCGGATGCAGCCATCCGGGTCGATGGCGGCCATGTCGCCGGTGCGGAACCAGCCGTCGGGGCTCCAGCGGTCATCGGTGCCGGGCGCGTTGTAGTAGCTGCCGGCGATCCATGCGCCCCGGCATTCGAGTTCGCCGACGGCCTGGCCGTCGTGCGGGGCCTCGCCCGCGGGCGTCATGATGCGCAGCTCGACAAACGGCAGGGGCCAGCCTTGCTTGGCGCGCACCGCGTATTTGCGGTCTTCGGGCCAGTTGTCCATTTCCGGCTGCAGGCGGCTGACGGTCGCGGTAGGCGCTGTCTCGGTCATGCCCCAGGCATGAATCAGACGAATGCGATGGCGATCGAGGGCGCGAATCAGGAACTCGGGGGCGGCGCTGCCGCCGCACATCACACGGATATCATGGGCGCGCTTCCATCGTCCCGGATGCTTCTCCAACATTTCCACCACCGCCATCCAGATGGTGGGCACGCCGCAGGCGATGGTGATCTTTTCGTCTTCCAGGATGTTGAGCACACTCTCGGCATCGAGCAACGGGCCGGGCAAGACGAGCTTGGCGCCCACCAAGGCGGCCACGTAGGGAAGGCACCATCCGTTCACGTGGAACATAGAAGACGCAACCAGAATGTTGTCGCGGCGGCAGATGGCGGTGGTATCAACCATGGCGGCGGCCATGCTCTGCAACACGACGGTGCGATGGGCATAGATTACGCCCTTCGGATTGCCGGTGGTGCCCGATGTATAGCACATAGAAGCACCGTCGTTCTCTGCCAGCGCCGGCAAGGTGACGTTGCCGGTGGCCTGCTTGAGCCATTCATCGTAATCTTCCATGCCCGGTGGCAGAGGGCCGCTGTGGCGCACCACGAAGATACGCTCGAAGCGGACCTGCTCCCTGAACTTTTCCAGCACCGGCAGCAGCACGTCATCGACGATCAGGAAGCGGTCCTGGGCGTGGTTCACGATGAAGGCGATCTCATTGGGATGGAGCCGGAGGTTCAGCGGATGCAGGATGCCGCCGCTAAGCGGCACGCCGAAGTAAGTCTCAAAATGCGCGTAGTGGTTCCACATCAGGGTGGCGACGCGCTCGTGCTTCTTGATTCCAGCGGCCAGCAGGCACTCGGCCAGGGCCAGCGAACGGCGGCGGAATTCACGGTAGTCGTAGCGGCGCCAGGAGCGGTCGGGCAGGCGCGAGGCAATTTCCGCCCCGCCAAAGGACTTCCCAGCGCGCTCCAGCAGAGGCGCCAGGGTGAGGGGATACTCCATCATCGTATGCATCGGGGACACGCTCCGGCTGGGGAATTTTATAACAGGTTGGCAAAGAGAGTATTGTTCCTTGCCCGGCAGGGACCCAGACTGAGCGCGCTACGCGCGGGACGTCTACTTAATACACGTTCCTCTCGCATGTTGCAGTTTTCAGCGACACTCTCTCAATCTTGTCATTCCGAAGCTCACGATCGCGCGGTTTTGGCGCGAGCGGGAGCGAGGAACCGGCTCCGCTGCGTTTTGAGGTCTACGATGCAAGTCACGGAGATTTTGCGGAGGCATCATGCAGCTACAAGCGGGCCGATGACGGAAGACGCAGTTACGCCAATGCCAACCGTTTGAGTTTGATGCGGTCCGGCTTGATCTGGGCAAGGTCAAATTGCGCCTGCTGTGTAAGCCAGCTTACCGCGCTGCCACCAAACACTTGCGATAATCTCACGGCCATTTCAGGAGAAATACCGCGCTTTCCGTTGACCAGCTCGGAGAGCGTGGTGCGCGTGACTCCCAGCGCAGCGGCGGCGCCTGTAATGGTCAAGCCCAACGGCTCGATACACTGGCGTAAAACAAATCCGCCGGGGTGTGGTGGGTTCTTCATCGGCATGGTGCAGCCTCCGTTCAGTGGTAATCGACATAATCGACATCGAACGCATCGCCGTCGGCAAACCGGAAAATCACCCGCCAGTTGGCGCGGACTGTCACCGCCCAAAAACCATTGTATTCACCCGTGAGCGGATGCAAATGAAAACCCGGCAAAGACATATCCCCGACAACATTTGCAGCGTCGAGGCGCGTCAGCACGTCACGCAGCTTCTGCGTGTGCTCGCCAATTACGCCACGCGGATTGTCATCTTCATAAAGGCGCTTCAAACCTTTGTGGCGGATCGATTGGATCACCATTCACCGTAACGCGTAACGTAACGCATGTCAAGCGCCTCTCGGCTGTGATGCCGGCTGTGAATCCCGATCCTGCTGCACACTCAGCAGAACCTGCCAGATGGTATAACTGTTATACCGGAATGAAAAGCACTCGTAAAAGCCGAAAGCCAGTTTCTGCCGAGGCGATTGCCGTCCGGGCCGATCGTGGCCAGGATGTTTCGAGCTTCTTTACTAATGCAGGGCAGATGATGAAACCGGTTCAGCGGGTGAATGTTGATTTCACGTCTTCCATGCTGAAAGAACTGGATATTGCGGCCAAGGATTTGAATATCAGCCGGCAGGCGCTCATCAAGACCCTGGTTCGGCAGGCGCTGGATCAAAAATATCTGGCAAGAACGATGCGTCCCAAGGAGAAGCGGGCGTAAATGGTATGTGCAATTCGTGTTTAACGATTTCGGAAAGCGTGGTGCGCACGACTCCTAGCGCGGCGGCGGCATCGGCGAACTCTACCATTACTAAACCCGGAGAGTTGCGTATACTATCCTCGACAAAGAACCGTTACATGGAGGAACGAGCATGCGCTCTCCATTCGCCTTCCTCATGGTGCTGTCGGCCCTGGTCGCCGGTAGCGCCGTGGCACAAACCCTACCGCCGCTAACCCAGGGCGCATCTTCATCCGCGCCCCTGCCCTCGATTGCCGCTGCGCAATGCGCGCCGGCCCAGTGCGCCCAGATCGGCGGCTTTGCCCCGGTTTTCGTCGAGCCCGTCATTTACACAGTCGCGGGTACGCCCGGCCAAACTGGTGGCATTCCGGTCGCCAACCCGCTCAATCAGACACCGGCGAACGGCAATTGCGCGCCCGATCCGACGACCGGCGCGCTCGAGTGCAAACCGGCCGGCACCAGTCTGGCCAACCTGCCCGATGGCAGGATCATGTACTACAACAACCTTGAAGGCACGGAGAACATCGAGTTCTCGATCCTGATCGAAGGCGGCGGCACGCTCATCAACGATCAGTCCCGAGTGCTCACCATGGATCAATCGACAGCAGCCGCAACCTGGACGGTGCCCGGCCCGCCGGATGGCGGCGCCGCGGAACCAGCCCAATGTCTGCTTCCAGGCTGCGTTCTGAACACGGGCGGAACCGCCACTCGGCCAGACAGCGGCGCTCTGTTCTGCTCCGATCTCGTCAACCTCTATGACGGCCGCGTCATGGCTGTCGGCGGCACCAATTATTTCGCAGAACCCGGCGTGACCCTGACCGTCGATCAGAGCCCCTTCACGCTGGGCCTGGCGGAGCTCCAGGGCCTGCGGGCAGCGCGCATTTTCGACGAGAACCAGAACGGCTGGGCGCAAACCGGCAGCATGAATTACGCGCGCTGGTATCCGTCCCTGACCTCGCTCGGCAACGGCGATGTGGAAGTCTTCGGCGGCGTCACCAAGCTCGTCAAACCCATCTATCCGTCCAATCCGCTGACTTCCGGCCAAAACGTCGTCAACACCGAAACCTTCCATCTTTACAACGGCGCTTGGAATGATAACGGGGCGGCCGCGCAACGCTCCCTGCCGCTCTTTCCGCGCATGCATCTGCTGCCCAACGGGCAGGTCCTCTACGGCGCCGGCGGCCAGGCCTTCAGCCCGGCCGGCGAAAGCATCGATCAGCCTCTCTGGAACATCGTTACTGCCTATGATCCGATGGCGCGGAGCTGGACCGACCTCGCCTACGCCGGCATGCCGCTGCAGTTGAATACGGTGGGCGCCGGACAGATCGTCAGCGCGATCCGCCCCTCCAATCCACTGGCGGCGCTCACTGTAACGAATGTGGTCAATAGCTTGGTCGGCCAGACACTCAGCAATCCCGGTACCGTGATTTCCCAGCTACTGGCAACGCTCAACCTCGGCAGCTCGCTCAGCAGCCAGATCAATACCGCGATCGGCAGCGGCATGCGCGGCTCCACCTTCGATCTGATGCTGCCCCTTACGCCGGATTCCGCAGGCAACTACACGAAGGCGCAGTTCCTGATTGCCGGCGGCACACTCACTGCGGCGGCCGCCACCAATCCCGGAACCGTTGTCGCGACCACCCTTTCCCGAGTCGATACGATCGACCTGAGCAGCGGCACGATGGCCTATTCGTCCCAACTGACGTCGCCCATGGACCAGCCGCGCTGGTACGGCACCCCGGCCCTGCTGCCGACGGGAAAGGTGATGGTGTTCTCCGGCTCGTCGGATGACGAGGTGGTGATACCCGGCCTCGGCAACCCGGTGATGATTACGGAATTGTTCGACCCCAACACGCAGACATGGACGCGCATGGCGGGACAGAACCATGCGCGCACCTACCACAACAGCGCGCTGCTACTCCAAGACGGCTCGGTGCTCGTGGGTGGCCACGCACCGATCAATACTGGCTATCTCTTTAATTTCCAGGTCCCCGGCTCTTCACCGGACGGAAGGGATCCATCCTTCGAGATCTACTATCCGCCCTACATGTTCGGCGCCCGGCCGGCGATCACGGCTGCCCCTACGAGCGTTGCGCCTGGCTCCCGCTTTACCGTTTCCACGCCGCAGGCCAGCGCCATCGATAGCGTCGTGCTCGTCCGCCGCACCGCCATCACCCATGATGTGGATGGCGACCAACGCAGCGTCGTGCTGCCGTTTACGGTGACAGACAACAACACACTGGCCGTGGCTATGACCGCCAATCAGTCGGTCACGCCGCCCGGCGCGTACATGCTTTTCATCAATCAGAAGACGCCGGCGGGCCTGGTGCCGTCGGTCTCCGCCCCAGTGCTCGTCAGCGGCGCTGCTGTGACTCAGACTGCCGATGTCATACCATAGAACGTTTCTCGCCCTGCTCGCTGCATTCGCGTGTGCCATGTCCTCAGGCATGGCATTCGCGCATGGTCCCGGCACAAACCCGGTCCACCCTGTGCTCGACAAGCTGTCCCCCGCGCTCAGCGGGATAACGGTCGAGATCGCCGAAACCCTGGCGCCCCAGGTGCTCATCGCCAATCGGAGCAAGAAGGTCCTCACGATTTTCGATGCCGCAGGCCGCCCCTTCATCCGCATCGGCCCCACCGGCGTACAAGCCGACTTGAATGCGGATAGCTGGTACAAATCGCTCTCGACCACCACCGTCCCGGAGCCGCAAGCAGCGAAGGACCCGAAAAGCCCGGCACGCTGGACTGTCATCGACCATGAACAGACATTTGGTTGGTTCGATCCACGTTTAGCCGTCGGTCCCCACGCCCCCACCGAAGCAATGCGCAAGGCCGACAAGCCGGCTTTCACCGGCGCCTGGCAGATTGAGGTTGCGCTCGGGGCGACCCGGACCGCCATCACCGGCCATTTTCAATACCAGCCGGCCGCCGACGGCGCTTACATCACGTATCTTGTGCCACCGGAAGATTTACCGGACGGCATTCAGTTCATCGTCTCGCAAGGCGCTATCCCGGCGGTCCTGCTATTGGACCCCGGCGGCCACGACATCACCATCATCGGCTTGAAGGGCGAAGACGAGATACGGATCGGCAAGACAGGAACATGGGCCAACACCGCCAGCGACACCTGGCGCCACTGGGGGCAGACGCATCGCGCATCGCTCGATGCCGGCCCTGGCCAGTGGATACAAGTCTCGCACGGCGCCAGCTATTCCTGGCTTGAACCGCGTGGCGAAACGAAGGCCGGTGGCGCTTCTCATCCGGACAAGCACTGGCTCTTGCCTATCCGCGTCGATGGCGTCGCTTACGTCCTACAGGGCGTCGCCTCTTGGCAGGATACGGAACACCAGGCGGTCACAGGCAAATAGCCCATTGAGAGACGACCCTACTTTCCTCCCGCAGGCTGCGCATAGCGGGTGAAGAAGCTCTCCTTCTTCCACCGGGGCGGCTGGCTGTTGTTCGCGAGGCTTACCATGAGGGCGCGCACGATTTCTTCGTAGCGGGC
>DATMNZ010000122.1:0-11062 GCA_035568495.1 Saccharimonadales bacterium (SeqCode) | reverse complement strand
TGGACTTACGTTGCTTTGGGTCGCTACCTGTGCGCTGTAAGTCCTTCAGTTTACGTTTTCAGGCGGTTTCGAATCCCACTCTCTCCGCCAGCAACCTTGTGTAGATGTCAGGCGGCCCAAGCGCAAGGTTTCGCCTGCCGCACTTTCAGAATTCCCGCTCATCCCTACTGCGAATAATCTTTTGCTTGCCTTTCTTGGGCGAGTCTCCGTCCGTGTACGGGCATAATCCTCAGACGACCCATTTTGGGCAATAGCGCTGTCCGGATTCCAAATTGGAACCGTTTCTGGAATCCATGCATAGTTGTGCGCCACTCGCCGTTCCTTCATGGAACTATATTGGGCGGCGCGCATAGTTCGAGAATAGGATGCTAATAGGGTGCTAAATAAGATACGTATGTCATAAGTTAGTAGTTCCAAAATGACACTTCCTCAACCCTTATGGAATATTGAAGATGACAATATTTTTCATCTGATAGCCATCTATAAAATAATTGAACAAATATTTTACTGCGCCGTCACTTTTACTGACGGCCAGAATCTATCTCTCGTTCTTGCCAGCTGTCGAAGAACAGTGCATTCCAAAATTTCATTACCCTGGAGGCTCCAACTCATGTCGTTCTACAGGTCACAGCGCCGCATTGCTCTTTTGTCCCTGTTCTTCCTTGTAATGTCCATGCTGGCTTTTGGCGCCGATGGCGGCGCCCGTAATGGAAAGAGTTTTATCTATACCCTCAGCAACCCTAGTGGTCCGAATTCGGTCGTTGCTTATGAGGTGAGTGCTGAAACGGGGCAGCTGACATATACGGGTAGCTATGCCACCGGAGGGCTTGGCCAGGCAACGGACAACATCATCGCTGTGCAGCAGTCGGCGATCGCCTGGAATGGACACTTTTTATTTGTGGTCAATCCAGGAAGCAACGACCTGTCTGTATTCTCAGTCAATGCGGATGGGTCATTGGACCTGGTGCGCCATGGGATACCCTCAGGCGGAAACGGGCCCGTGAGTATCGCTATTCATGGCAATTTGATGTACGTGGCCAACATTGGAGATGATTCCGTCATTCCCGCCAATTACACCGGGTTTCGAATTGATGAGGGCCGCCTTGAACCTATCGCCGGTTCCACGGTCACCCTCAATGTGCTCGACCATCCCGCCACTGTCCTGTTCAATGACGATGGCAGTCTTCTCGCTGGGTCACGGGGTATTGCAGGTAAAGTCGATGTCTTCCAGGTGGAGCGGAGTGGGTTGCTGACGCGCACCGCGGAGCTGCCGGGGCAGCCGGGCGTGCTGGGGCTGGCATTTAACCCGGTGCGGAAATCGCAACTGATGGGCGCCCTCACGTTTCTTCCCGGAGCAGCCTCCTACGCTATATCCGATTCGGGCGATATTAGCGTGGTCAACACAATCACGGACGTTCCCTCGATCGATTCCTGCTGGGAAGTGATCAGCAAGGATGGATCCAAGGCGTGGGTGTCGGCCCCGATGTCGGCCTCGATAACTCTTTACCAAATCGACCAACAGGGGGCTTTGACGAGGGTCAGCGCTCATGGAACCGCAGGACTCGGAGCTGGAGCGGCCGATCTCACCTTCGACGCCCACGAGCGGTTCCTGTATGTTCTCAAGTCGTTTGGCAACAAGCTACACGCAATGAGACTCAATGACAGCCTGGCAGAAGCAGGTGTCGAAGATGTGCAGACCGTTGATATTCCAGGGTCGCAGCTCTCCGCCATCGGACTACAACGTGTAGATATCGCCGGCGAAGATTCGAACGGCCGGCGTTAATAACACCCGGCGAGAGATAAGGACGTTCCGGAGCCGGCATGAAGGGGCCCCATAGGTGTGCGCGCAAACACTGCGCCCACCTGGGCCACGCCTGCCGCGATCACAAACATTTTAACGAAAGTTGACGGAGATTATGAGCACAATGGCAGCGGTGTTTCCCCGTAGCAAACCTTGGCAATCTTTAGACCTTATTGGTGGATTGACTCGTGCGGACATTTCCCTGGCCGATGACGAACTGCAAAAGCATGTGGCGCTCTTGGAGTTTGACATGAATACGGAGTTCGATTCCGAGAACTTCTGCATTTACCTGGCAGAAAGAACAAAAAACGGAATGTCATTCACGCCGGAGTTTGGCGAGTTCGAGAAGACTTGGCGGCGGGACGAACTCAATCACTACGTAGGCTATCGCCGTTTGCTGGCGATGTGCGGACCAGAAGACGAAGATGCGCTCCATAAGCGGGTGACCAGCCGTCCGGTCGATTTTGGGCCGGTCAAAGATTTTCTGCGCGATGAGTTCTCGATTTGCCTGGTGCTGGCCTATGACGAGATCACGACCGCCAACTCCTGCCGCATTGACTTCCCCATGTTTGGGTCATTTGGCAATCCGATCTTTGTCGAATGGATCAGAAGGGTCGCGCGCGATGAGGCCTATCACTTCCTGAACATCGTAGACGTCATCAAGCGCCGTCATGCCCACAGGGTCCCAGAGGCAAGAGAGTTTATGAAAAAACTCTTGAACTTTGACGGAGATGGCCATGGCTATGGGGCGACATTTGTAATGGACCACGATCCGGAGCGGTTTCCCCGGGCAACGCTTGAGAAGCTGATGGAAAAAGTGTTGAAAGCCATTTCAACTGCCGATGAAATAGCAGTAGAAGTAGAGGTTGAATAATGGGCGCGCCGGGGACGGCAACGCTCACGAACAAGACGGTGCGGACCGCTCAGCAGTTGGTGGAGCTAGGGCTGATTCGCCCGGAGCAGCAGAGCGCTATCGAGGAAGTCGAAGAGTCCCTCAGCGTAGCGATCTCTCCTCATTTTTTGGAATTGATTCAACCCGGGGTTTCAGATCCGATTGCGCGCCAATTCGTTCCGTCGCCAGAGGAGTTGCTCATCGCGCCCGGAGAGTTGGCGGACCCAATCGGTGACGATCCCTATACGGCTGTGCCCGGTATAACGCACCGATATCCAGACCGGCTGCTGCTGAAGCCGATTCATGTCTGTCCGGTTTACTGCCGGTTCTGTTTTCGCCGGGAGAAAGTAGGGACCGGCGGCGAATCGCTAAGCGCAGCCGAGCTGGCGGCGGCTTTGCAGTACATATCGGACCACAAGGAGGTTTGGGAGGTCATTCTTTCCGGTGGTGATCCCCTGATTCTCTCTGATGCCAAACTGATTCCGATTTTCAAAGCGCTCCACGAGATGCCGCATGTCCAGGTGATTCGCATCCATACCCGTTATATGGTGGCGAATCCTTCGAGAATCACAGACGACCTCGTCAAAGGACTGAAAGGCCGCGCCGCGGTCTATATTGTGCTGCATTGCAACCATGCCAAAGAACTAACGGAGGAAGCCACCGCGGCCTGTGCCCGGCTGGTAGACAACGGTATCCCTCTCTTAAGCCAGTCGGTGTTGCTGGCCGGTGTTAACGATACGCCGGAGGACATGGAAGGGCTCATGCGCGCATTTGTTCAGCGCCGGGTCAAGCCGTATTACCTGCATCACCTGGATCTTGCCCGCGGGACGAGCCATTTCCGCACGACCATCCAACGGGGGCAGGAACTCATGCGCTTGCTGCGCGGACGGCTTTCGGGATTATGTCAGCCGACTTACGTGCTGGATATTCCTGGAGGGTTTGGAAAGACCCCCATAGGACCTTCTTATCTCTCTTCTGCGCCTCAACCGAATAGCTATATGGTCGAGGACTACAAAGCGGGATCACACCTTTATGTCGACCGTGGGTAGCCAGTTGGATGCAGCAATGAAGAAAGGAGCGAAGGCGTGGCGCGGATGCTGTTCGGCAACACTGTAAATCGGACGATGCTAAATGTTCCAACCATGCAGCACTCCGTTGGCCTAGCGGCGGTTGCCCAGCGGAAACTATGGCTTGCTGAGGCTGGGGATGCGGTGGTGACCGCGAGCCGCATCCCTGTGCCTTTCGTCAATTATGTGACGGGTATGACGCATACTCCGATCGATTCGCTCAGCATTTTTTCCGCCGATTGTGCGTGTACAACGCCGGTGCCGGAAGCCGAGGGTCTCGATTCACTGCTGGCAGATTACGTGTCGGAGCATTCACCCGAACTGTGCCCTTATGCGCTGGATGAGGCCACATGGAACATAGTAAAGCGGCTCGACGTGTCCGTCGAAGGATACGGCGCCAACTTGCCGATCGCGAAAGTGCGGCAGGCGATGGAATGGAACCGTAAGTCTGCTTTCCGTGACATGGCGGCACAACTGAACTTTCCGGTTGCCCCAGGCCGTTGCTGCCATGGGCAGCAGGAAGTCTATGACGCGGTACGGGAACTCAAGGCCTCCTACTGGCCCTTATTGCTCAAGCTGGATCGTTCTTCCAATGGATTTGGCAGCCTGGTTCTCAAAGATCCGTCGACGGTTGAGCAGGAGCTTCGGGCCCATTTTGACAAATTCAAAACTCAAGGCGACGTTTATGTGGTTGAAGCGTTCCTTGACTTTTGCCAGGCGCCCAGCGTCGAGGCTTTCGTGGACGACGAAAACGTCCGCATTACCTACGTGTGCGACCAGCTCTGCAATGGCCCGGCATTCCGCGGCATTGTAACGCCGCCACCCAATGTGGCCTCACATGTGGTGGCGGACATGCTGCGCACGGCCGAGACCGTGGGGCTGTTTCTACAGGATTCCGGATACCGGGGCCATTTCGATCTGGATGCCGGAGTCACCACGGAAGGAGAATTGTTTTTCACCGAGGCGAACATACGCCGGACAGCCGGCACTGCGCTTCACGAACTGGTGGTCCGGTTGGCCGGAGACCATTATCTGCAGAACCGCATATGGCTGGCCGATGCGCAGCCTGCCACCCGGTTCGGAGAATTTTCCGAGGCGATCGAGGCAATTGCATCCGCCGGGATGAACTATTCGCCTTCTAAAAACTGCGGAGTGCTGTTGCCCGCGTTCACATTGCCACTGGATTCCCAATGGCGATATCTCATCATTGGCGAGGATTGGGGCGCGGTGCAGGAGTATGAAGACCGCCTTTCGTCATTGCTAGGGTTTAAACCAGGAAAACACTGGGCGCCTCAGGCGGACTGGGTGGCCTCCAAGCCATCTTTCCAGTCATCCCGAAATGCCACAGTAGTCAAGGCCGGAACGGAGAATCAAATGAGCGTGAATATACTTGAGAGTAGCCTGCTTAACGGAACTGGAGCCGCCCAGGGTCCAGTATCCGGTGTTCAAACAAAATACCGTAAACTCGGGAATACCGGATTCGATGTATCAACCATTGGGTTCGGGACCTGGCAATTGGGTGGAGGCCGTTGGCACTCCGGGGAAATAGCGGAGGGCGTCCGGCTGCTGCGCAGCGCACACGAACGTGGTGTGAACATTTTCGATGCTGCAGTAGTGTATGGTCAATATCGGGACGATATGAGCTATCTGCAAAGCCGTTCGCAGGAGCTGCTGGGCCATGCATTTTCTGAAATGCGCGAAAAAGTATACTACTGCATCAAAGTCGGCCAGTACGATGAGAGATCGCACCGGGCTTTCTATGAGCCGGGCCGGATGATCGACCAGATCCAGCAGTCATTGCGCCGCTTGCGGACCGATTACATCGACATCTGCCTGATCCATGCCCCGTCGCTCTTTGAGGTCCGGCAAGGCGCTGCCATTGCGGTATTGCGCACGCTCCAAGCATTGGGAATGGTAAGGGCCGTCGGCTATAGCTTTGAAAGTGAGCCGTTGCATGCCGATGCCGCGATACAGCAGGTGGTGGATGTCATCATGCTGCAATACAATCTTTTGGAACCCCAGTGTGGCCCTGCTATCCGTAAGGCCGGTGAGCGCGGCGTAGGTATTCTTGTAGGTGGTCCTTATAAACGCGGCTATCTGTGTGGCCGCTACCGGGACGCCAGCGATCTCCCCCGGGACGATGATTATTGGATGTGGAATTTGCAGCGCAACCCCGGCAAGGTGAGCCACATTCTCGCCCAGTCCAAAGCTCTGCTCGATGAGTGTGGTTCAGGAGAACAACTGAGAAAGAAAGCATTGGACTGCATCTTGTCAGAGGAAGCCGTAGGCTCCGCAATTATCGGTCATCGATCGATGGAAGAGGTCTACGAGAACATCGACCTGGTCGCAGGGTTATGAAGAGCGGCCAGATCCAGACCGTCTTAGGGAGAATCGACGCCAAGACCCTTGGCGTGACTGATTCTCATGACCATCTGTTTATCAGAGGCGGCATGCCGGTTATGCACTATCCGGATTTCCGGTTGAGCGACTTCGACCGCATCTGCGCCGAAGTCGAGCAGTTCCAGCGTGCCGGCGGCTCAGCAATTGTCGAAATGAGTCCTATCGATTGGGGCCGGGATTCCGAATCAATGGCCCGGCTGTCGGCCAGAACGGGTGTGCAGGTCATCTCCGCAACTGGATTTCATAAGTTGTTTTACTATCCAGACATTCATTGGCTTTATTCGTACAGTGAAGAACAGCTAATTGGCCTCGTTGTTGCCGAGCTAATGGACGGCCTGGATATCCACAACTATTCCGGGCCAATTGTGGAGCGCTCCTCCGCCCGCGCAGGAGTGATTAAAGTCGGTACTCAGACCGGGCGCTTTTCTGCGGCGGAAGAAAAACTGCTGCGGGTCGCAGCCCACAGCCATCTTCTTACGGGAGCGCCCATCCTGACCCATACCGATGAAGGAGCGATGGCCCTGGAGCAGGTCAGATTTCTCACCGATCTGGGCGTTCCAGCCGGCAGCCTGGGCCTTTCCCATGTCGATCGGCGCACTGACCTGGGGTTCCAGTCCGAACTGGCAGCCACCGGTGTATTTTTGGAATACGACGCGATGCCGCGCGTGACGAAGGGGCTCGATCGCTCCTCGCTGCAACTCATCGTGAGTATGGTTGAAAAAGGTTTTGCATCCAGCATTTTGCTCGGCAGCGACATCTCCAGGCAGGGATATTGGAAATCGTATGGCGGCCAGCCTGGGCTGGATTTTCTGATTACAGGGTTTCGCCAGCAACTGGAGGGGGCCGGCCTCTCCAAGTCAATGATTGACACTCTATACGTGGAGAACCCGCAACGTTTCCTGAGTTGGGACGATGTAGCCCAGGAGCAGATGACCCACGGCGAAAAGGAGATATCTTCGCTTCCCTAGCCACATCGCCACGCAAGAAATAAAGGCCTGGAATAAGGCCAAGGGGTGCGAAACTTTAACGTTGATTTCAATGCCTATAAGTCTCATATTTGCGACCTTGGCCTCTATTTCAGTGAGCGGCGGCGACTTTGTAGCCGGCTTGGCCTCAAGGCGGACACCATCGATCATCGTGGCGTTCGTATCGGAAAGTATCGGGCTGATTCTACTTCTGGGCGCGCTGCTTTTTGTCCCGCACCTGTGGCCTTCTTCATTTCCACTTACTCCACTGGCGATGGGGTTGGCCGCAGGTGTGTGCGCCACGCTGAATATTAACCTTCTCTACCAGGGGTTTGCGGTGGGGACCATGGGGATAGTCGCTCCGCTCGAAGCGGTGGTGGGCACGGCGATTCCGGTGACCGTAGGCCTTATTGCTGGCGATCGCATTCCGGCACTAGGCGTCATCGGCATCTTATGCGCGCTTACTACGCCTCTTTTGCTCGCGCATCAGAGTGCTGGCGCAGAAAATGCGCAGCGAAAGAAGAGTTCGCTCTCGATTGCATATGGCCTGGGATCAGGTCTTTGCCTTGGAGGAGTATTTGTTTTCCTGGGTAAAGCTGGCGGCTCCGCCGGCATGGGGCCTTTGGTCATGGAAAGGGTCGCCACCGTAACACTTACGCTGCTGATAAGTTCCCGGCTCAAGCTTGAAGGAAAGCCCAGCTTCCCGGCGCTCAAGCTGGCGGCCTTGGGTGGCTTGCTGGATATCATTGCTCATAGTCTTTACTTTATGTCGACATGGAAAGGGAATCTGGCGATTGTATCAGTTATTTACTCTTTATATCCGGCTGGAACAATCATTTTAGCTCGAGCAATTTTGAAAGAACAGCTCGGCCGGCTGCAAATAGCTGGAGTGCTGTGCGCGCTTTGCGGCATTGCTTTGCTGGTCTACGGCACATATCCATGACTGGCAAGGCAGTTCAACTCAATGACAACCAGTAACACTGAAAGGTGAAGACTATGAAGAAGACGATGAGAATGATGAAAACAAGCTGCATTTTGGCGAGCCTAGCGATTATTTTTTGCGGCTTATCCACGGAACGGCTATTCGCGGATATGCTCTATACCCAAACCAACCCGGCGGGCCCGAATGCGATCGCGGCATTTCAGCAGAATATAAAGACCGGACATCTGGAACTGAAGGCGCTCTATCCCACCGGAGGAATCGGAAATCCCAACTTCGCAGGCTGCTCCCAGGACACAATGGTGAGCGATGGGGAATTTCTCTATAACGTGAATATCGGGAGCAATGACATTTCCGTCTTTCGGATCAAAGGTGACGGATCATTGGAGCAAGTTGGGAACCCGGTCCCTTCGGGCGGTTTAGTCCCGATTACTTTGGCGGTTACTCATGGCCTGTTATATGTAGGCAACCAGGGTGACGCAACCACCGTTCCCGCCAACTATACGGGATTTGCCATTCACGATGGCAAGCTTACTCCGATTCCGGGCTCGACTGTCACTCTAGACGTGACCTTGCCGGGCCTGCCGGGTCCAGCAGACCTGCAGTTTACGCAGAACAGCAAGCTTCTGATGGGCACGCGTGTGAGCGCCAATACCGTTGATATCTTCCGGGTCACAGAGCGTGGGCTGCTGGAGAGAACAGACCAACTCACCGCGCCGCACCCCTTCGGAATTGGATTTAACCCCACCGCGCGGGGGCAGGCGATCATCTCATTGGAAGCATTGCCGGGAAGCTCTTCTTTCAGAATCTTCAGCAATGGACATGGGGCGCTGTTGCATGAAGCGTTAGACCAGGCCGCGGTGGATTCCTGCTGGGTCCAGATCCGGAAAGACGGCGAGCTTGTTTGGCTTTCAGGGTTCTTCGGGCAGTCCATCACTCTTCATCGCCTTGATGAGAATGGCGTTCTGCAACCGTTGAGCCTTCACGATACTTCATCCTTCGGCCTGTTTGCATCCGATATCTTGCTGGATGGAAGGCAGAGGTTTCTCTATGAGGTTCTGCCGGGAAGCGGCCAGTTACACGTGATGCATGTGACCGGTGACACAGCGAATGGAGGATTGGCCGATGTCGAGACCATTACTCTTCCCGCTAATTCATTTCCCGCGGGATTGATCATCGCCAGCACCAGTGCGGATGGCCAGTGAATCTGGGCCAGGATTCGAATGGCTAGGGCCGCTTTCACGGCTCCATCCACTATGTTACGGCTGTAAGCGCGGATCGAGACCTTTTTCCGGCCCGGACGGCACTCCGGAAGAAGGTCTCCGATCTTACTCCCTGGGACCAGCCCTTCTGCGCGGAATGGTCCGATTCGTGGGCGGCTTGCGCGTTTTAGCTCGGATGTGACGTGAGCATGTACGAAAATGATAAGTTTCACGAAGAGTGCGGCGTCTTCGGTATTTGGGGACATGGAGATGCGGCCCAGTACACCGGCATCGGCCTGACGGCTCTCCAGCACCGCGGCCAGGAAAGTAGCGGAGTGGCCGTGAGTGAAGCCGGACAGATTCGCTGCGTGTGCTGCTCGGGAGTCACGACGAATTTGATGGCCGACAGCGCGTTCAAGGCGCTAAGCGGACGCATCGCTATCGGTCATGTGCGCTACTCCACCGTGGGCAGCAGCCAATTGAGCAACGCCCAACCTTTCGTTATGGAAGGCCCTCATGGGCAGGTGGCCTTATGCCACAACGGGCAGATCGTCAATTTCGAAGATTTAAAAATGGAATTAGGCCGCCTGGGGGCGACGTGGCTGACCAGCAGCGACAGCGAAGTGGTGCTGCAGCTATGCAGGGTTTCAAAACAACCAACGCTGATGGATGCAATCGTCGAATCCCTGGCCCGGATCAGGGGCGCTTTTGCGTTGCTCATCCTCGCCAAGGATGAACTGATTGTGGCGCGTGATCCCTATGGTTTCAGGCCTCTATGCCTGGGAATGCTCGGTAATGCCGTCGTGGTTTGTTCCGAGACTTGTGCCCTGGATGCCGTTGGCGCCCGGTATCTTCGTGAAGTTGAACCAGGCGAGATCATCGTCATCAATGGGGCCGGCATTCGTACCGTGCGGAAGTGTCCGAGTCCAGAAAGGGCGTATTGCGTCTTTGAGCATGTGTATTTTGCCCGGCCAGATAGCTATGTCTTCGGGGACCATGTGGGCTCCGTGCGCATGAAGATAGGACACAACCTGGCGGCCGAATCTCCAGCGGAGGCCGACATTATCGTTCCCATTCCTGAATCCAGCATGTGGGCGGCCATCGGATATCAGGAAAAAACCGGCCTCCCGCTGCGCATGGGCCTGGTGCGCAATTCTTATGTTGGCCGGACATTCATTGAACCCAGCGTTCCTTTGCGGGAGAGCAGCAGGAGGCTCAAGCTGAATCCTGTTCCCAGTGTGCTGGCGGGGATGCGAGTGGTCCTCATCGACGATTCCATTGTCAGGGGCGAAACGATCGCTAGAATTGTCGAGATCGTCCGCAGCGCGGGGGCCAGGGAAGTCCACTTGCGCATCGGCAGCCCGCCGGTGGTTGCTTCCTGCTTTTATGGAATCAACACACCGACCAAAGCTGAACTGATTGCGGCCCGTTACCCGGTCGAGGAAATCCAGGAGATGGTGGGCGCCGACAGCTTGCGATATCTTAGCCTCAATGGATTGCTCGATGCCATCAGCACCAATCGCTCCCATTACTGCACGGCTTGCTATACCGGCAACTATCGCGTGCGCCCGCCCGGCCTTCCCCAGGCCGAGGAAGGCTATGTTCACGCCAACGATCTTGCCGTTGTCCATGTGGCCGGCGCTGCAAATAATTCTGAGCTCACTCAGGGAAAATGAAACGGCCTTGACCTCGTAAGCAGGTGAATCTATGGGACTACCTTACGCATCGGAACTGGAGAGACTGCCTGGCACATACCAATGGAGCCGGCAAGAGGATGTTTCTCAACTGACGAGAT
>DATMNZ010000121.1:0-4938 GCA_035568495.1 Saccharimonadales bacterium (SeqCode) | reverse complement strand
CGTAGCGCCCAAGTCAGCCAAAGCACGGTACACGAGTACCTGAAACGGTTTGCCGCCAGTGGGCTGAGTTGGCCGTTGCCGGCAGAGCTAGCAGAGGCGGATTTGGAAGCGGCCCTGATTCCTCCAGAAGTCAAAGCCCCGGCACCCGCGGGCCCGCGTCGGTTGCCGGACTTTGTTCACATCCACCAGGAGCTGCAGCAACATCAGCACACCACCCTGCAGTTGCTGCGGGAAGAATACCGGGCGATCGGCCAATGTCTGTAAATGTTGAAAGCATTCGCCGATGGGTGGCAGCCAAAGGGCAGCCCCGAGGCCGTCAATGTCCACGATTGTCCAACCCAAGGCTTGGGCAAAGCGATCCCCTATGGGGCCTATGACGTAACGCGGGATGAAGCTGCAGTAGCCCAGTTCTCGCAGACGGCGTGCGACCGTAGCATGTGAAACTGTGTAGCCTTGACGTGCCGGCAGTTTCGCTCTTTTCGCCATGGCTGTATAGTCTCGCACTAACGACAGAATAGCGAGCCATGTTTGATTTGTAACTTTGTCTTTTAACAATCCCTTAGTAGACTTGGTTGAGTCTTCCCGGCAGCCGATTTATCCGGAGTCCAAAGATGGCACTCGATAAATCGGGCCTGATTGAGGTCAACGTTTTTTGCGATCAGCTCCTTGCATAAGATATCGTTGCGCTGATGACGTGCTGCTAGTAAGCTACTGAACTTTCTTCGCTCGATGTGCTGTGATTTTTTCATTAAGACACCCGTCCTGAATTTCCCAGCGCCCAGAGCGACGTTCAGCCCGAAGATAGTCATCAATGCTCGCCTGATCTACAATTTGAGGAACATCTACTGCAAAAAAGTCGCCGTATTGCTCCTCGACTGCCAATCCTTTTTTTAACAGCTCATTGGTCGTGAACTTCGGATCGTCAGGATGCTTTTCCCTGAGCATGAGGCGATACGTATTGTGACCGCCACGATCTATCAGCTCTTGAAATTGGAAAATCTTTCCTTCCTGGATTTCTTTGTTCTCCACGATATTTGCTTGCACGATGTCACCGCACGAAACGTTCTTCAAGTAGAACGGTATGCTCTCAAGTTGAAAGTAGTCATCCCTCTCAAGAACAGGTCGCCCAAGCAATTGCTCCCAGCTCTTCGAGTCAGGATAGCCTTGTTCATCCTTGGAGACATGAAACCAAATCTCGACAGAATAGTCACCTGCTAGTTCCCACTTTTGATTCATAGACTCTTAGTTTGTTCCTTCCTTTTTCTTGGCTTCACGCATTTTTCGATGTTCCTCTTTGTGGCACTCCGGGCACAACGTCTTGGCGTTCTCCGCTGTTCCTTTTCCACCCTCTGACTTAGGCTGGATATGGTGCCGTTGCCTTTGATCTGGTGGCGTTGGTTGAGCCTTTTTATTTTGAGCGGATTTTACATCACCGCCGCAGTTTTGGCACTTATTTCCGTCTCTTGCATCGATCTCTTTCTTCGTGGAACGGCTAAAATCCTCGCCCTTGGCAAGCCCGCCGTTCGTTCGCGCCTTGTCCTTCGCGTCATCGCTCTGGCTGTTCTCTTCACCAGCACCTCTGGCCTGGCCTAGCTGAGGTTTTGCCGCCGGGGTTGGCACGACAATCATGAATGTAGTGTTATCTGGACACAGGCATCCTCCGTCTTGATCCGGTGGAGCAAATTGCGGGCCGGCAACTACAATGGACATTCCAACAACTGACGGTGCGGCGAGGAGTGCCGCGGGACCGGCAGCCGCAATGGCTGGTGCTGCTGGTGCTAATGGTGCGGCAGGCCTCATAGCATCGATCATTGCCCGGCCTTCCGCCGTCCCCTCGTTAACAAGCCTCGCAATATCCGACAAAGTGCAGCAACCATCATGCCCATCGGCATCCGCATTTACCGTCGGGATGTTACGGACATAGCTGTACTGGTTGAGGCTCTGCGGGTCGGTTAGATCGGCGTAGGGAACGGCAACCGGCACCGCGCTCCAATCCGGCGTAATGAACCGCCCCAGCACGTTAGAGTAATACCGAGCCCCGAAGTAATCGAGTCCAGTTTCTGAATCCCGTTCTTTGCCGGTAAATTTGTAATGATTGGAATCGGCGTTGGCGTACTGCAACTCTCCGCCCCAGGGATAATAATCCGACTCGTTTAGGATTCTTCCGGCAGCGTCAGTAATGACCGAGGCCGTCTTCAGGTGGTCAGAGAAGTAGTAAACGACCCCAGCAGGAGCCGCCAGGTCGCGCCGGGCCACACGTTCACCGCCGAAGAAGACATATTCTGATTTGAGTGTGCCGGCCAGATCCGATTCGGCCACGATGCCGGGCGTCATGTACCAGTAGAGCGTGCCGTTGCTGCCGTTGGCTTTTTCGACGCGGTTGCCGTCGGCGTCATAGATGTAGGTGAAGCCGCCGGCGCCGGCGATGCGGTTTTCCTGGTCGTAAATGTAGCTGTGCCCGAGAGCGTCGCTGGTCAGGTTGCCGGCGGCGTCGTAAGAGTAGCCCGCAGTGGAGATGCGGTTGTTGGGGCCGACGGTTACGCTCAGTCCTTCGCCCGCGCACGTGTTGGCGAGTGAGGTCTTCTGCAGCAGGTTGCCCCAGGGGTCGTAATTGTAGGTGTTGCCCCAGAACTTCTTGCTACCTCCGAGGACGCTCTGGGTGCAATCAGTCCCGGCATTGCGGGCCGAGATCAGCCGGTTCAGGGCATCGTAGGTGAACGTCTGGTTGCGGGTCGTGTCTTTATTGTTCGTGATGCCGTAGACATTGCCGTTGTTGCCGCTGCCCAGGTGGAAGTCGTAACCCAGGCTGAGCACCGTCTGGGTGGGCGACGCGGCCGACATGATTACCGGCTGCAGGCGATTGTTGTAGCTGAAGCTGTTGGTGATTCCGGTGAAGCTGGCGCTGTTGCCGCTGACGAAGCCGGTCAGGGCATTGTGTGGCCCATAGGTTGCGCCGGTAACGTAGTTGATAGGGCCGGCGGTGTTGGTCGCATCCACGGCGGAGATGGTCCGCCCTGCTGAATCGGGCGTGTAGGTGACCACCGCCCCGCTGGGATAATGCAACGCCTTGAGCGAGCCGTCGAGGTTGTAGTCATAGCTGACGGTCTTGCTCACCTCGGCGATGGTGCGCGTTTCGTTGGCGAGCCGTCCGAGATTGTCGTAATTGTAGATCGCCGTGCCGGCCTGGTCGGTCAGGCCGGTGAGATGGCCGATGCCGTTCGGGCCCTGGTCGTAAACGTAGCTCACCACCGGGGCCGTTAGCGGACAGGACGATGCGGCATAGGCCTTGCCGGTCACGCGATGCAGCGCGTCATAACAATAGCTGATGGTCTGCGTCGCCGCGCCGATCTGATTGGGCGCGGGCGAAGTCTTCTGCAGCAGGTTGCCATCGTTGTCATAAACATAACTGATCGTGCCCGATTCGGGGTTGGTGGCGGTCAGCAGCCGCGAGAGCGAATCGTAGGTGAAACGGCGAACGCGCCACGGGCTGGCGGCATCGGAGGCGGGCGCGGCGCCGCACCCTGTTCCGGTCACGCCGCCGTGCTGCTCTACGCACAGCAGGTTGCCCAGCGCGTCATAGGAATACAGCGTGATGAGGGCCACGGCGGGGTCGAGCGGCCCCAGCGGCGTGTTGCTGCTCCACAGGGTTCGTGCGGGGGTCTCGGAAAGATCCAGGAGCGCCAGGTTGCCGTCGGTCTGCATCAGCAACTCATAACGTCCGTTGGAGGAAGCCAGACATGCGCCCTGCGCGATCTGGCCGCCCCAGCCCAGGCCGCTGCCTTGGCTACACGCTGGCGGTGGGGCCGCCCCCGCCGTAGCCGCCTGCTGAGTTCCTGAACTCCACAGGGCCTTCCATACGATTACCCGTCCGTCATCGGACATCTGTACCACGTTGGCATTGGTGGCGCTGGTGTTGCTCGACCACAGCGCGGCATTGTTGACGTCGTAGACGACGAAGTTGCCGTCGGTCTGCATCGCGGCATATGCGCCCGGATGTCCGTAGGTGGCGGTGTTCCAGGTGACCGCGCCGTGTACCCGGTCATAGAGCACCAGGTTACCGTCGGTCTGCATCAACAGCAGATACTGTCCACTTGGGGAATCGAGACATGCCCCCGAGGCCAGCGTCTGCGGGGCAGTCAGTTGCGAACTGATGCGGCAGGCATCGTAGGCAAGCGGCGCACCGCTGGGTGCTGCGTAGGTGCCGGCCAGCCAGCGCGGGCCGTAGAGCAACAGATTGCCGTCGTCTTGCAAGGCAAGCCAGCTTCCATTGGTGCCCGAAGTCCCGCTCGACCACAGCGCATTGCCCGCAGGGGCGTAAAGCACGAAATTGCCGTCCGACTGCATGGAGGCATGGTTGTTGGCCTGACGCCCGGCCACCACGCCCGGCTCGTCCACCTCTACCAACCGCCCCAGAGCATCGTTGCAGGCGCGCCGCTGCTTGCCCGCTTCGTCGGTGGCCACCGTGCAGTTGCCGGAACTGTAGTCCACGGTGCTGAAGCTGCCATCCTGCCTGGTGGTCTGCGTCACCCGGCCGAGCGCGTCGTAGCCGGTCTGGGTGAGGCCGTAAGTCGGGTCGGCAGCGGTGAAGTACGGGTTGCTCACGGAAGCCACGCGGCTGAGCATGTCGTAGGCGGTATCCACGGTGGCATTGCCGTTGGGCGTCGCACGCTGGCTACGGTAGGCACGGCCCAGCCCGTCGAAGATGCTGGTGGTGGAATCGGTCAGGCTGGTAGTGATGCTCGCCTGCCGTTGCACCGTCAACGGGAACACATTGGGCGCCGAGAAGGTGAACGTCGAGGTGGCGCGCGCATTGCCGTTGGCAGGGTCAGGTGGGGCCTGGGCCTGCGTCAGCCGCGAGGTCAGTGGGTCGTAGCTATAGTTGCTGGTGTGGGCAGCATCGCCCGGCGTATTGCCGCTGGCCCGGCTGGTGGCGTTGGC
>DATMNZ010000120.1:0-8557 GCA_035568495.1 Saccharimonadales bacterium (SeqCode) | reverse complement strand
CCCATCCGGAGAGATTCGTCCGGCATCCGCCCAAACCCTTACCACTACCCACGGAGGTCTGGATCAACAAACCACAAAACACAGAAAATAAAAGTCACTAAATTATGCTTGGGAGTGTCTCAAAGTCGTTGACACGCGCCGCTTTGTGCAGTTGCGCTGCATGCCCAAACCAATGGCACGGCATCCGTATCGACAAGCCGTTCCACAGTTCCCGACGCTTCAAGTTCCCCTTCGCCGAGCGCCGCTTCGACCAGCACCCAAAGCGCTACACAAAATACAGCCACTGCTTCTTTTGATCCAGGGCCGCGCCCCGCGGGCAACGCTAGCAGACCCATTGGCGGCGCCAAGTTCCAAAACACCATTGTGAATGGTCTGCAGCCACCGCAGCCGAAGGACGCCAATGGCAACAATGACAATAACGATGGCGCAGGCCAGATTCTTGCTAACCCCGGTCCGACCGCCGGATTTTGGTTTGAGGCCCTGACCGTCTTCGGGCAGGAAGCAACGGTCGATGGCCACAGCAATGGAAACGGCGTCGGCACCATCAAAGGCCTGGGACCCGGCTTTAATGGAAACAGTTGTTTGGTGTGCCATTCGCAGCCTACCATCGGCGGCAGCAGCCCCGCGGTAAATCCGCAGGTTGCACTGGCCACCTTGGACGGCGCCACTAACACTGTGCCTACGTTTGTTCGATCGAACGGCCCCATTCAGGAAGCCCGCTTTATCCTGGATTTGGCCAACGATTCGTCCGGCAGCACCTTGGATGGCGGCGTACATGAATTGTTTACCATTCAGGGCAGGAGCGATGCGCCTCGGGGGTGCAGCGTGGCCCAGCCTGATTTTGCTGGCCAGCTCGCCCAACACAACGTGATCACCCGCATTCCGATTCCTACATTTGGAGAAGGATTTGTGGAAAACATAACCGATGCGGCGCTGCTGGCCAACTTGGCCAACAATACTGCCGCGAAAAACAACATTGGGATTTTTGGCCGCTTTAACCGGAACGGGAATGATGGCACCATTACCCGGTTTGGCTGGAAGGCCCAGAACAAATCCCTGGGATTGTTCGCCGGCGAAGCAGCCAATGTAGAGTTGGGCGTAACCAACGAGCTGTTCCAGAATGAAAAAATCCCGGGAGCCGGCTGCGCCACTAACGGCCTGTCGGAAGACAACACGGCGGTCCTGGTTCCCACCGCTTTCCCGGCGGGCACGCCACTCCAGGATTTTCAGGCGACCACCGAAATCGCTTCGGTGATTAACAACTTCGCGATCTTTATGCGGCTCAATGGCGCGCCCAGCAAATGCGATTTCGCCAGCGGACTGAACTCTGACGGCAGCGCGGCATGCAAGCCACTTGGGGCCGATGCGCTCGCGGGCAAAGCCCTGTTTGGCACTTCGTCCAACACCGGCATTGGTTGTATTCACTGCCACACCGATACGCTTACGACCGGGCTTTCGACTATACCGGAACTCAACAACGCTACCTTCCATCCATTTTCAGACTTTGCCCTGCACCACATGGGATCGGTCTTAACGGACGGAATCAGCCAGGGATTGGCCGGTCCGGACGAGTTCCGCACTCCTCCGCTCTGGGGTCTGGGGCAGAGGCTGTTCTTCCTGCACGATGGGCGTTGCTCCGACTTGGTTTGCGCCATTGAAGCCCACGGCAGCACCACCAATAACTGCACCAAGGTGTTCACCGGCGTTCAGAGCTTTCTCGTCAACGGTTTCCTCTTCCAGCCGGGTATTGAAACCATTGCCTGCGGTTCGGAAGCCAACATCGTGGTCAATAACTTCAATGCATTAAATTCCACGCAGCAACAGCAACTGTTGAGATTCTTGCGTTCGCTGTAGATTTGCTGGGGCAGTGGATCTTGTTTGGGCGGACGCTAGAACGTCCGCCCGTTTTTTGAAAAGGGCTTTACTGTTAATCAAATACCCTTGGCCGATGCCTCTTGCGGCAGCGCCGAGAGACTCTTGTGTTCGCTGTAAATTTGCTGTAGCAGCGGAGGAAAGCTCGTGTGCGGGCCCAGATTGGCATCGTTTGCGGCCCTTCGCCGTAAAAACTTACATATCAAGAGAGGACCTTATGACGACCGAGAACCCCATACCCCCGAAACTAGTCCGGACTGTTTCATTTCTGGCCCATTCCGTCTTTGTCCTGGGCCTTGTTTTTGTTGCGACCATCGAGGCCCGCGCACAGGAGGGCGGGAGCGGCAACGATACGCATGTCCTCTATGTCGAGACCAATGACCATAACCCCGGCCAAAACGCGATCTTAGCCTATAACATCGATCCCAACGACGGCAGCCTCTCTCTCCTGGGGACCTTTCCTACGCGGGGAACTGGCGCAGTGAATTTCGACAGCCGCTTGGGGCCATCGGATCACGCTCAGGAAGTTATTCTCAGCGGCGATAAGAGATTTCTGTTTGCCATTAATGGCGGAAGCAACACCGTCGCGGTGTTCCGTGTGCATGGCAACGGAAGCCTCAGCCACGTTCTCGGCTCTCCCTTCCCGTCGGGCGGAATGACACCCCTGAGCCTGGGCCAGGCTGGCGACAAGCTGTATGTAGTAAACGGCAACAATAACACCCAGGCTAACGTGGCGCCAAACAACACGCCAGCCAACTACACCGGATTCGAGATCAAAGAAGATGGCCGTCTGGAACCAATTTCTGGGTCCACCGTGGAAATCGCCAGCAATTCCAATCCAACCCAGGCACATATCTCGCCCGATAAAAAGTTTCTTTTCGGCATTGATTTCTTTGCCTTGCCGTATCAGCCCCAAATCGTACCGTTCATACCCGCGCGAGGCAGCCTTCTCGAATCGTTTCAGATTCAGGAAGACGGCACCCTGCGAGAGGCCCCAGGCAGTCCCTATCTGCCTCCGCCCAGTTCCCGCCTGGATCCATCCGTCAGCGAAAGCGGCTATTTGCTCGGATTGATAGCTCATCCGGCCGAACGTATCCTTTATGCAGGTGAGGTCGCCACGGAAAGACTGGCCGTGTACACCTACGATGAATCGGGCCGGCTCTCCCTGCTTACCGATGTGCCGCTGCCCGGCGCTGCTATTTGCTGGTTCTCTTTCGACAAGGATGTTAAGCATCTGTTTTCTTCGGAAGCTGGTTCCAACAGCATTGGAGTGTTTGACATTGCAAACCCCTTTGCGCCGGTGCATATCCAGGAGCTGCCGTTGCGGCTGCTGGGACATCCGACTGCTTCCCTTCCGGGGAACGAATTTCCTACCTTGAGTTTTCAGCAGGCCCTTGATCCTTCCGGTAAGTTCCTCTTCGTGGTCAACCATGCGGAGACCCCGAATAATGACTATCCTGAAGGTAACGCAATTCACATCATGCAAGTGCAACCCGGTGGAACACTGGTGGAAGCGGCGTTTTCGCCGCTGATTCTGCCGGTGCCCTCGAATGTTAAACCGACAGGAAACGCTATTCTGGTGCGACCTGGTTTGCCCCATTGAAGCCCCGTGGCAGCGCTACCATCAATTGCGCCAAGGTGATCGGCGATGCACAGTCAGTGAACAGTATTGTGCTTAAGCTCGCCAGTCCCAATCTGGTGGAAGGAGAAAGATTGGCAAGCAAATGAAAAAACTTGTTCAGTGCAAGCGGATTGCAGCATGCATTTTTGAATGGGTGTTTGGGAGGATTTGCCGGTTACTGCTGATTCCTCGTAACCGATTGAGAAAGTTGGTTGCGGGGGGTGGATTTGAACCACCGACCTTTGGGTTATGAGCCCAACGAGCTACCAGGCTGCTCCACCCCGCAGATTGATAATAACAGGCTGTTTGTTGCGCGGTCAAATTGCGAGTTCTGATTAAAGAAACCAGGGGCTGGAAACCGTTTGCATCCGCATGTCACCAGATGGCAGAATTGCTGCCTATGAAAAAACCTGTGATCGTCATGGGATGTACACTGGGGCTCGGAATGGTGCTGCTTGCCAGTCCCGCCGCCGCCCAAAGCTCCTCCACCGGCGCCACCAAAAAGGCCCCCGCTGCACAGACCTCCAAGACCCCGGCTGCCGGGACCAAGAAGCCTGCCATGTCCGCCAAGCCGGCCGCCAAAACGTCGGCGCTGACGTTGAAGGACCAGAGAGACAAGGTCAGCTATGCCCTGGGCATGAGCCTGGGCACCAACCTTCATCGTCAGGCCATCGATGTGGATGCCAACATCGTCGCCCAGGCATTGAAAGACGCTATCGGCGGAGGTAAACTGCTGCTGACCGAAGATGAGATGAAGGCTGCTTTGACCCAGTTACAGACCGATATGCGCGCCAAGCAAGAGGAGAAACGTAAGGAGTTGACGGAAGGCAATAAGAAGGATGGCGCAGCCTTTCTGGCAGCCAACAAGACAAAAGAGGGCGTAGTCGCACTGCCCAGTGGCCTGCAGTACAAGATCATCACTGCCGGGACCGGTCCTAAGCCGACTGCCGGTGATACCGTGGTCTGCAACTACAAGGGAACGCTCATCAACGGCACGGAGTTTGACAGCTCGTATAAACGAGGCCAGCCGGCCACATTCCCGGTCAGCGGCGTGATCAAAGGCTGGACTGAGGCCCTGCAATTGATGCCGGTGGGTTCCAAATGGCAGCTCTTCATTCCCTCAGAGATGGCCTACGCCGATCGTGGCGCTGGTCCGGACATCGGGCCCAACGCTACGCTCATTTTTGAAGTGGAGCTGATGTCGATCAAACCCAAGGACGAAGCGCCAGCGGAAGCGCCCAAAGCGCCAGAACCAAAGCCAAAAGAAGCACCCAAGGCGCCGGACGTGAAGAATTAAGGCGGGTCTCTCCGCGGGCTCTCTAGTGGAATCTGGAGAGCGAATCGCGCCGCCGCCGATTCACTGGGGGCCAGCGTTTGGCGCTGGCCCTTATGGTTTTCGCAACCCAAAAGCAAAAGCATTAGCCACGAATTGACACGAATGGGAGCCGGCAGCGGCCGGCCTTAGGCTGGAAGTCCTGGCAGGCGCTTAATAATTGTTTTTCCCACCAGGGTGGAACGCTGTTTTGCCGTTCTATCAAGGTGGATGACAAGGTTCCATCGATGTGGTTTTCGCGGAGGGAGGGCAAAGATGTCACGGTTTCTCACAACACTATGCTTATTTGTTTTTTCCGCAGCCTGCGCTTTTGCGCAATGCGGAGGCCAGGAACGCTGGGCGGTGAAAGACGGCACAGATGACACTGCCAGCCAGGTGCAACTGGACAACATCACCGACATGACCATCGCCCAGTTGGTCAAGATCAAACAGCCGAAAATCGCCAATGACAACACCACCCGCGCGACTCCCGAGGAGACGATGGTGGTGCGGGTGAAGGCCCGCCTGATCCAGTGGAAGCTGGAGAGCGACCAGGATTTCCACGTGGTGCTGACCGACGACACTTTGAAATTTACTCCCGGCCATGGCCGGCCCACCGGACATAGCGTGATTGGCGAGGTGCCCAGCACGGATTGTCTCTCGGGTTCCCACGATGAGTTTGGCACGACGTCGCCGCTGCTGGAGGGGACGGGCAGCGATCCAATCGGCTTCAAGATTTCCAGACAGCAGATGACTGACGAATTTCCCGACGCCGACCTGAGCGGCGGCTGGAATGATGGGGGCGGCGCTCATGTAGAAGTCGTGGGCGTCGTGTTTTTTGACCGCGCCCACGGGCAGGTGGGGCGCGCGCCTAACAACCTGGAAATTCATCCGATACTTTCCATTCAATTTCTCGACCATCCGCAGGAGCTGATGGCCGCGGCGCCCACCGGCAAGTCCACTGCGAATACCATCATCGCCGCTCCACCAGCGAAAAGCGGGCAGCCATTGGTCATTCAGGACCCGAACAGCGGGGAATCAGCATCGGTAACCGCTGACAAGGCATTGAAGGTAACTTCGTCGGTGGAATCGGGAACGAGCGGCATCTTGCGGGCCGGAACCGCCAGCGCCGATCTGGGCTTCCCCAAAACGCTGACCGTATGCTGGTTTACGGCCGCATCCCCGGGCGCCATCCAGATATCGATTGATGGCAAGAACTGGTTCGATGTCGATAACACTAACGGTTCCGGATGCCGGAGTGTGCCTCCAGCAAGGTTCGTGAAGCTGACCACCGCCAAGGGCATGTTCCAGGCAAGCTACTAGTGCAGTGACCAGGAAGTTTAGTAACCCTGAAAATCGGGTGATCGGGTGGTCTGGAGATCTGGTGATCGGAACGGCGCATCATTTTCTTCGGTTCCATTACTTTATTTTCTGGTCATGGCACTAGTACTGTGCATCGCACGAAACGCAAGGTCCCTCGCAGCTACTCGCGCGCTGATGAAAGCGCGCGCTCCTGACGCTGCTCGGGATGACAGTGTTGGGGTCGCACACGAGATGACAGCCTGGGTTAATAAAGGAGATATATGCGGGAGCAGGAAGGGAAGTTTATCCTCTTCGACGTCGCTGAGTTTGCTACGTTTCTGAGCACGCTGCAAACCAGCCGGCAGGTCCTGCTGGTGCAGAACCACCATACGTTTATTCCTTCGTATAGCGATTTTAATGGTGGCAATCACTTTGCCCGGCTGGCGGCCATGGAAGCCGCGCACCTGCAGCGGGGATTCAACGAGATTGCGCAGAACTTGACGACCTTTCCGGATGGCACGGTCGCAGTGTGCCGTCCATTCGATATTGCGCCGGCCGGCATCAAGGGGGCAAACAGCAACGGTCTCTGTATCGAAAATCTTGGCAACTTCGATGCCGGACATGATGTCATGACCGGTCCACAGAGAGACTGCATCATCCGGGTGAATGCTCTGCTGTGCCAGCGATTCGGATTGATGCCTGGTTCCAACAGCATCGTTTTCCATCACTGGTACGATCTCACGACGGGTCAGCGGACGAATGGGACAGGCACTACGAAGACCTGTCCTGGAACCGGGTTCTTCGGCGGCAATTCCGTCGGCTCCGCTGAGGCCAATTTCATTCCTCTCATCAGCCGGGAATTGGCCAACCTGCCGCAGGCCGGAGCGACGCCTGGGCCTGAGGTGTTATTCAACGCAGAGGTGATCGCCGATTCGCTCAATGTGCGCAGCGAACCCAATGCCACCAGCCCCATCTTGGCCGCCCTGGCCCGTGGAGCAGGCGTACAGGTCTTCGAAGAGCGCGATGGCTGGGAGAGGATCGACCCCATCGAATCGCATTGGGTGAAAGGGAGCTTCTTGCGCAAGACATAGCTGGAGGGCAAACGAAGATTGGTAATCGGGTAATTGGTAATCGGGTAATTGAAAACCTGCGAGCTGCCGCTTCACGCGAGTGGCGGAGCGTGTCGAGATCGATGAGAATCGCAGCTCTTCAATTACCCGATTATCAATCTCAGTCTCTTTCCTTCGTTGTGCGTCGCCTCGAGTTGCACCATCCCCGGTGCAAAGTTCTCCCATAGGTTTCTTGGATGCCCCTCATTATCTCTTTTGATTGGCTGAGTGCGGTCTTCCGCGTTATGCTAGTCGGTACGCCAGCAGAGCGCCGGCCCCGGCCGGTTCATTCCCAAACACTTAGATTAGAGGAGACTTCATGTCCGAACTGCGCAATTTCCTGGCACTTTCGTATGACGAACTCGAAGAGCTGAACCTCAAAGCAAAAGACCAGCGATTGAAGCGTGTGGCCCTCGATAAGGTCCAGGAAGAGCGGCTGAAATATTTGACCGATGAAAAGAGCATCAAGGCCGTGACCGTCCTGTTTAGCGACCTGGAAGGGCGCTTGCACATGCTCGATTACGACAAGAAATTCCTCATGAAGAGCTGGGACAATCTCACCTTTGACGGGTCGTCGATTCGCGGCTTCACCGCGCAGCGCGAAAGCGACCTGCGTCTGGGCATCGACTGGGGAGCTTTTTATTGGGCGCCCGCCGACGTCTTCGGGTCGGGCAAAGTACTGGTCTTCGGCGACGTGATCGCCAAAGACGGTTCGCCTTACAGCGCCGACATCCGCGGCATTCTCAAGCTCTTTGCCGGCGAGATGCACAAGAAGGAAGGTTACACCCTCAACGCCGCCAATGAGATCGAGGGTTTCCTGTTCCAGGGAGAGAATGCAGAGCGCCGCTACCACGAGACCGGCAAGTTTGAATATGTCAACACCGGCGGCTACTACCATTCTCTGCCCGGCGATCCGCTGCGGACGTTTATTGACACCACCGCTGAGGTGCAGCGCGCCATGGGCTTCCAGAATGAAAAAGACCACCCGGAAGTCGCGCCCTCGCAGTTCGAGATCAACTACAGCTACGGCGAAGTGGTGGCGGCTGCCGACCAGATCCAGATCTACAAACTGATCTGCCGCCAGGTGGCGACCAAGATGGGCCTGACCGCCAGCTTTCTGCCCAAGCCGGTGGTGGGCGTGAACGGCAACGGCATGCACACCAATGTTTCCATCAGTAAAAACGGCAAGAACCTGTTCTGGGACCCCAAGGGCGAAGAGCAGCTCAGCGGCATGGGCTGGGAGTTTATCGACCGCATTCTGACCCATGCCAACGATATATGCCTGTTGCTGAACTCCAGCGTGAATGCCTATCGCCGGCTCGATCCGCACTTCGAGGCGCC
>DATMNZ010000119.1:0-36088 GCA_035568495.1 Saccharimonadales bacterium (SeqCode) | reverse complement strand
CGCCCGCACCATTCTTCACGTTTCCGTCGAGCGCTTCAAGAAGAAAGTCCCCACGGACCTCTCTGCGGCCATTGAAATTGCTGAATCCGCCGTCCGTGAACTGCGGGAGCAGGTGGAAAAAGCCAAGCAGTCCGAAAACATCGACGCCGCCGTCAACCTGGCGGCCACCACCAAGCGGCTCATGGCATTGATCGAAGAAGGTGTAAGAATGCGATCGGCCTGAGGGAAGGCCGGCTTAGAAGTCGTCTTCGCTCAGAAGGTGTTTCTGGCCAGGACCCAACGCTTGCTTCTCGAATGCTACTTGCTTCTCGAATGCCTGACGATATGCGATTTCTCTACGAACGATTTCGACGATCACCAGCAGAAAATAAAAGGCCATCAGGCATACGTAAACTGTTTTCCATGCGTTGCCAAGCAAAGATATCTTCGCCAGAGAGCCTATCACATAGGATAGAGCGGCAATGATGGTCAGTACCTTCAGGATCCTCAGAACCTTGTCCAAGGTGATCTTCATGCGCGGAGTATATCATGGGTTCTCTCGATGAGAAATCGTCTCATCTTGAGACTCGCATCACTCTTAGACGCCTCCACGCTCCACGCCGATATTTACTAATATCTATATTTATCAACAGCTTAGCTTTGGTTTTCAGTTTCTTCCCACTTCTATCGAGGCTTGGTTGTGCAATTGCTCTGGACTTAAGTGGATACATTTGGGCAGAGGTTCGTCTCCTTTGAATAAAATTTTGATTGTCGACGATTCGCCGGCGGAAGTGCGGCTGATGCAGGCGGTCCTGGATCGGGCCGGCTACTCATCGGTCTCCACCCACGATCCCATGCGGATCGAACAGATGATCGATGTGGAGCACCCCAACCTGATCCTGATGGATGTGGTGATGCCCCATCGCAACGGTTTTCAGGCCTGTCGCGAACTCAAAGGGCACGCCGAGTATGGCTGTATTCCGGTGATTCTGGTCAGCTCCAAGAACACCGAGAGCGACAAGTTTTGGGCCCGGGAGCAGGGCGCGGATGGCTATGTAGGCAAGCCTTTCAGCAGCGAAGAGCTGCTGGGGGCAGTGCAGCGGTTTTGCGCATTGAACAAATAATTCAAATAATTCAAGGACACAATTGATTGCCCGAGGAACAACAACAACTCGAACCCCTGGCAGAAGCCCAGCAGCTTGAGCTGCTGCCGCGCAACCTGCTGGAACGCCAGTACTGTATTTTCCGGGCGGGCCGCGAGCGTTTCTGTTGTTCGGTGCTCGATGTGGAAGAGGTCGTGGAGTGGCCCGACCTGACCAGGGTGCCGCTGGCCCCGTCGTTCTTGATGGGAATCTTTAATCTGCGCGGCACCATCGTACCGGTTGTGGATATCGCTTTTACCGAAGGCCGGCGGCCCGATCTGCCGCCCCGGCATGTGGTGGTGGCCTCGCTCAAGGGCGAAGAAAGCCACGCGGATGTGCGCCTGGGCATCGCCGCCGATGAAGTGATTGGCACCTTTACCACTTCCGAAGCGGTGCTGGTGGATGAATCACCGCGCGCCGTGCCTCACTGTTCCGGCATGTTGCCCCACGAGGGCCGGCTGGCCCTGGTGTTGGATTTGAAAAAGATGACCGAGAGCTTCCCCGTCCCGGTCATCTGAAGTTGTTTGGATTGCAGGCTGCTTCGTGGCCCTATGTAAGCGCAGCTGCCGTTTGTTTCTGGAGGACTTATGAAAGGTAAGTTAAATACGGTCCTGATGAGGGTGGTGCTGATTGATATTACCGCCCTCTTCGCCGTGCTGATGCTGGCCTATAATGGCGGCGCCAATTCGAACCACGCGGGGCTTTTGGATTTCGGCACCATGCCCGCGGCCACCGCGATCAAGGTGCTCCTGGCGACAGTCATTGGCGTGGCAGCCAGCGCGATCACCTTCGTCACCGTGGCCAATCGCGTGGTGGCCCCGGTCAAGCAACTTCTGGATTTCGCCGAACACCTCGGCCATGGCGAGTTTAAGAACAAGCTCAGCATGGATACGTCCGACGATTTCAGCGTGATCGCCGATAACCTGAACAAGTCCGCCGAGCAGTCTTCGCGCGCCATGGTCAACCAGGAAGCCCAGGAAACCCTGCAGAAGAGCGTGACCGACTTCCTGACCATTGTCAGCCAGATCGCCCGTGGCGATCTCACGCTTCGCGGGCGCGTCACCTCCGACGCCCTCGGCAATGTGGTCGATTCCGTCAACTACATGCTTGATAACTTCTGCAAGGTGCTGGAGCGCGTCCGCCGCGCCGCCATCGACGTGCAGAGCAGCGCGAATGAAATCCTGATTGCTTCCGAAGAAATGTCGTCGGGCGCCATTCAGCAGGACCAGGAAATCACCAATACTTCCTCGGCCGTCGAAGAACTCACGGTGTCGATGAAGCAGGTGTCGAACAACGCCGAAGCCAGCGCCGAGGCCGCGCGGCGCGCGCTCGATGCCGCCGAACAGGGCAACCGCTCGGTGCATGACACGCTCGAAGGCATGCAGCGTATCCGCTCTTCGGTGCAGGCCACCGCCAAGCGCATCAAGGCCCTCGGCGACCGTTCGCTCGAGATTTCCGAAATCGTCAACGTCATCAATGACATTACCGAGCAGACCAATCTGCTGGCGCTCAATGCTGCCATTGAAGCGGCGCGCGCCGGTGAAGCCGGACGCGGATTTGCCGTGGTTGCCGATGAAGTCCGCAAGCTGGCCGAGCACTCGCGCAATGCCACCAAAGACATCGCCGCCCTCATCAAGGCCATTCAGGCGGAAACCAATGACGCCGTAGTGGTGATGGAAGAAGGCACCAAGGAAGTGGAAATCGGCGCCCGGCTGGCCGATCAGGCGGGCAAGGCCCTGGAAGCCATTTCCATGGTGGTGCGCCAGTCGGCCGAACTGGTGCAGGAAATCTCGCTGGCTTCGAAACAACAGGTGCGCGGGACAGAAGGCGTGGCCAATGCCATGCAGATCATTTCCAACATCACCCGCCAGACTTCGCAGGGCGCGCGTCAGACCTCACGCACCGTTGAGCAACTGGTGCATATGTCTGAGCAGCTCAACGAAGCCCTTTCACAGTTCCGGGTCTCTTCGGGAACGACCAACGAACCCCGGCCAGAGCTGGTGGCGGCCGCGCGGCGATAGGGGGCGATTCCGGTGGAAGCCAAGTCATCCGTGGTGACGGTCAGCGAACATGAACTCGGTGAAATCCGCGGTCTGATCGAAACGCGATCCGGGATACTGTTTGACCACTCCCGCGAGCGGTTCTTCAGCACCCGGGTGCGGGAGCACGCCCAGGCCCGCAACCTCGCGCACGGCACCGACCTGATCCGGCTGGTCAGGAACTCGAACGTGGAATACGATTCGCTACTGCAAAGCCTGCTCACCCACGAGACTTCCTTCTTTCGCTACCCGGCGGTGTATGAGGCGCTGGAAAAGAAAGTGCTGCCGGAGCTGCACATGAAAAAGTTCTGGGAGAATCCGCGCTCTTTGCGCATCTGGAGCGCAGGTTGCTCGACCGGCGAAGAACCTTACAGCGTGGCCATCACCATCGCCGATGCCCTGGAATTTGCCGACGCCTGGAACATCCACCTGCTGGCCACCGACGTGAGCCGCCAATCTCTGGATTTTGCTGAACACGGCATCTACAGCGCGCGGGACCTGGAAGGCGTCAACCCCCGGCAGCGCGAGCAGTATTTTTCGCGGAATGATAACCACTTCGTGGTGAAGCCCCGCATCCGCAATCTGGTGACGTTTGCTCCCATGAACCTGGCCCAGGTGGTCTACATGGGCAAGTTCGATTGTATTTTCTGCATGAACGTGCTGATCTATTTCTCGCGGGAGCGGCAGGCGCAGTTGATCCAGAGTTTTTATGAATATCTGGAGCCGGGCGGCTATCTGTTCCTCGGCCACGCGGAATCGATTGCCCAGGCCGACGTTACTTTTGACACCCATGTGTATCGCGATTCGCGGTTATACCAGAAGCCCGCGGTTTCACGCCGTGTGGCGGCCGCGCAGGAGCGGGCATGAACGAGCAGAGCGCAGAATTCGTGGAAGTCTTCCTGCAGGAAGCCTCGGAGCACCTGCAGTTCCTGCGGGAATACTCCGGCATTCTTCAGGATGCTTACCCGCAGCCGGAAGACGTTGAGCGTCTATTTATCTCCGGGCATTCTCTGGGCGGCACCTCGGCCTCCTACGGGTTTCCGCTGTTTGCTGAAATCGCCGGCAAGCTGGCGCACATCTTTCAATACGCGATGAATTCGACGATCGGGCCGGACGCTTCCGGCCCGCTGGTCGAATTCATCTCTGAGGCGATTGCCGTTCTGGAATCCGATCTGCTGATGATCAGCGCCAACGGCATTGAAGCGGCCGAAGATATCGACGCGTTCAAGCAGCGCTTTCCGTTTGCTTTCCAGGCGGCGGTGGAGCCCGATCCGGAAGGGCCGTCGGCCCCGGTGGCCGATGCCACGCCGGCAGCGGCCGCGGCAGCCGTCGAAAAAAAGGCCCCGCCTTTGCCTCTCGCTCCCATCCTGCCACAGGATGACGAGGTGCCCAGCGAGATTCTGGAATTCTTCGTTCCCGAAGCCGAGGAACATCTGCAGATCGTGACCGATTGCCTGCTGTCGCTCGAAACCAATCCCAGTCCCGAAGAAATCCATCGTCTGTTGCGGGCCATTCACACCATCAAAGGCTCGGCGGCGCAGGTCGGCTGGCAGCGCATTTCCCGTGTGGCCCACCGCACGGAAGACCTGGTTGGCCGTTTGCGCGATGGCGCATTGCGTCCCAGCGCGGAAATTGTCGATATCTGCCTGGAATCTGTCGATCAGATCAAAAAGTTCCTCTATCGACAGTGGCCGGATGAACAAGCCATTCAGTCCGGCGTGCGCGCGCTATTCAGCCGTATCGATCGCCTGGCGCCCGAAGAAATAGAAGAGAAGGAAGATGCGCCGCTTGCGGCTGCCGCGCAGGCTTCCGTAGAGACGCCGAGTGAGGCCATGGTGCAGTCTGCCTCTACCGGGCTGGCGCCGGTTTTGGCGCCCGTCATCCTGCCGCCCGTGCAGCATATGACCGAGGCCGAAATTGCGGAGGCCGACGAGCTCGAAGAAATAGCCCAGGCCGAGCGGGCGCGGGAAGCCGAACTGAAAAAAGAACCGGCGGCCATGCCCCAGTCCAAGTCGGTGCGCGTGGCCCTCGACCGCCTCGACCGCATGATGAATGTGGTGGGCGAGTTGGTGATCAACCGCACGCGCATGTTAGGGCGGGTGGCTGAGCTGGAACGGCTGGCCGATGTGCTGAACTTCTCCAAGGGCCGCATGCAGGATAAAGTCGCCGAGTTCCAGGAAAAATATGAGTTTAGCCGCATCAGCGTATCGCCGGCGCCCCGCATCTCCATGGGAGAAAACTTTCCTCTGCGAGGCGGCTACTCCAGCTATTCGCACTCCTTCGATCATTCACTGGCGGAATTCAGTGAGCTGGAAATGGACCGTTACGACGATTTCAACATCCTCTCCCGCTCCCTCACGGAAATCTCCGCCGATATCACCGAAGTGCTCACCCAGCTCGATGGATTTGTCCGCCGTGTGGATTCCGACATCGACGAATTCACCGGCCTCGCCCATCGCCTGCAGGATGAAATCACCCAGGCCCGCATGGTGCCCATCGGCAACCTCTATACGCGCATCGCCCGCACCGTGCGCGACGCCGCCAAGGCCACCAAGAAGAAGGTCGAGATCACTCTTAGCGGCGCCGAAACCGAACTCGATAACAATATTATTCAGCAGATCTCCGATCCGCTGCTGCACCTGGTGCGCAACGCCGTGGCCCACGGCGTGGAGCGGGAGGAAGAACGTTATCTCAACGGCAAGAGCGACCACGGCAACATCACCGTGCGCGCCTACCATCGCGGCAATCACATCTATATCGAAGTCGAAGATGACGGACGGGGCATCGACTTTGAGCGGGTGCGGCAGACCGCCGTCGAAAGCGGTTCGGTGAGCGCGGAAGGCGCATCCGGACTGACAGAACGCGACTTGCTGGATCTCTTGTTCCGTCCCGGCTTTTCTACTGCGCCCCGCAAGACCGAACTCGCCGGGCGGGGCGTGGGACTCGACGTGGTGCGCTCGAACCTCAACCAGCTCAACGGTGAGATTGAAGTTGAAACCGAAAAGCTGCGCGGCACCCGCTTTACCCTCAAGGTCCCGCTCACTCTGATTATTTCCCAGGCCCTGTTTGTGCGTTGCGGCCGCCATATGTTTGCCCTGCCGCTTTCCTTTGTCGAAGAGATCCGCCGCCTGCGGGTCACGGACATCGAAGAGGTCGGCAATAAGCTGCTTACCCGTGTCCGCGACTCCGTGACGGAAATCGTGCGCCTCGATCATGCTCTGGGGCTTGAGACCTTCGAGCCGGTCAACGGCTTCTACCGCATGGTGATCATCAACGTCGCTGGACGCCAGGTGGGCTTGATGGTGGAAGAAGTCATTCGCAAAGATGAAATCGTAATCAAAAATCTGGGCGAATATCTGCGCAACGTCAAGATGTTCCCGGGGGCCACCATTGCTCCCGATGGCAGCCTGATTCTGCTGATCGACGTGAACCGCCTGGTGGTCGGCGAAGCCATTGAACGCCGTCCGTTGATGACCAGCTCCGGCGCTGCTCGCGTCTTCGCTCCGGGGGCCGTGGCTGTCGCCCAGGGCATGATTCCACCCGAAGCGATCGACCGCGTACCCAATGAAAAGGTGGTGGTGCTGGTCGATGATTCCATCAGCGTGCGCAAGTTTGTCGGACGCATGCTGGAGAAGGCCGGCTATCGTGTGCGGCTGGCGGCCGACGGCCTGGAAGCCCTGGAGATCGTCAGCCAGATCCGTTGCGATCTGGTGGTCAGCGACCTCGAAATGCCACGTACCAATGGCTACGAGTTGCTCTCCCATTTGCGCCAGGACCCGGCCACTCGCAACATCCCGGTGATGGTGGTCACTTCCCGCGCCGGGGCCAAGCATCGCGACCGCGCTATCAAAGAGGGAGCTGTGGACTTCATGGTCAAGCCGGTGCAGGAAGACAAGTTCATTACCGCAGTAACTAAGCTGATTGGGTCTGGAACGGATACAGTAGCGGCACGGGCCATGGCTACGGTGCAGTAATACAGAAAGGGAAGCCTACGGCATTTTTATAGATGGAACCAGGTAAAAGAGTCCGGGTGTTGGTCGTGGATGATTCGACATTCATGCGCCGGGTGCTGCAAGGAATGATTGCGGCAGACCCCCAGCTCGAAGTGTGTGGCGAGGCGCGCGACGGGCAGGACGCGGTCACCCAGTCCGAGGTCCTGAAGCCCGATGTGATTTCCATGGATATCAACATGCCGCATATGGATGGATTGCAAGCAACAGAGATCATCATGTCCAGCAATCCGCGCCCCATCCTTATCGTCAGTTCCGAATCCAAAGACGGCGCCGAAGTGACGCTCAAGTCCCTGGAACTGGGGGCCATCGACTTTGTGGCCAAGCCTTCCAGCGGTGTCGATCTCGACATGCACTCGGTCAAAGATGAACTATGCCGGAAATTGAAGATGGCCGCCAAGGTGCGCGTGGTGCGTACTGCCTCACGCCTGCGCCTGCAACAGGAAATCGCGGCCTCTGCGCCCCGTACCGAGCCGGGCGCGTCTCCCGTGCGCAAGAGTTTTGCCCAGGTGCTGCCGGAACAGTCTGCCGCCAACGCCACAGCCATGCGCGGCACCCGCTTTCCCATCGTGGTCTTGGCGTCTTCCACCGGCGGACCCGCCACTCTGATGCGCTTTGTGCCGGCGTTCCCAAAAGATTTCCCCGGCGCGCTGATCGTGGTGCAGCACATGCCCGGCAATTTTACGGCGCAGTTCAGCCGTCAACTGGGTGAGGTTTCCGCCATGCGGGTCAAGGAAGCCGAAGCGGGCGAAATCATTGTTCCCGGCCAGGTGTATGTCTGCCCGGGTGCGCAGCATCTGCGCGTTTCTCCGACCGGACGCATCTCCCTGGAAGATGGGCCGCGCATCGGCGGCTATCGCCCTTGCGCTGACTTGGCGCTGGAAAGCGCCGCCGAATATGCAGGGCCCATGACCATCGGTGTGGTCCTGACCGGAATGGGAAATGATGGGGCCAAAGGGGTGCAGGGCGTCAGGAATGCTGGTGGTCATGTGATCGCCCAGGATGAATCCACGGCCATCATCTTCGGCATGCCGCAGGAAGCCATTCGTTCCGGAGCCGTGGACCAGGTGTTGCCCATTGAAGCGATTTATCAGGCCATTGAAAAGCGCGTCCTTTTTATCTTTGGTTCGGCGAGAGTGGGTGCGCTTTGAAGCCGAAGCCGGTCTCTGCGCCCCCGGGGGCGAGCGAAAATGTGATCGTGTTTACCGTAGGCGGGTTCAGCTTTGCCATTTCGGCTTCCGCCGTCAGTGAAATCAGAAGCCTGGAAGGGCTGCAGATATTTTCCCCTGGCCCTGAATGCCAGTGCCCGGAGAAGGTGGGCTTTACCATGCACCGCAAGGGAGCGCTCTACTTCGTGGTGGATGCGGCCCGCCACTTTGGGCTGCCGGCTTCACGTCCGGGGCGGGTAATGATTTTGCGATTGGCAGCCACCGCCGTACTCGTCGATACCGCCGACCGGATGGCGGCCATTTCCGTGCTGCACGCCTTGCCCCTGGCGTTCAACGGCGATGAACGCCGGTGGTATCGCGGTCTGGCCATGTTTGGCGACGATGTCGTTCCCGTGGTCAATCACCAGTGCTTCCTAACTGGGTCAGAGCTGGCCATGGTGCGCCCCGCCGCTATGTATGCGAAGGGTTTTTCCGTCGTATGACCTTTGGTGAAGAAAGCTCGTTTGTGCTCTTCCCCCTGGGGCAAAAAAGGTTTGCGCTGCACGCCGACCTGGTTACCGAGCTCGCGCGGCCTGGGCGCCTGCAGTCCTTTCCCCAGACCACGCCCTTGATGACCGGCGTGCTCTCGCGCCGGGGAAGAATTGTTCCGGTGTGTGACGTAGCCGGCGCTCTGGTAGGTTCCGATGCGCCGGCCAGGAAGTTTTATTTGATAGCCAGCCGCCAATTCGAAACGCGGACTGAATGGACCGCCATTCCCGTGACCGGGGAATGTGAACTGGCTACGTGTGTGCTCCAGGAGCCGGCGGATACTCTGCCTTCCTACGTGACCGGCCTGCTTTATATCGGTGGCGAAACCGTTGAGGTTGTGAATCTGGAACGGTTGATCGCACTGGAGGGCCGGAAATGAGTTTCAACGGCGCCAGCCAGACCAAGGTCCTGCTCATCGATTCCAACGTGTTTTTTGCGCGCCGGGTCACCGATGCGCTCAAGCAGGAAGGCTTTGAGGTCGTACACAGCACCCAATCGGGCTACGCGCTCACCATGCTGGAGTATGACACGCCTTCGGCCATCCTCTGCTCCATCAGTCTGCGGGAAATGAATGCCTATGAATTGCCGCTCATCATTCACGCCGATCCCAAGATGGCCCATATTCCCATCATTGCCATGGGGGAAGGCGGCGAGCATTCCCTGATTCAGGCCTTCCGCTCCGGGTGCGCCGATTACGTGGATAAGCGCCTGGGGCCGGACGTGATCGCTTCCCAGATCAAAAGTTTTCTGCGCAGCACCGAAGAGGGCTTCCAGCCGGTGAACATGCTGGGCTCCTCCGATACGGCGTTGAGCGGCAGCCTTTCGCATCTCGACCTGCCCGGCGTGGTGCAGATGCTCGCCCACTCCCGCCAGACCGGCTCGCTTTACGTGAATGCCGGCGTCATCGATGGAATCATGTTCTTTGAACGCGGCGTCATCACTCACGCCGAAAGCGGTGAGCTGGTGGGTGACGATGCGGTAACGCAGATTGTAAAACGCTGTAATGGAATGGAATCCGGCATCTATAAATTTGTGCCGGGCGCCAGCGCAACCACCCGCACGGTGCTGCGCTCCGCAACTGAATTAATGCTGGTAGCCTTGCGTGAACTGGATGAGGCCACCCAGGACATCGCTGAAGGAGGATCATCTTCATGAGTACGACTCCGGCCCCGACCGTTTATTTTATCGATGACAGCGCCACTATGCGTGAAGTCATCAAGATCGCCTTTCGGCGCGAGAACATCAACGTTGTGGCCTGCAATGACGCCGTGACCGCGCTGGCGGAAATTGAAAAGGCGCGTCCGGACGTGGTCATCAGCGATGTGATCATGCCATCGAAAGACGGATATGAAGTGTGCCAGTTCATCAAGAACCATCCGGACCTCTGCGGGACTCCGGTGGTCCTCATGTCGGGCGTGGTCAACCGTTCTGTGGCGGAACGCGCCTTCGCCGTCAAGGCCGATGAGTTGCTCCGCAAACCTTTTCAGCCCCAGGACCTGATTGCTCGCGTGCGCCAGTTGATCGCCCACAGTGCCGCCACCCCGGCGCCGGTTGCTCCTAGCGCGCCCAGCCCTGCGATGACACTGAGCTCCATCTTTTCATCGGTCCCGGCCCCATTGAAGGCCGGCCCCGGCCCTTTTGGACCGCAACCCGTGCCCAGAGTCGTACCGGCGGTGGCCTCTGCTGCAGCCGCAGCCAAACCCGCCGGAGTTCTCACAGCGATGCCTCCCCAGGCCAGCGCCCCAGCTCCCGCCACCGGAGGCAATGGACATCCGGCGCCCCCTGCTGCCGTTATTGCCACCTCCATCGCGGCCCCTGCGGCCGCTCCAGTTGCCGCGGCCGCTCCAGTTGCAGCCCCAGCCAAACCCCTAACAACCTCGGACGCCTCGCGGCTGAAAATCGAGATCCTGCGCCTGGAAGGCCTGGTAAAAAAGTTGCAGTCCGAACTGGAAGCCGAGCGCCAATATTCCCGCGCTCTGGAAGAACACGTAAAGACCCTGCAGGAAGCTGAGTGAAGAGATTTGGTAATTGGGTAAGTTGGTAATTGGGTAATTGAAAAACCGGCCGGGCTTGGAAAAATTACCAAATTACCAAATTACCCGATTACCTAGCTCTGTTTTAGCCGAACAGAAACTCTTTCGTCCTCAGCTCCCTGACCGTATCTCTCAGCTTGGCCGCCTTTTCGAACTCGAATCGCTTGGCTGCCTCGCGCATGTCGCTTTCTACTTTCCCGATGTAGAGATCTAGCTCTTCCTGCGATTGGAATTCTGGCAGGCTCCCGGAAGCTTCGGTCATATCCACGTAGTCGGCGGCGGCGATGCCGGCTAGCGACATGCTCAGCGGCCTGACGATCGATTCCGGAATGATGCCGTTGGCTTCGTTATAGGCATGTTGAATGGCGCGCCGTCGATCGGTCTCGTCAATGGCGCGCTTCATGGAGTCGGTCATGCGGTCGGCGTAGAGAATGGCCCGGCCATTGAGGTTGCGGGCGCAGCGGCCAATGGTCTGGATCAGCGAGCCGGTGGACCGCAGAAAGCCTTCTTTATCGGCATCCAGAATGGCCACCAGCGAAACTTCCGGCAGGTCGAGACCTTCGCGCAGCAGGTTGATGCCGATCAGCACGTCATATTCGCCCTTGCGCAGGTCGCGCAGAATCTTGATGCGTTCCAGGGTCTCGATTTCCGAATGCATGTAGCGGCAGCGTACCCCTACCTCGCTGTAGTACTCAGCCAGGTCCTCGGACATGCGCTTGGTCAGCGTGGTCACCAGCACCCGCTCACTCTTGCTCACCCGGTCGCGGATCTCGTGCAGCAGGTCGTCAATCTGGCCCTTCACCGGCCTGACTTCCACCGGAGGATCGATCAGCCCCGTGGGCCGTATGATCTGCTCCACCACCACGCCTGCCGCCTTTGTCAGCTCATAAGGGCCGGGCGTGGCGGAAACGTAGATGACCTGGTTGACTCTCTGCTCGAACTCCGCAAACTTCAGCGGACGGTTATCGAGCGCCGAAGGCAGCCGGAAGCCATAGCGGATCAGGTTCTCCTTGCGCGAGCGATCGCCCGCCCACATGCCGTTGAGCTGAGGCACGGTCTGGTGCGACTCGTCGATGAACATCATGAAATCGCGGGGCACGTAGTCGAGCAGCGTGGGCGGCGGCTCGCCTGGCTGGCGTCCGGAAAAATGGCGCGAATAGTTCTCGATGCCATGGCAGTAGCCCATGGACTTCATCATCTCCAGGTCGAAACGCGTTCTTTGGTGTACGCGCTGTGATTCCACCAGCCGGCCGTCTTTTTCCAGCTCCTTTTCCCACCACGCCAGTTCTTCCAGAATGGTTTCCATGGCCCGGTTCTTGGTGGCCTGCGACATCACATAGTGGCTCTTGGGATAAATCGGCAGCCGTGTATATTTTTGCTTGACGGTGCCAAACATCGGATCGATCTGCGAAAGCGAGTCTACCTCGTCGCCGAACAGCTCGATGCGGTAGGCGTTGTCCTCGTAGGTAGGATAGACCTCGATGATATCGCCGCGCACCCGGAAGGTGCCGCGCTTGAAATCCGTGTCGTTGCGTTCGTAAAGGATCTCCACCAGCTTGCTGAAGATATCGCGCCGGTGGATCTTCTGGCCCTTCTCCAGGAACAGCAGCATCCCATAATAAGCCTCGGGCGAGCCCAGGCCGTAGATGCAGCTTACCGAGGCCACGATGATGCAGTCACGGCGCTCAAATAACGAACGCGTCGCCGACAGCCGCAGCTTGTCGAGCTCGTCGTTGACGGTCGCTTCTTTTTCAATGTAAACGTCCCCAGCGGGGATGTAGGCTTCAGGCTGGTAGTAGTCGTAATAAGAAACAAAATACTCGACTGCGTTGTTCGGAAAGAACTGCTTGAACTCGTGGTAGAGCTGCGCGGCCAGCGTCTTGTTATGGGCCAGCACCACCGCCGGACGGTTGAGCCGCTCGATCAGCTTGGCCATGGTGTATGTCTTGCCCGAGCCGGTCACGCCCAGCAGCACCTGGTGCTTCTCCCCGCCATGCACACCCCGGGTAAGCTCGGCGATGGCATTGACCTGGTCGCCCTTAGGTTCGTAATCGCTGGCTATCCGGAAATCCATGTTCCAAAAATCCCTCTAAAAAATCATGACCGTTTCCTCGAAAATCCTGACCGTTTCCTCGAAAATCATGACTGTTTCCTCGAAAATCCTGACTGTTTCCTCGAAAATCCTGACCGTAGAGACGGTGCTCCGCACCGTCTCTCGGTGGCGGTTTATGCCACCGAAACGGGTTTCGCCGGAACAACGCAAAAACTGCAAATGAATTCGTGCCATCCCGGACAACCCCGGGGAACAACATCGGTATGCCAACGAAACCCTTTCGGCGGAGGGACTCCGCCGAGAGACGGTGCGGAGCACCGTCTCTACATCCCAAATACCTGTCCAACCTCTATCGGCTCATCCACCAGCACATCCGGAGGCGCTTCGTTCAACGTATGCGGCGCCAACCCATATTTCACGCCGATGCTGTAAATCCCGGAGTTGCGGGCTGTGACCACGTCCACGTCCGAATCGCCGATGATGACCGTCTCCCCGGCCTCCACCGAGGCCTCCCGTAACAGCGCTTCCACGCCCGCCGGATCGGGCTTCTTGGTGTGAAAGCTGTTGCCGCCGTAGATCTGAAAGAAATACTGGCCCAAGCCTAGCGCTCCCACGATGGCCCGCGAAGGGAATACCGGCTTGTTGCTCAGGACGGCCATCTTGACCGGGTGGCCGTCATAGCGGGCCCTGATGGCGTCCAGCGATTCTTTGACCCCGGAATACACATAGGTGTTGTCGAGTTTATGCTCGCGGTAATAGAGAAGAAAGAATTCAATCGCCTTCTGCACATACGATTCGTCATCCGGGTCGCCCAGCGCCCGCCGCACCAACATGGGGGCGCCATCGCCTATGTAGCTGGCAATGACGTCATTGGGCAGTTCATGTTTGCCGCAATGGCGCAACGTGGCGTTGATGGAGTTCGCCAGGTCAAGGCGTGAATCCACCAGGGTGCCGTCGAGATCAAAAATGAGCAGCTTGATTCTCTCTATGGGAATGGGACGGTTCTTCAGGATCATTACATCTCAAGTATATCGCGCCCCGCCGCGATTCCCTGAATGCACAACCAAAGCCAAGAGCATCCCATATTCCTGTCCCCGAGTTTCTTCCCCCCAGCCTTTGTTTTTTTCTGCGCCCCCTGCGGTTCAATCTTTTGATCTTCCTTTGCGTCCTTCGCGTACTTTGCGGTGTATTGTTTTTGGCCTCCGCGCGGTTATTGACAGCTACGATCCATACCCATAGGCTTTTCTCTCAAGAGGCCAGCGATGATGAAACCCAAATGTCGTTCCAGTTTTATCCGGCTGGCGAAGTCCCTGCCGGTAGCAGTCCTGTTATTGGCGGTCGCCGCCCATGGCTTACAGAGCGCGCCGCCTTCCTCTTCCGCGGAAGCGCAGCGCTATCTCGATGACATCAAGGCCCTGACCACTCCGGCGATGGAAGGCCGGGGAGACGGCACGAAGGGCCTCACGCGGGCCGAGCACCTGCTGGAACAGCGCTACAAAAGTCTCGGCCTCGAACCTGCCGGTACCCATGGCTACCAGCAGCCCTTTACGATCATTACCGGTGCGCGGCTCAAGGGACACAACGGACTGCGGGTGGAGTTGTCCGGCGCCAAGACGGACGTGAAACTGAATCAGGAATTTGTTCCGTTCAGCTTTTCCGCTTCCGGTTCCTTTAGCGGCCCGGTGGTGTTCGCGGGATATGGCGCTTCCGCGCCCGAGTTCGGCTACGACGACTACGAAAATATCGACGTGAAAGACAAGGTAGTCGTGGTGCTGCGCCGCGCGCCCGCATCCTTCGCCACGAAAAGCGGTAGCCATGGTGAAACGCGTCACGCGGAATTTGTCACCAAGGCCATCAATGCCAGAAACCATGGCGCACGGGCGGTCGTGCTGATCAACGGCAAGATGGAAGCGGCCGAAGAGGACCTGCTGCTCCGCTTTGGCAGCGTCAACGGGCCGGAAGATACCGGCATCCTGATGGTGCAGGTGAAGAACGCGATTGCCGGCCAATGGCTGCGCGCGGCAGGGAAGTCGCTCGCCGATCTGCAGGAGCAGATCGACCATGCGGGCAAGCCGGTTTCTCTTCCCATGCCCCAGAGTTTGCAAGTTTCGCTAAGCGTCAATATCGAACACACCAAGGCCATCGTCAACAACGTTCTGGCCTGGCTGCCGGGCGAGACCGATGAGTACGTGATTGTAGGCGCTCATTACGATCATCTGGGACGAGGCGACGCCCACTCGCTGGCCCCCGGCCTCGTGGGGCAACTTCATCCCGGCGCCGACGACAACGCCTCCGGGACCGCCGGAGTCCTGGAACTGGCCCGCAGGTTTGCTCCCATAAAGGGCAAGTTGCGCCGGGGCATCTTGTTTGCTTCCTTCGCCGGCGAAGAGCTGGGATTGCTCGGCTCCGCGGAATGGGTGAAGTCACCCACACGGCCTCTCAATCAAGCTGTCGCCATGCTGAACATGGATATGATCGGCCGCATCAAAGACGACAAGGTCTATATCGGCGGCGTGGGCACTGGCTCAACTTTTAAAGATCTTCTGCAGGCAGCGCAGGCGAAGAACCCCTTCAATGTCGAGTATTCAGCCAGCGGCTACTCCTCCAGCGATCACACGTCGTTTGTCATTGGGCGGGTGCCGTCTCTCTTCTTCTTTTCCGGATTGCACTCCGATTATCACAAGCCTTCCGATACATGGGAAAAGATCAATCCGCAGTCGGCGGTGCGGCTGCTCGATCTGGTGCAGAGTGTAGGAGAACAACTGGCGTCAGCCGCCGATCGTCCCGCTTTTATTCAGGTGGTGGAAGAGCAGCAGGTTGCGCGCGGTGGCAGCGGTGGAGGCTACGGGCCGTATTTCGGATCGATCCCTGATTTCGGCCAGGTGGAAACCGGAGTTAAGTTCGCAGACGTGCGTCCCGGGTCGCCAGCAGCCAAGGCCGGTCTGAAGGGTGGCGACATCATGATTCAGTTTGGAGACAAGCCCATCAAGAACCTCTATGATTTCACCGACGCGCTGCAGCGCAGAAAAGTCGGCGATGTCGTGGAGGTCACCGTACTGCGCGACGGGAAGCCCATGACGGTGAGCGTAAAGCTGGAACAGCGGAAGTAAAAGCATTGGCCACGAATGAACACGAATCGGGCGAGCTGGCGGACAAATTGGCGGATTCACCGAATGACCAGACGAACCGTCAAAGAGCACGGCTTCAGAGGGTGCGGAACAATTCTTTGAAAAACTGTTTGAACAACTGTAGAAGAGCACGGCTTCAGCCGTGCGTTGAGCGATAAGGCTCATTCGGCTTTAGCCGCGGTTTATCGCTCAACCCCTGAAGGAACTTCGAACGTCGCATAATTTACATGAGGATCACTGCATGACCAAAGCAAACATCACCTGGGCCGTACTCGTGTCGCTGGCCTTCACGGTCGTAGCCCAAGGCCAGACCGCACCCAAGCCCTCGCTCATCTTTCCCGGCGAGAAACATCTGAAGAACGTCCGGCAGCTTACCTCCGGCGGGCAGAATGCCGAGGCCTACTTCTCGGCCGACGACCAGCAGTTGATCTTTCAGCACCAGGGCGCGGATGTCCCTTGCGACCAGATCTATACGATCCCGGTGAACGTTCCCGAAGGCACGATGCCAACGCCCAAGCTGGTGAGCACCGGCAAAGGACGCACCACGTGCAGCTACATCTATCCGGCGGGCGACAGGATTCTGTTTTCATCGACCCATGACGCGGGCGCTGAGTGTCCGCCCAAGCCCGATTATTCCAAGGGCTACGTGTGGCCGGTGTACGCAAGCTATGACATCTATACGGCCAAACCCGATGGCTCGGACCTGAAGCGGTTAACGAACTCACCCGGCTACGACGCGGAGGCCACCATCAGCCGTGACGGCAGGAAGATCGTCTTCACTTCCATGCGCAACGGCGATCTCGACATCTATACCATGGATGCCGACGGCAAAAACGTCCGCCAGTTGACCCATGAGCTGGGTTACGACGGCGGACCATTTTTTTCTTACGACGGCGAGAAGATCGTCTATCGCGCCCAGCACCCCAAAGACGAAAAGGAAACGGCCGATTACAAGGCGCTGCTTGCGCGTGGCCTGATCCGTCCGGGCAACCTGGAGATCTGGGTGATGGATGCCGACGGAAAAAACAAACGCCAGATTACCCACAACGGCGCCGCCAACTTTGCCCCGTTTTTTCATCCCGACGGCAGGCGCATCATCTTTGCCTCGAACCTGGCCGACGTCAAGAACCCCCGCGACTTCGATCTCTACATAATCAACATCGACGGCTCGGGCTTGGAGCAGATCACGCACTATCCCGATTTCGACTCGTTCCCCATGTTCACCTCCGACGGCAAGAAGCTGGTGTGGGCCTCAAACCGCAACGGCAAAGAGCCGCATGAGACGAATATCTTTATTGCGGACTGGGTGGAATAAATCGACCATTTATCAGTCGTGCATTCCAATGCAGTGAATGAGTCCGTTGGTGGCGGCGCTTCCTCCACTGTCTTGAATCGAAACTGAGATTTGGGTAGTGGTCTTGCCAAAAACGGCGATCACCCCGAATGGTGCGGCGCTCCCACTCTGGTCGGCGGTGCATACGGCAGTATAGTTTGTGTCCGCCCATGCTCCTGGCCATGTGATCGTAGTGTTACAGGAAGCCGGATTCGTGGCGTTGGACGTAGTGCAGCTTGCGGCCCGAACGTGCATGATCCCAGAAGCGTTGTTTTGTACTCCGGTATCCACCTTCATCTTGCCCACCTCAACGATGACCCCGCTCGTTGATCCGCCAATGCTGCCAAACACCGCCAGGGGTCCATTCAGCGCGTAACCAAGCTGGATATCGGTGGTGTTATCAGGGGTTCTCGCCACAGCACAGGCCTGGTTGCCGGCGCATCGCACGACCCCGCTTGTTGCTGCATTGCTATCTGTCGTTGTTACAGAGGTGGCGGTCGCCGATCCAATATTAGGCGTCGTCATGGAGCAATTGGTCGTCATGCATAGCGATCCGGTGCCGCTCTGGTTGCTGGTGGTCAACGCGCTTCCACCATTGATCTTCATTCCCGTCGGCCCGCCTACCTGCACGACATCACTGGCGTCCTTGGTCAGTCCAACGATATCTCCATTATTGGCCGAATTGCGGAATGCCACCGCCGTGTCTCCCGAGGCAACGCGAACAATTCCGCTTCCTGCAGGATTGGCGCTTCCGCTCACCAGCGGGGCCGCAGCGGAGGCTGACAGACAACTGTTCCCGGAACTGTTCCTGCACGATAAAGCGCCTGAGCCGGAATCGCCGTAAATGACGATGTTGCCGGCCGGAGGATTGACCGGCGCCGCCTGGTTTACGAACGTATGTGTATTGCCGGAAGATGCGCCGATCATTGGAGCAGTCAACTGCGGCGAGTTAGCCAGCACCACGACCGGGCCCGACCCGGTCACAGAATTCACTTGTGTGCCGTTGATCTTCAGGATATTGCCAGCGCCGCCCGTATCCAATGTTTTGTTCGTGAGAATATCCGTGGTGGCCCGTCCAACCAACGTGTCGGTGGAAGCCGGCAAAGTCAGCGTGCCGCTGTTATTGATCGCCGAAATTGCAGGAGTTGTCAGTGTCTTGTTGGCCAGCGTGTCGGTGGTGTTGGTTCCAACGACAAAATCCGTCGCCCCGTTATTGTTGATCATCTTCAACCGGTGGGCCGTTGGGTCTCCATAGAGGATGTCGCTCAAAGGCACTCCGCTGGGCGCTGTGTTTTCAGGAAGTATCACGGCCCCGTTTGGGTTGGTGATGGTGGTATTCAGTATGGTGAATCCATTCATGTTCAGCGGCCCGTTGATGGACTGCATGGAATTGGCGGCCGGATTGGAGACAATCGGCTGCGGATAGACCACGACCCCGCTATACACCGGCAACCCTGAGCCCACGTTCACCGTGCCATTGCTGCCTCCGCTCAAATACCACTTCTGCGGAAAGCCGGGAATGACAGCGCCGTTCAAGTTAGTCAAGATCACGTTATAGCCCGTGTAGCTGGGCTGCAATTCGTCGTTGAATCGGACTTGGCACAAACTCGAATTGCTCGCGGGCAGCGCCGCACCCGCGCCCAGCGATGTCGCCTGGTTGTAAGCGCTTGCGAGCGTTCCGTTCGTAACCGGCACACTGCCTTGGAAAGACTCAGCGCCCGCTGCCACGCCAATGTAGATCCGCATGGAAGCCGCAGTCGCCGGAACGTTCACGGGCGCCTGCACCACCAGGGTTCCTGTGCTGCCGAGTGTCTGCGACCGTTCGGCGCTCGCTTGTGATTCGCCTGTAGCATTGGCCCACGTGTACCGGACATAGTAAGTGCCGCCCGCCAGGCTTCCCGATCCCAGGTTCGAAGACAGCGCAGGAGCGGCGATGGCGGCATCGCCGGGCAACCCCACTACGCTTCCATTCGTGTCGGTCCAGCAGTTGCCGCTGTTGACCACCATTGCGGTACCTGAAACGACCGCTGTTTGCGAAAGCGCAAACGTCAGGGTCCCATTCACCACGCCGCGAGCGGCCGAAGGCGTCTGGAACTGCCCGATGACTGTGCCCGCCCTCGCCGGCGCCAGCAGGCAAAAAGATGCCAAAAATACAAATAACGTAGTTTTCATTGCAACCTACCTCGCAAATGGTCTATAGCCGAGAGTGCTTTGGCTTGCTGAATAAGTTCATCACGCGCATTTTCTCAACTACACTTCCAGTGGTACTAGACCACGGATGATTTGTGAAGATGTTGCTGTCACAGTGCTGTCAATTAGGCTTAATTCTGACAGACAAATCGGCCAGTCTGCCGCTGAGAGGTCTCCTGCGGTCAGACCAATCGCCAAAGAGCACGGCTTCAGAGCTTGCGGAAAACTGCACGTCCACCCTTAGAGGTGTAGCTTGCTACGTCTAAAAGCCGGCGGTCTTGAATGGTCTGGTGGTCAAGAATGCGGTCGCGTTCCGTCTTCGGTCACCTGAATCGAAAAATCGAAAGCCTGCTCACTCTCCGCCAACAGCATGACGCTTCAGCGTGGGATGCTCATCATCCTTCGGCTGCTCTGGATCTTTGCCGGGATCGTTTCCTGCGCGCCTCAACGTTGGGTGGTTGCTCTTGTCCTCCTGCAGCCTGCGCAGATTGAGGATGGCCGCCAGGCGGGTCTTGGTTTCCTGGAATTCGGAATTGTCCACGACATACTGTTCACGGGGCGGCAGGATGGTTTCTATCTCGTGCTGTGATTTCTGCAGGCGGTCCGGGGTCTGCGGATGGGTGGCGTAGGCCCTGGCGATAACGCCTTTCTTCTTTTTCTCCATGGCCTCGATTTTCTCGAAGAAGTTAAGCATTCCCACCGGATCGTACCCGGCCTTGTAAGCGTACTGGATGCCCAGATAATCGGCCTGCTCCTCGAAATTGCGGCTGAATTTCAGGTAAGCTGCGGGCAGGAGCAGATTCAGTCCCTGATTTGCGAGTGGCCCCACCGCAATGCTCACTGGGATGCTGACCAGTTCCAGCATAGTGGCGCGGGTAGCCTGCCGGGCCGCATGGCAAGCGGAGACGTGTCCGATCTCGTGCGCCATCACTCCTGCCAGCTCCGATTCCGTTTCAGCCGCCAGAATAGCGCCGGTGTTCACGTACATTTGTCCGCCCGCCAGGGTGGAGGCGTTGGGTGAGTCGTCATCCAGAACTTTGATGGTTAAAGGAATGCGGGCGTCGGAGTTGCGCACCAGATTCTGGCCTAAGCGATTGACGTATTCGACCACCTTGGGGTCGGTGATAAGCCGGGATGCCGCATCCACCTGCAGGGCAACCTGCCGGCCTAACGCCACCTGTTTTTCCAGCGTATACCAGTTCGCTAATCCGCGATTGCAGCCGACATTCCGGCGGCCAATGGCGTTGATATCGTTGATGGCCGGTCCGTGGAAGGCGGCATCTTCATCATTGTTCTTGGCGTCGTGGCTGCCATTCCGGGGATCGGCAGCGGGTTCCTTGGAAGACTGAGCAAAGGCGAAGCTGCTGACGGCGAATGCGAAGATCAGGGCCCAAGACCGCACTGAGATTCCAGGGAACATGGTTCACCCTCCACGTAGCTCTTGTGATGTTCTCAAGTACGATGCATCTGGAAGGCGGAGCGTTGCCCAAAGTGCGACGCTGCTACCACCAAAACCTTTGAGACACAGAGGAACAGAGGAAGCAGAGGTTTCTCTGGGTTGTGAGGTAGCTCTAAAGATTGTGAAGGACCGCCAAGTTTTAACTGTTGGCCATGCAGAGGCTTGCAACGATTTTCCCGCCGCCTCACGGCCCCTAAATCCTCTGCTTCCTCTGTGTTTCAAAGGTTTTCGTGGCGTTTACATAGAGCTATTAGGAAGTCTCAGCGCTCCGCCTCGATGGCGGCCAGCATGGCTTCGTCGTCGGAGTACTTGAACCACGGCAGGCCGCGCTGCCGGGCCTGTTTTTCTTCGGCGCGGGCCAGGCATTCAAGGTCGGCTTTCACCACGATGCGCAGTCCTTTGCTCTTTAGCTTGTGGATGATCTGGTCAACCGGCGGCGCGTTGCCATCGGGTACGCTCTCAAGGTACTTGAGCACCTCGACGGCGCCGACTTCGCCGTCGTGCCGGGCGATGCCCACCAGTCCTTCGCTCGCTTTGCGCGCCCAGCCTACGACATAGACTCCCTCCATGACTCTTCCCGGCTGCGGATCGAAGACTTCGTACGACGCATGCTTTGGATCATTCGGCGGGGAATTGGGGTTGGTGATGTAGGCGTCTTTGTTGTAAGGCAGCCCCAGTGTGGGGTCGGCAGTGTCGCCGATGGCGAAGACCATGGTGTCAACCTCAACGTCGGCAGTCTTGTCCGTGGCCTTCGCGGAAACGTCACCGTCGCGCTCCACCAGGATATTCTCCGTTACCGTTAGCCGGTTGATGCGGCCGTTCGCATCTTTGTGAATGGCTTTGGGCGAGCACAGAAATCGGAACAGCAGGCGTGGCTTGCAGGCCCCCGGATCAGGCTTGGCCAGGGCCGGGAAGGTGGATTGAGCAAGACCGGCAGCATCCTGACCGGCGGCCGTCATCTGCGGCTGGATGCGTTTCAGCTCTTCCTGGAATGCGGCGCGGTCGAAATGGGCATCTACAAATTCGAATTCCTTCTTGTCGAACTTGGCTTCAAACGGCCCCCGGCGCGCGATGATGATGACCTCATCGGTCGAGTGGTTCGGATCGTCAACCAGCAGCCAGTGGGCCACATCAATGGCCACGTTGCCCATACCCACTACGGCGACGCGCTTGCCGGTTGAAAAATCCTGTGAAGGATACGGCGGCAACTGGTTGTAGTAATAGACAAAATCCTTGGCTGAATAGACGCCCCGTGCGTCACTGCCGGGCAGGCCAAGCTGCTTGGCGCCTTGCGCGCCCACGGAAAAAACCATGGCCGCAGGCGAGAACTCCCGCAGTTCCTTAATGCTGACGGGACAGCTTTCGCCTACCTGCACGTGGCCGAGGTAGTGGACATTGGGAAGGGCCAGCACCTTGGCGAACTGCTTGCGCAGTCCGGTCTTCATTTTGTCTTTGGTGGGATAGATGCCATATTCAGCCAGGCCGCCGGGTTTGATATCGCGGTTGAAGACCACGACCTCGTGTCCAGCCTGCGCAATTTTCTGGGCGGCAAACATGCCTGCGGGGCCCGCTCCCACCACAAATACAGTCTTCACTCGGAAATCTCCTTGGCGCTGGCGCCGAGGCGCAACCATTACAGCGCACTGGAATTTTAAATCACAGCTTCAATTTGCGCGCCCGCACCCGGCCCCAGCAGAGGTCTCTTCGGTTGTTTTTGATCTTCTCCGTATCGCCATGCCCGAAACCCTTCTCAGCCCGAGACGAATTTGGACGCGCCAACAAAATCTTTGAAACACAGAGGAACAGAGGCAACAGAGGAACTGCGGGAATGGGCCGTGCAGTGGTCATCATCACCGTACCTTGAATCCCTAATTGGAAGGTTCCGCCGCACTCAGGAGCGTATCGAGGTTGTAATCCACCAGTTCCCCGATACGGTTGATCGTGATGTCGGCGGGCGGCAGGCTGGCCACCAGCTTCGTATCGAGAGCGTAGTGCCCTTGCCGGGGGAAGACCGTCGTTACGCGGGCGCCCCAGATTTTCTTCACTGCGGTAAGGATGCGCAGCTTGTCGTCTACCAGAACGTAGTGGTCGGCAGGGAAGCGCTTTTCCACGTCCGCCAGCTCCTGTTCTTTGTGGATGTAAATCAGCACATTGCCTTCCACAGTCTCGGCAATTCCCGAGCGTTCGACCTTGCGGGGTTGAAAGACCACGTCTCCGTCGGAAAGCACCACCGCCCGGCCCCACTGTTTGACGTGCTCCACGGCATCGAGCGAATCGGGATACAACCGCGTGGCAAATGGATAGTTGATCAGAAAATGTGAGACCGTCAGCAAGGCCGGTTCGCGGGGGTTCTCGACGCGGTAACGCTGCAGCGCGCCCAGGTAGTCGGCGTATCCCAGCTCTGAGCGCAACTGCTCAAAGATCTCCCAGTAGCGCTGCTGGCATGCATGGCCCACCTGTTGTTCCAGATGGCGCATCAGGTCGGCGATCACCCGGTCGTTGTCGAGCAGCGTGTTATCGACGTCGAAGAGAAAAATGGTATTCATGTCGCTTACGGAATCCTCATCAGGCTGTAGAGCAGGACTGTCAGTACTATCAGAGTCATAGTCAAGTACATCCAGTCGCGTTCCATGATAAAGCCAATGGCCGACAGGATGACCCGTGCGATGGGCGTGAGCACCAGCAACAGAAGCCCTAATTGAATGATGCCCCGGCTGTGCAGCGTGGCGGCCTCATGCAGAACACCGGAGACGCTATTCGATTGGCCGTTAGGGCCGTGAAAATCATGGTAATCGGCATGTTCTGCGCCATGCTGTATGAGATAGAGTATGCCCCCCGCCAATACCACGGCGGCCGCCAGGGCCACACCCCAGCGCAGCAGATTGCCGATCATGAGTTCTAATCTGAGGTCGGTGAAGGGGGCGTCTTTCTTCATGTCACAGCCTGCCTGTCAGTGCATGGAAAATCATCTGCAGCCCCAGGGCCAAGAGGACTGCTCCAAAGACCCAGCGCAGGACCCTCGTCCGGACCCGAACCAGCACCCGTGCGCCGAGCAGCGATCCCAGCAGCACGCCGAGCATGACCGGCATCGCCAGTCCGGGGTCGATGTAACCGCGGTTGAAATAGATTCCGGCGCTGGCGGCGGCGGTCACTCCGATCATGAAATTGCTGGTGGTGGTTGAGACCTTGAAAGGGATCTTCATGATCTGGTCCATGGCCACGACCTTCATGGCGCCCGAACCGATGCCCAGCAGGCCGGAAAGCGTGCCTGCCCCAAACATCAGGCTGAAGCCCGCGGGCACGCGTGTGACTTGATACGCACGTGGGCCGTCCACGCCCGGATAACTCCCATTCATCTTGAGCGAAACACCGAGCGGGTCGGGCCCCGATGGCGGCCCGGTCTCAGGCTGCGCCGTGCCGGAGACCCAGGCGGAGTAAATGAGCACCAGGCCAAAGATCGCTCCGATGGCCCCGGTTGGAAGTTTCGCAGTCAGATACGCTCCCAGCACCGCGCCCAGGGTCGTGGCAATTTCCAGAAACATGCCGATCCTGATATTGGAGTAGCCCTCGCGGACATAAGCGGCCGCCGCGCCGGAAGAAGTCGCAATCACCGAAATCAGCGAGGCGCCCATGGCGTAATGAATATCGATGCCAAAAGCCAACGTGAGCAGCGGCACCAGGACCACACCTCCGCCCAACCCGGTAAGCGCGCCGAGAAAGCCTGCCAAGGCCGAACCGAGCCAGATCAAGAGCGTGAGGAGCAGGATGTTCATAGAGAAATCGTGGATGTACCAGTGTATACGGCGGCAAGACCAAAAGCTTTACCACGGAGAGAGGGCAACGGCAGGTATTTGGTATTCGGTAGTTGGTATTTGTGATTGATCGTGGCATTGACGAATCTGGCGAAGCTCGTGATTACCCTGAAATCAAATACCAAATACCGATTACCAAGTACCTGTCCTTTGTTTTTCCCCGTGACTCCGTGCCGCCGTGGTGAAGCTTTTGCTTTTGACCGCTCCGAGGGGGTTTTCACCGTCGGCATTTCCCTGTAAGATTGCATTCTTTCCTGGCACGGCTTAACTGCAATTCAATCATGAACAAGGAGCGCGCTTGCCGGTTTCTCTGAAGAACTCGCAGGTGATTTACGATGGCCTGAAAGCGGCGGGCATCGGACTGGTATCGGCCCTGCCCGAAACCTGGCTGGTGCATATGATTCGCATGGCCGAAGACGATCCGGAGATGATTCTGGTGCGTCTGGCGAAAGAGGAAGAAGCCGTGGGCATTTCCGCGGGCGCGCATTTTGCGGGCGTGAAATCGGCCATGCTGATGCAGAACCATGGGTTTCTGGCGTCCATTAACGGCATCGTGTCGTTTGCCCAGCTCTATCGTATTCCGCTGCTGATGCTGATCATCTACCGCGGACACTTTGGGGAGCGCGATCCATGGCAGACCCAAGGAGGCGCGGTGACCGAACCGTTGCTGCAAGCGCTGGGCATCCGCTATGAGTTTCTGAGTGATCCGGCGCGCGTACACAAATCGATCGCTGAGGCCCAAATGCTGGCCGGTAGCAGCCTGCATCCGGTGGCCCTGCTGCTGACGCGCGATCTGATGTGGGAGGAGTGATGACCATGCAGCGGCTCGATTGCATGAAAGCCATTTACCCCCGCCTGGAAGACTGCCTGGTGGTGACCATCATGGGCGCCGTGGCGGCGGAGCTGCAGTCCCTTGGACACCGCCCAAACTTCTTCTATCTGCAACACGCTATGGGACTGGCGTCTTCAACCGGCCTCGGCCTCGCATTGTGTCAGCCAAAACAGAAGGTCGTAGTGTTCGATGGGGATGGCTCCATCCTGATGAACCTGGGTGGCTATACCACCATGGCGCGCTATCGTCCGAAGAATCTGGTCCATGTGGTGTTCGACAATGAGAGCCTGCTTTCAGTGGGCGGATTCCCGACGGCCACCGCCACCGGCAGCGACCTCGAGAAGATTGCCATTGGCTCCGGAATTCCACACACGGCCACTGTGCGCGCCATCGAGGAATTCAGGGCCGCCTTCGAGCAGGCAGTGGAGCGTCAGGACCTGACCTCCATTGTGGCCAAAGTTGAAGCAGTCGGACCAAAAGCGTACGTGACCGACCTCACGCTGTTAGAGAACAGATTTCAGTTTGTGAGGGAAGTGCGGCGGCGAGCTTCTGGCTCGTAGCTGCTAGCGATTAGCCAGTTGTATTTAGTACTTGGTACTTGGTCTTTGGTGCTTGTGTCTGACCGGGGCCCTGATGGCGGGGTGTTGCCGTCAGGGCCGGTGGAAGAGCGTGGCGGTTTACCAAACGGCCAAGCCAACCGTCAAAGAGCACGGCTTTAGCCGTGTGTTACGCCTGGAGGCACTGCGGCTTTAGCCACGGCTTAATATTTTTGGTACTCGTAAGACGGCATGAGGATGGCGGTGATGATCCGTGACTGCTGAAATACCGAGCGACGAGTACCAAATACCAAACACCAAATACCGGCTACCGAATCAACCGAATGAAATTACGCTCCCGGAGACCATCATGGCCAACGTCCTGACAGAACTCATCGAACAGTTGAACAGCGGCAAGCTGCGGGTGATTGATCTCACGCAGACCCTGAACCAGGAGACCCCATTGCTGCCGCTGCCTTCGCAATGGAACAACACTCCGGCGTTCAAGATTTGGGAACTTTCCCGCTATGACGACCGCGGGCCGGCCTGGTACTGGAACGGCTTTGAAACCGGGGAGCATACCGGCACGCATTTTGATGCGCCCATCCATTGGGTGAGCGGGAAAGACCTGCCGGAAAACAGTGTGGACCGCATCCCGCCGAAGAAGTTTATCGGGCCGGCGTGCGTGATAGACGTGACTACCGACGTGGAGAGAGACCCTGACTTCCTGTTGACCCCGGAACGTGTGCGGCAATGGGAGCGAGAGTATGGCAGAATTCCCGCCGGCGCATGGATTCTTTTGCGCACTGGATGGTCGAAGCGCACCGACCCGAAGGAATTCATCAACCTCAAAGATGACGGCCCACACACACCGGGATTCAAGAAAGAATGTTCGGAATTCCTTGCCCGCGACCGTGACGTTCTGGGTGTAGGCGTTGAGACCGTAGGCACCGATGCCGGACGCGCCGCGACCTTCGATCCACCCTTCCCAAACCACTACATCATGCACGGCACCGGCAAATTCGGACTGGCAGGGTTATGTAACCTTGATCAGCTTCCGCCCAAAGGGGCGATCGTGATTGCCGCGCCGCTCAAGATTGTGAATGGCTCGGGCAGTCCTCTGCGGGTGATAGCGATTACGCCGTAAGATCAAATATTTTTCCGCACAACCCACGTGGTCATGCAGCGTTGGTTCTGCACGACGGTAGTCTTCAACGGGTCAATCAACTGTCCACCCAGTTCTTCCGTAAGTCTGACCAGAAGCGCTTCGTCCACCAGATAGCGTTCCGAGCCGTCGGGCAGCAGGAAGCGGCGACCTTCGATGCGCTGGACCTGTTGCTCCATCCCAATGGACGAAGCGAGGCGGCAGAAGAGTAGGCCGCCGGGTTTCACCACACGCCACGTGCCCTGCAGCATGGCAAGAAAATGGCCGTCGTCGCGCGCAAAATGCAGGATTGCGCTGCTGACCACGATATCGGCTAATCCATCGGGAAACGACATTGCTTCGAGCGGTTCCACACGAAAATTATCTGCCGGTAAGGCCGGGGCCAGGGAGGCCGCAAGGCTGCGCACTCTGTCGATGGCTTGCGGGTTGGAATCCGCGCCAAAGACCTCGTAGTCTTCGCGCAGAAGAAAGACAAGGTTGCGGCCGAAGCCACAGCCTGCATCGAGGATTCTCATCCCCGGAGTGATGCGTCCGCGGAGAAGCTGATCGAAGAGGTAAATATCGATCTGGCCGAATTGCTCTTGAAGGCTGGGCATGGAGACTACAGTCTATCAATTCGCGAATTAGATAATCCTCATGGCCCAAGGTGGATGTCCTTTCGTGCGCTGAAAGATTCATGCACGAAGGCGGTGCAGGCGTTACTTTTAGAGAGAGAGTCTTATCGGCGGATGGCGGTCCGGCACACCGTTCGTAATCGATCACAACTCTTAGCGATGAAGACGGTCAATGTTCGAATCAGCAGAGCGGCGCTGGAGCCGCCACAAAATCGACATACGCCTGAAGGTGACCGCCGCTTTAGCGGATGGCACACAGGTTTCCGTCTTCGGCCGCGGTAAGGCCATGAGCCAGGGTGGTATTGGCGCTTACATACCCGCCACCCTTTCGCTCGGCGCTCCCGTGGACCTGGAACTGACGTTTCCTTATAGCGCCGATGAAGTCCGTGTACAGGCAGTGGTGCGCAGTTGTGAAGGCTTCCGCTATGGCCTGGAGTTTGTCGAAGTTCCGCGAGAGATTCAGCAGACTATCGTAAAGAGCTGCGCCACGGCGGATGGCGCTCAGTTCAGCGTTTGAAGACTTACCCCATTTGGCCGCTGATTTCCGCTGATGTGCGCTGGTATACCCAAGTCCGGTTACCCTTCGGGCACGATTTCTGAGAGAATGCTTTGCGCGCCAGGAGCGGTATGCAATTCTTTTCAGAGGAACAAATCCGCAAATCGATCGGGGTAGACGAGCTCATTCAAGCCATTCGTTCAGCTTTTGCCCGCGATTTCCACTCAACCTTGCGGATGCCCGTCCGCACCAGCCTTGATCTCGTGGAAGGCGTGTTGCTGCTCATGCCCTGCCACGATACCGAACTTCATGCTGCGGGCGTGAAGATGGTCTCCGTTACCCCGCAGGCGGGTGTCAAAGCCACATATTCCCTGGTCGATCCGGTCACCGGGAAAGTTCTGGCCATCATGGAGGCCAACTACCTTACCGACATTCGCACCGCGGCCACTTCAGCCGTGGCTACCGATCTGCTTGCGCCGCCAAGTGTCACGACGCTGGGCATCTTCGGCAGTGGAAGGCAGGCGGAAGCGCATCTCAGCGCACTGCCGCGTGTCCGGAGTTTTGAAAGGTTTCTGGTCTGCGGATCGGGCAAGTCCGATTTGCGAAGTTTCTGCGGGAAGATGAAGCGCGAGCACGGCCTGGAAGTGGAAGCCATGCCGGCCGAAACATGTGCGCGAGAGGCCGACGTAATCTGCGCTTGCACCACTTCCGCTGTGCCCTTGTTCGATGGACACTGGCTGCGGCCGGGTGCGCATCTCAATTTGGTGGGCGCGTTTCAGCCCCACACGCGCGAAGTTGACGACGAGACGGTCCGGCGGTCGCGGGTGGTGGTCGATACCTACGAAGGCGCGCTGGAGGAAGCCGGTGATTTGCTGCTTCCAATCAGCAACGGCATCATCGGGCGGGAGCACGTCTTGGCCGACCTGCACGAACTGGCCGCAGGGAAAAAACAGGTGAGAAGGGACGCAACGGACATCACTCTATTCAAGAGCGTGGGCTGCGCCTTAGAGGACCTGGTTACGGCCTTGCTGATCGTGCGCGCGACGTAGCTGCACCGGGAACAAAAGCGCGCCACGGAGTCACAGCGCAGCCGAGCCGCAACCAAAAACACCGTGGAGATCATGGCGTAACGAATTGTCACGAAAACCTTTGCAACACAGAGGCAACAGAGGAAACGGGAATCTTGGGCTGTGAGGGGCGATCAAGCATTGCGCTGGTTCGAATGGTAGAGGAAGAATGAGAAGATCAGGAAACTCAGTGGAACCGAGGTAGCAGAGCAAGAGGGGCTTCACTCTTGCTCTTGCTGATCGTCTTCCAGAATCACAAGATACTCGGCGCGGGCCGAATTGAATGTGAGGTGCGTGAGCGTGTACCCCGGCGGCACAAAATTCGTGTCATTCAGCTTGGCTTGAGGTCTTGGGCGTCGCGGCCAAAAACGACCTTATAGCGTCGGTGATTGTTCTGCATGGGTGCCTTTGTCGCCACGAGGCTGATCGAGCAGTGACTCATGGCTGCCCTGGAAGTCAACGCGGTGCTCGAAGTTGCCCACAAAAGCGCTGCGCTTGTCGTGCAGTGTCCATGTGGTATTCAGTCCCTGGCCCAGGAATTCATCGGTCATGGCCACGGCCGGCATGGCGTGCGTGGTCTCCGTCAGCGGTGGATAGAACGTGGTCTCATTTCCGCACAGATGGTCTTTGTCGCCGATGGCCCGCGTCTCAATGGTGACCAATTCGCCCGCGCGAATCGAAGCGCGTCCATGGTGCTGTTGCTGCCCGACCGCCATGTCGATGGGCACGTCCATGACCTTGACCACGTGGCGAAACAGCTCGCCGCCCATTTCCTGCGCGAAGTTGATCAGCGCCTGCCGCTGCTGCGGCGTCGCCTGCCGGTCAACCATCAGGACGGTCTTGGCCGGATACGGCTGCCCGTAAGGATCGCCCAGTGTGGCCTGCGCCTTGACTGCGCCTACCACGCTCAGGCCGGCCAGCGAGACACCGTCCCAGCCGCCTTCCTGGATACGCCAGGCAAGAATCGCCTGGTCGCCGGCCAGTCCCATTTCGCCATTGGCGAAGCACTGTCCCGTGTAGACATCCGCGCTGCGGGTTTCGACGTAGTCGCCGCTGATGTTCTGCGCGCCCTTACTCTGCACAACGGGGGGCTGCTGGGCGAACATCGATACACCCAACAGGCCCACCATGCCAAACGAAGCTGCAATTTTGTTCATATCAAACTCCCGGCACTCTGGCCTTCGCCTATTCTAGTGCCATGACCGGTTGAATTGGCAATGCCGCCAAAAAAGCAGGCTGGCATTCCCGATGCCCCGATGTCCCGATCTACGAAGATTCCTGAATCTCCCGGTCGCTATACTATTTGCTGCTTCCACAATGGCATCCGCGGTCGCCGGAGCAGCAGTTGCCCGGCTCCGCGACTTTCCCGTCGGGCCCGATGCAGGTCTGCGTTAGGGCGCACCAGAAGAGGCCGTCATTGGAACGCGGCACCGTGGGGTCGGGGTCCGACCAGACATACTGGCTCTTGGAATGAAGCGCCGAGCACAGGCCCGGACGGTCGGTATTGAAACGCTCAGATTTTCCCATCATGCCACACCTCCCGCTTTCAGGATCGCCCGTTTGACGGCAACCCGCGCCAGGTGAATCTTCTGGCTGTTATGACCTAGGCTCTTGGCCTTGGCCAACGCTGCCTGGGCCGCCAGGTCCGCATTTTCCGGGGTGACAGTCTTACCCACCATTGCCTGTGCGGCTTCTGCGGATACCCATGGAACCGGCGCAACATGGCCGAGCACGATGCGCGCGCTTTCAACCACGTTACCTTTCATTACCAGGGCCGCGGTGGCCGTGGCATAAGGCCAGTCGAACGCTTCCTTCTGGCGCACCTCGTACGATGCCACCTTAGACGGCGGGTTGGCCGGCAGTCCGATTTCGGTGACGAACTCGTCCGGACGAAGATCGTGTTCGCGCTCCTGATCGGTCTTGGGCGCCACGAAAAATCTTTCCGCCGGGACCGTGCGTGTGCCTTTGGGGCCAAGAATGGTGAGCGTGGCCTGATAGGCAATCAGGACCGGCGCGATGGTTGAAGGGCTGACGAAATAGGCCGGGCCATCGTTACCGAGGACTGCGTGGTAGCGATTGTCGCCTTCCAGCACCAGCGATTTGCCGTCTTTCTCCCGTGCCAGCAGGCCGTGCCCGGTGCGGAAATACCAGCAGCGCGGCCGTTGGCACAGATTGCCGCCCAGCGTGGCCAGGTTGCGGATCTGCGGACTGGCGGCGTCGGCCGTGGCTGCCGCCAGCGCGGGATAATGCTGCCGCACGTCGGCGTTCATGGAAACTTCCGCCAGCGTCACCAAGGCCCCGATGCGCATCTTGCCGGCCTTGAACTCGGTGAAGTGCAGATCGGGAATCTTCTTGATGTTGACCAGCCGTTTCGGCGCCGTAATCTCGTCTTTCATCAGGGAAAGAAGATCGGTGCCGCCGGCCAGCACTTCGACTTCGCCCCAGCCCTGACCCAGCAGCGCGGGGACCTCTTTCGGTGTTTTTGGACTGGCAAATTCAAACGGTCGCATTATCTGCCTCCTTGCTGGTTCAGGGCCGCCACCACCCGGTCAGGCGTAATGGGCAGGAATGGCACGCGTACGCCGATGGCGTTGGCCACGGCGTTGGAAATCGCGGCTGCCGGTGAAACCGTGGGCGGTTCGCCCAGGCCGATGGGCCCTCGCTCGTCGTATCCCTTGCCGGTCATCATGTGTACCACGAGGTTGCCGACATCGGCGAAGCCCGCCAGCCGGTAGAAATCCATGTTGGGATTGAGCATGCGTCCGGTGGTGGGATCCATGACTTTTTCTTCATACAAAGTTGTGGCGATGCCCATGATCATGGCGCCGTAACACTGGCTCTCAGCGGTCTTCATGCTGATCACCAGGCCGCAATCCTGCACGCATACCATCTTGTTCATCTTTACGATGCCCGTTTCAATATCGACGGAAACATCGGCCATCATGGCCCCGCCTACGCCGCTGCTCATCAGTGTGTCCTGGCCGCCCAGGTTCTTTCCGGTGATCTCGATCGGCTGCGTTCCCAGCCGCGCACAAGCGTCCTTCCAGCTCATGCTCTGGCTGGGATTCGATTTCACCCGGATTGTTCCTTTCACTGCCTCCAGGTCGCCCGGCTGGGCATTGAGGGCCGGAGCAATCTTCTGGAACAACAGATCCAGCGCATCCACCGCCGCGCGGCGCGTGGTGGAGCTGACGCCGCCGATGGTGGTGCTGCCGCCCGAGCCGCCGGACGAGGGATATTGGTTGTCGCCGATCTTGAGATCGACAGCGTCTAAGGGCAATCCCAGGGTATCGGCCGCAATGATGAGGATCGCCGTGCGTGTACCTACTCCCAGGTCCTGTGTACCCATCTTCATCTCGACCGAGCCGGTCGGATGGATGGTGAAAGTGCAGTTGCTGGCGTGTCCGCGGCCGCCCCATGTGTGGATCGAAACTCCCAGGCCGCGCTTCACCGGCCCGGCGCTCTGGCCGCGCGGGCGCCAGTTCTTCTTCCATTCCATCAGGTCGGAAGCGATCTGCAGCTCTTCCTTATAGATGGCCGCTCGCGGAGCAGCCATCTCAATGTTCTTGAGCAGCAGGTCCACGGGATCCATTTGCAGTTTGGCCGCCAAGTCTTCGAGGGCGCTCATGGTGATGAGGCATCCCTGAGGATGGTTTGGAGCTCGCCACGCGCGCGCCGGACCGATGTTCGTCAGCACCGCGATGTGCTGCTTCTTCTGGTTAGGGATGTTCATCACATACGGCATGGGTGGAGCGCCGCCGCCACCCGGACCGCCCGTGCCCCAGGAATCCGATTCCCAGCCGAGCAGCGTACCGTCTTTCTTCGCCGCTACTCTCACTTTGGCGAAGGCCGAAGGCCGCGCCCCGGCTACCATCAATTCAGCGTCGCGCTCCAGCATCACGCGCACCGGCTTGCCGCCGGCTTTCTTTGAAACCTGTGCGGTATGGATGCCCCAGCGGTCAGCGCCGAACTTGCTGCCGAAGCCTCCGCCGATGTGGTCCTGATGAATGTGGACGTTACCGGCCGGCATCTTCAGCGCCTGCGCATATTCATTAGGCACCCCAGAGACGTTCTGCGTGGAAATGTGTACCAAGAGGTGGTCGTCGTCGGTCCATTCGGCGATGGAGCCGTGGGTCTCAAGGCAGCAATGGGTAATGACCGGGCAGCCGTAAATGCCTTCGGAAACGACGTCGGCATCTTTGAAGGCCGCCGCCGGTTCGCCTTTTACCTGCTCGGCTTCCTTCTTATAAGGAGACGTTGATTTAGCGCCGCCTTCCCGCACCTTGGCTGACTGCACCGCCTTGATGACGTCTTCGCTCACTTTATTGGCGCGCATGGCCTCGACCATGGGCTGGCCTACGGTAAAGCTGAGGCCTTTCTGGTTTACGCGAGCGATGATCTGGCCGTCAGGCATCTGGTTGCGCAGCATCCCGACGATATCCGACTGGTCGAGAGGACTGGTGTCCTCCTGCACGTTCTGTGGCTGGTCGAAGTCGTTGACGAAGTGCGGCAGCTTTTCGTACTCCACTTTGACTGCGCGCGCCGCATCGCCGGCCGTAGGTTCATCCACGGCGGCCACCACCACAATGTCGTCACCGGCCCAGTGGATCTCCGAGCCCGGCCCCTGCACGATGTGTACCGCCTTGACGCCCGGAATCTTTTCCGCCGCCGAGGTATCGATGCTCACCACCTTGGCATGGGCGTAGGGGCAGCGGACAACCTTGCCGTACAACATTCCCGGCCGGTGTATGTCATAGGTGTACTTGGCGCGTCCGGTAGCTTTCACCGGCCCATCGACGCGGGAAATCCGCTTGCCGAGGAGAGGTCTGGTTTCGGGGGCAGGCCATGAGTAATTTGGATTGTCCGGCATGATCAGGCTCCTTTCGTCCCTGCGGCTGCTTGGGCGACGGCGGCGCGCATGCCCGCGTAGGTCCCGCAGCGACAGAAGTTTCCGGAAAGTCCATGCTTGACCTGTTCCGGGGTGGGGTGGGGATGATGATCAAGCAGGCTCTTGCAGGCGACGATGAATCCCGGTGTGCAGAAGCCGCACTGCTGGGCGTCATTGTCCACAAAGGCCCGCTGGATGGGATGCAGGTTCTCAGGATCGCCCAGCCCTTCGACAGTTTCAATCGTCCGGCCCTGGGCATCGATGGCCAGCACCGAGCAGGAATAGACCGTCTTGCCATCCATGATGACCGTGCAGGCCCCGCAGGTGCCGCGGTCGCAGACCCGTTTGGCCCCGGTGAGTTCAAATTGGTCGCGTAGCGCGTCAAGTAATGTAACGCGCGGCTCCAACTGGGCGGCATGCTTCTTGCCGTTGATGCTCAGCGTGACCGGAACTTTGCCCGGCCCCTGCACAGCGGATTCCTGTGCCTCTGCCGCCAGCGCGCTGGCGGTCGCCGCCAGGGTCCCCGCCAGGGGAGCGGCTGCGGAAGCGCCGGAAATTTTAAGGAAGTCCCGGCGCGATAGGCCGGAGCTGGAAGATGACTGCTGATCTCTGCCCTCAGATTTGCCTTCAGGTTGATCTGGGGGTTTCTCTTCAAAAAGATCTGCCACGGATGGCCTCCCGTGCTCGCACAAGTCGGTCAAAAATTCAGCGCAAGGCAAGCGGGAGAATTTTACCCCGGCACAGGCGTTTGTGTCTTCTGCGATTGTGGCGGCAATCAGAGCGCCGGCGCTGTGGGCGGAGGCCGACGATGCCTGGTGGCTTGTTCATAGGAGAGTGAACAGGGTTGTGCGAGCGGGATTCCAAGACAGTTATGGATCAGCCACTGTATGTATCAGAGTACGGCCTGTCCTGAGAGGCTGTGACGTTTTAGTCATCCAATACGACGTCATCCTGAGAGGCTGTGAATCTTTTAGTCTCCCAAGATGGCGTGATCCTGTGCGCAGCACGAAGGACCCCGTGAATGCTGGCTTTATCGAGAAACCTTTCAGGGCGTTTCAACGACGAGTTCGCTCTACCCGCTCAGCCGTCGGTTGCTGCCATCGTAGGTAAAGGCTCTGAGATTGCCCAGGGCGTCGGTCTGCTGGACGACGTTTCCGTTATTGTCGTAATCGAAGCGCGTCACGTTCCCCAGAGCGTCGGTGACCGTCTTCGGCAGGCCACTGGGGAAATTGTCGGTGATCCGCTCCTGATTGGCCGCCGGATACGCATAGAAATACGAACCATTCTGCGGATCGCGTGTCTGCGTCATCTGTCCACCGGCGTTGTACACGTTCTGCAAGACAGTCACGCCCCGTGCGTCGGTGATGGTAGTCAGCAGGTGGGGCGGCACGAAGCCGGTCACGTCATTGGAAGTCAGCTTGATGGTGTAGATGCCGTTGAGCAGCACACTGGGATCGAAGTTCCCGAGCGTGGCGTTGCTAACCGGGCCGTTGCCGCTGGCGATGGTAGTAAAGGGCGTCGCTGCCGCCCCTTCGTCGTTGTTCAGGCTATAGGCAAGCGTCCAGCTCCCGCCGCTCACGCTGCCGATGACCGGCGTGGGTTTGTGAAGGTCGTC
>DATMNZ010000118.1:0-2827 GCA_035568495.1 Saccharimonadales bacterium (SeqCode) | reverse complement strand
GTCGTATTCAGCGAGAAAAAGCGGGTTGAAAAATTGCACTATATGCACCGCAACCCAGTGAAGCGCGGACTAGTGCTCGAACCGGAACAATGGGAGTGGAGCAGCGTCCGACACTATGCCGGCGGAGAGCACGGCCCCGTGCTGGTGAACGAAACTCAGGAGGCCGAACTGCGGGTGACAAAAGTCCCCTGATGCCGTCTTTCGTGGTGCTCACCCTTCGAAAACCGCGAAGGGTGAGGCAGCCAAAGTTGTGATGGCTGCTAAGGTGGGGCAGCCCGCGCTAGTCGTGTTTTCCAGATGAATTAACTGCGGTTGTTGAACCGGTCGAGGGCGATTTCAGAATCAGCGGCTCCCTACCGAAGCAGCGCCGACGCGCACCATAGCACCGGGGCCTGGCCGTGGAAATCGCCGGTCCGGCGGGCGCGGGCGAGATAATAGTCGAGATCATTTTTCTTGCCGGTGCCTTCGCAGACGCTGGTCACGTCGGCGTTCTGGTCGATGTAGCCGACCAGCGCCAGCCATCCTCTGCGAGCGGCAGGGCCGTACGTGGCGGCGTCGAGCCATCCGTTTTTTACGCCGGTGATCAAGGCAAAAGTGAACATGCCGGTGGAGGAAGTTTCCGGCCAGGCTTCGGGATGGTCAACGAGTTGCCGCCACATGCCGTCTTTACTCTGATAACCCAGAAGCGAACTCATCATCTTGCGGTATGCGGCCAGAATGCGGGCGCGCCGGGGATGGTCCGCGGGCAGAGCGCGCAGCAACTCGGTCATGCCGGCCGCCACCCAGCCATTGCCTCGTCCCCAATAGAAGGGCGCATCGGGCGCGTGGAAGAACAGACCGTTCGGTTGCTGCAATTTGTCGAGGTAGGCCACCATTTCCAGCGCCGCGCGATCGAGATATTTGGAATCTCCGGTAGCGTGAAACGCCTGCACCTGGACGAGGGTGATCATGTACATGTCATCGATCCAGAAGCGGGTTTCATGGGTCAGTCCGTCCGGAGTCGGATTCTCCCACTGACGGTCGGCGAATGACTTGCCCAGGTCGAGGTATTTGGGGTCTTTGGTCTGCGTCTGCTGATAAATTTCCAGTGGAACCGTGCCGAAGACGGTGAAGTCCACATGCCGATCTTTGCCGATGAGATCGGCTCCCGCTGGGGTCAGTAGCGGATCGAAACGCTGAATCAGTTTTGAGGAAAGAACCTTATCGCCAGAAAGCTGAGCGAAGGTCAGCGCGCCGTACCAGGTGCAGACCTCCTGGTAGACAATGTGCTTGGGATCGGCGTGAGGACTGGTGACGAAATGTTCGGCCACGCGTTTGCCGACTTCGGCGGGGGAAGTGCCGGCGGGCCAGTCGGTGAAATAGTTGGTTTGGGCGGCGGCTGGAAGGGTGAGGGTGAGGGTAAGAATGGGAAGCGCAACTGCGGCGGCCGCGATCGCGAACGCTTTTGAGGCTCTCTGCTCGGGGAATGCGGACATGCGGGTATCATAATATCCAACCGCGATTTTACCGCCGCCAATTCCCGCTTGTCTCACCTCGAGTCAGCAAAAAGTATGCTGCAGGACAGGTCGTTTCCTCGGTGGCTCCAAACCGGAACACTACCGTAACTTGGCAGCATTAGAATCTTCATAGGAAAATTCGGAAGCAACCTGGGCCCCGCAATAGGAAGTTCTGAGGCCAACAGGCGCCTCGACTTCTATGCACAATCAAAATGTGGTCATTGCTCTAACCACAAGAGACAATGATTACCAGGCGGAACAATCGGCATCTGCGGCCGAGGTTGCGTCCCGACTGGGTGTGAAGATCAACGTCATTTACGCGGACAACAACGCAGTCAATCAATGCCAACAATTAGTCAAGATCATCCAGGACAAAGCTGAGCGCCCGGACGCGATTCTGGTTGAGCCCGTCGGAACCCCCATGTACCAGGTCGCAAAAGCGGCGGTGGCGGCGGGCATCGGCTGGGGGATCCTGAATCGCGAAGCCGACTACATTCCTGAACTTCGCCGGGAGGCCCAGGTCCCGGTGTTTGCAGTGAGTCCCGACCAGGAAGAAGTCGGGCGGATTCAAGGCAAACAACTGGCAGCCTTCGCCACGGAAGGCAACATTCTTTATATCGAAGGCCCTTCAACCAGCAGCGCCGCGAATCTCCGCAGCAAGGGGATGCTTTCGACCAAGCCCAGCAAGGTCGAGGTAAAGGTGCTCAAAGCCGACTGGTCGGAGCGAGGCGCACATCAGGCAGTCAAGTCATGGCTGTCGTTGAGCACGTCGAGTCAGCTTCATATTCGGGCCGTTGTCTGCCAGAACGATGCCATGGCTATGGGCGCAAGGGAAGCATTCGCCAGCCTGCCCAAGGCGGCCCGCGAGCAATCGCTGAACATTCCTTTTACGGGCTGCGACGGAGTCACGAGGACTGGTCAGGAATGGGTACGAAGCGGACAGTTGCGCGCCACCGTGGTGATTCCCCCCATGGCGGGCCTCGCCCTCGAAATGCTCGCCAAAGCGGTCAGCACCGGTTCCATGCCCGCCGAGCGGACTTTATGCGCCCCTCGATCTTTTCCGGCCCTGGCAGAGATACGCGCGTAGACCTTGGAGAGCGGTTCTGCGATGGGTTTTGGAAGCCGGTGGGCAATCCCTTGAAACCGCGCACTGGCACACATGCGCATTCGTTGCGAATGTGGGATGTGAGTACCGTTGTCTCTTGTAATACACAATAATACAAGCTAACATTCAGCATTATCATGAGCCCTACCGAGAAAACCATCAGCTTCCGAGCAGACGCCGAAAAGATCGACACGCTTGATTCGCTGGCCGCCGCGCAGGACCGGCC
>DATMNZ010000117.1:0-17931 GCA_035568495.1 Saccharimonadales bacterium (SeqCode) | reverse complement strand
CTCTCGAAGGTGACCATCACCGGCAACACGGCTACCGGCGATGGCGGGGGCATCCACGTGGATAGCGCCACGGCGGCTTCCGGCAATCATCTCACGATCAGCTTCAGCCGGCTGGCAAACAATTCCGGGGCGACGGGCGCTAACCTCGGGAATGTTGGCGGCGCGATCACGGCAACCAACAACTGGTGGGGATCCAACGCACCCGCCGGCAGCATCAACGATCCGGCATCCACGGCCACCTTCGATCCATTCATTGTGCTGACTCATACTGCGAGCCCGAATCCGTTGGGCGTGAACCGGACTTCGACTCTCACGGCCAACATGGGTGCCGACAACCATGGCGTCAGTACGGCCTTGAACGGCAATCTCGACGTGTTCAGCGGCTTGCCTGTTACCTTCGGCAACCCCGTGATGGGGACCATCGGGCAGGCCCCAGGAGCGCTTCATGCGAGCGCGCCAGCCACAGCCACGTTTAAAGCCGGCCCCAGCGCCGGTACGGGAAGCGCTGCGGTCACGGTGGACCAGCAAACGGTGATCGTTCCCATTACTCTGGTCACGGCTACTCCGCCAGTGATCAGCAAGCTTTTTCTGCCTGACACAGTAACGGTCAATGGGACAACGTTATTGAGCTTTACCATTTCCAATCCCAATAGCGATCCGAATCCGAACGTGACGCTGACCGGGCTTCAGTTCACCGACAGCCTGCCCGCAGGAGTGGTGGTCGCCTCGCCCAATCAGCTTTCCAACGATTGTGGCGGCACGGTCACGGCCGATCCTGGTTCGGCTTCCATCAGCTTATCGGGGGGATCTCTGGGACCGGCGGTGCAATTGCGTCCGCAATTGAAGGGGGCCGTTGGCCGCCTACAACTGGTGGCTTCCGGATCATGCTTTATTTCCGTGGAAGTGCGGGCGACCACCACCGGGGTAAAGAGCAATATCACCGGACCTATTTCCGCCAACGAGAGCGGGGCCGGCGCGCCCAGCAACACTGCGACCCTGACCGTGATACCGGCGCCGGTGGCCGTGCCGCCCACGGTGTCGAAGGCCTTTGGGGATGCGCTGATTGCGGTGGGAGGAAGCACGTCGCTGACTTTCAATTTTGCCAACCCGAATTCGAGCACGACGTTGACGGACCTTTCGTTGAACGACCCGCTGCCCGCCGGTCTGGTTGTGGCCAATCCCAACGGCTTTGCCAGCACTTGCGACGGGGTCTTTAGCACCGTCTCGGGTAGCAGTACGATCGCCATGACGTCGGCGAGCCTGGGCCCAAATGCCAGTTGCTCATTGTCGGTCAATGTGACCTCCACCAGCGGAGGGAGCAAGGTCAACACCACCAATCCAGTGACTGCAATGTTTGATGACGGTACCGGTCACTTTCAGTCAATCACCGGCGGATCAGCTACAGCCAGCATAGTAGTTGTCCTGCCGCCCGTGATCGCCAAGGCATTTATCCCGGCGATCGTCGCGCCCAACGGCGTCTCGACGCTCAGCTTCACGATTGCGAATCCACCCAGCAACCCAGTGCCGGAAGCCGGAGTGGCCTTTAGCGATTCCCTGCCGGCCAATGTGTTCGTGGCTACGCCCAACGGCGCAACCGGCAACTGCAATGGCGGAACGCTGACCGCGGCGGCCGGCTCCAACAGCATCAGCCTGACGGGAGGGACCATCCCGGTTGGAGGGTTCTGTGTAGTGAGCGTAAACGTTACCAGCGCAGTGACCGGTAGCTACACCAACACCACCGGGCCGGTGAGCTCCACCAACGGAGGCACCGGGAACACCGCCACGGCAATCCTCACGGTCAAACGGGCAAGCCTCATCATTACGAAGACCCACGCCGGCAATTTCAACCGGCGTGCGACAGGCGTCTACACCATCACCGTAAGCGACGACCCGGGCGCCGGACCCACCATCGGCGCCGTGAACGTCACCGATATTCTGCCCGACGTGACCCACACACTTGTAGCAACGGACATCAGCGGCCCCGGCTGGATTTGCAACCTGGGCAGCCTGACCTGCACGCGCAGTGATGCGCTGGCGCCGGGCGCCAGTTATCCGCCAATCACTCTGACGGTAAACGTGCCGCAGAACATCACGGCCAACGTAATCAACACCGCAACCGTTTCAGGAGGCGGAGACCTGAACAGCCATACCGCCCAAGATCCGACGCATATTGACGGCCCAGAAAAGATCGATAAGGTACAACCAAATGGAAAGGGATAAAAGATAAAGAACCACCACGAACCAAGGCGTAGCGACGTAACTTGTTACGTCTAAAAGCGTCCCCGTGCAAAAGGGTACTGGGCTAATCCTGTGTTTAGCCCAGTGCCTGCAAAAGTCTTCGTTTCAAATTTGCGCCAGGAAAGTGTAAACTTGAAACGTTCAGCGGGCGTGAGGACGCGCCTTTTGCGTCTGGAAGCCCGCTGCCGGAATCCTGCGCCGTCTTAGGCAAAGGATCGCTTCTTGTTTGAGCGGGAGTAACTCAGTGGTAGAGTCACAGCTTCCCAAGCTGTTGGTCGCGGGTTCGATTCCCGTCTCCCGCTCCATTCATTTCTCAGCCCCTTTAGAACCTCTGACTAGAAAAACCGGGCCTCAATCCGCTCTTCCGCTCATCTCATTGAAATTCAAAGAAAAACGGCGATCACCGATCCGCTCTGGTAGCGCTACCGATGCGTATAGCCGCTTTCATCTTTCATCAGCAGGCTCCGGGGGCAGTCACCGCCCTTGGAGCATGGGCGAGTTGCCAACTGCGGGACAACTTGCTCGCCACGCCCGCTGCACAGGCACTTGCCGGGTCGTAGCGCCCGCCTGCCATTGATCCTAGGTGGAACGGTTCAAGCTGTTGGTCCCTGGGGACGCAGCCATTCCAATTTCGAGTGTGACGGCGGAATGACAATCGGTCAAGCCTTCGCTGTCGTTCGGCTGTCGTAGCGGCAGCAACGGGTTGAGGCGCATCCTCTTTCTGACCCCTACCGCCGTGGAAAGGCTGGCGACGCATTCCGTCGAGGCCACTCGACCGAACTGGAACCTCACGTTCTCCCAGGGTGACGGCCTAGACGCCGCTGCCATGGCCCTGCGTCACTCCGACTCAGTAGTAACCGATCAGCATTACGTGAAGGTGACCGGGCAGGAACGACGAACACAACGCGAAGGCCGCAAGCTGGCCACCGTGGGCAAGCGCAACAAAGCCGCCAGGGTCTTAGGATCGGGCCTGAAGAAAGATCGGGTGAACTGAAGGCGACCTCTGATACAGCCAGTGAAAATAAGACTGCGCGGTTATTTCTGTGATACAAACACAAACCAGACGACGCATATTAGCCCCCAAGCGAAAAACGTAATCGCTAGCCATCCCAAGGAGCAAAGCCATTTAAAAGGGAGCTTCCCTAGACCTGCAGTGCTGGAGTCTGCCTTGCTGAGATAACTGAGTATGATCCGCAATATATCTTTCGCGGCCTTCTCGGGTTGGCTATCCAATTCAGTCAAAATTGTCGAGATCGTTGACTCGAGACTCGGCTTCTCCGATATTTTTTTCTCGCGTCGCGCATTCTCGTAGAGACGGCTCATCTCAAGCAGGGTGGCTATCGTGGTAAGCACTGCCAGCATTAGCAGGACTGCCGCCAATTTGAGAATTAAGATGTTAGCAGCGCTCCCATCTTTGAGCATCGAGGCTATGATCGTTACTCCGAGTGCCGCAGCAGTCACCATGTGCCGAAGAGTCTCATGGTACATCTTTCGACTCTCTTCATCCGCTAGCCCCGATGCGGTGTTTTTTCCACTCCACCAGACCGAAAAGCAGTATATACCTGCAAGTATGGTCGCTACGGCAAAGAATAAAGACCATATGGGCCAACCGGGCAGGTAAGGCGAAGCGCATTTTGGAGCGGGCGGAACAGCTATATGTTCCGCCCAAGCCCAGCCCGTAACTTGATTGATCTCGACTTTGACAAAGCCGTTCGATTGTTTTCCACCATCGAGAATCTCAAGATCGTCTGTCGGTCCTACAGTGCGAATCTGACGATGGTGCGCGCAAGTCAATTGGGGTTGCGGTGGGCGAATAGCCCCGTCTGGGATACAGGGGTAAGGCCGGATATTGAGCTTGACTATCTTTGAGTGCCCAATCGTCTTGTTGTTTTCGGCCGCTGCGGCGTCTATCAAGAGAAAAGTGATTGCCATCAGACGAACAGCCAAGCGCGCCACATTCACTTTCCGTTCCTCCGTGCTTTGAATGAACTCCGTTTAGTGGTTGACTCGAGACAATGACACAGAGCCACGGCTAGAGAGGCGGTTCGCAGCGTTTCAACCGAGCCAAGGGGAAAGCGCGATTATACTCCAGCTCGGCAGTCGCGGGCCGCCGGCAAGACAAAGTTTGACCAAAGTTTGTGGTTCAAATCCGAAGAAGGAAAAGGGCAAACTGAAAAACGAACCAGCCTTTGCGCGGCACCCGCGGCTGAGTTCTTGATTGTGTACCGCAGGGAGCGCAGGCAAACCGACAAACAGTCCAAGTAGCTGAATTTAAACAGTTTATTCTCCCGTGAGCGGGAATGACTCGGTGGTGGAGTCACAGCTTCCCAAGCCGTTGGTCGCGGGTTCGATCTCCGTCTCCCGCTCCAATCAATCTCATCCACAGCGCGCGAAAGATTCGGCTGTCCTTCTGCGGATGTTGATTTTGCCGCTGACCGCACAGACAACCGCAGCAGTGCATCCCAGCCACTCTTCACACCTCACATCGTAGCGGTGCAGGTCCTTCGGACCTTTTACCGCGTCCAGATAGCCACAGACGGGCACAGTGCCTATCCTGGGACAGTCATTTGCGCTGTAAGTCATCGCCGCAGGAAGTAGATTCGATTGGTCCAGACCCATTTCCCGGTTTCATTTGCCAACTTGATCAATGCCCAAACCAGGCCGCCGATATCGGATGGCGCAATCGTCTTCTCGTCGACAAAAATCACACCGCCGTGGTCCCGCTGTTCTTCTGCCCAGGCTTTGAGTAGCGGCGGGATTGTCCTGCGGTCATAAGTAACCAGGGTCAAACCTTGCCTGGCGGCCTCTTGGAGGCATGCCGAGTCTTCACGTCCCAGGTAGTCGCCATTTTCCCATCCGGACAGATAATGCACTACCAGCGCCCGGTTGCGACGACCGAGCCCGTCCGCCACATCTGGAGAGATATGCTCGTCAAGAAGAAGTTTGAGCATTTCACTCTTTCACCGTTTTTCTGGAAACGAACACGGCGGTCTGAGGCAACATGCGCTTCAATGTCTTGATGTCCGTCAGGTCATTCTCGGCCATGGCCGCGCTGATCTCTTCTGGAAACGCCGCAGCGTAATGAACGGCTGCCTGGACTTTGGCTTCTGGCCACCTAAGGTGTCTGGCAACCGCCGACGTATCTTTCTTGTAGCTGCGGAGGAGCAGCATGACCTCCCATACGCCGAGCGTGCTTCCGTGGATGTGGGCTTGCCGCCCAGCGGGGGAGTCACGAAAGTCGATGAAGGCGAATTCCGACCGCCTCAGTCCTTCTTCCACGAGACGCGCACTCGCGTCACTAGGCGTCCATCCGTGGCGGCCCGCCATACGCTTGAGACGCCTTTCGCTGTCGGTGGATAGACGCATGCTGATCACGATCGATCGGGGCTTTCTCATATCTATCTCCACAGTGTAACTCTTGTAACTTTTGTAAGTATTGTAGCATTTGGCTCCTGAAACTGGCGGCGAACTTCGCCGCGGAATGAACCTGCCCTTCCGATGCAGAACGCATCGACCCGCCGATTCACCTGGCCGTAGAGACGGTGCTCCGTACCGTCTCTGGTTTCGCGCGTCCGAGCGCGAAACCAAGTGGGGTTCTGCGACCGTAACGAATTGCCTTGGCTTTCTGGATCACAGTACATCAGCCTATTGCATCAGCCTATTGCGATCGTTGGCAGGTCTTGGGTTGCTCCGGCAAAGGCTTTTGAGCGGGGGGCCCGCTCAAGAGACGGTGCGGAGCACCGTCTCTACGGTCGTGATTTTCGTTGACTAAATGGGTGGGCCCGCTGGGGCGCCTGAAGTGCTTCGCCTGGGTACATTCTTCTTCGGGTCATGCAGAAACAGTTCGATCTTCCGGTTGAGGTTTATGCTCGTTGCGGTATGTTCGGCCCGCACTTTGGCGTGTATCTGCTCCACGCCCGCCCAGGCATCGGTGATTACCTCCGGCGGCGCATTGTCGTCGGCTGCCAGTATCATCAGGCGGTCAGCTAGTTCGTTCTGGACTACACTGCGCAGCTCGCCGTTCCCGGCCTTACCTGGGCCCGGCGGAAACGCGTTCTGCACCAGGGCGCTGATGATCTCTGCGGCCGCCGGCGCCGAAGGCCCGAAGTGGTGGATGGAATTCAATCGTTCCAGGCGCTGCGCATCCAGCAGGCCGTCGAAGACGATTTCCGCGATGGAGCGGGCGCCATCATAAGGACTGAAAACGTATCCAGCAGAAGAGCGATAGGATTCCGGACTCAGACCCTGGTTTTCGTGTTGCACCAGGCTACGCCAGATCGCCGGGGATATTTCAAGCTCTTCCGGATTCAGGCTTTGCATTACCAGCCGCAGGGCCTCGCGCTGTCTGGCTGGGTCCCAGACTTCGAGCGGCTTTTGTCCGTCACCCGCCAGCGATGGTGGAATCTTTGCGCCGCCCACCACGTGGATGGCCGAAGCCAACGCATAGCGATGAAACAGATAGACCAGCGCAAAGCGCGCCGCCAGATTCGACGCCGGCTCGCCTTTTCGTAACATTTGCGAGCTGTAACTCTTGAGCAGCGCATCGCGCACCGGGAGCACCTGCTTGAGCCAGGTCACCGGGTCGGGGCCGTCATCGTAGGCATTCCAGCGCGGGTCTTCTTCGTTGCCCCAGAAGATGCCCTGGCGCAAGGCCTTTTGCACGATGGCTTCGAGGCGCGCCTGCTCCTGCGTGTCGTCTGTAGCGTTCCTTGCGCTGTAGCCCCATTCGATGGCAAAACGATCGTAGCTGCCGACGCCCTGCATGTAGGCATCATTCATATCGGCGGTGCCATCTCTGCGGATTGCGATGCGCGGCGCGAAATAGTCCATCACCGATCCGCGGTTGAAGGTGCTGGCGGCAAAATTGTGTTCCAGACCTAGCACGTGTCCCATTTCGTGGCAGGTCAACAGGGCAATGCGCTTCAGCATGACTTCTTCTTCCGTGAGACGGGGATCTGCGTCATCCAGCCCGGCGAAGACATCGAGCGCGGAATCGTCGTGGCCAGTTCCCTGCCGGAGCACATTCCAATAGTTGTTGACGGTGCGCACACGATGGGAATCGAGCTGCACCACGGCATGAAGAATCTCACCGGTGCGCGGATCATTCTGCTCCATGCCTACCGACCATCCACGGCCGTCACGGTTCGTCCATTGAATCGTGGGATAACGCATGTCCAGGGGATTCGCCCCCTCGGGAAGATCAAGGATGACCAGCGCATTGTGGAATCCGGCGTGCTCAAACGCCTGGTTCCACCATAAGGCTCCCTGGCGCGCCGCCGAACGAATGGGCTCGGGAATGGCCTGGTCGAGATAAAACGCAATCGGTTGGACCGGTTCACTGATGGCCGCCGCGGGGTCTTTCTTCTCCAGCCGCCAGCGCGCGATGTAGCGCCGGTTTAGAGGGTCCTTGTAGCTCTGGGAAAAATCCAGAAACCCCAGCCCGAAAAAGCCTACACGCGCATCGCCGGCGCGTGGCTGATATCCCGGGGGCGGCAAGGGAAGCAGAGAGATGTGCTCGTGTACGGTGAGCACTCCGCTTTCCGGGGCATTCATCTGCCGGCTACCGGCGTCACTGGTAAAGGTAAGCGTGTTCTCGATTTCGGTATTCCGCGGGAAGCCCAGAGTGTGGTCGATGTCGATGGTGCTGCGCTGTTCATCGAGCCGCCAGTTGGAACCTCCGCCTTCCACTTGGCGCACCATTCCATTGATCGCGCGGGAAGGCCGCCGTAGCTGGTCGAGCAGCCCGGTCACATCGCGCAGCACCAGCGGATTGGCATTTACGATCAGCGTGTCGTCTTTTTCCGATTCAATGGGCAAGGCCGCGATTACCGAAGTGGGAAAGCTGCGTTCCACCGAGTGTTTGAGTTCGGGGCTGCCATGTTCGGCGCGAAAGCCCGTGTTTTCGGCAATCACCAACACCTTGGGCCCGGAGCGCACCAGTCGGCACAGTTGCGACCGGCCGGTGGTGCTGCGGTCGGCAAACATCTGCATGGAGCCGACGCCGCTGCTGAGTCCGGTAAAGTAGATGAGCTCTTCCTTCATGCGCTGCGGCGAAAGCTCAAACAGCAGCGTGCCCTTCTTGGCGTCCCAATAGAAAGGTATGAATCCATCTTTGCGCTGGAGACCGGCAAGGCGGTTTCCCTCGGTCTGCGCCCCGGACACCACAGAAAGACACAGCACGATCAAAACAATGAGTTTGTTGAACATTGACCCCTCAGACCCGGCGTAAAGCGGCGATTCTAAATGATAGCGCGAGGTCGCGGCCAGGAGCCACAGCGTGACGTAGCCACAACCAAAAAGAATCCACCGCAAAGTACGCCAAGGACGCAAAGGAAGATCAAAAGATTGAACCGCAGAGGGCGCAGAGATCTCAGGGGGTACAAAGAAAACCAAAAGATTGGCAATCGGGTAATTTGTAATCCAGTAATTGGAAGCTGGTTCAGGCGAGGGCGCACTCTCGAGAGAACCCAACGGCCGGAGCGCCGGAGCGGAATGTGGAAAACCCCCGGTTGATAGGGAGATGAGCCATGGTTGCGGTGGAATTGAGCTGGCGATGAGTACGAATCCTTGTATTCCCGGCGATAATCGGGCCATGCGGTTCACATTCAAGCTTAGTGGAAGGAACGAGGGACCAACCATGCAATCAAAGACCATTCTAATCTACACCCTGCTCTGGCTCGTATCGGCGTATATGCAGGCCCAAGAGGGACCATCGCTCCATGGCGCCTTGGCCGAACAGGGCAAACCGGTTTCCGGCGCTATGGTCATCCTGGAGCATATGAAAGATGAGCGGTGCGCCAGGATATTCTCGAACAAAAACCCCTCCCGCGACGACCAGGAAGAGTTCTGGTCTTGCGAAGAAGAGATACCCCGGACCCAAACCGACAAGAATGGCCATTACTCTTATCCGCACCTTGTCCCGGGATGGTACAACATCCGGTTCTGGTGGTTGATGTCGGCACCGCTTCAAAGTAACTATTCTGTCGCGTGCCAGGGCACGGAATGGACCGTTATGTTCGTGCCGGGAAAGGAGCTTACGGGAAAATACGACGGCTCCGCCCAAGACATGCCTTTTGAGCTGAAGGCGGGCGACTCCAGGCAGATTGATTTCGACTATGGCGGGCAACTTACCGGCGGCACAAACTGCATAACTATGGGCGGGGCTGGATTTACGAATCCGAAATCCGCGAACCCTGAAGAGGCGCAGATTTCCATCCCCGGCGTAAAAGGCATTCTCTCGCTGGCGACCGGGTCTGCGCTGTGGCAGGCCGAGTTCATGCCTCAAAACCAGCAAGTCAAGCTGCGGACATCCGAACCTGAGGATGGTCTTCAGGTCGTCGCCTTCCTGCAAAAGGCGCCGTTTGCGGCCAATGCGGAAAGATGCCGGGACGCCCGATGGCCCAAGGACGAGAAGCGGCTGCGGGATTCCGAAGCGAAATTGGAGAGTCTACAACAGAGCAGCAGAGACGGGATGGCCTTGGTGGAGGCCATGGTGCGAGAGTCACAGGAGAGTAAGCTCTTCCTGAGAGAGGTCCATGCCTATTGGGGCAGAGGCAATCTTTGCGCAGAGGTCCAGCTATCGAAAGTGGATTCTGTACCGGGAAACCAGAAACTGTTTGACGAGGTGCTGGCCAGCGTAAAGTTCTTACCCGAGGTGCAGGATCCACCACGATAGCACTCAAACAAGATGACATCGTTTTCTTTTCTCTGCGCCCCCCCGCGTCCCTCCGCGTTCTCTGCGGTGAAGGATTTTAGCTGCGGCTACGTCGCGCCGTGCCTCTATGGTGAAGCCTTTGGTTTCTATTCCAGCTAGGTAGCCGGCCCGTGGCTGGCCTATAATCCCCTTATCCAGAGCCTTGAAAGGAACAACTATGGCCCGCACCGCCCTGATGAAGACCGCTGTCGCCGTGACTTTCTGCCTGGCGTCCCTGGCCGCTCGCGCCGATGTGCTGAAGATCGTGATCGACGACACCATTCATCCGCTGGTGAGCGAGCATATTCAACGCGCGATTCACGAAGCGGAGCAGACCCATGCTGAGGCCCTGCTGATCGAGCTGCGCACCCCCGGCGGGCTGATGGATTCCATGCGCGACATCGTACATGACATCCTCAAGTCACCGGTGCCGGTGATCGTCTACGTGACCCCGGCCGGCAGCCGGGCTGCTTCCGCCGGCTTTTACATACTGGAAGCCGCGGACGTCGCCGCCATGGCGCCCGGCACCAACACCGGCGCGGCCCATCCGGTGCTGGGTAGCGGTATGACCATGGATCCGGTCATGCGCGACAAGCTCGAAAATGACGCTGCCGCCCTGCTACGCTCCTACGCTTCGAAGCGCGGACACAATCAGGAAGTCGCCGAGACCGCTGTCCGGCAATCAAAAGCTTTCAGCGCCGATGAAGCTCTCGCCCAGCACCTGATCCACTACCTCGCTTCCAGTGAAAGCGACCTGCTGCGCCAGGTGGACGGCCAGACCGTGACCCGCTTCGATGGCACAAAGACCGTACTGCACCTGGCCGGCAAGCCAGTGCGGGATTTCCAGCTTACGCTCCGTGACCGCACCCTGTTGCACCTGACCGACCCCAATATGGTCGTCTTTCTGCTAATGCTTGGCGTGGTCGCCATCTTCGTGGAATTCAACCACCCCGGTGCAGTAGTTCCCGGGGTCGTCGGCTTTATATGTCTTCTGCTGGTGGCCTTTGCCTTTCAGGTCCTTCCCGTGCGTTACGGGGCGCTCATCATGATTCTCTCGGCCTTTGTGCTGTTCGTTCTGGAAGCCAAGTTCCAGCCGCACGGCGCGTTTGCCGTAGGCGGCATCGTGGTGCTGGCGATCGGCACCCTGCTGCTGGTGGATGGCCCCATTCCTGAAATGCGCGTGCGCTGGCAGACCTCCGCCGCGGTCAGCATTCCCCTGGGCCTGATTACGGTCTTTCTCATGACCATCGCCTTCAAGGCCCGCAGAATGAAAGTGACCACCGGACAGGAAGGCATGATCGGCAAGACCGGCGTGGTGCAGTCTCCGCTTACGCCCGCCGGCAAGGTCTACGTGAACGGCGAAATATGGGACGCCGTGGCCACCAGCGGCATGAACACCGGCCAGCGGGTGGTGGTTCGCCGCATCGAAAACATGGTGCTCTACGTCGATCCGGAAGCCCCGGCCGGCGCCGGCTCCTGAGTGCCAGGACCGTCACCTGTTCTTTACCTTCAGACAAATGTAGGATAACAACGTGACTTGGCTACAACCAAAAAGAGATTCACCGCAAAGTACGCCAAGGGCGCAAAGGAAGAACAAAAGACGGGACAGCAGGGGACGCAGGGAAAACAAAAGGATTGGAGATGCTGGCCACCCTAAAGTCTGAGCGAGAAACTAAGAAACTTATGGATAGTAATACGGCGTGACGTAGCGACAACCAAAACCTTTGAAACACAGAGGAACAGAGGAAGCAGAGGATTTTGGGGTTGTGAGGCGGGCGCAGAGATCGTCGCGAACCGCAAGGGTTTTGATGAATAGCAATACATGGAGGCATTGTGACACCTGTCGAAATTGCCATTAGCCTTGGCCTTGTCATTTTATTTTTTTACGTCCTGGGATCGATCAAGATCCTCAGAGAATACGAACGTGCCGTGATCTTCACCCTGGGCCGCCTCGACCGGCGGGGCCGGGGACCGGGCGTGATTTTTGTCTTCGGGCCGATGCAGTATATGGTGCGGATCGATCTGCGCCAGCGCGCCCTGGAAGTGCCTCCCCAGGACATCATCACCCGCGACAACGTGACGCTGAAAGTCAACGCCGTCATCTACTGGCGCGTGCTTGACGCTCCCCAGGCCGTAACCGAAGTTGAGAACTACTACTGGCAGACGCAGCAATTCGCCATGACCACTCTGCGTTCGGTGCTGGGCGAAGTCGAGTTGGACGAACTGCTGGCCCATCGCGACAAGCTCAACACCCGCATCCAGAGCATTCTCGACCAGCACACTTCACCCTATGGCGTGAAGGTGGCCAACGTGGAAGTCAAGCAGATCGACCTGCCGGAATCCATGCTGCGCGCCATGGCCAAGCAGGCGGAAGCCGAGCGCGAAAAGCGCGCCAAGATCATCCACGCGGAAGGCGAATTCGCGGCCTCCCAGCGCCTGACCGACGCTGCCCACGTGCTTTCCGCCGAACCTATCACTTTGCAACTGCGTTATCTGCAGACGCTGACGGAAATCGGCGTGGAAAAGAACACCACCATCGTCTTCCCGTTGCCGCTCGACATCATCTCGGCGCTCAACAACGCCCTGAATAAGATTGGCGGAACGAAGTAAAGGACACAAGAACATGCTGTTGAAATCTGATGCGGAACAAGAAAAAGATATGGGCCAGGACACCGAAATCACATTAGGAACGGGCAAGCTGCTGGGCATCTTCTTTGGCCTGGTCCTGGTCTGCGGGGCGTTCTTTACCCTCGGCTACATGCTCGGGCATAGCACGGCCTCCGCCGGCGCCGCCACTCAGATCATCGGTACGGCCGCTCCTTCCGGCAGTTCCGCGGGCAAGCCTTCAGCCGTCAACAGTAAGGTCCCGGAAACCACGATACAGAATTGCGCACCCGGCTCGGCCAACTGCACCCCGCCGGCCAACGGACCGGATTCAAGCTTCGTCAACGCAGTTTCCGGCAAGACGCCCAACACTCAGTTGACCCCAGACACCTCACAGCCGACAGCAGTCACAACCTCCACCACTTCACCACAGCCGGCAAGCACCAACCCCACAGGCACCGCCGGACCGTATATGGTGCAAGTAGCCGCAGTCTCCAAGCAGGAAGATGCAGAGCTACTGGTCAACGCTCTGCGGAAGAAACAATATCCGGTGTTCAGCTCTACGGTGGCCGGCGATGCCTTCTATCACGTACAGGTCGGCCCCTTCAACGACATCAAAGAAGCCGAAGCCATGCGCACAAGGCTGGCCGGGGATGGGTATAACGCGATTGTGAAGAAGTAAGCCCATCCCAATCCACCCACCCTACGTAGGGACGTAACTTGACTCCTCCAACACAAACACTAGTTTCGAATGATAATCCTGTTTGCACCTTGAAACTGAGCAGAAATGCACATGCGGACTCGCGGTTTTTAGGTTGATGGGATTTTCTGGGGCAGGCTGTGCAGCTACGGCCGCTCACCATCTCAATGACAGCTATAAATGCTGAAGATGCTGTGTTGCCGACTGGTGGCCCCGCCTGTTACAGTTTGCAGGAGCTTCTGTTCTTCCTTTAAACGATCTCTACTACAGATGAGGCGGTGATTCCATGATCAGAAAATTCTGTTCCCTTCTTGTTTGCCTTAATCTGGCTATGGGAACGACTTGGGCGCAAACCACGCAGAGCAATCAGCAGCAGCCCGCCAGCCCCGCCGCCCAGACATCTGCGTCCACACCCGCGTTGACGGGCTTTGGTCTCGAAGATGGCACACCGGTGAAGCTACGGCTGACCAGGAACCTGTCATCGGCCAACGAAAAGACAGGTGACAAGGTCGATTTCGAAGTGCTGGAAGAAGTAAAAGTTGACAATCTGGTGGTCATTCCCCGTGGAGGCATTGCCTGGGCCACCGTCACCGAGGCCCAAGCGAAGCGGCGCATGGGGCGGGGCGGCAAACTGAACGTCAACGTTGACAATGTCCGCCTTCAAGACGGTGAAAAAGCCGCGCTGCGCGCGGTCAAAGACACCAAGGGTGGCGGACATGTGGGCGCCATGACCGGCGCCATCGTGGCGACCAGCATCGTCTTCTTTCCTGCGGCCCCGCTGTTCCTCTTTATGCACGGCAAAGACATTGAGATTCCTAAAGGCACGGAAATCACCGCCTATATAGCAGGCAATACCCTGCTCGACAAGTCGAAGTTCATTCCAGCGGATAGCGCTGAAGCCAAGCCGGCTCCCAGGCCCTCCGACGCGGCCCAGACAACGGTGGTGGTAACCTCTTCACCTGCAGGCGCCGATGTCGAAGTCGACGGGAATTTCATTGGCAATACGCCGTCAACGATCACTCTGACGCTTGGCGATCACTCCCTTAAGATAGCCAAGAAAGACTACAAGACCTGGGAGCGCCAGCTCAAAGCAACCGGGGGAAATATCAGCATCAACGCCGAGTTGGAGGCCGCGAAGTAGGCATTGAAGGTGATGGGAGCCACGGTCTTCGCGTCCTACGTAACTTTGTTACGTCTCAATGGTGGATGTTTTTTTACACACCGTCAGCAGCACGATGCACTGGGCATTGTGCATCCGCGTGGGTATTTAATTCTGCGGGCCTTTAGACGTAACAAGTTACGACTACGCTGTGGTTCATCGCTGCGGTTACGGTCGGGGTTCTCTCTTAAGCGCGCCGTTGGGCGAGGGCCTGGTATTCCGCGTCCGCGCCTGGGGGTAGCAGGGCCCATATGGTGTAGATACCCAAGGCGGTGCCGAAAGGCACATTGAGAAGCGCAAAGAAACCTAGGATGACGCACAGGATGCGCGCCCAGCCTTCGCGCTGGGTTAGGCCCCATCCGGCGGCAATGCCAAGCACCGACTTCACCAGCAGGTAGCCGCCTACGAAAGTCATCAGCGGCGGAAGAAAATCCGGCGCTCCCATGCGCACCAAGTGAACAAAAAGCGTGTGGGAGAGGATCATCACCACCACTCCGGCGATCAGGTGGAAAATGGAGTAGGTAATCCAGAAGATACCGAGGAGTTGTACATGGCGGGCGAGCCGGTCGCGCTTGACTTCAGCGTAGCCTACAAGTTCCCTGCCGCACTTGCCGCACACCCTGTTTCCCGCCTGTAGTTCCGTGCCGCAGCCCTCGCAAAACATGCTGTTGCCCCTCCTGGAATGAAACACCATTATGACCGTAGCCGAAGGCTGGTGTCGAGATCCAATGAGGCACAAGTAACGTAGCGGCAACAAACAATAATCCACCGCAAAGTACGCGAAGGTCGCAAAGGAAGATCAAAAGACCGAACAGCGGAGGCCGCGGAGAAAACCAAAAGCTGGGGGGAAGTTACGCCTCCTGAAATATAATATGAAAAAAACAAGGCCATGGCGCATCTTTAGTAAGAGGAAATGGCATCTAATTTGAGTATTAATTCAGATTGAGAGGCTTCCCCCGAATGCGCTCAATACGCACTTTGCCAACCGTCCGGCTTTCCCGCTGGCTTTCGATTTCCGCTGCGATCAGCATTGTTCTGGCGCTCTTGAATGGGTGTGGCGGGCCGAAGGCCACCGACACCAACATGCAGCAACTGAAACCTACAGCCAGCTTTGCGTTTGTTTCGAACTCCGGCGCTGGCACGGTCTCGGTCTTTGCGGTTGACACCGCAGGCGGGCTTTTTGCCGTCGCCGGTTCGCCGGTTCCATCCGGCGGGGGCGCGGAGTTCATGGCCTTTGACTCCGTACATAAACTTCTGCTGGTGAGCAATCAGACCGCTAACAGCATTTCAGTATTGTCAGTGAATACGTCGACCGGCGCTCTGACCGCCGTCCCTGGATCGCCCTTTGCCACCGGAGCGCGGCCGACCGGCGTCGCTGTCGATTCCATGGGCAAGTTCGTCTTTGCCGGAAACCAGAATAGCAACAGTGTGTCAGTATTTATGATCAATGCCGCCGACGGCGCGCTTGCACCGGTGCCCGGATCGCCATTTACCGGCATTGCCAGTCCGTTCGGAGTGACGGTGAGCCCGTCGGGCGCCTTCTTGTTCGTCAATAACTTCACAGACGGCAACGGCACCGGCGCCAATACAGTCTCGTCGTTTAGCATCGGCGCCAATGGCGCTTTAACGCAGGTAGGGTCCACCCATGCGACCTCCAGTCCAGCGGGAATCACCGCGCCCATTGGCATCGCCACCGATGGCACATTCCTGTTCGTCGCCAATCACATGGCCGAGTCGGTCGTCCCATTCAACATCAACGCCACCAGCGGCGCGCTCACACCGGTATCAACGTTGCCCGCTCCGGTCAGCGCCTGCGCGGTTTCGTGTCACAATAATCCGCTGCGGCTGATGGTAGATCGCCAGGACAGATTCCTCTTTTGGACCAACGTGCAGGCAGGCACCGTGGTTTCCTTTAGCATCAACAACGGAGCGCTCGCCCTGGTTTCACAAGCGGCCACCGGACAGCATCCCTTTGGGCTGGCGCTTGATCCGGGAGGCAACTTCCTGTTCGTGGCCAACAAAGTGGATAACACCATCTCTGCCTACTCGGTGAATTCGAGTGACGGCACGATCTCCACGCTGAACGGTTCGCCCTTTTCAGGAGGCGGGCTCAACGCGCCCACCGATGTGGTGATTGTGGCCAAGCAGTGAGGAGAGCCACTTGGGGTTCGTTCACTTGTAGAAACTTGAGGTCCAGCTTCGCGAGACTTCAATATCCCGTCGGTCTCTCCCCCGCCACGCCAAAGCTCTTCTCCAGCGCCAAGCCGGCGCGGACCATCGTGCCTTCATCAAACAGCCGTCCGATCAGCGTCACGCCATGGGGCACGCGGCGGGGCGGTGAGAATCTTGGCAGAGGATTGGCCGGGTCGGGGGCCCAGTCGGAGCGCGCCTGTGATACTTCCACAAAGCCTGCACGCAGCGTGAGCGACGGGTGCCCGGTAAAGTTGCCGATGTCGAGCATCTCGTCGCGGAGCGAGGGCACGAGCAGCATATCGACCTGCGAGAAGACCCTTGCCATCTCCATGGCCACCTTGCGGCGGAAGCGATCGGCTTGGACGAAATCCACGGCGGAAATGAATCTCGCCTGGCGGAAGAGATTCGGCCAGGCATCCTGTACCTGGGCCTTCATCTCATCGACCTGGTGGTTGAGTGTGATTTCCTCAAAAGCGGCGGCGGCCTCGGCAAATAGAATTGCTTCCAGAGAGCTATAGGGCCAATCGGGGAGCGACACCTCGACCGCCGTCATGCCCAGCTTCTTGACGGTTTCCAGGGCGGCGCGGTCTACATCGGTGGCCGGCGCCTTTTTCATCCAGGCGGGGAAATAGCCGACCCGCAGGCCTTGCACGCCGGCATGGGCGTCATAATCAAGTTTGCTGGGCACGCTTGAAAGGTCACCTGGATCCGTTCCGGAAATTGCATGTAATACGAGCATCGCGTCTTCAACGTTGCGGGTCATGGGACCTAGCTTGTCGAGCGACCAACAGAGCGTCATGGCGCCGGTGCGCGGCACACGGCCAAAGGTTGGGCGCAGGCCGGTAATCCCGCAGCGCATGCTGGGGCTTACGATGCTGCCTCCGGTCTCGCTGCCAATCGAAAAGCCCACCAAGCCCGCGGCCGTGGCTGCGCCGGGGCCGGCGCTGGAACCTGATGAGCCTTCTTCCGGAAGCCATGGATTTACAGTCTGTCCGCCAAACCAGATATCGTTGAGCGCCAGAGCGCCCAGACTGAGCTTGGCCACCAGCACCGCACCGGCATCGTGAAGCCGTTTGACCACTGCGGCATCCGTGGCGGGCACACGGTTCCTGAAAGGCTCTGCGCCATAGGTTGTCGCAATGCCGGCGGTATCGAGAAGGTCTTTTCCACCCCAAGGAATGCCATGCAACGGCCCGCGATATTTTCCCGCGGCAATTTCCTGGTCGGCCTTCTTTGCCTGCGCCAGCGCCGTTTCGCGAGTGAGCGTGATCACGCAGCGCAGCTTTGCATTGAAGCGTTCCAGCCGGTCGAGATACAGGTGCGTGAGCCGCTCGGAGGTAATCT
>DATMNZ010000116.1:0-55550 GCA_035568495.1 Saccharimonadales bacterium (SeqCode) | reverse complement strand
GCAACTTCGGCAAAGGGAAATGCACGGCCATTGCGCTGGCCAACGCCGCCGGAGAGGTGCGCTTCAACCGGGTGGAGAGCTATTTCATCGCCTATGGCGGCTGGAACCTGTCGCACGGTTCGCGCTTCCACGACAACGTGTCCGTCAATACGGTGTTCGGTTTCAATGTAGACAGCTTGTCGAACACCGGATTCGTGATCGAGCATAATCAGATTGTTCATCCGGCGAAGTATGGGATTGTCGTCGGTGAGACAGGGACGTTCACGAACTTCGAGTTGCGCGACAATACCATCCTGCTGAATGCATCGCACAGCATCGGCATCTTGTTCCAGGGGCACGCCTCGCAGGGCGTGGTCATCGGAAACAGCCTCACGCCAGAAGGAACTCCCAGCGGCGTGAAAGCCTTCGCCGTTAAGGGTTCCGGCAATACCGGCAATAATTTCCAGTACAACAAGATCCCGGATTCATTTTCAGTAGACGACGGCATCCGCAAATCAAGCTGTGCGTTTTCTAACCGGACCCCCGCGGGCGCCCCGCTTAAGGATTTTCCCGATACTCAGGGTAAGCCGTGCGTGCAATTGGCCACGAATTAACACGAATAGACACGAATAAAGACAAGAAAAATCCTGCAAGAAATTCCTTCCCGAGCGTTCCTTATGCAAGCTGGTCGAGGCGTTGGCATGGCCGCACCAGGATTTGGCCGCCGATTTCCCCTGATGAACGCTGATAACAGCCTGGGGTACGCATCGCGGGAACGATCAGCCGTTGAGTTATCGCCCACATGATTTGCAAACGCACGGCACTGGTCTTCCCCGGACCGGCGAGGAGCATCACCCATGAGAACTACCAAGCCATTTCTTCCGCAGCAAGCGCCGGTAACGAGGGCGCTGGTTGTGTGCATGCTTGCAGCCTTTTTTTTGGCGGCGGCTGCGGCACAATCCGCGACCAGCGATCCGGCGCACACCGCCGGATGGATCGTCATCTCCGTGGGCGACTACCAGTCGCTACGGACTCGGGCGTTTCCGGCGGAGCTCGACCCTGATCCGCCGCCGGTGGACGCCACGCTCACACGGGTGGAATACGACCTGCATGTGACCGGTGATCTGGCCAGCGGACGCGCCAGCCTCACCGTGGATGTGCTCAAGGACGGCTGGGTGCGGGTCCCGATTCCTGCCGGGTTATTGGTGCGTGAAGCGCGGCTTGACGGCAAGCTGGTAGCGCTGGCGCCCGCCGCACCTGGGAAAGGAGGCGGCCTGCTTTCGGCGGTACTGGCCCATGCAGGCCGGGCGGTATTGTTGCTCGATATTGCTCTCCCGGTAATCTCGGCTTCCGGCGAAGAGAGCATTTCTCTGCCGGCCACCGCCTCGGGGGTGACGCGCGCTGCGGTGAAATTGCCGCGCCAGGGAGTGGAAGTCCAGTTAAGCGGCGGCCTGCTGGCCGAAAGCCCTGACCTGCCCGCGCCCACCATGAAGCCGGTGGCCGATACCGCCAGCACCGAAGCCCGATGGGTGGCCTATGGACGCGGCAACGAGCCGCTCACCTTCACATGGCGGCGCAAACTCGACGACCACCGGCTTACGCAACCGCTGCGCCTGCGCGGGGCGCTCACGCAAATGCTCGGCCTGGGTGAAGATTCCACTTCAGTCTACGCTGAAGTGGACCTTGAGGTCACGCAGGGCGCGATGCGCGAAGTCAAGATCGGCATTCCGGAGAAGGTCACGATCAACCAGGTGGCGGGCGCGATGGTGGCTGACTGGGAAGTGAAAGCCAACCAGCTTATGGTGACGTTCCTGGAGCCGGTGGAATCAAGTGCGCGGTTTGTGATTACCGGCGAGACGCGCACGGCGCGCGATGGGCCAATCGATATCCCGCTGCTGCGCCTGCTGGAGGTCGAACGCGATACCGGAGGCGTGGCCGTGGAAGTGATGGGGGCGGGTGAGATCAAAGACCTGAAATCCCAGGGACTGGAGAGTGCCGATGCCTCGGAGCTGGGTGAAATCGTGGCCGCCCGGCAATCGCCTTCGCTGGTGGCGTTCCGCGTCCGGCCGGGCGATGCGAAATCCATCAGGAAGCTAAGCGTGAATGTGGCCCGCTACGACCAGCAGGCGGTGCTGATGGCCAATGTGGAAGAAGCGCGCTATCACGTACTGCTGAGCAAAGAAGGCAAGACGCTGGTGCAGGCCCGCTATGCCATCCGCAACAACCAGAGAAACTTTCTGAAGATCACGCTACCGGCCGGGGCCGCGATCTGGAGCGCCTCGCTGGCCGGAAAGCCGGTGCGTCCGGGGCAGTCGCCCGACGGCAGCCTGCTGCTGCCGCTGGAAAAGATGCGCGCCGGTGAAGACACGCCGGCATTTGTGCTGGAGTTCATCTACCTGAGCCGTGACACCGCATGGTCAGATAAAGGCAAGGTCAAACTTGCCCTGCCGGCGCTGGACCTGCCGGTCTCACGCACCGGCGTGCTGCTCTACCATCCACCGCTGTTCCGGGTGACCACTGAGCCGGGCAGCTTCAGAACGCAGCCGTATGAAGGTCCGGTCGCCGATGTGCTCAGGCCGGGCGGCTCTATCGCGGCAGCGGACGGCGAGAAAGACGCTTCCCCTAAACAACCTGAGCACGCGCAAAGAGCAAAGAAGGACGGACCGCAATCAGCTTCGCAAGCGTTGGTCGATGACTTCAAGAACAAGGCCCTGGGCGGGACCAGCGCGCGGATACTTCCGATCCGGATATCGTTTCCGGCTTTCGGTCCTTCGTTGTATATGGTGTCGGAATTGACCGGCGAAAACCAGGCGCCGGCCGTGGAACTGAGCTACCTGCAAAATAAGAAAGAAGGTGGACGATGAAAAGCAAACTGACAATCCTGTTGCTATGCGTTTCGATCGCTGTCTATGGCGAAGAAAAAGGCGTGCTGCCGCTGCCTAATTCCGGCCAAGTCACGCTGACCCTGACGGAGTATAACCGGCTGGTCGACCTGGCGGTGAAATCGGCGAAAAAACGGGAGCTGCCGCCCATTCCCTACACCATCAAACGCGCGGAGCTGAAGCTCAAGGCCGGCAATGAGACCGTCATGGGCACGCTGCAGATGGATGGCGAGGTGTTCAGCAAGGGCGCGGCGCGTGTGCCGCTGACCAGTGGAATGACCATCCTGAACGCCCAGCAGGAAGGCCGAGGCTTGCCGTTGCAGCAGGAAGGCGCAACTGCTGTTGCGATACTGCCGGGCGCGGCGGATTTCTCAGTGACGCTCTCGACCGGAATGCCGCTGAAGATCGATGCCGGGCGGGCTTCGTTTAACCTGCCGGCGCCGGCCGCGGGCAGCGTGAGGCTTTCACTGGCAATACCGGGCGACCATACAAACGTACGCATCTCGCCGGGGCTGATCACCGGACGCACATCCGCCAACGGGCAGACCACCATCGAAGCAACGCTGGCGCCCGGCTCTTCCACCAGCGTGTGGTGGACAACTCGGGAACTCGCGCTCCCGGTGGTGACGCGTGAAGTCCGATTTCTATCGGATGTGAAAACCCTGGTTTCGGTCGGTGAAGCCGATCTCAGGATCGCCGCGCTGGCCGACATCACCGTGGTGCAGGGCGAACCGTCGCAGTTTGTGGTGGAAGCGCCCGTGGGATACGAGGTCACCGGCGCTTCCGGGGCGACGGTAGAATCGAGCGAGACCGCCGGCAACAACCTGGTGCTGCATCTCACCAGTGGGACGCCCCGCAGCCACCAGTTTCTGATTTCCATGGAAAAGACCCTGGAGGCCACCAAGACCGATGCGCCCTTCCTGAGCTTCAAAGACTCCCAGCGCGAGACAGGCGAGATACTGGTGGAAGGCGCGGGCGCCATGGAACTTACACCTACCGAAGGCGGCGGCCTCAAACGGCTGGACATCAAAGAAATCAGCCCTTATCTGCGATCGCTCTCTCGTTTCCCGCTGCAGGCGGCCTTCCGCTATCACCGGCAGCCCCCGGAAACACCAAAACTGGCGCTCGCGTGGGTGCGCTTCCCCGACAGCGCTGTGCTGGCTGCGGTGGCCGAGCGGGCCATGGTCACGACGCTCGTCACCACCGAGGGCCGCACTTTGACGGAGGTGAAATTGACGGTCAAGAACCAGGCGCAACCGTTTCTGAAAGTTGGATTGCCGGCGGGCGCCAGCATTCTTACCGCGGAAGTAGCGGGTGAAAAAGTGAAGCCGGTGCAGGGCCAGGATGGCATCCGCGTGCCGCTCTTGCGCCCGGGCTTCCGCACCAATACCGCTTACGAGGCGTCATTCGTGTTCATGCATTCCGGTTTGCCCTTCGCCCGCAAGGGAGGATCGGAGCTGGCGCTGCCCGCCATGAACATTCCTATCAGCGTGTTGCAGTGGGAGGTCTTTCTTCCAGAACAATACAAGGTGAAAGACTTCGGAGGAGATGCGATCGTGGCCAGCCTGCTGCCTACATCGTATGCGAGCGACAAACTGGCGACCGGCGCCGGCGGCACGGTGGATAGCTCAAAGGTGCAGATCATTACTACGAACGGCACCAACACTTTTTCCGGCAACCAACTGTATACGTTCTCGGGAATCGCAGACAACGAAGGGCTCGATCAGCTTGTGTTACTTGCGCCCGGAGTGGCTGGAGCAGCGGACCTTGACTCGATGCAATCCGGCGATCTGGGAGGATTCATTATCGATCCCCAAGGCGCAGTCATTCCTGGAGCGCAAGTAGTGGTACACCTTGCCAACGGCGAGACCCGTCAGACCTCAACGGACAGTTCTGGGCGCTGGCTGGTTTCGGCGGTTCCCCGCGGACAGGTCCGGATTGAAGCCTCAGTCCCAGGCTTCCGCAGGGACATCCACGCGATCAACTATGACGGCAAGCCAGGACGCTATAGCTTTGCCATGTCTGTGGCCAGCGCGAGTGAAACGGTGGAGGTGTCTTCGAGCACAATGGAAGTGTCTTTGGGCAAAGAAGACCGCCACCGGTCTGATGAAATCGAACGCGATCTCAAGAAGAGCCAGATGGCGGCCCAGAATAGCGCCTCGGCCAACGTGCTGAACCTTCAGCGGCGGGTCGCCGGGGTGCTGCCGGTACGGATCGATGTGCCCCACGCCGGCAACTCATACAGTTTCGTCCGGCCGCTGGTGCTGGATGAGGAGACGAAGGTGACGTTTAACTATCGGTCGAAGTAACGATGCGTCTTTCATTGTGAATTATCTTGCGACTTATCCCTTCGCGCGAGTGGGCAATTCCACTTCCAGGTTGTTTATGCGCTCCACACCTTCGATGTGCTTAATGGAACTCGCGGCTTCGTCCCGGATGATGGCGTTGCGCACCTGACCGGCCAGAGTCACCGTGCCGCCATCCACGCGATACGCCAGATTGTCAAAGACACTGAATTGCGGGATCATCGCAAGGGCATGACGGACCCGACCGGCAAGTCGTGCCTGGCGACGCGGGTTTTCGTTTGAGCCGAGCGATTTGGAAACCTGGCCGAGCGCCTTGGCAGATGCCATCCCAATTGCTCCCAGCGCAAGAATTACAGCCAAAAATACACGCAGAGATTTTTTCATAGCCTCTCCTTGGCCTATCGATTGAATTAGCCATTCAATTAATTAGATGCAATCGGGAAGGTAGAGACCGCAACAATCTCTTTCTCCAGGGTCGCCGCAGCAGGTGCCGCTGACTGGTACGCTCTCTTGTCCATCGGGTGGCTGCCTCTGATCACTGGCTTCCATCGATCTTTTTCAGAATCTTGCGGGCCAGCCCGGTCAAAGGCAGGCGGCCCGCGGATTTCACCGGGACCCAGCGGCCCGCACAGGGAACCCTTTTGCCGGCTGAGAACACATTGACTTGATAGTCCGTCACCGTGATCGAATGCTTGAGTCCTAACAGCGGCTTCCTGCTCTTCGCGAAACTTCCGGCCAGCGGCAGCTCCCACATCCCGGGCATCAGTGAAGAGTCTAGCGGCCGTTGCTGCAGAAAGACTTTGCTGTCTTCTGTGAAGAGCAGGTAATTCAGCGTGGCTTTCTGCCTCGGCTTTTCTGCTTTCTTGGCTGTGGGGCCGCGTGAAACGCATAACTCGAACACCGGACATTCCCGGCAGCGCGGCTGTCCCGCCAGGCAGATCATTGCCCCTAGCTCCATCATTGCTTGGTTGAAATCACCGGGACTGTGTTGCTCCAGCAGCGCCTGCGCAGTTTCCCAGTAGTCAGCTTCGGAAAGTTTACGCCCGGTCAGGCGGTCGAGCACACGCTTGACGTTGCCATCGACTACCGCCACTGGCTCGCCAAAGGCGATGCTGGCTACGGCGGCGGCGGTGTATCGTCCAATCCCCGGAAGTTCGGACAATGCCGATGCGGTGGCGGGGAACCCTCCGTTGCGTACTGCCGCTTTGGCCGCAGCGTGCAAAGATCGCGCGCGGCGGTAGTAACCAAGGCCGCTCCAGGCGGCCAGAACGGAACCTTCGCGGGCGCGGGCCAGCCGCTGGACCGTCGGGAATTGCTTCAGGAACGCGTGATAACGCGCTTCGACCACCGCCACCCGCGTCTGTTGCAGCATGATTTCGGAGACCAGAATACGGTAGGGATCGGTCTCGCCCCGCCAGGGGAGTTTACGCTGGAAGTGGTCATACCAGGACAACAGCTTTAGACGGAAGCTTGAGGAAGCCCGACGATCAAGAAGCGGAAGACACGGCATGGAGTCGCGGGAATTCTACCAAGATTGGCCGCTGATTTCCGCTGATGAACGCTGATAATAACTTCGCTTAATCTCGGGTGCGATTCTTACTGGGGGCGGGTTTTGAGCGGGCGTTCTTGTTTTTCCGGCCATTTCTGGGAAGCGATCAGGGACTGGATCTGCTGAATGCGCTCTTCTGGCAGTGGATGCGAGCGGAAGTAGCCGCGCACTGTGTCCAGGGCCACCTGGGCGATCTCCTGGTCGGGGCTGTCAGCCTTTCTTTCTACACGCTTGTGCAGCCGGTCAAAGGCCTGAAACATGTCAATCGCGCCCTGGGGCGAGTAGCCGGCCAGGACAGCAAGCTGTGTGCCGTTGCGGTCAGCTTCCATTTCCTGCTCTTTGCTGTAGCCGGCCTGAAAGATTTCGATGGGCAACTGAATCAATCCGGAAAGAGGTATACGGCGCAAGCGGGCTTCGAGCGAAACCCGTTCGTTGCAATGATATTGGTCGATGTGCTCGACTTCGTGGCCGAGCACGCTGGCTAATTCGTCTTCACTATGCATCAACAGCATGAGTCCCTTGCCCAGGAAGATGTGCCCGCCGGGCAAGGCGAAGGCGTTAATGAAGTTGTTGTCGGGAATGTAGTGAAAGCGGTAGTTAAGCTGGCGGCGGGCGCGGGACGCTACCTGCTGTCCGATGGCGTTCACGTAGTTTTCCAGAGCGGCGTCGGCTTCGGTTGCGCCACGGCTGCGATAGGCATAGCCGGCGGCCATGGAATCACCAGCTTGAATTTCTTCCTGATCGGTGAGCCGGACAACCTGGGCCGGGATGCGGCTGATCTGGCGCTCTACGCCGGCGATTTTGTTGATCACGGCTTCGGGTCCCACGTGGCCCTGAATGTTCTGCCGTTCACTGTAATACAGCGCGGCCCCGGCCGCCACGGCCAGCCCAGCTACCATCAGCCAGCGCTTCATAGGTAGTCTCGCAGGGTCTCGCGGAACCGGCCATAGAGAAACGAAACCGCCAGCAGGATTACGCCGAGCACCATTAAGGTGAGGTACTTGGTGGCGGTGGGTGTGGTGTTACCGGGGCGGAATACGTCCCACAGTGTCTTGACGATGCAGACCATCAGCAGTCCCAGGCCGGTCAAGCGAAAGCTGCGTTCCTTGGCAATCAGGGCGAAGACAAAAATGACTATGCCTTCGATGGCCCATCCGACGGTGCGTCGATCGGGCATTTCGATCCACAGGAGGGCGCCCATGAGGAATACGGGCACAAAAAACATGGGCTGCTCCGGCCGGTCGATGAGGAAAGTAAGCCACTTCCGGCTGCCGCCCGCAGCGCTTTTTGGAACGCGCAACGGAAACGCCACCAGCACGGCCACCAGCAGCAGCAGGATGGCGGCCACCGTGCTCCACAGGCTTCGCGGGTCGGTCACCAGGGCATTGCGCAGTTCTTGAAGGTTGGTCATGGAGATGCGAAAGGCCGACACCCCCAGCAGAACTAACGCCTGGAAAAGGAAAATCCGCAAACGGGCGCGCCAGGCGGTGATCAACGCCAGCAGCATGACCACGGCGTAGCCGATGGCAACATAGCCGCGATTGCGGGGCTCCAGATAAAACGCCGCCAGTGCCGCCACCGTTGCGGTGCCCATACAGGCGAGCAGATATTCAATGAATCGTTTCACGGTTTGGCGAAGTCCTTTTCATGTTCATGCAAGCGGTGGTAGGTCCAGAAGTAGATGGCGGCCAGAGGATAAACCGCTACCATGCGCGGATCGAGCAAAGTTTCCGGCGCGCTGCCATTGAAATTGGCGAAAAAGATATAGACAAAAGAGCTCGCCAGCGCGATATAACCCTGCCCCCGCAGCGATGCGAGCCGCAGCTCACAACCAACTTCAAACAGCAGCAGTCCGAGGATGCCCCAGGCCAGCGAACGGGTATGGGGCTGCAACTGGTACCAGGCCAGCCAGCTCACCAGCGCCGATCCGGCCCAGGGATAAGCCCGGGCGATGCGGCGGTCGCCGATGATCTCAGCATCATCGGTAAGCCAAGCTAATCCATACAACAGAAGAAGAGTTACGGATACGGCAATCAACTGGATCTTCGAATCCCCGTGCCAGTCAATCAAATTGAAGGCCATGGCCCAGCCCGCAGCCACAACAGCCAGCAGGTGGGTCTGCCACAACAGGGAGCGATCTTTCCAGTAGCGCGCGGCGGCAGCCAGGCACACCGCCATGACAACCCAGGCGACCGCAGTCCACTGGTGCGCGTCTTTGAAGGCCAGCCAACCCAGCAACAATGTGCCCGCCCAGGGATAGGCGCTGCAGAGGCGCGAGTCTTCAATTACGCCCTCGATGTTGGTGAGCCAGGTGAGCAGGTATAACAATGCGGCGGTCGAGCCGACGGCCAGCCAGTGGAGCCACAGATCGTGGCTGTTCTTGTAGGAGCCCGGGAAGTTGGCCCATAGAGTCCAGGCAGTGGCAGCCAGGGACAACACATGAGTCTGCCACAGCAGCAAGCGGCCCTTCAGGTAGCGGGCAATCAGCGCCAGCACTACGGCCATGCCGATCCAGAGAGTGGCTACCCACTGGGGCGCAGCATCATTGAAGACCAGCACGCTCAACAGTAGTGTGCCGGCCCAGGAGTATACGAAGGAGATACGCGTGTCTTCAATGACGCCAGGGATGTGCGTAATCCAATTCAATGCATATAAGAGGGCGGCGGTGACGAATACGGCCACCAACTGCTGGCGGGTCCCGTTATAGAAGGGCTGGAAGTTGGTGAACAGCATCCAGAGAACAGCGGCGGCCGCCGCTACATGGGTCTGCCACAGCAGGGCGCGGTCCTTCCAGAAGCGGGCGGCAATACCCACGGCGGTTGCCAGCGCGATCCAGGCCACGGCCGTCCACTCGGCGTGAGTTTCCTTCCAGGCCACAGCGCCCAGCAGGATCGTTCCCGCCCACTTGTAGAAAGGAGCGAGGATGGGCATGGGACTCCAGCGCGTCAGCGCATACATGCCAGCCGAGACCAGACCGACAGAAAGCAGACGGAGGTTTACATTGGCGCCGGCGAGGTGAACAGTCCCAGTCTTTTCGAGGTTCACTGCCATGGCCACAAAGAATGAAAGCACGGCGAACACGAGGGCCTGCCAGCGGAACTCAGGCAGCTTTTGGATTTGGCCGACAATCGCCAGCACCAGGGCAAAGGCCATCCAATCAACAGCGATCCAATCGCCTGCGTGCCAGGCAATCAGCAATCCGATCATCCCGCTGGCTGCCCATTTGTAGAGGACCGCGGCGGTTTCCTGCGGCGTGCCCGCTGACAGGCGCACAAAGCGTGAGGAGACATAGAGCAGGCCAGCGACCACGCTGAGGACCGCGATACCCAGGGGAATCCGCAACCACGTTCCGCCCATCTGCAAGAACTTGTCGTTTATGCACGCATCGATGACGGCCACCAGCGCGATCCAGTGAGATTGATACAGCAGTTCGAGAATGCGGAACCGCCGGCCGCTCCAGCTCAGCAGCGTGATCAATAGCGCCAAGACGATGGCGCTCCACTTGTAAGTTGACCCTGCGTAGATTGAGGCAACGGCCAAGACGCTGGCGGCAAACGAGAGAGCGGTCATCGATCCGCGTTCGGTCTCACTCTCAAACTGGCCTGGCCAGAGCCGGGTGATGATATGACTGTTCACGTAGAAGGTGGCCGCCACCATCGCCAGCACCAGGCAGAGGGTCGAATCGATAGGGGCCAGATGCTGCTGCCCTTCCAGGGTTTTTGCGGCGAGGGGCACAAGCTGCGTGGGAACCAGCGTTAGGGCCACCAGGGCCGAAACGATGATGCCAAAGTAGCGAAACAGTTTTTCCCGGGCGAAGACTCCGGCCAACAGGAAGGCTTCTGCACCCGCGAGCCAGATGATTTCCAGGGCGTGTCTTCCGGCAAATTTGATGGGAACAGCGGCGACCATCAGGATGGCGCCCAGGCTGGAAAGCATCAGGAAGGGCATGCGCCGGCGGCGCGCCACCGGCAGTTGACCAAGGGTGAACTCCATTGCGCCCATGGCCAGCAAGGCGTAGAAGGCCAGCTCCGGATGGTGCGACTGATAGCGCATGATCGCCATGAACAGCACGGGGCTGACTACGGCGGCAATGGTGGAGACAGATTCCTGCTGCTTATCGGAGATCGTCCGCCACAGGTAGGAGAAGCGGAAGATTATCCAATAGGCCACCAGCAAGGCGGCGCTGTTGCGGTAGTCGAGATCGGAGAGCGCGAACTTGTCGCCTGCCGGGCCAATGATGGTGCTCAGCCAATAGAAATGATTCAGAAAGCTGGCCAGGATCCCGAAGACTTCCAGCTCATACCACTGCCGACGGAGCACCAGCACGGTCATGCCAGAGACCAAGATCAATCCGGCGATCATGCTGAAAGCGCTGGTGTGGCTGATGGCAACGGCCGTAAAGCCCAATAGAAACGCACAGCCGGTCACCAATTGCGAGTTGTATCTGAGGGTATGCCAGACCATCACGCCGGCAACCAGAAGCATCAGGAAAAGATCGACGGCGGGAGAAACAAACTTAAAGCCTTCGACGTTGCCGATGACGAAGGTGAAGAAAAAGATGATGGCCCATCCGCCGCCGATCAGCGCCCGGCCCAGCACCTTGAAGTTTTCTTTGCGTTCCAGCACGACGCCACCGGCCAACATTCCGAAGCCGCCCAGATAGCACAGTGAAATTTGGACCCAAGGCTTTGTAAACCAGTCTTTAAACTGCGTAGCCGTCCACATCGCCACTCCGATGACCAGCATGGTGATGCCGAGGCGGGGCAGCCAGTTTCTGCCGAGGGTCTCTTCCATCGAGAAGGTGATCTTTCTCTTGCTCTTGGGCGGCTGGGCCGGAACCAACGGAGGCGCAGGCGGAGCGGACGCAGGCGCATGGAGTAAAACATTGACCGGCGCTTGCACCCGCGCAGACAGACCCGGTGAAACCGATGGCGCTGCCGGCGCAGGAACATTAGGAGCGGGAGGAGTAAGTGGTCTGAGCGCAGGCACCGAAGGAACGGGTGCAATCAACGGCTCCGCCGGTTTAGCTTCCGGCTTGGGCGTGGTGGCAGGCCCAGCAGGTGGCACGGGCTCCGCCGGCTTAATCGCGGGAGGCGGCGCTGGCGGTATGGTCGCCGGCTTGGGCGGTTCGACCGCGGGCCTGGCCATGGCCGATGGTTGCGTGGGAACCATCGGCTGCGGAGATACTTCTTGAGGATGTGCGACAGGAGCAGGTAGCTCAGCGGGCTTGGGCGTACCGAAGGGTGCAGGGGCCGCTGGTGGCCGGACCGATAACTGCGGAACGGGCGTCGCCGGAATTGGAGAGGCGTCGGCCGCTCTGACAGCCGCAGGCTGAGCCACAGCATGGGCGCCGCGCTCGCTCTCAAGCTTATGGATGCGCGCGGTGAGCGAGGCGACCTGTTTGACCAGTTCCTCCGCACCTTCCGCATCCCGCTTGCGGCGCTTTTCCACCACAATCGCGTAGATGAAAGCACAAATTGCAATGAAGAACGGGAAAACGTCCATGACGCTCCGGCTTTCCGACGGGGGAGTGCATTGATTCTAGACTGTTTCTAGCTAAAAACCTATAAATTACTTTGGTGCGACGTAGCTGCAATCAAAACCAAAAGCAAGTAGCCGCGAATTAACGCGAATGAGAGGTGGGTTGTTGTTGCGCGCGGAGTCGTCGTGTTTTTCTTGAATTAGAATGGTTCCAAATGCCTGCTAGCCCGCAACCCGCCGGAGTACTTCCACTCGACCAGGCCCTTGCAGCCGTTGAGAAATACGGGCGGAATCTTCCCTCTCCGGCGTCAGAGGTTGTATCGATCCACGAGAGTCTAGGGCGGGTGCTGGCGGAGCCGATTCTGGCTGACCGCGACTTTCCGCCTTTTCCACGAGCTACACGCGACGGATTTGCGTTGAAAGCCGCTGACATCATGATCGTACCAGCTAGCCTGCGGGTGTCTGGCGAGGTCAAGGCAGGCGGCAATTTCAGCCGGGCGCTCATGAGCGGTGAGGCAGTGGAGATTATGACTGGCGCGCCAGCGCCGGAGGGCTCTGATGCCGTGGCGATGGTTGAGTACACACGCAGGTCCGGAGAGATGGTAGACGTGCTGCGCTCCTGCATTGTGGGTGAAAATATTGTTCCGGTGGGCAGCGAGGCAAAGGCGGGGCAGGTCATGGTTCCGCCGGGTGTGCGGCTGAGTTTCGCGCAGATTGCGGTGGCAGCGGCGGTAGGCAAGACGTGGCTGTCGGTGTTCCGGCGTCCGCAGGTGGCGATTCTTTCGACCGGCGACGAACTGGTGGAGGCGGCGCGGACGCCCGGCGACTTTCAGATCCGCAACAGCAACAGCTATTCGCTGGCGGCCCAGGTGATCGCCGCGGGCGGCGATGCGCTGCAATTGCCGGTTGCGCCAGATGAGCCGGGCGCGCTCCAGAGCTTGATCCGGCAGGGGCTGCAGGCCGATCTGCTACTGCTTTCGGGCGGGGTATCGATGGGCAAGTTCGATCTGGTGGAGCAGGCACTGGGTGACCTGGGAGCGAGGTTCTTCTTTACCGGCGCATTGATTCAGCCGGGCAAGCCCGTCGTCTTTGGGGAAGTTAACCCAGGGGAAGTTAACCCAGGCGAGGTCAACCCAAAGGAAGCAATTACGCCAGCCGGCGAGGGCGGGGCGAAAGGCAACGCCGTCACCCGGCAAGCTAAGAATCGTCTCATTCCATTCTTCGGATTGCCGGGAAATCCAGTTTCGACCATGGTTACTTTTGAGTTGTTTGTGCGGCCGGTATTGCGCGCCCTGGGCGGGGGCCTTCCTGTAAGATTACCGGTGACAAGGGCCCGGTTGGCGAAGGCAATCAAGACCAAGACGGGGCTGACGCGATTTCTGCCCGGACGGCTGCAGGGACCAGCCTTTGATCCTGAAGTGGAAGTGGTTTCCTGGCAGGGGTCCGGCGATTTGATGGCCTCGGCACAATCGGATTGTTATGTTATCGTACCGCCGGACCGGGAGCAGATCGCCGGCGGGGAGACAGTTTCCATTCTGTTGCGCACATGTCCGGCTTGAAATCAAAATCGAAATCGGGGCGGGCGCCGCAGAGGCTCTCGCATTATGACGGCGCGGGCCGGGCCAGGATGGTTGACGTTTCCGCCAAGACGGCCAGCCGGCGAGAGGCCGAGGCTTCGGCGTTTGTGGCCATGTCCGGGAGTGTACTGAAGGCGCTGCCCGGCAATCCAAAGGGCAATCCGTTGGAAGTAGCCCGCTTCGCGGGGATTTCCGCGGCCAAACGGACATCGGACCTTATACCAATGTGTCATCCGCTGCCGTTGAGCTTCGTTGATGTGAGTACTGAGGTATGCGAAAATGGCATTAGGATCCTTGCGAGGGCCGCAACTACCGCGCCCACCGGGGTCGAAATGGAGGCGCTGGTGGCCGCCAGCGTGGCGGCCCTGACCGTCTACGATATGTGCAAAGCCCTGGACAAGGGCATTGAAATCCGGGAGGTCGTGCTGGAACGTAAATCTGGTGGAAAGAGCGGCGACTACAGGCGCAAACCCGCCCGCCCGAAACTGAAGAAATAGCTTCTCATGCCCAGTAATGTCAAGGTTCTGCTCGTCGATGACAATCCCATGGTGCTGGAGATGTTGCGCCAGGCGCTGGCGCAGTTCTCGTCGGTGAGCACACTCACCGACGGAGCTGACGCCCTATTGCGCGCCATCGACGACCGTCCGGACCTGATTGTTTCCGACTACGCCATGCAGGCCATGGATGGCAAGCAGTTGGTGCAGAAGCTCAAGGGACGCAGCACCACGGCCGCCATTCCGGTGATCCTGATGGCGAGCAAGGCCGATATCGCGGAGAAACTCAAGGTGCTGCAGGATGTGGTCGAAGATTTTATCGAGAAGCCGTTCTTCCTGAAGGAAGCGGCGGCGCGCATCAAGAAGGTGGCGGACAAAATCGCCCTCGAAAAGATGGCGCGCGAGGCCCCCGGGGAATCTGTATTGCGGGGCAGTCTGGCCCAGATGAACGTTTTGGACCTGCTGCAGTCGCTGGACATGGGCCACAAGACATGCGCGCTCACGCTGAGCTACAACGGCGAAAAATGCCAGATGTTTTTTAATGACGGCCAGATCAACCACGCCCTCTACGGCGAACTGAAAGGCGATGAGGCGGTCTACCGGGTAATGGTGTGGACGGGCGGAAACTTTGAGATCAACTTTGCCGGCAGCAGCAGCCAGCAGACTACCACGCGTTCCACACAGGGACTACTGCTTGAGGGCCTGCGGCTGCTCGACGAATCCCATCGCGACGCGGAAGAAAACGTCCTCGAAGCCTGATCGTGAATACCGCCGCCATCCTCACCATCAGCGACTCCTCCTTTCAGGGCCGGCGCGAAGACCTTTCCGGGCCGGCGGTGGCAAAACTTCTCGTGACCGCAGGCATTGAAGTACGACACACCGCAATCCTGCCGGATGAGCGGGAAGAAATCCAGAAAAAGCTGATCGAGTGTTGCAGCCAAGTGCGCCTGGTAGTGACGGTTGGGGGAACAGGACTGGCGGCGCGGGACGTAACTCCGGAGGCGACGCTGGCGGTGATCGAGCGGCTGGCGCCCGGCGTTCCGGAAAAGATGCGCATGGAAGGCGCTCTCAAGACTCCCATGGCGGCGCTGAGCCGGGGTGTTTGCGGCATACGCGGGCAAGCGATGGTCTTGAACCTGCCGGGAAGCCCCACCGCAGCCGTAGATTCACTGCGCGCCGTCATCAACATTCTTCCCCATGCGCTGGACCTACTGAGGGGACAGACGGAACACAGGTAGAGATTGCCAGCAGTGCGAAGTCGGCAATTGGCAATTAAAAGCACTCAGCCTTCAACCCGCTTTGCTATTTCGCAGTCGGTGAAATCTAATCCACCGCACACAGCTTGCGTTCTTGCGACGAGAACGAAGCGGTTTGGGGGCTGAATGCTAACTGCTATTTGCCAATTGCTGGCTTCGCACGACTGGCAATTCTTAGGATTCTTCTGTTACTTCGGGGAACTTCAGCTTGTTTTTGGCCAGGGCGCGGTTGAGTAGTTCCTCGATCTCAACTTCCTGTGTATTGCGGGCCATTGCCAGTTCGGTCACCAGCAGGTAGCGGGCACGATCGAGCATTTTCTTTTCCCGGAATGAGAGCGGTTTCAAACGGGCCAGCACCAGGAGGCTCTTGAGCACCACGGCCACTTCCAAAAGCGAGCCGGTGCGCATCTTGTCGGAGTTTTCTTTGAACCGGTCTTTCCAGTCGGTATTGCTGTCGCACTTACCGTCGGTCAAGAAATCCATGATCTTGTTGATCTCGCCGTTCTTGACCACGCGGCGCAGGCCGACGTTTCCCACGTTGTTGCACGGAACCTCGACCTTGAGGCTGCTGGCCTTGATGGTGAGAAGATAAAACTTCTGGACAGTGGGGCCGATCAACCGGCTGCTGATCTGCTCAATGATTCCTACACCATGGTTGGGGTACACAACTTTATCGCCGATTTGAAAGCTTAATTGACCATTCATGAAGGTTCACCAGACACGGTCTGCGGGGGAAGCACATCGTTAGACAAACATTATAAAACAAGGATGGGGCATTCGGCAAATTATCTTCAAAAAAACATCCTATAAAGACATTATTATTAATGAGTTACAGGCGTTACTATAGGTCCCTTTACAAACGGGTTGGAATCCTCAGGCAGCAATGGGAATCCGGCGCCACGTTGGGCAGGGCAAGTTTGGCTTCCCAGCTTGCAGACGGGCCCTGGCCTCAGCTACGAGGAAGTCCGGAAATGAAGGACGGTGTAGTGAAATTTCGATTCTGAAGCTTCCCAGGATAGCGGCGAGGCAAGACCGATTTCGTCAAACCCTACAATTCTGACGGGGAGGGTTACTCTGGCCTGTGGCCGGGAGCTATAATAAGGTCTTCAGAATCCCCCAGCCGAGTGCTGCTTAGCGGCAGAGGTTCTGCCACAATCATGCCTGAGCACATCAAGAAAAAGCTGGAAGAAGAGATTCGCACGCTGGAGCACGAGCTGACCCATGAGCTGCCCAAGGAAATCAAGAAGGCGGTGGCGATGGGTGATTTGAGCGAGAACGCCGAATACCACATGGCCAAACAGCGGCAGGTGTTTGTGAATGCCCGGCTCGGCCAGCTGAAGAAACGCATGGGCGAACTGGCCCTGGTGAATCTGTCGAACATACCGAAAGACCGCGTGGCGTTCGGATCGCGAGTGAAGGTCTTCGATAGCACTAAGGAAGAAGAAATCGAATACAAGCTGGTTACCAGTGAAGAGTCGGATGTGAGCCAAGGACTGATCTCGACGACCTCGCCGATCGGCAAGGCGCTGATGGGCAAGCAAGTGGGAGACACGGCGGTGGTGGTCACGCCGAACGGGAACCGGGAAATGGAAGTCCTGAAGCTGACAACCGTCCATGACGAGGTGCAATGACCTGGACATCGGCATTTGGGCGCGCCTGTAGAGTAGTGCTGTATAAGATCGTGCGCGGTCTGGCGCTGACGCGCATCTCACCCAACGTGCTAACGTTTCTTGGCCTGGTGATCAACATCATCGCCGCCATCCTTTTCGGGTACGCCAACTCCAGCAACTATGGACGCATGTTCATGTACGCCGGCCTGGTGATCATTGGGGCAGGTATCTTCGACATGGTGGACGGGCGGGTGGCCCGCGCCACCAATCAGGTCACGGTCTTTGGCGGCTTTTTCGATTCCGTGATGGACCGCTACAGCGACGTGGCCTTGTTCTTCGGCTTGCTCGTATATTATGCGCGCGCCAACCGGTTCTTCTACCTGGTGATGGTGGCGTTTGTAATGGTCAGTTCGGTCATGGTGAGCTACACGCGCGCACGGGCCGAATCACTCATCGGCTCCTGCAAGGTGGGATTCATGGAGCGCCCCGAGCGGATCGTGCTGGTGATCATCGGGGGGCTGTTTGCGCGCTGGGGCGCCATGGCGCCGGTTTTGTGGGTGCTGGCTGTACTATCGACCACCACGGTCATCCACCGGATCATCTACACGTATCAGCAAACGCGGATTCTCGAAGAACAGTTGGCGGCAGCGGCGGCCCAGCAGCCGGTAGTCGCGGCCGAACGCAACAGCCAGCAGGCCGGGAACACGCAACAGGTACCTTCATTTAACTGATACTTCCCTTCCGGGCCAGCGCCTGAAGCTGAAGCGTCATCACGTCGCCGGCAGCCAGCCGCGGATTTCTTCTATCTGGTAAACTCAAAAGCTTGTGGCAACTTCATCCGATCAAGGCGAACATTTGCAGACTCCTGTACTGGTAGTTCACGGCGGCGCCTGGGCCATACCCGATGACGTGGCCGACGACCATCTGCGGGGCGTGCGTCATGCCATGAAGACCGGCTGGCGATTGCTGGAGCGCGGCGCCCCCGCCGTGGAGGCGGTGGAGGCGGCCATCTCGGCCATGGAAGACGACGAGACCTTCGATGCCGGGCGCGGCAGCTTTCTCACCCGCGACGGCAGCGTACAGCTCGATGCCCTGATGATGGATGGAGCAACTCTGCGCGCGGGCGGCGTAGGTTGCGTGGAGCGCATCCGCAACCCGATTCAAGCGGCCCGGCTGGTGCTGGAAAAGAGCCCTCACGTTTATTTCGTGGGCACGGGCGCGGAGCGGTTTGCCGAAGAGCACGGCATGAAGCTGTGTTGCAACCAGGATTTGATCATCGAGCGGGAAGTCGAGCGCCTGAAAGCGGCGCAAGTCCGGGAGGCCGCCGGCCACCCGGATACCACCTTCGCCGGCTCGGCCGACAGCCACGATACGGTAGGGGCGCTGGCCCTCGACATCCATGGCAATATCGTGGCCGGCACTTCCACGGGCGGCACCCTCAACAAGACGCCTGGACGGGTTGGGGATTCATCCTTGATCGGCTGCGGCTGCTACGCCGATAACCAGAGCGCCGCTGCTTCCTGTACCGGTTGGGGCGAGCCCATCATGAAACTGGTGCTGGCAAAACGGGCCGCCGACCGGGTGCGCGAAGGCCGAACGCCGGAGGCCGCCTGTGCCGAGGCCATTTCTTATTTGAAATCGCGGCTCAACGGACACGGCGGAATGATTCTGCTCGATACCCAAGGCCGCATCGGAATTGCGCATAACACTCCGCGCATGGCCTGGGCCTATAAAAACATCAATAAGGAAACGTCGGGCATTAAGATCTAGCGGCCTATTTGTCGTAATGCAGCAGTGAGAATACTTCGGTCCCATCGAAGCGCTTGCGCCCTCCCAGGAAGTCGAGTTCCACGACAAAGCCCATGCCGGCAACATTCGCCCCCAGTGACTTAGCAAGTTGCAGGCAGGCGTTAGCAGTGCCGCCGGTGGCCAGCAGGTCGTCCACGATAATAATTTTCTGCCCTGGACGGATGGCGTCTTTGTGGATCTCGAGGGTATCGGTGCCATATTCGAGGTCGTAAGTCCATTTCACGGTTTCCGCCGGCAGCTTGCGGGGCTTGCGGATGGGCACGAAGCCGGCGTTGAGCCGGTAGGCGAGGGCCGGACCGAAGATAAATCCGCGGGCCTCGATTCCCAGCACCAGATCGACGGATGAATTCAGATAGTGCTCGGAAAGCGAGTCGATGAGTTTGGCGAAGCCCACACGGTCTTTCAGCAGGGTCGTGATGTCGTAGAACAGGATCCCCTTTTTCGGGAAATCGGGCACTTCGCGAATGAGCTGCTTCAGATGATCGCAATTACCGTTGTGGACAGGTGGCATTTACCACGCTCCTTCAATTCTGAAAGTCGTCAATCCTTCGACCGGTTCAGCCGGCATCTCTTTTACGTCATCGACACGGGCGGCCCGCGGTCCCTGGCGCAGTTTGGCGCTCAAGGCGGCAAGCTGCTGTTCTGGGCCCATGGCCAGCACTTCCACAGCGCCATCAATGTTATTGCGGACCCATCCGGCGATACCGAGCTGGCGCGACTCGTGTTCCACGAACCAGCGGAATCCTACGCCCTGTACCCTTCCCCGGACGATGTAACTTCTGGCAATCATCATGATTCAAGCGCAAACTCAGGCGCGTGAAAGATAGGCGCCTTCCGCGGTGTCAACCTTGATCTTCTCGCCTTCGCTGATAAAGGGCGGCACCTGCACGACCAGGCCGGTCTCGGTTTTGGCCGGCTTGGTGACGCTGGAAGCGGTGGCCGATTTCAAACCTGGTTCGGTTTCCACCACGGTGAGCACCACGGTCTGCGGCAGCTCGATGCCCACCGGCTTGCCGTCGTAGAACTCGACTTTGATCTGCAGATTGGCGGTCAGGTAGTCGACGGCGTCGCCGAGCACGTCCCGCGAAAGAAAAATCTGTTCGTAACTCTCGATGTTCATGAAATGGTAGCTGTCGCCATCCTGGTAGAGGTATTCCATGGCGATTTCGTCGACGTTGATTTTGTCGATGGCGTCGCCGGAACGGAAGCGGTGCTCGAACATGGCGCCGGTGCGGATGTTGCGCAGCTTGGCCTGGATAAAGGCCCGGAGATTGCCGGGCGTGCGGTGCTCGACGCTGAAGACCAGGTGCAGGTCGTTGCTGTGTTTAATGATCATCCCCGGACGCATCTGGGTTGCTGGAATTGCCATGAGTTGAAATCTTCTCCTTGAAGAACCGTGCCGTCTGGTGAGTTGGTCCGCTGCCAGAGGGAAACTGGCGAAAACAGACGACCACGACCTCGCACCTTGCTTGGGCGAGGCAAGAACGGTCAGACAGAAAATTTTACCTCAAACCGGGGCCGCAACCAAAACCTTACCACTGATAAACACTGATAAGAGCACTGATGTCACGGTGGGATTCCACCGCACAGTACGCCAAGAAAGATCAAAAGATTGGACCGCAGAGAGCGCAAAGATCAAAGATCGCAGGGGGCGCAGAGGAAAACAAAAGATCGGGTACGCTTGCCACCCTAAAGCCCTCTGCAAGAAACGAAGAAACTCGTGGATTGCAATACAGAGGAACAGGCTGGAAAGCGGGCTTGCCCGAAGAAGTGTGGCGAGCCCGCCTTGATTGGATTGTCCGATATCTTTGATTTTTCTATCCGCCAGTACCTGCCGGCTGAGTGACGATGGGGCCGGCAATTGTGCAGTCGTAGACTGATGCGACTTGGAGCAATCTCGGGGTCTGCATTTCCGGCTGCCAGACAGCAGAGACCATTCTAGGGCTTGGGGCCAGAGTCTGTTTCTGGTACGCAGACGGAGCATCAATTGAACTTAACTCCAGCGATTTCGCCAAGTGTGGAAATGAAGCCAGTACTTGTTTATTGAAGAAACTTTTGGCGTGTTCCGCATCGCGATGATTTAACCCTACTCCAAAGAAATAACCCAAGTCTGAACGGCGGAATTGAGATTCAAAGCGCTTCTTCATTTCATTGCATTCTGCCCTAAATCTCTCCTCTCCCTTCTCCGAGCACCGTTTGCCGTATCGCTCGATCAGCTCTGCAAAGCGCAGAGGCGGCGTTGGTTTGGAGTCCTGCGATATGATCCTGACCTTATCCGGATTTGTGACTCCAAACTCCAATACCAGGACCGCAGGCACCTTGATCTTCTCACCGGATACGAGCACGGCATCGTGGAGCGGAGGCACGAAGCCAATCCTTTGTGGGGCCGGCGAATCGATAGTGACAAAATAATCGTCCTGGCACCACAAATCGGTGGACTTATTGATGGCGCGCAATTGATCATCAACAGCCAGCTTGGGTGAGGGAGCGAGACCGTCGGGAAGCAACTCGAAATTGTGCGATTTCCGCCGGTCTTCAGCCGCGTACGGGTCATTAAAATAGAACTCGTGCAGATTCGATGGTTCCCGTGGGCTGAAGACCCGCAAGCGGTTACGGGCGTTCTTCTGAATGACAACTGCAAAAGCCCCATTCAGTACGATGTGCAATTTACCTTTATCTGGGCTGGGAGCTGGCCCTTCATTCGGCTCATCTTCGGGACGGCAGCCCAGCGCACCGGCAACCGGCAGGGACAGCATGCCTTTCAGCAACCCACGTCTATTCATCTGGTCTTCTCCTTAAGCGAAGTTAAACGAACGGCCACCACTTTCTTCCTAACTCAGCGGTCCAATAGCATGCAAATCAATTTGTTCTTCCTTGAAGATCAAATGCCGCCCAGTAGTACGGGTGAGGCTTTTCCTGGCGAATCTGTTTCCGGGCCAATGACAGAGCGGCCGAGGGCATGGTTCCGGCCCCCAGATGCTCGTGAAACACCCCCATGAGCCGGGTCGTAGTCTTGGAATCTACGTCCCAACGGCTGCCTACGACCCTCGGCACACCTGCCGAGAGAAAATGCTGCACGAGGTTGTCGGCGCCCAAGGGCCCATTACCGCGCGTGACTGCGCTTGAACATGCGATCAAGATAGCCAAGTCTAAATGACGAAGCTGTTCCGGGGGGAAATCTTTTGCCGTCAACTGGAGATCTCCGTAAACCAGGGCGGCGCCGGAGCCATTGCGGATCCCGTGTCCAATAAACACAAACATTTCTTTGCTGCCCATCTCGCGGCCCACTTTCGCCCATTTTGTGTTGGCGGGCTGCCGGACAATGGTTGCAGGAAAGACATGGATGATATCTTCAGCCAGTTCGTGGTGGCCAGGCAAAAACTCCGGGCCCGCAGCCGGGGACGCGTCTACGACCAATACAGATTCTCCGCTAGTCATTTTTTCCGGCGCGCGTCTTTCACTCTCGAGCCATACGCCAGGGGAACGCATGATCGCATGGCTTTCATCAAAATACGCTCCGTCCGGGCCAATCAAAGCCGCCAGCGGCAACCCGTCGATTTTCGGGTCCAATTCAATCACCACAGGCTGTAACGGGCCCAACAATGGCGCGACTTCGTGGAGAAAGATCCCGCCCAGTTGTACGCTGAGCTTGCGAAGTTCTTGGGGGGCAGAATCCGGACGCGAGCACTCTTTGCCAAAATCTCTCACCATCGCTTCGAGGTCCCAGTGATCTAGCGAAACTCGACGCGATTTGATTTGGTTGTCACCGACAATCCAAATCTGCAGACGGTCCTCAAGCACGGCGTAAATAAGGCGGGTTTCAGGGCCCAGCGGCAGCGGCCTGAAAATTCTCTTCCCGATCTCGTCCCAATCAGCTCCCGTCCGAGCGGCGCCCACCGTCAGGGAACGAGTCTTGGACCATTCCCACAATTGCAGCGCTTCTGAGTCTTTTCTCTGCCCCAGAAGATTAAGGACGAGTCCTCTGTAAAGGGGACCTGTGCCAGAAATCCATTCCTGCCTGCTCTTTTCGCCCTCTACGGCGTTCAGAGTCCTTTCTGCAACGACAATCCCCATTTCATAAGTGCGTGCTGCTTCTTCGAAGAGGCCAGTCTTCCGATAACTGTCACCGAGTAAGCGATCAAAATCCTGGACAATGAAATCATCCTCAACAGTGTTGAGAAGACTGAGCGAGGGCCCCAATGCAGCCAAGGCAAGATCCGGGGCGCCAATGCGTAGTTGCTCCTCCGCAAACTGCATTCTTGGCAGCAAAATATAGCCAACTACCGAGGGCTCCTTTGGAGCGAGATCAAAAAATGCATTCGCTTTTCTTGTTTCCTGTTCTGCAAGGACCTTATCTCCAGAGGCTGCAACTGATCTGGCAAGCCGCAAGTGCAACCCACCGGTCAGCATTATGTTTGCGTCAGATGGAGGGCCGCTCTCGCGGACCGTAATTGCTTGCTGCAACAAGGCCCGCTGCGCAAACAAGAGATGCTGGTCTCCAAAATATTGCTCCATGACGCTGTAAAAATTGTATAGGCGCTCAGATGGAAATGTTCCTTGATAGTACAAGCCTAGTCCCGCTTTAAGCTCTTGCCATGACTCTTCGTGGTGATGTTGCAGGCGTTTGAAACTGACATCAACCGCGAGTGTACGCAAGCGGAGGACCGGGAGATGGAATTCCTCGGATATCTTGCGGCTGAGGGCCAGATTTTCCTCTGCCGTATCCACTTGAGCCTTGAGATTTGAGCACGTTGCGTCTTCCAGTGCCAGATGTCCTTGACTCCAGCGATAATTGGTGCCCGCCAATTGTCCGCGAAGCTTGTCAACGAGGTCGATACACTTCTTTCCCTTCAGCCGTCGTTGTTCGGCGTACACATCTTCGAGCTGAGACCTAATCCGACCCTGCAGATTGTGGTGTTGGGCGAAGCCTTCGGCGGCTTCCTGGGCTTTTTGCTTGGCCTTCTCGGGAAATCCCTGTACATTGGCCGTAATCGCATCGCCTAGCGATTTCACGGCATCGCGCTGCTCGGGCCGTGTGGCCTTGAGGAAGTCCTTCATCCACGGGTCGGAATGTTGCTCGGCCAAGAGGTCGGCCAGTTTGGCCATGGCGCGTCCGGCGTCGCTTTGGGGGTCTTCGATGGCCTGGGGCAGCCATTCGCGCAGGGCGATCTCCTGGTATTCCTCTACCTGTTGCTGGATGCGGGGATCAGTCCAATGAAGAAAAAAAAAGACGGCGTTCTGTAGCCCTGCTGCCGTGGTGGCGGCAGCTTGGCGTGGGCGGCGTCGAGGCGGGTCCGGGCTTCGTTTGACCACGGGCCTGAGGGATCGAGTTTCAGGTATTCCACCAGCCGGTCAGATACCAGTTGCCAGGCATTGATCTTTTCGTAGGCTATGGCGACGTTGAAGAGGGCGACGGAGCGATCTTCCCTGGAAATTTCCGGCATGGCCAGTACGCCTTCCAGCAGGTCGATGGTTTTGGCCAAGTTGGGTCTGTCGGCGCGGTTATCGCGTTCGAAGCAGGCGGCCGCCAGTTCGATCTGCAGGCGGGCCGAAAGCTGGCCTTCGGTGCGAACTTTTTCCAGGGTATCAGCGGCGCGGGTGGCGCCGGAGGCGGTGCCTTCCAGCAAAGCAGTACGGCCGTCAATCCAGCGCCATCTTGAATCGATTTTACCGGCCTGGCGGGCGCGGGCCACGGCCGCCTCGGCTTCCAATAGCGCTGGGCCCTTCTTGGAAGATTCTTGGCCGGTATCGCCGCCCATTACTGTTGGCAGCGGTTCATAGGGTGCATAGCCGGCGCCGGGAAGGCGCATGGCAATCGTCCGCTGGCCGCCGTCGGAGGCGGCTGTCAGGCTGGCGCTATTGGCGCTGTACAGGAGGTATCGAGGTTGCAGGAGCACACCTCCACCGAGCAGGACCGCCAGAGCGGCAGCCGAGGTGGAAAGGCGCATCACGACCGTCCCGGTGAGCGAATGCCACAGGCCGCGAAGACCATCGAGTGCGCGGCCTAGAAAACTCTTCCGGACAATCTGCTTCACCATTTCCCGCTGCCATTCAGCGGCGGCGCTCTTCGACAGGTTGACCATCTGGCGGCCATCTTCGGGCAGGTCGTCGCCGAAATCTTCCAGATACTGTCGCAGCAGAGGGCCACAATGGCCGCAGAGAGGCACGTGCTTCAGGGCGTCGGCGGCCATCTTGGGCCCGGCAATGCCGGCGGCCATTTGCCTGAGATCGTCATCGACCAGACACTGGGAAGAGGCGGGCGTGGCAAGCGTGGGAAATCTCAACTGGGATTGATAGGTTTGCAGGAAGCGGCTTAGGCATTCTCCGCATTCAGAAATGTGGCCCGTCACGGTATGGGATTCGGTTTCGAAGCGCTGTTCAGCGGCCTGGGCCGCGAAAGCTTCGATTTGGGCATCGGTCAAATGATTGGCACGCTGGCTCACGTTGCCACCCCGCTTTCGACTCTCACTGGAAATAACGCCGGTTGATCCAAAATCCCTAGGTCAGTACGGTGACCCAAGAGAAAAAGTAAATCTGTAGACCGGGGCATCGGGAATCCCATTGATGCTTGCCTATCTTATTGATTCTATGGATGTTGAGCATCACTGTTTTCCCCTGCCATCTGTGCTATTCGGGCCGCCACCGAATTCATCGATCAGCATACGGGTCAGTCGCCAGATGACGTATTCGACTTCCTTCAGCTTCAAGCCGATCTCCTGCTGTTCGGAGATCTGTTTGGCGGTCAAGCCTTGGCACCGGAATAGCCAGAAGACGGCCCGGTCACGCTCGGGAACCCTGGTCTCAAGAAAGGCATCCATTTGCTTGAGCAGCAGCCGCTTTTCCGATTCCTTCCCAAAATCTTCATCTTGCTGCAAATCGGGAACTGCTTCCAATGGCTCCTCTTCCTGCTCCCGCGACCTGCGGCGGTGATCTTCCACTACGTGAGAGGCCACGACCTTGAGAAAGCCCCGCAGGGCATTATCATGGCGGAATTCGAATTCCCGCAGCGCCTTGCAGTCGCGGGCGATGACTTTCATGACGGTGTCATGCACCAGATCATCGATGAGGTCGCGGGTGGGCTTGCGCCAGCGGCTTAGGCTGTTGAAGATCACGCCGGCGATGATGGGCCGGAAGCGGCGCACGAATTCGCTCCAGGCGGCTTCATCGCGGCGCTGCACAAGGCAGCGCTCCAGCAGTTCCCGGTCTGAGAAGTCAGGGTTATCCATGATGAATCGCGAAGTAAGTGATTTTAGTAGCTGAGCGGCATCGGATACAATCAATGGTTTCTTGGATCCGCATATGCTGCGCTACTCTACCGCCGGTGAATCTCATGGGGAGGCCCTGATTGCCTCTATTTCCGGCCTGCCCGCAGGCTTGATGGTCGATCAGGCATTCATCGACCGGGAGTTGTGGCGGCGGCAACAGGGGTTCGGACGCGGCGGGCGCATGAAGATCGAGAAGGACACGGCCCATATCCTTTCCGGGGTCAGGCACGGCCAGACCATCGGCTCGCCCATTGCCCTGCTGCTGGAAAACAAAGACTGGAAAAACTGGCAGGAAGTGCTTCCCGTAGAGACGGGCGACCCCGCGAAGCATAAGGAAGTCGCGTCACCGCGTCCGGGACATGCCGATTTAGCGGGGGCACTGAAATACAATTTCCGTGAGGCGCGCTATGTGCTGGAAAGGGCGTCGGCGCGGGAATCCACGGCCCGTGTGGCCATGGGCTCGCTGGCCAAACTGTTTCTGGCGGCGCTGGGCATGGAAGTGCTGAGCCACGTAATTGCGGTGGGCAAAGCTGCTTTGGGCGACGCTGAAGTGCCGTGGGCAAAGCTGCAAGCGCTTCACGCCCGCAATGAAGTCCTGCTCAACTGCGCCGACCCGCAAGCGGAAGAGAGTATGAAAGCTGAGGTGGACCAGGCATTGCGCACCGGAGATTCCGTGGGCGGAGTCTTCGAAGTTGTGGCGCACAATGTGCCTCCGGGCCTCGGTTCCTACGCTCAATGGGATGAGCGGCTCGACGGCCTGCTGGCCCAGGCGGTCATGTCGCTGCAGGCAGTGAAGGCCGTTGAAATCGGCACGGGCGTGGAATCGGCATTGTCATTCGGTTCGGCCGTGCATGATGAGATCGGCTACACGCGCGAGACGCAGGAGCGTTTTACGGGGTTCACGCGCCGATCGAACCATGCCGGCGGCATTGAAGGCGGCATTTCGAATGGCGAGGACATCCTGGTGCGCGGCTACCTGAAGCCGATCTCGACCTTGCGGCGTCCGCTGGGCTCGGTCAGCTTTGCGACGCGGGAGCCGGTCAAGGCCGCCTATGAGCGTTCCGATGTATGCGTGGTGCCGGCGGCGGGCGTGGCCGCCGAGGCCATGGTGGCGCTCACGCTGGCCCGGACCGCGCTCGAGAAATTCGGCGGCGACTCCATGACTGAAACCCTGAGAAATCTTGAAGGCTACAAAAAACAACTCCAGGAATTCTGAATAACACCCGATGATCTATCCAATTGTTAAGTATGGCGACCCGGTGCTGGAAAAGCCGGCTGCAATGGTGACGGAGTTCGACGCTGACCTGCGCAAACTGGTCGACGACATGTTCGAATCCATGTACGCGGCCCAGGGCGTGGGGCTGGCGGCGCCGCAGATCGGCATTGCCCGCAGAATCGCAGTCATTGACGTGACGTTCAAGGAAGATCCCAGCTCCCGGCTGGTGCTCATCAACCCGGAAATCATCAAGCGTGAAGGCCGCCAGAAGAGCAGCGAAGGCTGCCTGAGCCTTCCGGACTTCCGCGAAGAGGTGACGCGCGCCAACGTAGTTACGGTGCGCGCCCAGGACCTCGCGGGGAAGTGGTTCGAGTCGACCGGCGAGGGACTGCTGGCCCGCGCCTTTCTGCATGAAACCGACCATCTGCACGGCAAGCTGTTCATCAGCCACGTCAGCGCACTGAAACGCGACCTGATCAAGCGCAAGATCAGGAAGCTGGTGCGCACCGGCGAGTGGGAATGAAGCTGGTTTTCTGCGGTACGCCACAGTTCGCTGTGGCCTCGCTCGAAAGGCTGGCTGCCGCGGGGCACGAGCTGCGGCTGGTTGTGACCCAGCCCGACCGTCCGCAGGGGCGAGGCATGGAGTTGACTGCTCCCCCGGTGAAACAATCGGCGCTACGGCTCGGCCTACCGGTCATCCAACCGGAAAAGATCAAGAAGAACGAGGAGTTCCGGCAGCAGCTTGGCGAAACGCAGCCGGATGCCATTATTGTCGTTGGCTATGGGCGCATCATTCCGCCCTGGATGCTGCAACTGCCTCCGTTGGGCAACATTAACGTACACGCCTCGCTGCTGCCCAAATATCGCGGGGCCGCGCCGATTCAATGGGCCATCGCCATGGGTGAAACGGTGACCGGCGTTACCACCATGCGCATCGATGAAGGCCTGGATACCGGTGGCATCCTGCTGGCGCGCGAGATGGCGATACTTCCGGAAGACACCGCGGTGACGCTGGGGCCGCGGCTGGCGGAGCTGGGCGCAGAGCTGTTGCTGGAAACCCTACGCGGACTGGAACAGGAAACGATTCAAGAGATTCCTCAGTCAAACTCTGAGGCTACGCTGGCGCCCATCCTGAGGAAAGAAGACGGTGTGGTTGATTTCCAGCGTACAGCCACTGAGATTCACAACCGCCTGCGCGGCTTTCAGCCCTGGCCGGGCGCAACGGCGCAGTTCCGCGGCAAGAACCTGAAAATCATCGGCGCCCGGCCTGTGGAGGAACGTCCTCAGCTTTCGACGGGGGAGTTGCACGTCAGCGGGGAGCGGCTGCTGGCTGGCTGCGGTTCAGGCACCGTACTTGAACTGCTGCAGGTACAGCCGGAAGGCCGTAAGGCGATCTCTGCGCGGGAGTTCATCAGCGGCTATCGGCCCACATCGGAACGATTGGACTAAGCACAGCACAGCCAAAAACCATACCACTGATGAACACTGATGGGAAGAAAAGAAACCCCTACCGCGGATTTACGCGGATGACCGCGGATTTGGGCTGAAATGTGGGTAAGAAAGAAGAGAACGCGGAGATCTCGGAGATAAGTAATACGGAGTCACGGAGAAAACTAACTCAACAGATTATGCCAGTTTCTCCAGCACGCTCGGCGGCCTTCCAGATTCTGATGCGCGTGGAGCGCGATTCGGCCTATGCCGATGAATTGCTGCATTCTACGTTGCTCGAACGTCTGTCACAGCCCGATTGCAATCTTACGACTGAGATCGTGATGGGTGTGCTGCGCTGGCGGCCTGCATTGGATTCGGCGTTTACGGGCCTTCTGTCTACGCCCGTTGCTAAGCTTGACCTCGCCGTGCTGACGGCGCTGCGCATGGGGACGTATCAGATGGCTTTTCTTGATCGCGTCCCCCGTCATGCCATCGTGGATGAATCGGTAGAGCTGGTGAAGCAGGCGAGAAAGCGGTCAGCGGCGGGCATGGTGAATGCGGTACTGCGCAAGCTGCCGCCAGGACGCGCTGGCCTTCCGCTGGAAGATGAAGACCCTGTGATCGCCTGCGCCCATCCGGCGTGGCTGGTCGCGAGATGGATCGCGCAATTCGGCCGCGAAACGGCAGTCAAAATATGTAGGTTTGACCAGCAGACCCCGGCCACCAAGTTGCGCTGCCGGGACGATGCGGCTAGAAGGCTGCTGCACACGGAAGGCATTGAGTGTGTGCCTGGCGCCTTGCTGAGTAACGCGCTGACAGTGACCGCAGGTGATGTCACCCGCAGCAGCCTTTTCGGAAGCGGTCAGATTGCCATTCAGGATGAAGGCTCGCAACTGGTGGCGGCGCTCGCAGGCCAAGGGAACCACATCCTCGACTGCTGCGCAGCGCCGGGCGGCAAGACGGCGGCGATGGCCGACTCCTTGCCTGGGGCCCGCATCGTGGCAGTTGAGATTCACCCGCACCGCGCGCGGCTGCTGCGGAAGATGGCGCCGCAGGCCAATATACAGGTGATTACAGCCGATGCGCTGCAACTGCCGTTCGGGGCGGAATTCGACTGCGTGCTGGCTGACGTGCCGTGTTCCGGTTCCGGAACTCTGGCCCGAAATCCGGAGATCAAGTGGAGGCTTACGCCAGCAGACCTCATCGACTTGCAGTCGCGGCAGATCGCCATCCTGAAGGCTGCCATGAAGCACGTTGCTCCAGGAGGCCGGCTGGTCTATTCCACCTGCTCGCTGGAACCGGAGGAAAACGAACAGGTGGTGGAAGCCTGCCTGCAGGCCAACCCGGATTTCACCATGGTGCCGATGGCTGAAGAGTTAGCGAAACTGCGGGACGCTGGCACGCTTGTGTCGATGAACTTGAACGGGCTCATCAGCGGGAGCTATTTCCGGACATTGCCTGGTGTGCATCCGTGTGATGGGTTCTTTGCGGCGGTTATGGCGCGACGTTAGCCGCAACCAAGAAGAATTCACCGCAAAGGACGCAAAGGAAGAGCAAATATTGAACTGCAGAGCGCGCAGATACCCCAGGGGGCGCAGAGGCAGAAAAAAACCAAGGCGGGCCCTACTCGCGCGCTGAATATAACGCGCACTCCTAACGACGCTCAGGACGGCTCTGCTTTTTTATTTATCAGCCGCATGACCTATGACGCACCACGCTAGCGCGCCGGCGCCTTCCTGATCATGCGCACCAGTTTCAGGACCGGGTCGTAGAATTCATCGACCACGCGCTCTTTCAACGGGATGATCGCGTTGTCGGTAATATGGATGTCTTCGGGGCAAACCTCGGTGCAGCACTTGGTAATGTTGCAGTATCCGATGCCCAGCTCGTTCTTCAGCAAGGCCGTGCGCGATTCACCATCAAGGGGATGCATTTCGAGCGAGGCCACTCGGACAAAGAAACGGGGCCCGCCGAATTCCTCTTTCTTATCATGGTCGCGCACCACGTGGCAGACGTTCTGGCACAGGAAGCATTCGATGCACTTGCGGAACTCCTGCACACGGTCTACGTCTTCCTGGTACATCTTCCACGGCACTCCAGGCTTGGGCGTGAAGGGAGGAATCTTCTTGTTGACCCGGTAATTCCAGGAAACGTCGGTGACCAGGTCTTTGATCACGGGGAAGCTCTTCATCGGAGCAACGGTAATGGGTTTGTCCGCGGGCAAAGAATCCATGCGCGTCTTGCAGGTGAGGCGGGGCCGGCCGTTGACTTCCGCCGAGCAGGAGCCGCACTTGCCCGCCTTGCAGTTCCAGCGGACCGCCAGGTCGGGCGCCTGATGGCCCTGGATATGATGCAGGGCGTCGAGCACCACCATGCCGGGCGTTATGGGAACGGTGTACTGCACGGGACTGCCGCCGTCTTTGTTACCCCGGAAAACTTCCAGGACCGCTTCTGCCATGGTTCCTCCGAACTATTTGTCTTCGGCCAAAATTTGTTTCAACTCTTCCGGCATTTCTTTTACCGGGACCTGCGTCAACTTCATGTTGTTGCCGTCGCGCGAGATTACGTTGTTCTGTTTGCCCCAGCGATCGTCAAAATCGGGATGATCGATACGGCTGTGGGCACCGCGGCTTTCCTTACGGGCGATAGCGCTACGGGTCACCGCCTCAGAGGTGGTGAGCATGGAATGCAGGTCACGCGCCAGGTGCCATCCGGGATTGAAAATGCGCGAGCCTTCCACGCGGACCTTGGTATAGCGCTGCTTCAACTTCTCGAGTTCCGCCAGGGCCTTGGCCAAATCTTCTTCCAAACGGAAGATACCGACCAGGTTGCCCATGACTTCTTGCAGGTCGCGATGCAAGGCATAGGGGTTCTCGCCATCACCCCGTTCGAAGGGTGCGAGCATGGCTTTTTCAGCCTCAGCGACCTGGGCCGGATCGATCTTGCCCGGCTGGGACTTCGCGGCGAGGGCAGCGGCTGACAGGCCAGCGCGGCGTCCGAAGACCAGCAGGTCAGAGAGGGAGTTGCCTCCCAGGCGGTTGGCGCCATGCAATCCGGCAGCGGCTTCGCCGGCCGCGAACAGGCCGGGAAGGGTCGATTCCGCGGTTTCCGCTTCCACGCGAATGCCACCCATCACGTAATGGCAGGTAGGGCCGACTTCCATCGGTTCCTTGGTGATGTCTACATCGGCCAGCTCTTTAAACTGGTGATACATGCTGGGCAGTTTCTGCTTCACGTATTCGGCGGGCTTGTGCGAGATGTCGAGGAACGCGCCGCCGTGGGGACTGCCGCGGCCTTCGCGCACTTCGGTGTAGATGGAACGCGCCACCACATCGCGCGTGGAAAGCTCCATGCGCTTGGGATCGTATTTTTCCATGAAGCGTTCGCCGTTCTTGTTACGCAGCAGACCGCCTTCACCGCGCACCGCCTCAGTCACCAGCAGCCCTTGCACGCCCGGAGGCCACACCATGCCTGTGGGGTGGAACTGGACAAACTCCATATCTTGCAGGGCGGCCCCGGCATCGTAGGCCAGCGTCATTCCATCGCCGGTGTATTCCCAGGAATTGGAGGTCACGCGCCAAGCTTTGCCGATGCCGCCGGTGGCGATCACCACTGCCTTGGCCTTCAGTACCACAAAGCGGCCCTGCTCGCGCCAGTATCCGAAAGCGCCCACAACGCGATTGCCTTCGGTGAGCAGACGGATGATCGTACACTCCATGAACACGTCGAAGCCAAGTTGCACGCCGCGGTCTTGCAGGGTGCGAATCATTTCCAGGCCGGTGCGGTCGCCGACGTGACACAGCCGTTTGAAAGTGTGTCCGCCAAAGGCGCGCTGCATGATATCGCCGTCGGAGGTGCGGTCGAAGAGAGCGCCCCATTGTTCGAGTTCACGGACGCGTTCCGGGGCTTCCTGGGCATGAAGCTGGGCCATGCGCCAGTTGTTCAGGAATTTTCCGCCGCGCATGGTGTCGCGGAAATGGGTCTTCCAGTTATCGGCCTTGTCTACATTCGACATGGCGGCGGCAATGCCGCCTTCGGCCATGACCGTATGCGCCTTGCCCAGCAGGGACTTGGAAACCACTGCCACCTTCGCGCCCTGGGCCAGGGCCTCAATGGCGGCGCGCAAACCAGCCCCGCCCGCGCCGATGATCAGCACATCATGTTCGTGGGTCTCGTATTTGGTTTCGTTCATCACAGGAGTTTGAAGTCCTTTATCAGGCCGGTCGCCACCATGCGCACGTAAAAGTCGGCAAAACCCACCGAGAACAGGCTCAGCCAGGCAAACAACATATGGCGTTCATTGAGCCAACTGGCTTTCTTCCATGCCCCATGCCGTTTCTGGTTCAAGGCCGTACAGGAGAAACAATCCACCTTGCCGCCAATGATGTGGCGCAGCGAGTGACAAGAAAACATGTACAGGGTCAACAAGGTCACGTTAGTCAGCAGCACCAAGCTTCCGACCCCGATAAAGACGCGCCCGTCGAGCCAAAAGGCATTCACCGCGTCATACCATAGGAAGCAGAGGAACAGCACCGCGAGATACATGAAATAGCGATGCAGGTTCTGCAGGATGAACGGGAATTTGGTCTCGCCACGATATTTTCTTCCAGCCGGCTCGCCCACGGCGCACGATGGAGGATCGAGAAAGAACGCCCGGTAATAGGCCTTGCGGTAGTAGTAACAGGTGGCCCGGAATCCCAGAGGACCGGCCAGGATCAACAGGGCGGGTGAGAAAGGCCATACATGGTGCTGCGGATCGATGAGCGGCGAATAAAACGGTGAGAGATACGGGCCAACCATGTAGTTGGCGCCTTCAAAGGCGCGCAGGGTGGCGTACAGGCCGAACCCTCCCAGGCCCACAATGGCGGGCAACAACTCCAACCACCAGGCATCGCGGCGCTGCGTGCCGCCAAAGCCCTGTGGCACGGCAGAGCTCTTGATCTCGGCCAAGCTTCACCTCCAGAAATAAACGGGAATAATCAGCCTCAAAATAAAAGGACATCCAGTGTAGCAAATGAACTGAATTTAGCGAACCTTGCAGACGCGGTTTCACCACACCCGCTGATACTGAATTGCTATCGTCCATGGCCGGACTGTTCGACAGCCGCGGAAAAAGCCACGGAAAGAGAAAAACCGCCGCTGATTTACGCCGATGAGCACTGATAAAAACAACCCAGCCTGGGGATGCAGCAGCAGCGGCCCCGACAAGAACAGACTTGCGGCTACGCGGAGGCTTCGCTGTTCTCTTTCTCAATCACGACCTTGATCCGGCTGGTGACATCGCGATGCAGCTTGATCGGCACATCGACTTCGCCCAGACTCTTGAGCGGATCGGTGAGCTGGATCTTGCGGCGGTCGATGGTGAAGCCCTTCTTCTCCAACTGGTCGGCCAGATCGGCAGAGGTAACGGAGCCGAACAGGTGGTCTTTTTCACCGGCCTTGCGCTGGAAGGTCAGGGTAACGCCTTCGAGTTGCCTGGCCAGGGCGTCGGCATCGGCTTTTTCAACGGCCGTGCGGCGCACCGCGGATTGGCGCATCTGCTCGATGACCGCCTTGTTGCCGGTGGTGGCCTCAATGGCCAGCTTTTGGGGCAGCAGGTAGTTGCGGCCGTAGCCTTCAGCGACCTTCACCACGTCACCGCGATGGCCCAGCTTGAGAACGTCTTCCTTGAGAATCACTTCCATTGCAGGTCTCCAGTTGAATTCTTTTTAGCGTGCCGCGAAGGGCAGCAGGGCGATGTTGCGGGCCCGCTTAATGGCCGAGGTCAGGCGGCGCTGATGAGGCGTACACACCCCGGTGAGCCGGCGCGGTACGATCTTGCCGCGTTCGGCCACGAACTGCTGCAGCGTACGGACGTCTTTGTAGCTGATCTCGTCAATCTTCTCGACACAGAACTTGCAGACTTTCTTGCGCCGGAAGAATTTGCGCCCGCCGGGATCGCGCCCTGCACCGCCGCCGGGACCGCTACGCTCTCTCCCCTGGGGGCGGGGCGCGTGGGATGAAACTTCGTGGTTGCTTTCGTCAGCCATAATTCTCCTTGATGGGCCGGGCCTTTCGTTGATCGCTGGTCGCTGGCAACTCCCGGTCTGAGGTGTTTGGTTAAGCGTTCACCGTGGGGGTTTCCGGCTCGGCCACCGCAGCTTCGGCGGGCGGACGCTTAGTGTGCGCAGCACGCAGCTTGCGGACCTTTTCCAGCCGTTGCTGTTCTTCATCCATACGGACGGTGATGAACTTGATCACCTGTTCGGTAACGCGCATGCGGCGCTCCAGTTCGTGGATGGCCTTGCCATCGGCCTGCAGAGTGAGCAGGACGTAGAGACCGTCCTGGAATTTCTTCACATCGTAAGCCAGGCGGCGTTTCCCCATCTTTTCTACGTTCTGCACGGTGGCCCCGGCAGTGGTGGCGTAGCCTTGAAGTGTGGCGATCAATTTTTCCACGTCTTCTTCCAGCAAGTCGGGACGCACGATAAACATTACTTCGTAAACACGTTGCATTCTGTTGTTCTCCAATTTCTAAACCTGAAGCTTTCTGCTTCCTGCGATTACGGCCTTTCTGGCCCTTCCGGTTTTACCCGGCGGTTAAACCGGTTCATGGCCGCCGACCGGCCATCATTCAGGATGGCATGCACGGCATTGACCCCCAAGTCGATCAGTTCATCCACCTGCGCCAACTGCGACTTCTTGAACGGCGACAGCAAGTAGCTCATACCGTCTTTGATTGGGAAATCCGGCGCAACGCCCATCCGCACCCGCAGAATCTCTTTCGAAGCCAGGGCGTCCATCACCGACTGCGCGCCGTTGTGGCCGGCAGATGTACCACGTTCCTTAATTCTGACCGTTCCAAAAGGAAAATCCAGCTCGTCGTAAATCAACAGCAGGTCTTTCTGTGGATCGGTCTCATACTTCCTTACCAGTTCCAGCACCGACATGCCGCTAAGGTTCATGTAGGTTTGGGGTTTGGCCAGCAAAACCTCTTCGTTACCGATACGCGCGCGGGCCGTAAGGGCCTTGCAATGCCGGTTGCTGACCGCGACATCGCATTGACTGGCGATCCGGTCGATGACCAGAAAGCCGAGGTTGTGCGGTGTATGCTGGTACTCGACGCCGGGATTGCCCAAGCCCACAAGCAGCTTCACGCGCTCTACTTCTTGGCCTCAGGCGCTTTCTTGGCGTCAGGCTTCTTGCCATCAGCCGCCTTCTTGGCCTCGGCCGCCTCTTCCGGAGTCTCCTGCTTGCCCTTCTTGATGACTTCAGGCTCCGACGGAGTGGCCGTAGCATCTGCAGCCGCCGCATCGGGTGTAGCCGCAACTTCTTCCTTCACTGCGGTAATGTGGGCCACGGCCTGGTTGGCATCGGTGATGAACTTCAGCGTTCCGGAGTGAGGCAGGTCGGAGACGCGCAATACCTGTCCGAAAATCAATCCGGAAATATCAGCATCGATATGGCTCGGGATTTCCGCAGGCAGGCACTCGATCTCGACTTCACGAATGATCTGATCGAGAATTCCGCCCTGCTGCTTCACGCCCGCCGCCTCGCCTACCAGGTGTACGGGCACCAGGACGCGCATTTTTTCGTCCATGGAGATGCGTTTCAGGTCGATGTGCAGCAGCTTGCCCTTGATCGGTTCGTACTGCCAGTCAACGATCATGGCTTTGGCTTTTTCGCCGTTCAATTCCAGGTCGAAAATGGTGTTATGACCCGATTCAGACGAGAGGATGCGCGAGATTTGCTTGGGATCGACGCTGACTGCGAGGGACGCCTTCTTGGCGCCGTAGACCACGGCCGGGACACGTCCGCCGGCGCGCAGCCGCCGCGCTTCATTCTTGCCCCGCGACTTATCGTCTCTCTGTTGGGCCTGCAATACTTCCTGTGAAATCATTTCTTCTATTCCTCTTCCTCCGGCCTTAGACGGCAGGAGTGAACTTAATGTCTTCCATGGTCCAGGGTCCGCCGACTAGGAGAACAACGAACTGATGGAAGTTTCTTCATGAATCGACTGGATGGCGCGGCCCAGCAGGCCGGCAATCGACAGGACCTTGATTTTGGGCTCGGCCTTGCCTTCCTCGGTGAGCGGGATGGTGTTGGTGACCACCACCTGCTCCAGGTGCGACTTGGCGATGCGCTCAATCGCCGGCCCGGAAAGCACCGGATGGGAAGCGCAAGCAAAAACCTTGGAGGCGCCAGCGTTCGCCAGGGCCTCAGCCGTCTTGACCAGAGTGCCGGCAGTGTCGATGATGTCGTCGAGGATCAGGCAAGTGCGGCCATTGACATCGCCGATCACATGCATGACTTCGGCCACATTCACCTCGGTGCGCCTTTTATCGACAATGGCCAGCGCCGCATCGACTTTCTTGGCGAAGAAGCGGGCGCGCTCCACGCCACCGGCGTCGGGTGAAACCACGGTGAGGCTGGGTAATTGCATCTTCCTGAAATAATCCACGAGCACGGGCGAAGCGAACAGGTGGTCCACAGGGATGTTAAAGAACCCCTGGATCTGGGGCGCATGCAGATCGACGATCAGGGCGCGGTGCGCTCCGGCGACAGTCAGCAGATCAGCCACCAGCTTCGATGACACAGGAACGCGCGGCTTGTCTTTACGGTCCTGGCGCGCATATCCGTAGTAAGGAATGACAGTAGTGATGCGCCGGGCGGAGGCGCGCTTCAATGCATCCACCAGCAACAGCAATTCCATGAGGTGCTCATCCACGGGAAAGCACGTGGGCTGCACCACAAATACATCGGAGCCGCGCACATTTTCGAGGACCTGGATGTAGACCTCGCCATCGGAAAACCGTGTGACCGTGGCCTTGCCCCGTTCCATGCCCAAGAAGGAGCAGATATCCTCGGTGAGCGGCTCGTTGGCGGTGCCGCAGAAAATCTTAAACTTGTCGTCATGGCGCGAGCGCGCAACCGTCTTGCTTGCCGCTTTCGGCAGCTTGCTCTCGACCTTTTCCTGTGGTGTCGCCGTTGTCGCCATTTTCATGCCTCTACGTTCAAAACTGGCTGTGCCGCTAGGATTCGAACTTGGGCCGCCAGGCGAAATCCTGAGCCCGCATTACCGGGCGAAGGACCTTCTACCCTTCGTGCTTCAATTTCAAAGCTGGCTGGGCCGCTAGGATTCGAACCTAGACAAAGTGCTCCAAAGGCACTTGACCTACCATTAGTCGACGGCCCAAAAAATCAGAGCGCCATCTTATTCACTCCATGAACAAGTGGTTCCAGTAGTCCGCGCGCCGCAGGGTAGCCGTGGTCGTTATCGCTGCCGCAACCCCGGCGGCCTTTACCGCCTGAGCGCCCTTGCGGGCTGACTCCCGGTCTCTGAACAATCCATAAACCGTGGATCCAGAGCCAGACAGAGACGCGTACCGGGCGCCGGCACTTGCCAGCACCCTCTTGACCTCGCCTATAACGGGATACATTGGAAACACGACGCTTTCAAAGTCGTTTTCGATCCCGGTACGGACAAGGCCGAGGAGCAGTGCCTCAGCCCGGTCCCGAGCATTCGCTGGGACACCGGTTGTGGAGCCAATAACGCCATTCAGCCACTCATAAACAGAATCACTGAACATAGTCATTCTATCGAAGGGCGGGCCACCCGTCAATTTCCCACTCCCGGCGAGGTTTTTATCCCAGTCAGCGAATGCGACCGGTGTGGAAACACCTACCGGCGGAGTCGCGACAACGCAGGGAACGCTGGGAAGATCTTCCAGGGGATAAACCTGCTCGCCCCGGCCAATGCCGAGCACCGTGCCCCCGACCAAAAACAAGGGCAGATCAGAGCCTACTTCGCCCGCAATACGCAGCCGGTCACGGGCGGCAAGGGGCTTTCGCAGCGCCTTTTCGAGGGCCAGCAGCGTGGCCACGCCGTTGGAAGAAGCTGCGCCCAAGCCACCCTGTATGGGCAGATTTTTCTCAATGGTAATACGGATACTCCGGCGCAGATCCAGCGCCTTCAGCACCCGTTCTGTGATCCGCCAGCAGGTGTTGGTCTCATTGGTGGGAACACCGGGATGGTCGCAATGAATTTCAATGGCGTCGCCGCGCCGGACTTCGATCCGCAGAACATCGTGGATCGCGAGTGTCTGGTAAACCGTACGTAGTTCGTGAAATCTATCGGGCCGCAAAGGACCGATCCGCAAGCCGATGTTGATCTTGGCGAAGGAACGCACAGCGATGGCCATGAAGATGTCCTATGCCTCCGCAGAGATCTGTTGATCCAGCCCGGAAGTCTTGTCACCGGGGTGATAGCGCGCGGTGCGCGGTAGTTTTCCCAGGCATCCCAGCAAAAAAAGAGCGCCCGCCACCGCCAGAAAAGTAAACAGGCGCAGGTGATCGAGACTGGCTTTGGGGACCTCAAAATAGCGCCCCAGGCGCCACATGGCCCAGGCTGCAATTTGGGTGGGCACGACCATCCAGACGGTGACGTAGAACCAGCCCTTTTCCGCGCCTTCGCCGGCAGTGGAACGGCGCGCGCGGGGAGTGAAATCGAAGGCCGTGGCGGCGACGATCATCGCGGCCAATATGTAATAGAGCTTCACGTAGAGACTGTCGATGATCCATTTGCCGGTGAGAAAGTTAATGAGCAGCCCGGTGAGGTTGATGGTGAAAGGGACCAGCAGATCGATCCAGGCGGCGGTATAGCAGACGACCCGATACCATAGATTGGGTTTGTCTTCGCCGTAATGGGTGATGTAAGGCTGAGGCTCGGCGCCCGGCAGGTAACCGGCAAACGCCCGCCACGAGCAAACGGCGGTCACTACCGCAAGCCAGATCCAGTGACGGCGGTCCGGTCCGTGCGCGTAGAGGCTGGCGGTCAGGTGCCCGGGCAACACCCAGAATGCCCATATCCAAATGGGAGCATGTAAGACCCGGTAATAGTTTTTGTTGCGCTCGCGCTCAACAACTTTCTTCATAGCCCAAGGCTCCACTCTTCAGTCGCTGTCGTTCGTGGGCCTGCAATCGCTCAAAACCACGCCGACGGTTGCCGAAGCGGTTATGATAAATCAGAAGCGCCCGACGGCACCTCAATGCCTAAGAGGCGATTCTCAAACCATTCATGCAAATCTTTTTCGAGCCATGCTTCCAGGTGGGTACGTCGCCTTCCCGGAGCGAGCTTTTCAATTCCTCTTCTGATCTCCCGAAGGTGAGGACGCTGGCATAGAGGGAATTTGAATCGGCGGCTTCCAGCCATTGCTTAACCCGCTGATCGGATTTGTTGTCTGGCCGGGCGAACTCTGAGATAACATTGGTATCGAGCAAGAACCCGCTCATAGCTCGATGTCGCGGCCCTGGTCTTTATCTCTCTCTAAGTCTAATCCCGAACCGGCCAGAGGCGACTCCATGAGGAATTGCGCAAAGTTTTTACGGGGTTTCTGCGGCTCAGGTTTATGGGGAGAGTTTTTCTCGCGCAACGCAGCCAAAGCATGGTCGAGGACCTCATCGACGTTGCGAAAGTGGCCGACCCGGATTTCCTCTTGGATGATCCGTTCCTGTTCGGGTTTGAGTTCGATAGTCATGGGTGAACCGCGTTTGTTAATGCCTCGATTCGATGATGCAGGAATTTCTCAGGGCTGACTGTGAATCATAAATAACAAAGCCAGAGCAGATGACGCCGCACTGGGGACATTGACCGTCATCAAATGTTCGATCTCCCTTTAGCTCCACCTCGATTGTTAGATTCTGGGCACCACAGACAACACAATTAGCTCTGACCAATTGCTTCATAACGTTTCTCCTTTTTACGGGGTTGTGAATCAAGAATGTTTTTTCTTCGCTCATGAAAGCGCCCGTGTCCCCGTAACGACAAGCTATCTTATAGCACATAAATTCGGAGCGCTCTATCTTGATATTTGGGAGTGTAGTCCACCGTGCGGGCACACATTGGAGGAAATACGTACCGCTAATCAGATGAGAAGCTCCTTCTCCAATGCTTGTAGCTGCTCATCGGTGTCAGTAAATGGCATCATCTGCGCGTACTTCATCTTGTTCTCGATCTTTTCATCTGCCTTGGTTAGCCTGAACTGTTTGACGACAGCCGCAAGCAAAACCATATAGCATTCACTAGCGAGTTGAAAAAGGGTGCCTGTCAAGAGTTCATACGAAGATGCCTTCAGATCAAGCCCGGTCACACCGGCTGCATGGGTGTACCAGCTCATCTGCGGATACTTGACCTCATACGTCTCCAGGAACGGGCTTCCCAACTGAGCAACCCTGTCCCTCAGACACAAGCCTGACCAATGCTTAACCTTCTTTGCGCCAGGCCACGCCGTAGCCTGCTCTGTGTCAATCTTTGCCTTGTTGTTTGCAATGAATGCCCTGTGAATAGTCGCATCGACTCGTGAATTTGGATTCGCATCTTTGAAATCCACCGTCTTCTTCGCGGCTCGCAGTTTTTCTACTTGGGAGAATGTGTTGATCTTCTCAACTGCATTGGTGATCACATCGATGAGCTTCATATCAACAGAGAATTCAAAAAGACTTCGGGTCAGCATAGCGATGGCCTGGAAATCCCTCACCTGCTTCAAGGATAGCAGGCTCTCGACGTTGGCCTTGCCCCGGAGATAGATTCCCCAATAGCAGTTCTCCCGATCCGTTTTTGCCAGTTGCCCCGCAATTACGCCACGAACCTCTTGGTTGTCAAATGCATTGAGACTCTTAAGTACCGTGTAAAACCGCTCCGTCGCTGTAAGCTCGTCGGGGCCAATGGGAATCGACAGCTTCCGAAATACCCGCATTGCGTCATGAGACGTGAAAGTTCCCCTGTGAAGTCCGGTTGCCTCCGCAAGTGCTTGCTTGACCGGATATCTGGTGCCATTCACTTCTACGTACAGTTCTCGGATCTCTTCAGGCATGACAGCAAGAAGCCTCTGCTCAACATCCTCTTGGTTGAGAAGGACCTGTACGCCACCCACTGTGAATTTCGTTTTTTCGCGCATCGCTACCTCTATTACCACTCACTATACACTACCTACTGATATATTACTACTAATAAAATACTACATTAAATGTGACTTTTACATGCTGTCGTTAAAAGCACGTTATGCACCGTATGTGGTACACTGGTTTGTGGCGGATAAGAGCAAGCAGTCCCAGTCCGATGAGAGTGAAGAGGCGGACAGCCTCAGGCAAGGCAAGCGCGTCCAGGTTGTCTTCTACCGGACGGAGGCTGGAGGTGAGCCGGTGCGGGAATGGCTGAAAAACTTACTGTCCCGTGAGGACCGCAAGAAGATCGGTGAAGACATAAAGACGGTCGAGTTTGGCTGGCCGGTGGGAATGCCAGTCTGCCGCTCTGTGGGCGGTGGTATTTACGAAGTGCGGTCAAACCTATCTCAAAACCGCATTGCGCGAGTGTTCTTTTATTTTGATAAGAATGGTCGAATGGTGCTCTTGCATGGGTTCATCAAGAAGACTCAAAAGACGCCGGAAGAAGATTTAGAGCTGGCACGGCGGAACAAGAAGAAACATGAGAGGTTGCAATGAAGACAAAGAAGAAGAGTGGCGCCGTCGAGCACACGGGTTCGACTTTTGACAGCTTCCTGGAAGAAGAGGGCATCCGCGAGGAAGTCGAGGCGGTTGCGATCAAGCGCGTGATCTCTTGGCAGCTTACAGAAGCCATGCGAGTGAAGAGAACAACAAAACAGGCCCTCGCCAAAGAGCTGCGTACCAGCCGCTCTCAGCTTGATCGATTGCTCGATCCGCAGAATGTTGCGGTTTCCCTGGACACGATTTCCCGCGCTGCTAAAGCCCTTGGCAAGAGACTGATCATTCGGATTGCTGATGCGGAGGCGGGCTGAGAGATTCCCAGCTAATGAGTCTAAAAGGCCTTAAGCACCTGATACAGGAATCTCAGAAGCCTTCCAATTTTGAGTCAGTAGCGAAACAGGTAAGCAAGCTTAATGAATATCTGGCGTCCGTCATTGATGAAAGAGTTGCGGGTGCGCAGGATGCCGTCTGGAGTCAAGGCCAGGGAAGGATCGAGGTTCTGCAGATTTCCGTTGTAACCCACGTAGATGGCGGTGCCCGGATGCAGAAGATACGTGAACAGCACGTCTCCATTGAAATTCTTGGTGTTCTGCAAGGCGGTAAAGCCGGGGTTCGACAGGGTAGTCGCGTACTGGCCGATCAGGCGCAAGGAAAACTCCCGTGTGAACTGGTAGTTCCACTTGGTGCGGACAATGTGATTGTTGAAAATGTTAAGACCGGTATCGCGGTCAAGGAGCCGGGAAAGGATATAAGTGTTCTCGACCGTGAGGCCCCTGAACGGGCGCACCACACCCCGGAAGAACGCATTATTTTGGTACGCCAGCACCGGGGGGCCGCTGCGGGGAATGAAGTTGGTGGCCGTGCCCCAGTCGATTTCAGCGAAGACGTTGATCCACTTGAAGTATTGTGTGCTCGCCGCTAGTCCCCCTTGCACATGGGGATAGCTGCGGTTGCCGGGCAAGGCCGGGAAATCCACGGGCCGCAGACGCTCGTGCTCAAAATTGGTAAAGAGATCAAAAGAACTCTGGCGCTGAAAATTCCATTCGTAGTTGTTATTGATGCTATTCCCAAGCGGAGTGCCGTTGTGGTCCCACAGCGATTGCTCGAACACCCGCAGCCCATGGGCCACCAGGAACCTGCCCTCAGGATGAAAGGTATAGGTCAGGAAATTATTGGCGCGGCGGATGTCGGCGCGGTTGATGAAGCCAAGGTCCGAGGAAAAACCGGGGGAAATATCACGGTATTCGGAACTGAGTTCCAGCCTGCGCGAAGTGCGCTCCACGAAAACCAGGTAGGCCGGTCCTGCTGTATGCCGGCCGTCACTGAACTTGCTCTCGCTGGTCACCGCCTGGGCATTCATCTGCCAGTTCTGGCCGAACTTAATGTGGGTATCGAATCCACCCACACGATTGAATCCTACGACGCAGGGTGTGGCCGTGCAAAAGCTGCCAGGACCGGTGTGCAGCTCGCGGTCGGTGTAGATCAGGCCCAAGCTGTTGTTCTGCCCGATTTCCCGGTTGAGTCTGAAGATGCCGAGATAGGCATTGTTGCCGGAAAGCGGATCAGATTTCAGGACGCTCTTGCCCGGCGCCTGGTCATTGGCGACCAGGGTCCCAACAGCCCATGACCCCAGCTTGCCCGAAAGGCGCACGCCATAGAGGGGATCCACGATGCGGCGGGTAAACACCAATGGCAGCGGAGTTTGGAAGAAACTGGAGTTCTCCTGGAAGAACGGCCGCTTTTCCGGGAAGAAGACTTCAAACCGCTGGTTCACGGTGACCTGCGGATCGTCGGATTCAACCTGCCCGAAATCGGGATTGATCGTCGTATCGAGCACCAGGCTGTCTTTCAAAATAAACTTGGAGTCAAGACCGACTTTGGGTTCGAGATGCTTGCCGGTAAAGCGCAGGCCCGCGGGACCACGCTCATCAAGGGCGCGGAAAGCGCGCGCCGAAGTGTAAGGGTTGAACTGCATGTTCCTTCCGGGCGAGATATCCAGGAAGCCATGCATGGGGGCCGCCTGCGTGAGCCAGCCCTGCACGCGCGATGTATTGCGTGGATAAAACGACCGTTCACTGTTACGGGGAATCACACGCGCTAACAGGACGCCCCATGTCTGGGGTGTAGCAGAGGGAAACCGCAAAGACTTGAACGGGACCTCGATCAGCACCATGTAGCCCTGATCGGTGATTCTGGCCTCGGTGTTCCAAATGGTGTCGAACGAAGAGTCAAATCCCTGGAAGGACTGGCCCTCAGTGAACAGAGCATCCTGCTGAATGCCAAAGGGATTGGCGTAAAAGGCGTACGCGTGGCGCTGATCGTGGAAGGTGTCGAGGTACATGCCGACCTGATCGTCGTCGTCAATCAGCTCCCGGCGCACCATGCGGGCCCGTATCCGGGAGGGCTCGGTGTCAAAGGCCAGAAATACTACGCAGAAGTTCTTGTCGGTATAGCCGAGATAGGCCTCGGTGCGCTGCGAAGCGGGCGCGCCGTCTTGAGGGTCCCGCTGCAGGAAGGAGTCAACGCGGAACATCTGGCGGGCCAGCGGCGTCGCCGCCCGCATCCCGTCAAAATCGGAAAGCTTGGGGGAAGCTTGCAGCTTGGGGATTTCCGGCATTGCGGCTGGAGGAAGAGCGGGCACCGGGCCCGGCGATGGGGCACTCTGCTGGGCCGCCAGCAAAGATGAGAACAGGATTGACGCCGTGAGGCTTCGTAGCGCGAACAAAAGTGCTCTCCCTGAAAGACTGCGCCGGTGGTCAGTCGATTCGGCGCCAAATCCGCAAACGCCAGGAAGCCGACCAGGTTTTTAGAGTTAAAAACTTCGAGCCATCATATCCCGATTAGAGCGGGAATGGATAATTACTTCAGTACGGGTTGGCAGTTAAAACAGGCCCGGTTGACGCCCGTAGCGGATTTTGAAATGATCGTAGGCGAGCCTGGTAGCCACCCTTCCTCGAGGCGTGCGGTCAAGGAACCCTATCTGAATCAAGAACGGCTCGTAGATCTCTTCCAGGGCGTCAGGCTCTTCTGCTAGAGCGGCGGCCAGCGTGCTCAGCCCCACCGGGCCTCCGTTGTACTTTTGGATGATGGTCAGAAGCAGACGACGGTCGATTTCATCGAAACCGTGCTGATCGACTTCGAGCATCTCAAGCGCCGCCTGGGCAGTTGCGAGGTCTATGCGGCCAGCGCCCCGCACCTGTGCGAAATCACGCACCCGGCGCAACAGGCGGTTGGCGATACGCGGCGTTCCCCGGGCGCGGCGTGAAAGCTCCTCCGCCCCCTGGTTGTCGATTTCCACGCCCAGGATTTCAGCCGAGCGCTCGATGATGAACTTCAACTCATCGTCCGTATAAAACTCCAGACGTAGAAGAATGCCGAAACGCGAGCGCAGGGGCGCAGAAAGCAGCCCCGCGCGAGTGGTGGCGGCCACGAAGGTAAAGGGACTGACATCGATGGTATGGGTACGCGCCGAAGGCCCCTGGCCGATAATGATATCGAGCTTGTAATCTTCCAGGGCTGAATAAAGAATCTCTTCGAGCGCCGGCTGCAGACGGTGTACTTCATCAAAAAACAATATCTGGCGGTCGGCAAGGTTGGTCAGGATCGCGGTGAGATCACCCTTAATCTGGATGGCCGGTCCGGCGGTCTGCTGGCAGGCCACGCCCATCTCATTGGCAATGATGGCAGCCAATGTCGTCTTGCCTAGTCCGGGTGGGCCATACAGCAACACGTGGTCGAGGGCTTCACCCCGCGAACGAGCGGCCTCGATGGCCACCGCCAGGTTGTCTTTGACCTTCTTCTGGCCGATGAATTCGCGCAGATACCGCGGCCGCAATTTGAGTTCATAGGAAGCATCATCCTCCGCTTGCGCGGCGGAAACCAGACGGCTCACCGAAGATGGCTTCTGCGGAGGCGTAGACACTAGGGCGATGGTAAAGCGAAATCAGGAAAAACGCCAGGAGGAATCGGATGATCGCCGTGATCTGGTGATCGGAGAACCGGATTTTCCGATCACCCGATCACCCGATCACCGGATTCTCCGATTTCCAGATCCATCATCACTGTTTGCCGTTGACTCCGATGTCCTCGAACTTTTGCGCTTTGGCCCTTATTTGTTCGGCGTCGGGGGCGTTGGGTGCTATGGCCAGATAATCGCGCATTTCGCGGGCGGCCCCGGCATAGTCATTCTTGCGGATACGGATGTCGCCCAGCAGCAGGGCCACGTCGGGGTGGTGATGATCAGTATCGAGACTCTTGAACTTCTTGGCGCTCTCTTCGGCTGCATCCAGCCTTTCGAGATAATAGTTGGCAACGGCGTTATAGAAGTAGGCCGAGGGATAGGCGAAGGCATTCATTTTCGTGACGTGGTTGGTCAACTGGACTGCATCCAGCCATCTTTTTTCCTGTACGGCAATGATGGCCAGCCCGAAATTCGGATTGACGAACTGGGCGTCAATCAATACCGCCTGGGAATATTCTTTGAGGGCCTGGTCAAAGCGGTTTTGGCGTGCATGCAGGTCCCCTAACAACGACCAGGCGGTGGCGAAGTTGGGATAGATCGTGACGGCTTTTTCCAGGCCCTTTTCAGCTTCGGCCAGTTTGTTTTGCCCAAAGGCTTTCTGGGCTTTCTCATAAGCCTGCCGGGCTTCCTTGGGAGCGCTTATGGTCGTGAGGCTGATGGTGGCGCCGGTCACGTTTTCCATGCGCTTGAGAAAGATCGCTTCTACTTCGATCTGCCAGGAACTGGCATCAGGCCGGATCGGCACGGTGCTCGACTGAAACCCAGCGAGCGAGGCCCGCAGCTCACAGCCCTGCAACTGGAGCCGGCGCAATTCCGGGCCCTGGCGCTGGCTGTTGGGCCGGTCACTGGGGAACTGCGACACGCTGCTCTCACTGGCGTCGTGGAACCCTACGTTCTGGCCGACCTGGAACTGAAAATGTCCATTGGAATCGGTGTAGCCCTCACGGCGCACGGCTCCATTGCACAGGCGTTCGATGGCCACCGGTTCCGAAGGCGCTCCGCCGCCGACAAACAAGACTTTGCCGGAGAGAAACGTGGGTTGCGCGGCGGTATCCGGAACTGGGAGGTTAGGGGGCGGAATGTTCGAATTGCCGCCGGTACGGTTAGTGCCACCGCTGCCGGTACCACGCTGGAATGCCGCAGCCGATTGCGAAATCAGCGCCAAGCCGAGTGACGCTACAGAGAGTGCGCGAAGGAAAAGATGGGCCACGATGTTCCTCCCAGGGTTCGCTCGAAATTGCGGGGGAATCGCAATGCGAACTTACCATCAAACATCGGCAATGTTACCCCTTTTAGTAAGATTTGTCCGCATGATTTCTGTTCATCTTTAGTGCATGGCGGGATGCGTAAACGCGTCCCTGGGTGGCATGAACCTTCGGGGCAACCTCATGTTCAATACTGCTCATAACCACTTCCCGCTCCGCCATAGGTGCTTCAGACCAAACGGCCATGCGATAAATTCTTTCACCGGCCAGAGTACCAGGAATATGCTTGGCGGTGTCTATATATTCCTTACAGACTCAGCTCTGCCGCCCAGCCCAATTCATGCTGGCGTTTCCGGAGGCCGCAATGCATCTATGCAGATATCTGATGGCCATGATTCTGGCCTTCGCCCCATCGATGGTAGTGGTTTCGGGTAAGCTCATCGACCGTGAAGGCAAGCCCATGCAGAAGGCCGCGGTGGTATATACCAGCACCGCAACCGGCAGGACCTTCAAGACGCAAACCGGCAAGAAGGGAGAGTTTTCCTTCGCGGGAGTGCCGCCCGGCCAATACGAAATTACCGTGACCGATGCGAACGGCCAGCAGGTGTATTCGGGGAAGAAGTATCTCTACCTGGTGAATGAAAACCAGATCGCAGACCCCACCGCCACGAATTCCCTCATGATCGATCTTTCTACCGTGGGCCAGGGAGAACTCACCAAAGTGGAGTTGCAACGGGTACGCAGGGAGAACGCCAATGTCTCGGAGATCAACCGGCTGATTCTGGACCTGCACACAGCCCTTGATGGCCATGAATGGCCACGCGCCACTCAGGCGCTCACGAGGTTGATCGCTCTCGCTCCGGGGCGGTGGGAGTTTTACCAGAACCTGGGAACGGTGCAGACCAATCTGGCTGCCGACGCGGCCTCCTATCCCGCTCTGCCGTTATTCAATCTCTGCGCGACTTACTACAATCTCAGCCGCATGACCGAAGCAGTCGTGGCCTGCAACCGGGTTATCGCTTCCGATCCAAAGATGGAAGATGCCTATTACATCAAGGCGGCCGCTCTATTAGGCAGCGGACGCTTGCAGCAGGGCAAACTCGTAGCTCCTCCGGAAACACGGGAGGCGATCAACAAATATCTGGAACTCGCCCCGCAAGGACACCACGCCGCCGATGCGCGCAGCCTTCTGGAAAAACTGGATTCGGAAGTTGAGACGTCTTATAAGCCGAAGACTGGGGTGGTGAAGAAGAAATAAGGGCGGATGCCGCTACCGCCCGTCGCAGAGCCGGAAATGAGACATACGTGATACATACATGATACAGGGGGGTGGGGGTTGGCGACATAGTTACTATCTCGTGCCGTCTTGTCTATCGACCGCCGAACCCTGTCGTTTTCAGTTTTCAATGACCTTTTACCAAGCAGCGCCTGAGCGCCCTTGGATTATTATGCGCAAGTGCATGAAGACAAGAAAGTTTTGCTGTCGAAGTGACAGCGCTCTGGGCAGTCTGGCAGCGTGGTTTGAAGGTGGGGCTTACCCTTCCGTCGCGCTGGGAATCGACGGCCAGCGTTTGATCACCCGCGCATTGCCGGTCTTGACGCTCTGAAGGCTGGCCCGCAGAGTGAATCCGGGTTCCACGGCGAGGTTCAGGAAGGTATTGTCCTGAAACATGACGGTGATCGAGTGATGCTCGGGCGTTGTGAACATCTCGATCTTTTCTACCGTCCGCCCTTCATTTCGGGAAACTCGATAAATCTGCGTTGGGAGAATTTTCTCTCGATGAGGCGTGCGGGCTTTTCGGATTTGCGGGTGCTGCGGGGTTTCATTAAGCGCCTCCGTTCTGGTGAAGAATTCTTGCGAACGCAGCCGATATAAGATCATGTCCGGGGTTGATTCCCCAAAACAGGGAATCCTATGGAGCAGGGCGTCTCGGTCATGATTACTGTCTTGGCAATTAAGCCGCAGAAAAATACGGGGTTAAAACAGGACTTTTGTTAGCATTACCTGAATGGATAAGCACAAAGATTCGCCTGACGGTATAACTCGCATTAGCGTGAAGGGCTTCAAATCTCTTGCGCGCGAAGTGTCTGTGACAGTCGCTCCGCTTACGATTTTGGGGGGCGCGAACAGCTCGGGCAAATCAAGCATTTTGCAGCCATTATTGCTGCTGAAGCAGACGCTGGAAGCAAATTTTGACCCCGGCGCCCTCCTGTTGAGCGGTCCCAACGTCAACTTCACTTCAATCTCGCAGCTATTATCCAGGGTCGGCACCGAGCGATCCGACACCTTGGAAGTCGCGCTCTCTTCCGGGGGCAATGGCATAAAATCGGTCTTCAGACGGGATCCAAAAGGTGGATTAGGAGTCGTTTCAACTCAGTATGAGGCGAGTGGCCAGAAAACTGTCGTCGTGCATCCAGATATGGCGGCCATCGACTTCAACGACTTGCTTTCCGAAGGCGACAAGGCTGCCTATGAGATGCTTTCCGGTTATCTAAGAGACCTTTGGCCAGGATCCATCATAGAACCTGTATTGAGTGCCGAGAGGGCTCGCTGCTTCTTGCAACCACAATTAGTGCTTAAAAGAAAACAAGAAGATGGTGGCGTGGAGCCTTCACCTGCGATTCTTCCCGTTTCCAGTAATATCCTTACTGTCGATTTTGTCCGACTGCTGAAAGCAATTATTCATTTGCCCGGGTTAAGGGGAAGCCCGGAAAGGACATACCCGGTGACAGGCGTCGGCTCTGACTTTCCCGGCACTTTCCATGCCTATACCGCAAGTGTGATAGCGCTGTGGCAGCGTACTGGCGACGGCCAGAGGCTGGAATCAGTGGGGAAAGAGCTGGAATCCATGGGGCTGAGTTGGCACGTGCGGGCACAGCCAGTGGAGGACACCCAGGTCGAAATCAAGGTGTCACGTCTGCCCCATCGGTCCGGTTCCGCAGAGGACGACGTGAGCATCGCCGACGTTGGTTTGGGGCTGTCACAAGTCCTGCCCCTGATCGTCGCTCTGCACGTAGCGGCCCCTGGCCAATTGGTTTATCTGGAACAGCCCGAGATCCACCTCCATCCGCGGGCGCAGAGCCGCTTCGGCAAGATCCTGGTTGATGCAGCCAAGCGCGGGGTCCGGGTCGTCCTTGAGACCCACAGCTCGCTCCTCCTGCTCGCAATCCAGACCGCGGTAGCGGAGAAGCAAATTGAGCCTTCCGACGTGTGCCTGCACTGGTTTAGCCGTGACGCTGATGGCATTACCGATGTGCGCAGCGCTGCCTTGGATGAGAATGGAGCTTTCGGCGAGTGGCCCGAAGATTTTGCTGATACGAATCTCGAGGCAGAAAGCCGATACCTGAATGCCGCGGAACAGATCAAGCCGAAGGTTCACTAAGCTTTGCCGATTGCGCTCGTTATTGATGCTTCTGTAGCTCGCGCTGCTGGGGGCGAAGGGGCAACTTATCCGGCCTCGAAGCATACCCGCGACTGCCTGACGGAGGTTCGTGCCAATGGGCACCTGTTGGCTTTTTCCCCGGAAATCAGGGCAGAGTGGAACCGGCATCAATCCTCATTTGCCCGGCAATGGCGGCTCTCGATGGTGGCCCGCCGGAGAGTTCGTCAGATTGATTCTCCTCGCGATGAGAATCTCAGACTCAGGATTGAAAAGGCAAGCCGCAACACCGCTGACTGGAATATTGTCGAAAAGGATTGCATTTTGATTGAAGCTGCGATTGTTTGCGACAGAGTCATCCTGTCTCTTGATGAGACTGCCCGGAACCTCTTTCGGTTTTGCGGAGCGAAGGTGGGCGAAATCAGGACGGTGATGTGGACCAACCCCGCAATTACCGAAGAGTTGATCATCGACTGGATTTACTCCGGGTGCGAAACCGAAGGGCACAGAATGTTGGGGCATAATGTTGCGCCGGCCTCGTGACCCTCACAAGTGCAACGCAGAAACTCAAGGTCCCTCGCGTCCTTGGGCAAGGTTCCGGAAGATACGCGTCAATTGGGATAGTTTTTTTCCGAGACATGCAAAAAGCATTCTTCAAGGGCGCTTCGCTTCGCTGCGCGCCGGCCTGCGGCACCAAGGAAGGGGAATTCTCTGCTCGTTACCCACCACTTAGACACGATGCCACGCAAAGAACGCGCAGCATCGTGTCACGTGGTGGGCTACTCTCTTCCGTCCCGCTGAAGCGGGACTGCGCCATGCAATGCGACTGTACCGCACACTTAGTACTTCTTCACGGGTCGGGGCTCTACGATTTAAGCTTCTGCCGGTACTGACGGTTCGGCGAACCATAATTGCTCTCCAGCGACTCGCCTTCATGCGTGGCCAAATGTTTTTGATTACTTGGGGATTTCCGACCGCGTTGCGCCCAACTCGGCCAGGACCTGCTGATCGACCACTACGCCTTTCTCGTAGACAGCATGGATGAGACGCATGTTGCTGGAGCGGGTACGGGCAACGGCTGAGGCCACTTCGAAATCCGGGAAAGATGCGAGCATCTCCCATCGACTGCCAACCTGCTGCCAGATTTCATATTGCTCCCACTGGTCCATGATTCAGGGTCTCGGAGGCCGTTCGAGGTCCGCAATCGACGTAATAACTCGAATAACTGAGGATACTCTGAATCATCGAAGGGTTGGCAGGAAAACAACATACCGGGGCAGTGCCTAGCCAGTTACGGTGGTTATCGCAATCAGAATTCAGGCGCTGCGGCGGTCGAGGGGGGTAAAGCCTACTTCCTCGACCATTTCCTGCGAGATGATCCTGCCTTCTTCGCAGGTTACGCAGATGAGGCGCGTACGGCCTTTGTGGTGTTTGCGATTGCCGGCAATGGCAGAAGCGATGGCCAAGTCAGCAAATGAGGCAAGCATCTCCCACTTGCTCAGGCCGCTCTGCACCCATATTTCAAATTGTTCGTGCCTGTCCATAGGGGAAAACATTGTGTGGTTATTCTCCCAAACGGGCCGCCGAACCCAAAGTTACCGAGGCACGAGGCCGCCAACCCCAAAACGGACGGGGCACCCAGCGTACAAGTGGACCGTAGCGCGAGTGGCCGATGGTGCGTCCAGAGAATTGCCATAATTGCCAAAACCGCTGGAATTGGGAAGGCGGCAATTGGCACTCAGCCGCCAACCTTGTGGTGTATCCGGCGAAAAGCTTTTACCGCAAAGGCCGCTACGGACGCAAAGTGAAGACACAAGAATTGGCCTTCCTGAAAAGCGTAAACGTTTCAGGGCTGAGTGCTGATTGCTAAGTGCTGATTGCTAAGTGCTAATTGCCAATTGCTGATTTCCAATTGTGGCAATTCCGGCGATTTTGGCAATTATGGCAATTCTTCCATCCCTTCCCACCCGGCTTTTTCGCCCTGGTTCTGCTCGTCGAGCCATTTTTTGAGTGGGGCGAAGTAGTCGAGAATGGCGGTGGCGTCCATCTGGCGCATGCCGGTGATGGCTTCGAGAGCGTCGGGCCATGGACGGCTCCTACCCATGCTGAGCATACGGTTCAACCGCTCGCCGGCGGCCCGGCTCTTATAGATCGAGCAGCGGTGCAGCGGTCCTGGTACACCGGCGGCCTGGCATAGTCCGCGGTGAAACTGGAACTGCAGGATATCCGCCAGGAAGTAACGGGCGTAAGGGGTGTTGCTGGCCACGTGATATTTAGCGCCGGGATCAAAGTCGGCCTCGCTGCGTTCCACCGGAGGCGCGACCCCCTGGTATTTCTTTTTCATCTGCCACCACATCTGGTTGTACTGCGCCGGAGTGATTTCGCCGGAGAAGACCTTCCAGCGCCACTGGTCGATAAACACCGCAAACGGCAGGAAGGCAATCTTGGTGAGGGCCACCTTGAGCAGATAGGCGGTGTCAGCCCCGGGCGGCGGGAGTTCCTGCAGCAAACCAACCTGCTTCAGGTACTCTGGCGTGACGGAGAGCGCAATGGTGTCGCCCACGGCTTCGTGGAATCCATCGTTGGCGCTGTCCTGAAAGAAATATGGCTGGCCTTTATAGGCGCGCTGGTAGAAGTTGTGGCCAAGCTCATGGTGTGCGGTCACAAAATCCACGTCGTTGATTTCGATGCACATCTTCAAGCGGAGATCATCCTGGGCATCGATGCTCCAGGCGTTGGGGTGGCATACCACGTCACGGTCGGCGGGCTTCAAGAATAGCGACCGTTCCCAGAAGGTAGCAGGCAGCGGATCAAATCCCAGCGACTTGAAGAAGTTCTCAGCGTAATGGACCATATCCTGTTCACTGACTTTGCGGTCTTTAAGAAGCTGGGTCAGATCGTAGCTCTTTTCTGCATTGGCCGGCGCTACCAGGGGAAAGATGTTGCCCCACTCCTGCGCCCACATGTTGCCCAGCAGATGAGCGGGAATCAGCCCATCCGGGCGCTCGGCGGCCTTCCCATATTTCCTGATCAATTGCCTGCGGACATAGGTGTGCAGAGCTACATAAAAGGGCCTGACCTGCCGCCACAGGCGCTCGACCTCGGCGCTGAACTCTTCCGGGGTCATGTCGTAATTTGAGCGCCACATGGCCCCAGTGTCTTTGAATCCGAGCCCGCGCGCCCCTTTATTCGAGAGTTCGGCAAAGCGGGTATAACGCTGGCGCATGGGCGCAGAGATCTTGTGCCATCCCACCCAGGCATCGAGCAACTGATCGGGATTGGTGCTGGTGGCGAGGATACGGCTGAGATCGCCCAGCGACAGGCACTTCTGCTTGCCCTCCGCCTGCGGCTGGCAGTATTTTCCCTTGCCGAAGTCGGCGTCGAGAGAGCTGGTAATGCGGGTGAGCTCGCCGCGCTCTTTGTCATTGTTGGGCGGCGGAGCGACGAGCGCCAGCTTCAGCAGCTTGAACTTGCGGGCCAACTCCGGGGACATGCGGACGCCGTCAAAACGGCGGGCACCCAGCGCCAGCTCCGTGACAGCCTTGGCAAAAGCCTCAGCGGCCTGAGCGGAAATGACTTCGGTATCGTCGGTAATGAAGTTTTCCTGCACCCACGAGGTGCGGCTGGCCTTGACACTCAGGTCGGCGAGCACTTCTTCCGCATGTTTCATGAAGGCCTCGGTGGACATAGGCATGGCTTTGGCGGCCACTGGCTTCGCCGCCTTGGCGGCGGGGGCCTGCGCGCTGACGATAGACGCGGCGATCACGAAAAAAGACGATGCGACAACCAGCATGCGCAGGGTTACAGCACGGAACATCGGAGCCTCCAGGACGATGGCGAACAAAGTCAGAATGATTAGAGTATTGGTTTCGACGGCCACGGGCAAATGCCTGGTGCACCCAATTCTGGACATACTCACGGTGCAACTCAGCCGCAACCCAAGAAACATACCACTGATGAACACTGATAGAAGCACCGATCAACACTGATGAAAAAAGAAAGAAAAACTACCGCGGATTTGCGCGGATGAACGCGGATTGCTAAGAACGGAATGTTAGAATCACCTCCTCCAGCGTTATGCCTCCTGAAGCTGCAGATCCAAAACGCAGGCTCAGCATGAAAGATGTGCTGTTGTGGTCGCAGGGCGAGCCGCCAACGCCTGGGCCGCGAAGAATCGGCATCCATACATCCACGGCCGGGGGAGCGGCCCAGGCTGCGGAGCGCGCTTACCGCCTGGGGGCCAATACATTTCAGATTTTCTCTTCCAGTCCAAGGCAGTGGCAGCCTTACAAGCTGCCTCAGGCGCAGTGCGACGAAATGCGCCGGCTACGGGAGAAATATTCGCTCTCGCCGCTGGTGATTCACACCAGCTACCTGGTGAACCTGGCCAGCGCGACTCCGGAATTTCACCGCAAGTCGGTGCAGGCTTTTCGCGGCGAACTGCAACGCGGCCTGGCGCTGGGCGCTGATTTTCTGGTCATGCATCCGGGGTCTTTTCGCGGACGAAGCCGTGAGGAAGGCCTGCAACTCGTTGCCCATTCCATTGCCGAGGCGGCCCAGGGACTGGCCCTGGAGAAATCCGGGTTGCGGGTCTTGATCGAGAACAC